>NZ_WJBC01000009.1 GCF_014284475.1 Acetobacterium fimetarium | reverse complement strand
TAAAGATGAGTGATAAATACGGACTAAAAACTAGAACTCGAATCTCCAATGCGGTTGATTCTGAATTATGGTTGAAGTTACAAACCTTATCGAAAGAAACGATGATCCCCATATCGAAGTTACTGGATAAAGGAATTGAACTTGTTTTAAATGAGTATGAAAGGCCTGTTGAAAAATAGGCTTTTTTCTATATTTGGGGATCTTTGGCTATATTTTTAGGTACTATTCCCTATCTCCTTATTTTTTATTTTCTTCAATGGTTTCATATAATCGAGTGATTCTGATCACTTTATTTTCAATTTCATCTATTTCCAGCATAATCCCATTGATCTGAACCGCTCCGGTCGCTGTTTCAAAACGTTTGGGACGTTTGGTGAGCATCGTCTCCAGAATGATTTCCCGGTCGACTCCGATGACCCCGTCCAGCGGGCCGGTCATCCCGATATCAGTGATATAGGCGGTTCCCAGCGGTAAAATGCGCTCATCCGCGGTCTGGACATGGGTGTGGGTGCCGTAGACGGCCGTCGCAAACCCGTCCATAAAATAGCCGAAAGCGATTTTCTCGGAAGTGGCCTCCGCATGGAAATCGATTAAAACCAAATCGGCCGAGTTTTTCAGTTCGTCCATTATCGGGCTAATTCGATTGAACGGATTGTCCAAAGCCGGCATAAATATCTGTCCCGACAAATTGACGACCGCGATTTTTTTGATTTCATCGTTTTTCAGTCGGCATTCAAAAATGCCATATCCCTTCCCGGGACAGGGCTCCGGATAATTGAGCGGTCGGATAATTTGCGGGAAATCTTCAATGGTTTCCAGAAATTCCTTTTGCTGCCAGACATGGTTTCCCATCGTGACGACATCGATCGGCTGATTCAGCAGTTCTTTGGCATTTTTTGTTGTTAAACCGTTGCCGCCGGAAGCGTTCTCGCCATTGACGATGGTAAAGTCGATTTGATATTGGGTGATTAACTGGGGCAGTTTTTCCTTGACGGCCTTTCGGCCCGGTCGGCCATAGATATCACCGAGTATTAATATATTCATATTCTATCCTTTTTTATTTCAGTTAAAAAAAAGGGGAGAAAATCTCCCCTTTTGACTATTTGGCAAAGTCGCTTGCTCGCGTTTCACGAATGAGATTAACCTTAATGTTCCCGGGATATTCCATTTCTGCTTCAATCTTCTTGGCAATATCGCGAGATAATAGAATCATCTCTTCATCATTAATTTCATTTGGTTTAACCATAACTCTGACTTCACGACCAGCCTGAATAGCGTATGATTTCTCGACGCCTTCAAATGACGAGGCGATGGTTTCGAGTTCCTGCAGTCGCTGAACATAGGAAACCAGTGTTTCTCTTCTGGCCCCCGGTCGAGCTGCCGAAATGGCATCAGCTGATTGAACCAGAACCGCTTCCATCGTTCTTGCCTCAACGTCACCATGATGAGCTTCTACGGCGTGAATGATATTTTTATTTTCTTTGTATTTTTTAAGAACGTTCACGCCAATCTCGACGTGTGGACCTTCAACCTCATGGTCGATCGCTTTTCCGATATCATGTAACAAACCTGCCCGCTTCGCAACTTTGACGTTGCCGTCAAGTTCAGCCGCCATCAGACCAGCCAAATGCGACACTTCGATGGAATGTTTTAAAACATTTTGTCCATAGCTGGTTCGGTATTTCAGTCGGCCCAGCAATTTTACAATTTCCGGATGCAAACCATGAATGCCAGTATCGAAACAAGCCTGTTCTCCGACTTCTTTGATCTGGTTTTCAACTTCTTTTTGGGCTTTCTTCACCATCTCTTCAATTCTTGCTGGATGGATCCTCCCGTCAATGATCAATTTTTCTAAAGCCAATCTGGCTACTTCCCGACGAATCGGATCAAACCCGGAAAGAATGACTGCTTCCGGTGTATCATCGATAATCAGGTCGATACCCGTCAATGTTTCCAATGTTCGAATATTGCGACCTTCCCGACCGATAATTCGTCCCTTCATTTCATCATTGGGCAGATTAACCACCGTGATGGTTTGTTCGGCAACATGGTCTGCTGCACAACGCTGAATGGACTGAGCAATCAGCTCTTTGGCTTTTTTATCAGCAACCGCTTTGGATTCGACTTCAATCTGGCGAATCATGATCGCAGCTTCACTGCGCGTCTCTTTTCTGACATCATCAAGCAAAATCTCTTTTGCTTCATCATAAGTCATTCCGGATATGCGTTCGAGTTCTTTAACTTCATCCTCGTATAAGCCATCCAGTTTTTCTTTTTTCTTTTCCAGTTCTTTGCCTTTTTTACCAAGGGCTTCTTCGTTTCTTTCTAAATTTGTTAATTTTTTCTCTAGATTTTCTTCCTTTTGAATAAGTCGATTTTCAAATTTTTGAAGCTCGGCTCTTCGATCTCGGTTATCTCTTTCATTGGATTCTTTTAATTTCAAAGATTCTTCCTTGGCATTAAAAAGAATTTCCTTCTTTAAAGTTTCCCCTTCTTTTACGGCATCGTTCACAATCGCAGCGGCAGCATTTTCAGCATTTTTGATTTTGCCTTCCGCAATATTCTTACGGACAAAATAACCGATGACAAAAGCGACGATTATACCGATAGATAAGATAATTATTAGTATGTCTATAATTTTCACCTCCTCATAAATATTATTTAGAATTTTACTATACTCATCATAAACACTATTTTATACTTTTTTTAAAATAGTGTCAAGAAACAAAGGTGAAAGGGTGTTTGTTATTTTCACAACCTTTAATTATTTCATAAAATGCCGGCAACTAATTGCGTAGCGGTATTCGTATGCACCTTGACTGCGCATCCGGCTTTATTTTAAGCAACGCCTGTTTTTAACAGCCTGTGTTTAATTTTAATCAATTTCTTTTCTTGCTGTTCAAACGCAAAAAAGGAACCAGTTAATGGTTCCTTCAGCTTGTCGGCCAAGCTCAGTTTTTAGTCTGGACTATTTTCTTCGTCAAAAAGGGATTTTTCAGCCGGTTGCTCTTTTTCGATTGCATCGGGTTTAGCCGCCGCATTTTTCAAGGCATTCTGCGCGCGAATTTCCTTCTCGATGGTGTCAGTAAGATCCGGGTTGGCCATCAGGTATTCTTTTGAGTTGTCACGTCCCTGACCCAGGCGCTGCTCTTTATAGGAAAACCATGATCCGGATTTGTCGACGATATCCATCTCAACGCCGACGTCCAGAATATCGCCTTCTTTGGATATTCCTTTGCCGTACATAATATCGAACTCAGCCTGTTTAAAAGGCGGTGCCATCTTGTTCTTGACCACTTTTGCACGGGTCCGGTTGCCGATCAGTTCGGTCCCCTTTTTGAGGGATTCAATCCGACGCACTTCAATTCTGACCGAGGCGTAAAATTTAAGCGCCCGGCCGCCGGTGGTTGTTTCCGGATTCCCGAACATCACGCCAATTTTTTCTCTGAGCTGATTGATGAAGATGACCGTTGTATTTGATTTATTAATGATACCGGTTAACTTTCTCAATGCCTGGGACATCAGTCGGGCCTGCAGCCCCATGTGAGAATCACCCATTTCGCCATCGATTTCCGCCCGTGGCACCAGCGCCGCTACCGAGTCAACGACCACCACATCCAGCGCATTACTTCGCACCAGTGCTTCGACGATTTCCAGGGCCTGTTCACCGGTGTCGGGTTGCGCCACCAGTAAATTGTCAATGTCAACCCCCAGTGCTTTGGCATAGGTGGGGTCCAAGGCATGCTCGGCATCAACAAAGGCCGCATTCCCGCCGGTTTTTTGGGCTTCCGCAATGATATGAAGAGTAAGGGTCGTTTTTCCGGAGGATTCCGGACCATAGATCTCGACAACACGTCCCCGGGGAACTCCGCCAATGCCTAAAGCCAAATCCAAGCCGATTGAAGATGTGGAAATGACATCAACATTGAGTTTTGCACTATCGTCACCCAAACGCATGACCGCCCCTTTTCCAAAGCTCCGCTCAATACCTTTCAGTGCAGCCTCCAAAGCTTTCTGTTTATCCGTGATCTGATCGTTTGTTTTCGTTTTTTCAGCCATTTGCGCCCATCCTTTTCATTATTCGAACATTCGTTCTCTGTTTATTATAGCCAACTTAACTATTTTTGTCAATAACGGTCTTTCTGATCAGATGAAACACCTTGTTGGCCGTTTTTATCTGAACCATTTTTCGTTCCCCGTTAAAATGGCACTTGGTAATCTGGGTTTTCCCCTTGTAGCAGATGCCGACATAGACCAGTCCTACCGGTTTTTCGGCTGAACCGCCTTCGGGTCCGGCAATGCCGGTCACCGATACCGCCAGCTCGGCATCGGCAATTTTTTGCAGGTTTTCGCACATTTCCCGCGCGGTTTCTTCACTGACCGCGCCGAATTTGTCCAGCGTTTCTTTTCTGACATTAAGCAGCTTCATTTTTGTTTGATTGGAATAGGATATGATCCCGGTTCCGAAAACTTTTGAAATGCCTGCCTGTTCCGTGAGTTGTGAAGCAATCAGTCCCCCAGTGCAGGATTCCGCGGTCGCAATGCTGATGTTTTTTTCAATCAACAGCTTGCAGACCGTTTCTCGCAGCGACTCTTTGGAAAAGGTGAAAATATTCTCCTCGAACCGTTCCAGCATGATGGCCTCGTATTGATCCAGCAAGGTGTTGAGCGCTTTTTCATCGTCGCCGTTGGCGGTGATGCGCACCAGCACTTCGCCCATTTTAGCATAGGTGGCGATGGTTGGATTCGTCTGCGTATCGATCAGATCCAGCAGCCGGTCTTCCGCTGCCGACTCGCCGATATCGGACAGATTGTAGTAGCGCGATATCACCAGCTGTTTGCTTTTCTGGGTAATCAGCGGCACGACATCTTCGTCAAAAACACGTGTCATTTCTCGGGGTGGTCCCGGCAGCATGATGATGACTCTGCCCTGTTCCCGCATTAAAATACCGGGCGCCGTTCCACAGGGATTCGCCAGCACTTCGGCGTTTTCGGGCACAAAGGTCTGTTTGAGATTGTTGGGTGTAAATGAAAATTCCCGGTTGGTAAAGTACTGCAGCAGTTCTTCTTTGATTTTTTCATCCTGAATCAGTTCGCGGTTGAATAATTCTGCAATCACTTCTTTGGTCAGGTCATCCTGGGTCGGTCCCAGTCCGCCGGTTGTAATAATCAGGTCACTGCGTTCAAAAGCAATCTTCACCGCTTCTTCCAGCCGTTTGGGATTGTCGCCAACCGTGGTATGATAACAAACGCTCAGCCCCAGATGGGACAGCTCTTTTGATAAATAATTGACATTGGTATTGAGCGTGTCCCCAACCAGAAGCTCGGTTCCCACGCATATTATTTCACATTTCATTTTCTTTCCTTTCAATCTTACGAGTTCAGCAGGTTGTTGATAAAACCCGTACCGACCAATTGTTAATCTGTTGTGGTGCTGCAGAATCGGACACTCTTCGAGATGTCCGCTCTGATGCACACAACATGATGTAACAATTGTCGGTACTCCGTTTGATTTTTACCTTTAGTCCGTTACATCGTGCGGAATACTTTTCGGTTCAGGATGAAATAATCGACGCCGGAGATAATCGTCATGATCGTGGCAATGTAGATCATGATCGTACCGGCGGGAATGTTGATCAGATAGAACGGCCAGTTGCCGAACAGAATGATCACGATGGCAATCATCTGGGTCATTGTTTTGGCTTTTCCCCATTTGCTGGCAGCGATCACGATTCCGTCGGCGGCGGCCAGGGTGCGAAGGCCGGTTATTGCAAATTCACGGGCAATGATGATGATCACGATCCATGCCGGCACCGACCCCAGCTGAACAAAGCAGATCAGGGCGGAACAGACCAGCAGCTTGTCTGCCAGCGGATCCATGAATTTTCCGAAATCGGTGACCAGATTCCGGCTGCGGGCCAGATAACCGTCCAGGCTGTCGGACAGCGCTGCAACAATAAACAGGACGGCGGCAATCGGCTGATGATAAGGGAATTCAATTAACAGGGCAGCGATAAAAAATGGAATCATGATAATACGTAAAAGAGTAATCTTATTCGGCAAGTTCATTTTTAATATCTCCTATCAAATCATATTCTAATGCATTGACTATTTTCACAGCATAAAATTCGCCAATGGTCAGTGGGATTTCCCGACTGTCGACAAACACCGTGCCGTCGATATCCGGGGCATCGCCATAAAAGCGTCCGGTATAGGTATCTTCATCAATCCCTTCAATCAGTACGTCCAGCGTTTTACCGATAAAACGCTGCTTGTTCTTTAATGAAATCGGCTGCTGGGCCATCATGATTTCATCGTAACGTTTTTCCTTGACCGCTTCCGGAATCTGATTTTCAAAATCCGCGGCCGGGGTACCGTCTTCCTGGGAATACCGGAACACCCCCAGGTGATCAAATCCCAACTGCTCAATGCTTTTTAACAGCGCAGTGTGATCGGCCTCGGTTTCACCGGGAAAACCGGTAATGATCGATGTCCGCAGCACCGCCTCCGGCAACGCCTCCCGAATCAGCGCAACCAGGTTTTTGATCTGCGCAAAAGTCATCTGGCGCCCCATTCGCTTGAGGATGACATCCTGGGTATGCTGCAGCGGGATATCAAAATACTGACAGATAGCCGGATACTGCCGGACCACCGCCAGCAGCTGCGGCGTAATCCCTTCGGGATACAGATACATCATCCGGATCCATTTGAAATCAAAATCCCGGGCGATTGTTTCAAGCAGTTTCGGCAAATCATAACCTTCAGCAAGATCTTGGCCATACGGGGCAATGTCCTGACCGATCAGAATCAGCTCGCGGATGCCTTTTTGCTCCAGATAGCGCAGTTCATCAAAAATAGCCTGACTTTTCCGGCTCCGGTAATTCCCCCGGATCTGCGGAATGGCACAGTAGGTGCAATGATGATCGCAGCCTTCACTGATTCTGACATACGTGGATACCGTCCCTTCTTCAATATACCGATTGACCTTGCTTGTTGATTCCTTTTCGATATCGCCGAGATAGGTTTCATCCTGACGGATGATCTGACTGTCGGCAGTGCTGGACGCTTCAAAGCGGTTGATCAGATCGATGATATCATCGAAGTGGCCGACGCCCAGAAATCCGTCAATTTCTTCAATCTCTTCGCTTAATTCCTGATGATAGCGTTCCGCCATGCATCCCGCGACGATCAGCACGTCGCATTGGCCGTTTTTTTTATAATCCACATATTCCAGAATATAATCGATCGATTGTTCCTTTGCCTCCTGAATAAAGCAACAGGTATTGACAATGATGATGTCGGCTTTCTGCGGATCGTCCTGGATTAAAAAATTCTTTTCCTCGATCAGCCCCAGCATCCGCTGCGAATCGATGGTGTTCTTATCGCAGCCCAGCGTTGTTACATGGATACTTTTATTTCTCATTCTTCACCTACTCTTGATTTCTAAGTTCATCTTCTGTTACCAGTATCTGCCGTGGTTTGCTTCCGTTCGGACCGGAAATAATGCCGCGCTCTTCGAGATCATCGATGATCCGGCCAGCCCGTGCATATCCCACTCCCAGTTTACGCTGCAGCATTGAAGTGGAGACCTGATTGTATTCAAAGGCGATTGTGATGGCATCCGCCAGCAGCGCATCGCCTTCGCGCTTATTGCCGGTTTTCTCTTCCGGTTCTTTGGAGATTTCATCTTCAATGGCGGCATCATAATGGTTGCCTTTTTTGACTTTTACCGCATCGATGACGGCGTTGATCTCATGATCGGAAACATAGGTACATTGGGCCCGCGTCGGTTTCGACTGGCCCACCGGGAAATACAGCATATCGCCTTTTCCCAGCAGTTTTTCCGCGCCGCCGGTATCCAGGATCGTCCGTGAATCGGTATTGGAAGCCACCGCAAAGGCGATCCGCGAGGGAATATTGGCTTTAATCAACCCGGTGATGACATCCACCGAGGGTCGCTGGGTGGCAATGATCAGATGGATCCCGCAGGCTCGGGCCAGCTGGGCAATCCGGCAAATGGCGTTTTCAACCTCTTTGGGGGATGTAATCATCAGATCCGCTAACTCATCGACAACAATGACAATGCGGGGTAATTTTTTCGCGCCCGAATTGACCATGATCTCATTGTAGCCTTCAATATCCCGGACGCCGGATTCTTTAAACAGCATGTAGCGGTCAGTCATTTCTTTGAGTCCCCAGTTCAGTGCATACGCGGCCTTCTTGGGATCGGTCACGACCGGTATCAGCAGATGCGGAATGGCATTGTACTGACTCAGTTCAACCATTTTGGGATCGATCATAATGAAACGCACTTCGTCCGGCGCTGATTTGAAAATCAGACTTGTGATGATGCTGTTGATGCAGACACTTTTTCCTGAACCGGTGGCACCGGCAATCAGGACATGCGGCATTTTCCCGATATCGCCGATGATGCTCTCGCCGGTCAGGGTTTTTCCCAGCGCAAAGGTCAATGGGCTCTTGCTCTCCTTAAATTGAGGAGTGTCGATGATTTCGCGCAAACCGACAATTTCTGAAATCTCATTGGGCACTTCAATCCCCACTGCCGCTTTCCCGGGAATCGGCGCTTCAATCCGAATGTCCGAGGTCGCCAGGCTCAGGGCCAGGTCATTGGACAGATTCACAATTTTATTGACCTTCACACCGGCGGCCAGCTGCAGCTCAAAGCGGGTGATGCTGGGTCCGACATTGACTTCGATGATTTTCGCCCTGACCCCGAAGTTTTTCAGGGTATCCTCGATGATTTTCGCCTTTTTGATCACATCATCTTTTTTTGATTTTTTTTTTGCTGCCGGCGGATTGAGCAGATCCATTGATGGAAAGACGTAGTCCTCGATGGGCTCCGGGGCATCAATTGTTTCCTGATTGCTGACCCGGGTTTCTGCTTTTTCTGCTTTCCCGCTGCTTATTTTACCTCTGCTCAAGCCACTTAAATCCGAGATGTCAAGCAGGTCTTCATGAATCTTGATCGGCTCGTTTTTGACCTCAACCTGTTCTTCAATGAAGCCAAACGGATCTGTCTTCGTTATCTTTTTTGGTTTTGCTGCCGGCTTCAGTGGTTCAAACAGGGATTTATTATTGGCATTGTCATTGATCTGAAAGGGTTCAAATAAGGTGGCGTCGCTCGCTTCGTCGCTGACCAGGGGAATCATTGTCGTCTCTGACGTACGGTCTTTGGTCGCCTTGACTTCATTTTTGATTTTTCGTTTGTCTTTGACCGCATCAATTTTATCTTTAATGCGATCTTTTAACGGCGGCGCATTTTTGTTTTTATCTTTTAAATTCTCCCAGTATTTCTTGAGGCTGTTCTTGAAGATAATTGCCAGCATCAGCACCGAGCTGATAAAAATAAGCAGAATCGTTCCCTTGACGGCAAACAGTTTGATAAATAAGGCGGCCAGCAGAATGCCGATGATCCCGCCATATTGACCGTACTGTGCCAGCGTAAACAGTTCCAGAATGCTGTAATCCATTAAGTTTGGCGTATTGATACTGAAGACGATCATCATATTAACCAGCAGCAAAAGAATGAGGACAAAGTTCTGCGCCCAGTCATCAATTTTATTGACACAGAAAATAACGCCCAGCGCCATCAGGTAAAAACAGATAAACAGCGTGACGGTTCCAAAACAATAACTGAAACCCTGGCTGACGATATCGCCGACAATCCCCGCATTGAAATCAATGTATGCGTAGGCCGTAAAACAGCCTAATAAGATCAGGAAAATGCCGATCGCCAGATTGCTGCCAAATGCTTTTTTGGCGGCTTTCCCGGTTCGTCGTTTTTGTGGTGCCGTTCTTTTTTTCTGATTAGGTTGGTTCGTTTTTTTTGTAGCCATGCTTCTCCTCGAATTAATAAAAGATATGATAAAAGGTGTAGGAAAACCTACACCTCGGAGTGTCGACAATCAATAAGGTGCAACAATCATGGTGATCCAAGTTTTGCGACAGCTCCTAGTGCTTGTATATTGTTTTGCTGATATGAAAAAGCGGGACGATCCGGCGTCTTATTTTCCGGAGTGGCCAAAGCCACCGTCACCGCGTTCGCTCGATTCCAATTCTTCAATGCTGGCGACAGCCATGAAATCCGCTTTGATGTATTCGGAAAAAACCATTTGCGCGATTCGTTCCCCCGGTTCCAGTTGATAGGGTCGGTCCAGCAAGTTTATCAGAATAATCTTAATTTCGCCACGGTAGTCCGGATCAATCGTGCCAATTCCATTGACCAGCGCGAGGCCGTGCTTCAGGGCCAAGCCGCTGCGCGCCCTGATTTGGGCTTCAATGCCAAGCGGCATTTCGATGAATATTCCGGTCGGAATCTGATAAACCTTTTTCGGCATGATAATCAGTTTTTCCTCGATATTTGCCCGTAAATCCACACCGGCAGAGCCCTGGGTCTGATACTCCGGCAACGGATAATCGGATTTATTTAAAATCTTGACGTTGCAGTTTTTCATCATCAATCCTTTGGCAGTACTGCCTTGCGCGATAGATTGATTCTTCCCTGGCCATCAATTTCCATGACTTTAACGGTGACTTCATCGCCGATTTTGACCACATCTTCAACGTTATTGACGCGTTCATTGGCCAATTTGGAAATGTGAATCAGACCGTCTTTACCGCCTGGTAACGACACAAAAGCGCCGAAGTTCATGATTCGTACGACCTTGCCGGTTAATATTTCGCCAACTTCGACGACGCGGACAATGTTTTCGATGATTGCCTTGGCCTTAGCGCCGGATTCTGAATCTGTGGCGGCAATGAATACCCGGCCATCATCTTCAATATCGATTTTCACACCGGTTTCATCAATGATTTTATTGATGACTTTTCCGCCGGAGCCGATGACGTCTCTGATTTTATCCGGATTAATCTGCAGAATGATGATCTGCGGTGCGTTCGCTGACAGTTCTTTTCGCGGTTCGGATATCTCTTCGTTCATGATGCCCATAATATGGAGTCTGCCGATACGGGCCTGTTCCAGCGCTTCGGTCAATACTTCTTTGCTGATCCCGTCGACTTTAATGTCCATCTGGATCGCGGTGATGCCTTCAGCCGTTCCAGCCACCTTGAAGTCCATATCGCCCAGGGCATCTTCCATTCCCTGAATGTCTGAAAGAATGGCCAGTTTATCGCCTTCTTTAATCAGTCCCATGGCAATTCCAGCCACGGCTGCCTTGATCGGTACGCCGGCTGCCATCAGCGAAAGCGAACTGCCGCAAACACTGCCCTGAGAAGTCGAGCCGTTTGAACTGAGCACTTCGGATACCACCCGAATCGCATAAGGGAACACTTCTTCTGATGGCAGCACTGGGATCAGCGCCCGCTCAGCCAGATTTCCGTGTCCGATTTCACGACGTCCCGGTCCTCGGGAAGGACGGGTTTCGCCGACACTGTAGGAGGGGAAATTGTAGTGATGCATATAGCGTTTTGACTCATCATTTGACAGGCCATCCAGCGTTTGCGCATCGCGTAAAACGCCGAGTGTCGTCACCGACAGTACCTGGGTTTCCCCGCGGGTAAACAGTCCTGAACCATGAGGTCGGGACAGGTAATCCACTTTGGCGGAGATTGGTCTGATTTCATTCGTTTTGCGATTGTCCGGACGGATCCGTTCTTCAAGAATCAGTCGTCTGATTTCTTTCTTCAGCATTGATTTGAGAACATCATCGACTTCATTTCCCTTGTCCGGAAACAGCTCTTCACAATGTGCTTTGACGGCCTCGTTGATTTTGTCGATATTTTCCATTCGCTCCAGTTTATCAGCCGTATTGACGGCGTTTTTCAACTGGTCGCCGATAAATGTAACAATTTCAGTTGCAACTTCTTCGCAAGGCAAAAAGAGTTTGTATTCCTTTTTTTCCACGCCGACAGTTGCAATGATTTCTTCCTGAAAAGCGACAATTTTTTTGATTTCTTCATGCGCCAGCAGGATGGCATCGAGCATCAGTGCTTCGGAAACGATGTTGGCACCGGCTTCAACCATCATGATGGCTTCCTTGGTTCCTGAGACGATTAAGCTGAGATCGCTTTTGCCCCGTTGTTCTTCGTTGGGATTGATAATCAATTCTCCATCCACGCAGCCGACGGCAACTGCCCCGGTCGGTCCCTGGAACGGAATATCGGAAATCGACAAGGCAATCGATGATCCGATCATCGCTGCGATTTCAGGTGCATTATCCTGTTCGACTGACATAACGGTTGCAATCACGGTCACATCATTTCTGAATCCCTTGGGAAACAGAGGACGAATCGGTCGGTCCATCAGTCTTGAGTTTAAAATGGCTTTTTCGGTGGGTCGGCCTTCACGTTTGATAAAGCCGCCGGGAATTTTCCCAACCGAGTATTGCTTTTCTTCATAATCGCAGCTTAATGGGAAAAAGTCCATTCCTTCCCGTGGCTTTTTAGAAGCGGCTGCCACTACCAGCACTTCTGTTTCTCCGTATCGAATCATGGCAGCGCCTTTTGCGAGCTGGGCTACTTCACCAATTTCCACTTTGAGTGGACGCCCGGCAATTTGAGTTTCAAAAATATTCATCTCTTTCTCGCTTTCTATTTAATTTAAAAAAAAAAGGCGGAATACTCCGCCCCAAATTATTTTCTTAAGCCTAATCTCTGGATTAGTTCACGATATCGGTTGATATCTTTGTTTTTCAAATAAGTTAATAATCTTCTTCGTTGTCCGACCAGTTTTAACAAACCACGTCGGGAGTGATGATCTTTTTTATGAACGGCAAGATGTTCGTTGATATCATTGATTCTGGCCGTTAACAATGCGATCTGAACTTCCGGTGAACCGGTATCGCCTTCATGTGTTTTGTAGTCCGCTACTACTTGTTCTTTTACTTCTTTACTAATCATTTGTTTCTCCTTGTTTTTAAATTATCCATAGACCGAGTAGTTTGTTGGAGTTTCAAAAAACTAAGTGGATGGAATTAACTTATTAAGTATATCATAAACACAAAATTGTGTAAATGCCTTTATTTTATATAGTGATTGCGAATGTCTTCGATATCACTTCTTATTTGGGCAATCAGATCATCGACGGTATCAAATTTAATTTCATTCCGAATTTTATTTTTAAAGACAATCGTCAGTTCCTCGCCGTAAATGTCCTCGTCGAAATCATAAATGTAGGTTTCAATGCTGAAAGGATGTTTTTCGAAGGTCGGATTGCAGCCCAGATTGGTCAGTCCGTTCAGGCATTTTCCCTGATAATAGACCTGGGTGTAGTATACACCGGTATTCGGCAGCACTATTTTGGGATCGAGCTTGATGTTGGCGGTGGGAATGCCGTATTGTCGGCCCAGTTTTTTTCCCTCCACCACCTTGCCGGTTAAGGCATAGTCGCGGCCCAGAAAATCTTTGACCTCGTCAACCTGTCCGGTGCTGATCATCTCGCGGATGAAAGATGAACTGACGGAGTGCTTCTCAATGGTATACTGCGGCAAAATTTCGACTGCAAAACCGTAGATCTGGCCCAGTTCTTTTAATTTTTCGGTGGTCCCGGCACCCTTATAGCCAAAATTGTAATTGTATCCCACTACGACCGCTTTAACGTTGTATTTTTTCAACAGATAGTCCGTAATGAATTTCTCGGGGGTCAGTTTCATCAGGTGTTCCGTAAAAGGGTTTAAAAACACATACTCCAGGCCAATTTTTTGAATCAGCGCTTGTTTTTCAGCATTTGAAGTGATCAGCCAGGGCGTGTAGTTTGGAAAAATCCGTTCCAGTGGATGCTCTTTAAAAGTCATCACACCGGTTTTTATGCCCATTTGATCACCAATCTCTTTTGTTCTTTTCAGCAGGGCCTGATGGCCAAGGTGCACGCCATCAAAAAAGCCGAGTGCCAGAACAATTTCTTCTTCATGATACAATGTCTCTGTCATCTTTTTTCCTCACAGTAATTTGCTGGGTTTTACGTAGTTTTCATCCTCAATGCAATAAAACTTGCCCATTCCCACCAGTTTTTCATCATCATACAGCCGGATGATCTCGGCCGGTTTAAAATCATCAAATGGCTCGACGACATTCCATTGATAAAGTTTGTTCCCATTGATCAAATACTTTCGCCCGGCCTCGGTTGCCGTGATCCGTTTGTATTTGTCGAGCGAATAGGCCAGCGGATAAATATGCGCATCGAGCTGGTCGTCCGTCATTTTTTCTTCGATTTCAGACAGTTTAAGCGCCTCATCAATCATAAACTCGCCGACCTTGTGTCGGATCAGGCTGCCCATACACCCGCAGGTCCCCAGCGCGATCGCGATATCGCGGCATAGTGAGCGCATATAGGTTCCCTTTGAACAGGCGACCAGGATTTTGCCGCGTTGCGTCTGCTCATTGAATTCCAGTAATGTAATCGCAGAGATCTCGACCAGGCGGCTGGGAATATCGACTTGTTCGCCATTTCTGGCATAGTGATAGAGCTTTTTGCCGTTGACGCGAATCGCCGAATAGATGGGAGGAGTCTGGGAAATGGTTCCGCAAAACTGCACCAGTGCTTTTTCGAAGTCCGCCCGGGTAATGCCCCTGTCCGGTTTTTGATTGATCACGGTCCCCGAGGTGTCGCAGGTGTCGGTTTCGATTCCCAAGACCACTTCCGCTTCATAGACTTTTTCGTGATCGGTAATATACTCGACCATTTTTGTCGCCCGGCCAATACAAAGAACCAGAACGCCTTCAGCATCTGGATCAAGCGTTCCGGTATGTCCTATTTTTTTTGTCTGCAGGATTTTTCGGGCTTTGAAGACGACATCGTGGGATGTCATGCCCTTTTCCTTATAGATATTGAGATAACCATTATATTGTTTCATCTTGTTCACACTGAGTTTGATAGACTTCCATCAGATCATCCTTGATCTCTTGAATATCCCCTCTGAAATTAAAGCCGGCTGCCCGTTCATGACCGCCGCCACCGTATTTCAACGCAATTTTATGAATATCAAACGGGAATTTTGCCCGCAGCGACACCCGGTAATCACCCGGTCTGACTTCTTTCAGCAGCGCCGTAATGGCAACGCCGATGGTATTCTGACCGACATTGGCAACATCATCGCTGATGTTGATGGTGCCACCGTATTTCACGATGGTATCGTAATCCAGAACCATCAACGCGATCGGCATGCTGTCGAGAATCTCCAGCGAGTGGATGGCCGCACCGGTCATCTTCATCTGATCCATGTTCTTCTGGTTGTGCAGCCGTTTGGACAGATTGGCATAGCTCGGCTTGACCTTGTAGAGCTCGCCGGCAATGATATGGGTATCGTTCGTCACGTTGGAGAACTGAAAGCTGCCCGTATCGGTGGTGATCGCTGTGAAAACCGCATCCGCCATTTCCTCGTCGATTTCCACTGCCAGAGCCTTCAGGATCCGGTACACAATTTCTGCGGTTGCACCGGTGATTTCAACACAGTTGAGATCACCATAATGCGCATTGCTTTTATGGTGATCAATCACCAGTTTCACCTTGGCTTTGGGCATGGTCTGCGGCGAATAGGCGAAACCGCTGCTGGAACAATCCAGAAAGAGAATCACATCGTAGCTTTCCTTCAGTTGCCGGTTGAAGCAGTCAATCTCTTCAAAGAAAAGCAGTTTATCTTCGATCGGCGTTTCAATATAATAATCAACCGACTTGTTCAGCTGCTTTAAACCCTTTCCCAGCGCAATGGCAGAACCAATTGCATCGCCGTCGGGTTTTTGATGAAGCAGAATTAAATATTCTTCATTTTCCTTCAGGCACGCTACTATTTCATCAGGAATCTTCTTCATTTTCTTCCTTCAATTCTTGATCGTCTTTGGTCGCTTTATTATCCTTCAGGTTTTTTAAGATTGATTCGATGTGCATGCCATATTCGATGGAATCATCAAGTTCGAATTTCAAAGCCGGAATCGAATGAACGGTGATCACTTTTCCAAGACTGGATCTTAAAAAACTTTTGGCATTATTCAACAATTCCACGACCACTTTTTTCTGAGTTTCGTCGCCAAAAACACTGACGTAGACCGTGGCCGATTTCAAATCCGGAGTTGCCTTTACTCTTGTGATACTCACATTGCTGTCTTTGATGCGCGCATCCTTCATTTTATGAATAATGATCAGACTCAATTCTCTTTGAATCTGGCCGTTTACTTTTTCGTTACGATGAGATGCCATATGATTGACCTCCTTGGCCATGGAAGATAAGGTTTTGCTTATCTTTCGATTTTTTCCATGATAAATGCTTCGATGTTGTCGCCATTTTTCAAATCGTTGTATTTTTCGATGCTGATACCGCATTCATAGCCGGTATTTACTTCCTTAACATCATCCTTGAATCGTCTGATTGAAGCAATTTTTCCTTCAAATACGACAATGCCATCGCGGATGATTCGGACATCATCATTTCTGGTGATTTTTCCGTCCGTCACGTAAGATCCGGCAATGGCACCGACGTTCGGTATTTTGAATACTTCCCGCACTTCAGCATTACCCATGATTTTTTCACGGAATTCCGGTGCCAGCATGCCTTCCATGGCTTTTTTGATGTCTTCAATGGCATCGTAAATAACCCGGTAAAGGCGAATGTCAACATCCTCCGTGTCCGCAAGCTTAACGGCATTCTTGTCCGGTCTGACATTAAAACCAATCACAATCGCATTGGAAGTGGCCGCCAGTAGAATATCTGTCTCGTTGATGGCACCAACAGCGCCATGAATCACATTGATGCGTACCGCTTCATTATCAAGTTTTTCCAGCGATTGTTTGACGGCTTCAACTGACCCCTGCACATCCGCTTTGATTACGATGTTAACATCCTGGATATTGCCGTCCTGAATCTGGCTGAAAAGATCATCCAAATTAATATTTGAGCGACGTTGTCGTTCTCCTTTTTGCATTTCTTTTCGTTTTTCGGCCAATTGTCGGGCTTCTTTTTCGTTTTCCAGGACAATAAAATCATCACCGGCTACCGGAATATCAGAAAGACCGGAAATTTCAACCGGCGTGGATGGCCCCGCTTTTTTAAGTCGTTTCCCCTTGTCATCAATCATCGCTTTGATCTTGCCGTGGGTTGTTCCTGAAAGGATACAGTCTCCCACATGCAAGGTTCCCTGCTGAACCAGCAGCGAGGCAACCGGACCTTTTCCTCGTTTCACCTGGGCTTCAATAACAGTTCCACGGGCTTCACGGGTTGGATCAGCGGTTAATTCTTCGACTTCGGACATCAGCAGAATCATCTCTAACAGCGAATCAATGCCCTCGCCCGTTTTTGCCGAAACCTGAACAGCAATGGTTTCGCCGCCCCATTCTTCAACAACAAGACCATATTCGGTTAATTCCTGTTTGACCCGATCGGGATTTGCCCCGGGTTTGTCAATTTTATTAATCGCCACCAGAATCGGTACCCCGGCTGCTTTAGCATGATTAATAGCCTCAACCGTCTGTGGCATCACCCCATCATCCGCAGCCACCACCAGGATCGCAATATCGGTTATCTGAGCCCCTCGTGAACGCATTGCGGTAAACGCTTCATGCCCCGGTGTATCAATAAAAGTAATGGCCTGTTTCTTGATGTTGACGGTATAGGCGCCGATATGCTGAGTAATGCCGCCCGCTTCGCCGGCAATGACATTAGCTTTACGGATCCGGTCAAGCAGTGATGTTTTACCATGATCAACATGACCCATAACGGTAACAACCGGCGGACGTGAAATTTCATTTTCAGTTTCTTCTTCGTCGTATTCTTCAAGAATTTTGGACACGACATCTTCGATCTCAATGGCCTGAACTTCAAGACCGAATTCGGCAGCAACAATGGCGGCTGTTTCAAAATCGATCTCCTGGTTAATGCTGACCATGGAACCTGCTAGCATTAATGTTTTGATAACATCAGTTACGCCGATTTCAAGGATTTCAGCCAGTTCACCGACCGTTACGATGTCGGGAATTTCAAAAACCTGGTTCTGCTGGACGCTTTTTTTCTTTTCGTCCTTCATCTTTTTGTAAACGCTTCGTGCTGTCTTTTCTTTTTTACTGTGGTCTCTTACTTTATTCTGTGGGCCCTGATTTGTTGCAGGTCGTTTTTTATCCGTTGTTTTTTTAGGCACATTGCCCCCTATATTGTTTTGATTTTTTTGATTTTTTTGCGGTGTCTTAGGCTGACTTTTCACAGCCGGCGCTGCCTTCTTTTCGGCATTGACCGGTTTTGGGGCCACCTTGTCCTTAATCACTTCTTTTTTACTCTCTGTTTCTAAACTCTTTTGATACTTGTCTTTGTCGAATTTCTCTTCAAATTCGGCGACTTGCTGATCAGTCAGGGCACTCATATGATTTTTCACAGGAATATTGAATTTATTTAGAATAGCCACGAATTCTTTGCTTGGAATATTATATTTTTTTGCAAAATCGTATACTCTTAATTTTGACATATTATTCCTCCCTTCAAATTTTATTATTTTATTTCATCATTTTTACTCTCTCAGATAATTTTTGTCGAACTGCTTCGACGACTTCTTTATCAACTTTTCGTTTAAATGCCCGTTCAAGGTAATTTTTAGTCAAGAACTGTTCCAGGCAGGCTTCAGATTTGCACACATATGCGCCGCGTCCATTCGCTTTTCCAGTAGGATCAAAAAAAATTTCTCCAGATTTATCTGACACAATCCTTAACAAGTCACGCTTGTCAAATTTTGAATGGCATATAACACAGGTTCTCTGTGGAATTTTTTTCATATATTACCTCTCCGATATTGCTTTAACCGATATTATATCATAAAAAGCAATAGTATTGATTAAAGCTTTAACTTTCCAGTTCCGGCTCTGCCTCCGGTTCGGAATCTGCCAATTCAATTTCTTCAAAATCATCAAGCCCGTCCAACTCTTCCGGCAGCTCAAAATCATCCGCTGATTGACGTTCCTCCTGCTCAAGCTCTTCTTTTAACTCGGCCAGGATATCATCCGGATTATCAGCCGATTTTTTTTCTGTCTGATATTTATTGACATAGTCAATTTTGCTTTTGATATCGATTTTCCAGCCGGTTAATTTAGCGGCCAGTCGGACGTTTTGTCCTTCTTTGCCAATGGCCAGTGAGAGCTGATAATCATCCACGATCGCAACGGCTGTTTTTTCATCCTGATTGGGGATGACTTGGACAACCTTTGCGGGGCTTAAAGCGTTTGAAAGATATTCTTCAACATTTTCGCTCCATTTGATGACGTCAATCTTCTCCCCTTTAAGCTCATTGATGATATTCTGGACCCGAACGCCTTTTTGTCCGACGCAGGCGCCAACCGGATCAATACTGGGATCATTCGCCTTTACCGCGACCTTGGTTCGGGAACCTGCCTCTCTTGATATCGAGATAATATCGACAATGCCATCAAATATTTCCGGCACTTCCGACTCGAACAGGCGTTTCACCAATCCAGGATGGGTTCTTGATACGTTAACCTGAGGTCCCTTAGTCGTCTTTTTGACCATCAGCAAATAAACTTTGATCCGCTGGTTAACCTCGTAAACTTCACCCGGTGTCTGTTCCGATGGCAGCATCACGGCTTCCAGTTTACCAACCTCAACATAAACCATGCCTTTTTCGACACGCTTGATGATTCCCGTCAGCACTTCATCCTGCCGTTCAAGATAATCGTTGTAGATGACATTTCGTTCGGCTTCTTTGATGCGCTGGATGATTAACTGTTTGGCATTTTGGGCAGCAATTCTGCCGAAATCTCGCGGTCGCACCTCTTTGCGGAAGATATCGCCGATATTATAGTTGATATCGATCTCTCTCGCTTTATCCAGTGAAATCTGATTCTGATCATTCTCTGGCACTTCAACTATTTCTTTCAATGCGAACACCTGAATATCACCGTTCACGCGATCGATGGTGATTTCCACGTTGTGCGCATTACCATAATTTTTTTTATAAGCCGTTGAGATTGCAGCTTCAATGGATTGAATCAATTCTTCTTTATCAATCGATTTCTCTTCTTGAATTACATCTAGAGCTCTTATAAACTCCGCATTCATATTTTTTCCGCCTTCCGTCTTATTCAGCAGTTGGTTGAGGTTTGAAATTCAACTCATCCACTCGATTTGCTTTTGCAATTTTACTCATTTCCAGTTCCAGCACTTCGCCCGTTTCAATTTCCAGCGAAAGCGTTTCAGGACTGTATGCCTTTAATATCCCCTGGAAATCTTTTTTTCCATTCAGCGGTGCAAAAAGATGAATGGCTATTTTTTGGTCGATGCACTGCTGGAAATGGCGGTCTTTTTTTAACGGGCGATCCACTCCCGGTGAAGAGACTTCTAAAATATAACTCTGTTCAATCGGATCTTTTCCATCCAGAAATTCACTGACTTTCCGGCTGACATTTTCGCAATCATCCAGTGAAATGCCTGCTGCTGAATCAATATAGAGAACCAGGTACCAGTCCTTGCCCCCTTTTTCAAAGGTAAGATCGGTCAGTTCATAGCCAGTTGCTTCCACAACCGGAGCAATCATTTCTTCTAAAAATACTTCTTTAGATTTTTTTTTCATTTTTAATCCTTTTTGTAATAATCAGGCGTCTGGCGGTTTTCACTGCGTCTCTAACAGCAGTCAGCCGCTTGCCTTTAAAAAATAGTTAAGAGTGGGTCGCCCCACTCTTAATGAAATACTATTTAATTGAATAAACAATTAAAAAATTCATCTTTCGAAAAAACAATTAAACTTCTAAAATTTCAGTTTCTTTGTCTTTTAGAATCCGTTCAACGTTTTTAATCTCGTCATCCGTTACTCTCTGGATTTCCTTCTCACCCTGTTTTAAATCATCTTCGGTGATCAGCCCTTCCTTTTGGCTGTCTTTTAAATCCTGAATGGCATGTCGGCGGATATTACGGATTGCCACTTTACATTCCTCGCCATATTTTTTAACCAGTTTTACCAGGTCTTTTCGACGTTCTTCCGTCAGCTGAGGAATCAGCAGGCGAATGATTTTTCCATCGTTGGAAGGGTTAAAGCCCAGATCCGATTTGATGATTCCTTTTTCGATGGCCGCTATTGCCGTTGCATCATAGGGCTGAACGACAATCATTCTCGCTTCTGGCGTGCTGATATTGGCAAGCTGGTTTAATCCAGTCGGCGAGCCGTAGTAATCAACCATCACTTTATCGAGTATCCGGGGATTTGCCCGACCAGCTCTTAAGCTGCCCAGACTTTCATTTAAACTCTTCAGCGCTTTTTCCATCTTTTCATTTGTGGTTGCTTTGATCTCATTTACCATCTTCTACACCTCCTGAACTATTGTTCCAATTTTTTCGCCCATAACGGCGCGCAAAATATTTTCCGGTTCGTTTAAACCAAACACGAGAATGGGAATGTGATTGTCCATACACAATGATGTTGCCGTTGAATCCATGACTTTAAGGCCTTTGTTCAGGACATCAATGTATGATAATTCGGTATATCTTTTTGCATTCGGATTGATTAGCGGATCTGAATCGTACACCGCATCAATGCTTTTTGCCAGTAAAATAATTTCGGCATCAATTTCCGCTGCTCTTAACGCAGCCGTTGTATCCGTTGTAAAAAAGGGATTCCCGGTACCTGCAGCAAAGATGACAATTCTTCTTTTTTCGAGATGTCGAATTGCTTTTCGTCGAATATATGGTTCCGCAATTTGTTTCATTTCAATGGCGGTTTGAACACGGACCGGAACGCCCATCTCTTCGAGCACGTCCTGGAGTCCGAGGGCATTGATACAGGTTGCCAGCATTCCCATATAATCCGCCGTTGATTTATCCATGCCTTCTCCACTGCGGCCTCGCCAAAAATTGCCGCCACCGACGACAATGGCAATCTCTACGCCTAATTCAAACACTTCTTTGATCTGTCGACAGATGGTTTCAATCGTTGGTGTATCGATTCCGTGACCGGCATTGCCGGCCAATGCTTCCCCACTTAATTTTATGATTACACGTTTGTATTTTGGTTCCAAAAAAATTCCCCCTTTCCTTTTCGTTCATTATATCGTAATTATCTTAAATTCACAACGCCATCAACTGTAAAAAAAGAACACGAATGTGTTCTTTTAAGAGTTTATGCTTTAATTTGTTTTGCAACTTCCTCTGCAAAGTTTTCTTCCTTTTTCTCAAGACCTTCGCCCATTTGGAAACGAGCAAATCGTCTGATTTTTACGTTCTCGCCAATGCTCATGATTTGTTCTTTTACCAAATCCTCAATGGTCATATCCGGATTCTTCACAAAAGGTTGCTCTAACAGGCAAATTTCTTTATAGAACTTGCTGATCCGTCCTTCAACCATTTTTTCAATGATTTTTTCAGGTTTTCCTTCATTCAAAGCTTGTACGCGAAGAATTTCTTTTTCTTTTTCAATTTCTTCAGCTGGTACTTCTTCTTTTGTTACATACAAAGGATTGCTGGCTGCAATATGCATTGCAACATCTTTTACGAAGCTTTTAAATCCTTCGTTTTTCGCAACAAAGTCTGTTTCACAGTTTACTTCAACCAAAACACCGATTTTTCCGCCCATATGTATATATGATTCAACGATGCCTTCAGCTGCAATCCGTCCTGACTTTTTGTTGGTTGCTGCCAGTCCTTTTTCTCTCAACAAAACCATAGCTTCTTCAATGTTTCCATCAGTTTCCACTAGCGCTTTCTTGCAGTCCATCATACCGGCGCCACTTTTGGCTCTTAATTCTTTTACTAATTTTGCGTCCACGTTTATCCTCCTGGTAAGTCTTTAATTAAAATTATTCTGCTTCAGTAACAGTTGCGGCTTCGGTAACTGTTGCTGTTTCAGCAACTGGGGCTGTTTCAACAACAACTTCAGCTTTTACTTCAACTTCTTCAGCTACAACTGGTGCAACTTCAATTTCTTCTTCGATTTGTTCTCCCTGACGGCCTTCGATGATCGCATCTGAAACAACAGACAAGATCAGGGCAACTGCACGGATCGCATCATCGTTACCTGGAATGATATAATCTATTTCGTCTGGGTCGCAGTTGGTATCAACGATTCCGATAATGGGAATCCCTAATTTTTTTGCTTCGGCGATTGCAATTCTTTCTTTCTTTGTATCAATAACAAAAATCGCGCCTGGTACACCCTTCATGTCTTTGATGCCGCCCAGGAATTTCTGCAATTTTTCTCTATCGCGTTTTAATTTAATAACTTCTTTTTTAGGCAGAAGATCAAATGTGCCATCTTCTTCCATCTGTTCCAATTCATTTAAACGATCAATTCGTTTGCTGATTGTCTGGAAGTTTGTTAAAGTTCCACCTAACCAACGGTGATTTACACAGTAGCTACCACTACGTTTTGCTTCTCTTTCGATACTGGTTTGAGCTTGTTTCTTTGTTCCAACGAAAAGAATCTCTTCGCCGTTAGCCGATAATTCCTTGACGAAATTATATGCTTTCTCAATTCTTTTTACCGTTTGCTGCAAATCAATGATGTAAATTCCGTTTCTTTCTGTGAAAATGTATGGTGCCATTTTTGGATTCCATCTTCTTGTCTGGTGTCCAAAATGCACCCCTGCTTCCAATAACTGTTTCATCGAAACACATGCCATAATCTTATTCCTCCTTGGTTTTTCCTCCATTCCCGTCAATTAAGATCATCGACCTGAAAACAGGCACCTGATGTCTCTCGGGGAATGTGTGTAATACATACTTGCTTATAATAGCACATTCAAACTCTTTATGCAAGTTTTTTCATTTATCTTAAATATTAAAACAAATAATTTAAAGTAAATACTTCTGATAATTTTCCCGTTTTTCGGCGATATTGAAAATTCGCTCGACATAATCTTTGTTGATTACAAAATCTTCCTGTTCATAATCGGATGCATAAAAAGAGATTTCTTCCAGCAGCTTTTCCATGACGGTATGAAGGCGTCTGGCGCCGATGTTTTCCTCTTCTTCATTCTGCAGAAAGGCAATCTTTGCAATATGCCGGATCGCATCCTCTTCAATGATCAGATTAACGTCTTCCGTGCGGATCAGCTCCTGATACTGCTTGATGGCTGAATTTTCAGTATTCATCAGGATTTCAATAAAGTCTTCTTCGGTCAGGCTATCCAGCGAAACATTAATCGGGAAGCGTCCCTGCAGTTCCGGAATCATATCTGATATCTTGGACACATGAAAAGCCCCAGCGCCAATAAAGAGCATATAATCGGTTTTAACCGGGCCATATTTGGTGTTGACGGTGCTGCCTTCGACAATTGGCAAGATATCCCGCTGGACACCTTCTCGTGATACATCCGGTCCGTGGTTGCTGCCATTGCCGATTATTTTATCGATTTCGTCAATAAAAATGATGCCGTTCTGCTCCGCTTCCTTGACGCCGATTTCCTGAACCTGATCCATATCGATCAGCTTCTGCGCTTCCTGGTTGATCAGGATTTTTCGTGCTTCTTTAATCGGCACCGTTTTCTTTTTCTTTTTTTGCGGCAGCATGTCACCGAAAATATCGCCCATATTAAACGACATACTGTCGTTGTTCATCCCCTGCATGATCCCGATTGTTTTTGAGCCATCGTCATCGACTTCAATTTCAATGATTTGGTCCTCCAATCGGCCTTCCGCAAGTTCTTTGGCGAGAGATTCTCTTTTTTCTTTTCGGGTCTGTTCTTTTTCGGCATCACCCGCCAGCTCAGCTTGTACGGGTGCGGCTGGCTGGCTCGGTTTCATGAACAAATCAAAGGGCGTTTTCAGCGTCTCTTTTATTTTTTTGGATGGCACCAGAATATCGAGAATGATCTTGTTGACATTCTGTTCGGCTTCTGAATAGACTTCTTTCATTTTTTCCTGTTGCACATTGCGGATCGAGGTGCTCACCAGATCCCGGATCATCGATTCGACGTCTCTACCAACATAACCGACTTCCGTAAACTTGGTTGCCTCCACCTTGATAAACGGCGCTTTGATGAGCTTTGCCATGCGTCGGGCAATTTCCGTTTTTCCCACGCCGGTAGGCCCCACTAAAATAATATTCTTGGGGGTAAACTCATCGATCAATTCCGGTGGCAGCAGCGTTCTTCGGTAGCGGTTTCGTAGCGCCACCGCCACGGCTTTTTTGGCTGCGCCCTGTCCGATAATGTAACGATTCAGTTCAGCGACTATTTTTTTTGGTGTTAATTCTTTCATCACTTATTCTTCCATTTCTATAATACTTCTACAGAAATATTATTATTCGTGAAAACGCAGATTTCAGATGCAATTTTCAGTGACTCGAAAGCCATTTCCCGGGCGCTGAGACTTGAGTGTTTTTTTAACGCCCGGGCCGCTGAAAGCGCATAGGAACCGCCTGAACCGATTGCAGCAACATCGTCATCCGGTTCAATGACTTCACCAGTCCCTGACAAGACCAGCGTTTCGGTTTTATCCATGACGATCAGCAGGGCCTCAAGCTTTCGCAGCACCTTATCCGAGCGCCATTCCTTAGCCAGTTCAATCGCTGCACGTCGCAAATTCCCATTGTATCGCTCCACCATCTGCTCGAATTTCTCGCATAAAGTGAAGGCGTCAGCAACCGAGCCGGCAAAGCCAACCAGAATTTCATCGTGATAAATTTTGCGGATCTTTGTGGCGGTGTTTTTCATAATGATATTTTCACCCATGGTAACCTGACCGTCTCCCGCGATGGCAACCTCGCCATTATGACGTATTCCAACTATTGTCGTTGCATGAAACATTTTATATCTCGCTTTCTTTCATTGATTTATTATTCCCCGGCCGGGGCGATGTATCCGCAATCCTGCTTATCGCAGTAGATTTTCTTGCGTTTGCCCAGTCCTTTTTGAAACAGTGTCGATCCGCATTGTGGACATTTTTCCGGAATCGGCAGATCCCAGTTCATATAGTCGCAATCCGGGTAATTACTGCAGGAGTAAAACGTTCTGCCGGTTTTAGACATTCTTTTGACGATATCACCGCCGCAGATCGAGCAAATTCCACCGGTCTTTTCAAAATAGGGTTTGGTATTCTTGCATTCGGGAAAGCCGGGACAGGCCAGGAATTTTCCATATTTTCCTTTTTTGATCACCATCCGGCGACCGCACAGTTCACAATCTTCGTCTGATTCAGGATCCGCGATGATGACCGACTCCGCCTTTTCCTGCGCATTGGAAAGATCTTTTTCGAATCCAGTGTAAAAATTCTTTAAAATATCTTTCCAGTTGTTTTTACCTTCCGCAACCGAGTCCAGACGGTCCTCCATTTCGGCCGTAAACGAAATGTTGACAACATCCTTGAAATATTCTTTCATCAGCTTGGTCACGGTCACCCCCAACTCCGTTGGTTTGAAGTGCTTATCCTCCACTTCAACATAATCACGGTTTTTAATGGTGGCAATGGTTGGCGCATAGGTACTGGGTCGGCCAATCCCTTTTTCTTCCAGAATTTTGACCAACGATGCTTCGGTATAACGCGCCGGCGGCTTGGTGAATTTCTGGTCTTTGGTCGTTTTTAAACGGATCAACGGATCGCCAACGGCCAGCTCCGGCAGGATGCTGTCATTATCTTTACCGCTGTTTTTGCCGACTCTGGTGAAGCCATCGAATTTCTGGGTTTCACCTTTGGTTTTAAAAATCAGGTTGCCGCAGGCGACATCCACATCGGTCACATAATACTCCGCATCGGCCATCTGACTGCAGATCAGTCTTTCCCAAATCAGTTTGTATAATTTATGCTGATCCTTTTCCAGCGATTCTCTGGCAATATCCGGAGTGATCATGATCGATGACGGCCGGATCGCCTCATGGGCATCCTGGACATTCTTCTTCTTGCTTGTCTTCTTCTCGGTTCCCAGATATTTATCGCCAAAATGCTGGGCGATGTATTCCTTGCTCTCGGCAACCGCTTCATCCGCAATCCGCGTGGAGTCGGTTCGAAGATAGGTGATCAGACCGGTCAAACCGCTGCCCTTTATTTCAACACCTTCGTAAAGCTGCTGCGCCAGGCGCATGGTCCGCTGAGTTGTAAACCCCAGGGTCTTGTAGGCTTCCTGCTGCAGGGTACTGGTGGTGAAAGGGAGCGCCGGTTTCTGTTTTCGCGTCCGTTTTTTTACGTTGTCGACAACAATTGCATTTTCCGACACAATCTGCTCTAATCGCACCGCCTCTTCGACGTTGGCAATGGTCTTCTTTTTGCCATCTTCGGAATAAAATTTCGAAATGAATTGCTTTTCGTCGTCTTCCTTTTTCAGCAGCAAATCAAGATTCCAGTATTCTTCTGGAACAAAAGCAGCGATCTCTTCTTCGCGATCGACAATGATCCGGGTGACGACGGACTGAACCCGGCCACCGCTCAATCCTTTTTTTACTTTTTTCCATAAAAAAGGACTCAGCGAATACCCAACCAACCGATCAAGAATACGACGGGCCTGCTGCGCGTTAACCAAGTCAATATCAATGTTTCGTTTATTGTCGATCGCTGCATTCACAGCTTTTTTGGTAATTTCATGAAATTCGATGCGGCATTTTGTCTCTAAATCGATCTCCAGAAAATTGGCCATATGCCAGGAGATCGCTTCGCCCTCGCGGTCAGGGTCAGTTGCCAGATAGACCTGGTCCGCTTTATTGGCAGCCGTTTTGAGTTTTTTCAGCAGCTGCGCTTTACCTCTTATTTTTATGTATTCCGGTTCAAAATTCTCTTCTATATTAATACCAATGCGACTCTTGGGAAGATCGATCACATGTCCCATAGTTGCTTCAACTTCAAAGCCTTTTGGCAGGTATTTCTTAATTGTTTTAGCCTTAGCCGGTGATTCGACAATCACTAACGTTTTCCCCATTGAATACCTCCTTTTTCTATATCTCTATCTTGATTTTTATTGATTTTTTAACGTAAACAGGCACATTATAGCAAAAATGAACGCTAAATACAAATGAATGTCTTAAAATATACCCGATGTATCTTAAACTAAAACGATATTTCCATATTTTACTTCGATAATTTCGGCAATTTCCATCATCGTCAGCAGACTGTTGACGGTATTGACCGGTAATTCCGACTGGACCACGAGCTCATCAATGGTCCGGTAGCCTTTTTTTATCAGCGTATACAGACGTTGTTCATCCGGACTTTCCAGAATTCTTTCGTCTGTTTGAATGGCGTGGTCTTTTTTTGAGCGCTGATCGATCACGATATAATCCTCCAGAATATCCTCGGGCACGGTCACCAGCTTGGCACCTTCCTTTAATAACTGATTTCCGCCAGCCCACTGCGATTCACTGATCGCCCCCGGTATCACATAGACATTCTTGCCTTGCTCCAGAGCATGATTGACGGTGATTAATGAGCCACTTTTTTTTCGAGCTTCAATGACAAGAACTCCCTGGGATAAGCCGCTGATGATTCGGTTCCGTTGTGGAAAGTGATACGGCAGTGGCTTCGCACCCAGCGCGAACTCCGATAGAATCAAGGCTCTCTCAGCCATTCGATCAAATAATTTCTGATTCGACCGGGGATAGCAAATGTCAATTCCCGTTCCCAATACGCCAATGGTACCACCGATTTCCTCAACACTTCCCCAGTGGCTCTGTCCATCGATCCCGGCGGCCAGGCCGCTGACAACCGTCATCCCAACCGACGATAATGCACTCGCGAATGTCTGGGCATATTTTTTGCCCAGCACCGTTGGATTGCGGGATCCGACAATGCCTATTTTTATCGAATCTTTCAACAGCGCTAAATCACCTTTAGCAAAGAGGCCGACCGGCGGCATATAAATATTTCGCAACGCCTCGGGAAAGAGCGGATCTTCCCGGGTCATCAGATGAATATCATTATCCTTAATATAGTCCATCGAACGATGCGCTTTTTCCAATGATTTGGACTGTTCAAAATAGTCGAGATTTTCTTTTCTGAGAATGCTTGTATTTTTCAGTGATTCACCGCTCATCGGATAAATACATTGGGGTGAACCAAATCGGTCCAACAGCAGGTTTTTTTGTTTGACCGAAATTTTTTCCAACCCCAAAAACCAGATCCAGTAAAGTGTCTCTTCCATCTCTCAGTCTCCCATCTTGAAAACGTTTATATCTATATTATCACAATTCCGGTACTTTATGAATATTTTATCGCATCAAAAAAACTTGATGCGCAAAACATCAAGTTTCAGAAATAATCAATCCCGATTTCCGGGGATCAGCAAAACAGAAGTCGGCGCATTTCTGGCAATATTGTGACTCACACTCCCCACAAATACTTCCCGGACAAAGCCCCGTCCCTGGGTCCCCATCACGACGAGTGAAATATTCTGTTCATTGATAATTTTCAAAATCTCTGATGTTGGCACGCCAAACGGGATTTGCACATCCACTTCGATGTCGCCCAGTGTCAGTAATTCATTTTTTATTTTTTCAAGTCGCTCTTTATCAATTTTGTTGAATTCCAATAGTCGACTCGAAAGATAGGGCTCAATTTTTGACTGATCCTGGACATGAACAAGCGTTACTTTTGCAACACCGCAGCCGGCCATTTCTTTTACATACTGGAATGCGATGTCCGCATTTTCTGAAAAGTCCGTTGAAAAAAGAACGTGATTGATCAGTTCTTTTGGGGCCGGCAAATCTTCGTATTTGCGGTTCTCACGGATCAGGAGGACCGGGATACTGGAGTGATTGACAATGTTATTGGCAACCCCATTAAAAAACAGTGCCCCCATCATCGTGCGTTTTTCGAAATTGATGACGATTACCGAACAGTCTTCCTCAACTGCAATCCTGTTGATTGCATTTTTCTGGGTGCCGGAAATAATGCGTGTTTTAACTTCGAACCCCTGTGCGGTCAGGATCTGCTTTTGTTTTTTCAGATTTTCCTCAAACATTGATATCAAATCCAAATACTTCGAAATCCCGGCATCCACTTCCTTGGGGTTAAAGCACTGCACCAGCAGGCATTCTTTCGTTCCCAGTGCTTTCAAACCGCCAATGCGCTTGATCATTTCAGGAAAAGCGGTCGATATTTCAGAAACAATTGCCATTTTATTAAACATAATAGACCTCCTCAATTCTCAACTCTAACTTGAAATCTCCGGATTTTTAATTATTATATCCAATTTCTATTGTCATCTATCTTTCTGTTCCCAGAAAAAACAGAGCGACGGTACCGGGGCCACAGTGTGCTCCAATCACCGGTTCAATCAGGTGAATCAGAATATCCTGAGTCCCGAATTTTTCGCGGATCTTGTCGGCTAGATAATTCGCATCATCCAGACAATCGCCATGCGAAATATAAACGGTCTGGTTTTCGGGATGAATCGCCGTTTTCTCCATTTGTTCGAGCAAAGCACGCAGTGAATTTTTTCTTCCGCGCACTTTTGAAACCGGAATAAGATAGCCGCCATTATCCATATGCATCACCGGCTTGATGCTGAGAACCGTTCCGACCAGCGCGCTTGATGCCGAAACTCTACCACCACGCATCAAAAAAAACAGATCATCGACGGTAAACCAGTGGCATAGGTGCAATCTGTTCTCCATCAGCCAGTCATATACAAACTCGATGGAATTTCCCTGTTCACGCAGTCTTGCTGCATGGGTTACCAATAAGCCCTGCCCCAACGAAGCGCCAAGTGTATCAACCGATAAAATTTTTCGGTCCGGATATTCGAGCTTCAATTCTTCCAAAGCCTGACACCCGGTCTGATAGGTTGCACTCAGTGCTGACGAAAAACCGATATAGAGCAGGTCTTGACCTTTTTTAAGGATCGCTTCAAATACGGTGCGACAGGAACCAGAACTCATGCAGGAGGTTGTAATCACTTCCTTATTGCGCATTTTGGTATAAAATTCCGTCAGATCAGTTTTTTTGCCGCTGATATAACTTTCATATTCAGTATCGCCAATACGGTATAAAAGAGACAAAATGTGCAAATCATATTTTTCAATCAGTTCGTCCGGTAAATTGGCGGATGAATCTGTTACTATTTCAAAGTTCATTCCCTCTACTCCTTTTTTTAGTGTCGATAACATATTAATACAGATTCATCAACTAATCAAGCAGAAGAGTATATTTCCAGAAATATAGTTGCCATTACGTCATTTTTATTTGCTTGCAGGAGCCATGATCACAGACGCGTTCTGAAGCATCTAGATTATATTTAAAATCTCATCTTCAGGCTTTTGCTCTTGTTCATTAATTACGGCGTCCTCTTTATTGTAATCAGCTTCTTTATCCCCGTGATCTTCATCATCAAGCCGATTAGTGTTTTCAAACGTTCTGCCAATCAGCAAGCTGACGTCTTCTTTTTCATACTTTAAAATATCCAAGGTCCTCTTGATGCTTTCAGAAATCTTATCGATGTTTCTTTGGCGTTTTTGTGAGTATTCGTAAGCCCGGGACTCAAATTCGGCAATTATTTTCTGGGTATTCAATTTTATTTTTGTGGTGATATCCATTAATTCTTCGTTCTTTTGATTGAATTCCCGCAAATCATTCGACAGTCTTCTGTTTTGTTCCGTTAAAACACTGTTTTCGGCCAACAGGGTACTTTTTTCTCTGACAATTTCCTCATACTGTTCCTTCAGGACTTTATTTTCAGAGCGCAGCCCACTTCTTTCCGGTGAAGCTTCATACTGTTCCTGCAACTGTTCTTTTTCAGCCAGCAGGATGTTTCTTTCCCTGGCCACTGTTTCAACCTGTTCTTTTAACCGCTCGTTTTCAGCTATCAGGGTATTTCTTTCACCAGCTGCTGCTTCAGCCTGCATTTTTAACGCCTCTTTTTCCGCCAGTAAGTTCTCATATTCCGCTTCCGACAACTCGGATTTTGAATAGTTTTCAAGCTCGCAACTAAGATCCTTAACCATTAATTTCACCTGATCAAGCTGCTCCTTCAGATTCTCGCATTCCTGTTCGTAATTTCTGTTTTCATTTAGTTCACTTTTCAATTGCAGATTTTGAACGGCGATCTCATCGTACAGGTGATTTTTTTCCTGATAAATATTTGCTTCTTGTTTCAATTCTTGGTTTTCTTTTGTCAAGCTGTCAATTTGAGCTTCCAGTTCAACTTTTGAATCTTTGCAGCTGTTGAACATTTCCCCATACTGGTCTCGTTCCTGTTTCAACATGATTGTCATGGAAGCATATTCATCCAATCGATTATTAAACGACTCCTCCGCATTTTGCAAATTTTCCGTCAGGTTTTCAATATATTCCGATACCTGCTTCGCGTTATACCCTCCCAGAAATTTCTTTTTGAATGGAACTTCAGTATGCTTTTCCTGAGCTTCGTCCCTTAGTTGATTTAGTGTCATCTGATCTGTTTTTTTGGACATTTCATTTTCCTCCTATAGCTGCATTTGCCTTTGTAAACGTGATTTTTTGATGTGTTTCCAGCTTCTGTCTGGCCACCGCCCCGGATTCAAGTTCAAGGACCCAGTATGCTTCTTTGACGTGACGGCTGATCCGGCCAGGGACCATGTTTTTTTCCAGATCCAGTATTTCGCCTTCACGCGATAAAAAAACGACATCGATGTTAAACTTCATTCCAAAAGTATGCACTTGCCGGCATTTTTTGAGCAACAGACCTTGTTGCGAATCCAGTGATTTTGTTTTTAAAAGTCCAACCAGTCTGGTAAAAAAATCATTCGCCAGCTTCACCTTTGTAAAAAGCACGATATCGTCGCGAATTGCCTGATAAATTTCCATGTCTAAATGCCTCCGAATTGATCAATCACCTGCAAGATGGTCGGGCCCAATAACACAATAAATAGAACGGGTAGCACAAAAACGACCAGCGGAATCATCATCTTTACCGGCGCCTTCATTGCTTTTTCTTCCGCTCTTTGTCTTCTCTTGATCCGCAGTTCTTCGGCCTGAGCTTTCAGCACCTGATTGATGGGAATCCCCAGTTGCTCTGCCTGAATAATCGAACCCACAAAGGTCTTCAATTCTTCAACCGAATTTCTCTCCGCGAGGCTTTTGAGTGCCTCCCGTCGCGGTTTTCCATAGTTAATCTCGGTTTGCGCAATATTCAGCTCGGCTACCAGCACACCGCTTAAGCGTTCACCTATTTTCACCATTGCGGCATCAAACCCCAGTCCCGCTTCCATCGATACACACAAAAGATCCATCACATCCGGCATCTCATTGGCGATCGCGCCCTGTCGCTTGGTGATTTTCAGCTTAAGAAATAACGTCGGTATGATTAGTGAAAACAGAACACTTAACAACACGATCAAAGCCTCAAGAGCCAATCCCAATCTCACGAAGGCCATCAATATAATTGTCGCCAATACAACGACTCCTGAAAAAACCAGTCTTGCCGCATTGTATTCATTGACGGCGAGATGCAAACCCGCCAGCCGCAGATTTGTCTCAATCTTCTGCGTATTGTTTCCTTTTTTCTTTGGAAAAAGACCAGACAAACGCTTAATGATTGAATTGTACAATGGCAGGATGACCCTTTGAAAAAACGGTTTCTCAAACTCATCATCCAGCGCCGGCCGGTTTCTTTTCCGGATCAAGTCAAGCCGTCTGCTTTTGGTATCAATGGTCTTTCCTTTACTGTAAAAAAGAATCATCGTCAGCACAAACGCAAGCAAAGATCCGCTTATTGTTAATAGTATCATCATCCTGACCTCTTTTCATCAACTTTGATTTAAAACTTTATATCAACAATTTTTCGAATCACCAGGTAGCCAATGGCTTCCATCGCCACCGCAACCACCAGCATCATGATGCCAAGATTCGACTCAAAGAAAATGGTCACGTAGCTTGGGTTGAACAGCAAAAATATCAGGATAATAAAAATCGGCATCAGACCAACCACCATCCCTGATGTTCTTCCCGTCGCAGTCAGTACCTTGATTTCATTTTTTATTTTAAACCGTTCCTTGATGGTTCCGGAAATATTGGTTAAGATTTCGGATAGATTGCCACCGGTTTGACGCTGAATCAAAATTGCCGACACGATCATCATAAAATTCTGACTGTTTATTTTTTCCGAGAGTTTTGTCAGCGAGGTCTCAATTGAGCTGCCCAGCTTCAGTTCCTTTACGACGCGTCCAAATTCACCCGATATCGGTTCCGGCATTTCTGTTGAAATGCTGACAAGTGCCTGCTGAAATGTCAATCCCGCTTTTAAACAGCTGCTCATGATGCTGATGGCATCCACCAGCTGCTGTTCAAATAGTTCAACCCGCTTGACTTGTTTTTTATGCACATAAAAGGGTGGAATAAAAACACCGATCAGTAATGCAATCAGTGCCAGAATAAGATTGTGACTTAAGAGGATCAGCAGGATTGACGGCACAAACGCCATCACAACCCAGATCATCAGGAACTCAGACGGTCTCATTAGAATTCCCGACATGGATAAGTCATTTTCGAGTTTCTTCAGCATTTTGATCTTTGAATCATCCACGCCGTTGCGTTTTCTTTTTTGTTTTATTTGAGCCAGCAGATCCACTTTATGCAGATCCGTTATTTTGTCAATTCTGTTTTGCATGTGGCGCTTTTCCCTAAACAGAAAAGACAACAGTGTCAGCACGAGAACAAAAACACCGGCCGCGACAATTAAAGCGATGGAAAATGCATTCATTTTTTTTACCTAGTTGATGATCCCTTTCCGCATCCGGTTTATTCAATAAACCAGTCGTCATTGACTTTGACACCATTATGCATAATTTTATCCAGACACCGTGGTTTGATACCGAGGCTCCGGAACCGGCCTTTGAATTTTCCGTCACTGTCCAGTTGCCCGGTCATTTCATAGTTGAAAATATCCTGCATGACAACGACTTCGCCTTCCAGGCCATTGACTTCGGTAATGTTGACCACTTTTCGGGTTCCATCCCGCAGCCGCGATTGCTGGATAATGATATCAATGGCCGAAGTGGTCTGATCCCTGATTGCCCGAAGCGGCAAATCCATGCCGGACATCAGCACCATCGTTTCGATTCTCGACATGGAGTCACGCGGCGTATTGGCATGAATGGTTGTCAGTGAACCATCATGCCCGGTGTTCATGGCTTGAAGCATATCAATGGTTTCTGCTGAACGAACCTCACCGACAATAATTCGGTCCGGTCTCATTCTCAGCGCGTTGACAACCAGCTCCCGGATCGAAACTTTGCCTCTGCCTTCGAGATTGGCCGGCCGGCTCTCCAACGTGATGACATGGTCCTGCAGCAGCTGAAGTTCTGCCGAATCTTCGATTGTAATAATGCGCTCATTGTTGGGAATAAAACTGGACAGCACATTGAGCATCGTGGTTTTTCCGCTGCCGGTTCCTCCGGAAACGATAATATTGAGTTTCCCTTTGACACACGCTTCCAAAAAAGCCACCATTTTTTTTGAAATGGAGCCAAACTCCATCAGCTGTTCCACGGTAATCGGTGTTTTTGAGAACTTACGAATGGTGATGACGGGCCCAACCAGCGAAAGCGGTGGAATGACCACATTCACTCGGGATCCATCCTGCAGTCGCGCATCCACCATCGGGCTTGATTCATCAATATGTCGACCGACTGATGATACAATCCGGTCAATGACATTCATGACATGCTGATCATCTCTGAAAACAACGCCCGACAACTGAATTTTTCCCTTTTTTTCTATATAAATACGATCATAACCGTTAACCATGATCTCTGTGATATCCGGATCGCTGAGGAGTTTTTCCAGCGGACCATAGCCGATAATCTCGTTGAGCAATTCTTCCGTCATTTTTGTTCGGTCGCGATTATTGATGTGTTCCGCTTCAACCGCCATGACGTCTTCCAGAATTTTCAGAATTTCTACCGTGTTGTCCCGACCGACTGATTCGATCTTGCTGTCATTTATTTCATTGATGACTTCCTGATGAACCCGATTTTTTAAATCTTCGTGAATATCAACGTAGTGACTGTCCCTTTTCCCTTCATCCGGAACTTTCTCTTTTTGACCCTGTCGCTGCTGCTCCATCTTTTCCAGTAGTCCCATCGTTTTACCTCATCTATTTCTTTTCTAAATTATACATTATCATCAATCATGCTCACGACATTTTTGGCCAGTTTGACCAGATCTTTTCCAATCTCGGATTTCGGCGAATCCAGTACAATCGGAAGTCCCTTGTTGTGACAGTTCGCAGCGATTTTAAAATCCAAAGCGATGGTATTTTTCACCTGCACGCCAAGCACCCGCTGCATATCTTTGATGCTGATCATCCCCTTGGTCAATCGATTGACAATGATTTCCGTCTTCTCCCGCTGCTGCAGCGATTCAAGAATATTCAGGCTTATTTTGGTATTCCGCAACGTTGATATATCGGGAGCGGCAACCAGCAGCACCAGATTGGCATTCTCAATGGCGGCCATGGTCACATCATTAAACTGCGGTGCGGTATCAACTAAAACATAATCGTAATACGGTCGCATCGTGTTGATCATCGTTTCAACGATAGTGGCAGTGACGTACTCGGCATATTCAGGGCTTTTGGGGGCGCACACGACGCTGACGCCGGAAAAGTGCAGCGCCATGATGCGTTTGATTGCATCGATATTTCCCGAGTCTTTTCCCTGGGACAGTTCGGCGATTGTATCCTTGGGATCGATGTCAAAATATACATTCACATCACCAAACTGCAGGTCCGCATCGATGATGGCGACCTTTTTCCCCATTTTAGCAAGCAGAACAGCCAGGTTTACGGCTATCGTCGTTTTTCCGATACCGCCCTTGGCGCCGAAAACCGTGATGATCCGGGACTGCATATTGGCAGTCGTTAAATCAGCATTTTCCAGCCGTGATTTTTCAATATTATAAGCGATTTCGATATTTTCCATTAATATCTTTACGTCAATGGGAAGTTGTAAAACTTTGCGCACACCGGCCAGCATCACTTCTTCAATCATCGATCCATCAAAATAATCGCACAGAAAGATGACGGCACAGCCCGGCATTTTCATATAGATTTTTTTTGCTAAATCGATGGCATCACGATAGTCATCATCACACTGCAACAGAATGACATTGGGTTTCAATCCAACGGCCTTTTCAAGCGCTATTTTATCTTGCTTCGAAAAGCCGACAAACGCGATTCTGTCGGTTCGCAGCAGGCTTTTTATTTCATATATTCGATTATCGTTATTGCCGATAATCATTACCTTGATTTTTTCCACAACCATCCCTCATTTCATTTGAAAAGCCGCGATTATCACACGTCTATTTATTCGCAACACTAAGGTGTATAAGTCACAGGGCCTGCAATTCCATTGTCAACTGGTGAACGTAAAACAAGACGATAAAGCCCCGTGTCAACGTCAGAAACCAATGAATAACTCAATTTCGTCACATCTCCTACCGGCACAGCAATGGTAACCGAAGTATAATCTTCGCCATTTTTATTGGTTGCTGTCGATCCGATCTCCAGAATCTCAACATTTTCCACTACAAACTGCGTCACCCCGGATATGGATGTCGACACAACATCGACATGATCACCTTTTGTCAAATAGCCAGCTACCCCAACTACTTCATCAGTCTGAATCGTCACGGCCCGATAATTTGTAGGAATTGCATATGACAAACTGTTATTCTCCTGATTCACATCACTTAATCGGCTTGTCAGCACTTGTTCATCAGCTTCAATCGTTTCTTTCGTGATGCGACCAGCAACATCCTCGACGTTGCCAATTGACAACGGATGAACCGCATCGACCGGCAGCTGTTTTACCAAAACCATTTCCGGTAATATTGTTGTACCTTTTGGAATCGTTTTTGTTGCAACAACCACTGGCTGCGTTTTTTGATTCGATCCGTTTTGCAGCGAAGAAGCAAATTGAAAAACCGCAAAACCAGTAATAATCGCAACCGCTAAGGCAATAAGAATAAGTTTTTTCATTGAATTCTCCATTTTTCAGCATCATCAAATCATCGTCTGAAATCATGCGATGTTTGACTGATTCTATCATTCCGATAATAATAAATTGTATAAACCAAAATCCGCTTCTGAACCTTCGCCGACGTTGGCTCCGGAAGGTGATCCGTCAGATACCATATTCAGGAAAGTACCGGTAATATAGCCGTCGTTGGTTTGCGATTCCAACAGAAAGGCGGCAAAGCCCTCAACGACGATTGTTTTTTTGTCGATCCCATACGAATAGATGGGCACTTTGACAATCCGGAGACAGGACGGTTCGTAGTGATCAGCCGTGCAACCGGAACCGCCGATCGGGGCAACACCCGTCGTCCTGATCACTGGTGAAAGTTTCGCAACTGCCGATCTGCTGATATTGAGCGAATCAACCCCAAAAACTCTGGCGAAATTCATGACGACTGTTTTTGACACGGTTACCTTAATATCGGTATACTGCCCATTCTTGACGTTGCCCAGCGTAACATCACCGCTTTGCAAAGCATCAAACTCATTCAGACTGGCATAGTGAATGGCCGAGTCTTTGATTTCATTGATCGCAGTGGTATCACCCGTATCGATTGGAAGCAGTCGGCCGGCCGAATATACCGCTGCATCAGCTACTTTCTGCTGATAATTGGTGCTCAGATATGCTAGCCCCAAATCAATAACCAAAGCCAGGATAATCATGATCACGACCATTGAAACGGCAACCAGGATGACAACATTGCCATTCTCACACTGCCGGATGCGATTAACCGCTTGAAAAACACTTCGCGGGTCATCTCTGTTCTTTTTTAGTTGAAAAAAAGAGTCTGTTTTTCCAGCCGTCTGCCTGCCGCTAAGCGCTTTTAATTTAAAATAGTCCCTTTTTTTTTGCATTTCTTATTCCACCTTCATGGTGGAGGATGATTTCAAGTTCATCGTGTCACCCTGAACAAATACGCCCGTTAAGGGAGTCAGAACATCGACATCGCTGCTGACTTCAACCTTCACATCTCCTAACCTTGGACTTGCAGAATTCGTAAATGTCACTTTGATAACCAAAGAATCAGCGAGATAATCCGGAGCAACTGCGCGGACGTGGTCGGCAATGGCGGTTGTGCTTGATGAATGAACGATTGCAAACCGTGCCCCCTCCCGGGAGCAGTTATCAATGCTATTCTGGTTTGTGAACAGCCATCCAAAGTCGATGATTGCGCACAAAATCATAATCAGAATCGGCAGCGTTATCGCCAGCTCCACAACTGCCTGACCTTCTTCTTTTTTTACCCATCTGATTATATTCGCAAACATTTTTCCTCCCCGATACCCAAAAGCTCCGGACATTCTATTTAGTAAAAGTTTAGTCTAACAAATATTTGGAATGCTCCATTTCGTTTGATATTAACCATAAAAGGCATATCCGCAACGTAAATGATTGGTTCAACGCACATTGCTGATATGCCGGTGGTTATACTTAATGAATGCTCTTTTCAAGTTTAAGTTAATTTTGTATTGATGTTGGTGAACATTGTTGATAATGTGGGGCCCAGTAACCAGATGGCCGCAATTGCGGCAAGTGCGATGCCGGCAATGATCAATCCATACTCTACCATTCCCTGACCGTCTTCTTCTCTGATTATTCCTTTGAACATGTCTTTCATTTCATCTTTCTCCTTATCTGATTCTCATTTTATTTACGCTAATTCTGTATTAACTTCAGTGAAAAATGTTGCTAATGTGGGGCCTAATAACACAATCGCGGCAATGGTGGCTAACGCTATGCCGGCAATAATAAAAACGTATTCAACGATACCCTGACCATCTTCCTGACTGCAGATGCCTATTAATATGCCTTTAATCACCTTTTTCTCCTTGTAATGTTATTACCCATTAATGAAAACACCCAGATCAAACAATGAATTGTTGCTGTTGATGATATTCAAGACCAGTACGGCGACAAATCCTGAAGCCATGAATGGTCCCAAAGCAATTTTTGATTTCAAGCTCCCCTTCCCTGTGAGAATGATGTAAACCGTATATAACGCCAGAAACAATGTCATAATCAATACGGCAGCTAATATTCCATACGCTCCCAAACAGAATCCAACAGCAGCAGCATATTTCACATCTCCCCAACCGGCTCCTTTTCCTATCATCGCCGGCAAGAAGAATATAATAAAACCAAGAACAAATCCGAAAATATTGATCCCCAGGCTCCCGATCGGCTGACCGGTTACCAAAAATGAAGCGCCAATGACCAGTGTCATGAGAATGAGTTCATTGGGGATTTTTTTAATGCTGATGTCGACTGCCGATAGTACCATGCAAACCGACAACATCATCATGCATTCCAGGGTATTGGACTGTAACCCATTGATCCTAACCAGAATCAGCCATCCTACCGCATTGACCATGCCCCAAAGAATCGTTTTCCCGATACTTCCAGAAAACCGATACGGCATGAGCAGATTCACTCGTCTTTGGATTAAACAGACTGCGGCTTTCTCCATGAGCACTCCGCAAATTGCTCCGAGTGCCAGAATCACCATGTGCATCATTGTCACTTCATTCATCTCTGAACCTCATTATTCTTCAACCACAAGACAGCCACTTTGCCGGATTTCTTTGAACTGCCTGCAATAAAAAAGCAACGTTTTGACACGTTGCATTAAAAGTACACTCCGAACGAAGTACACCGATTCTTTGCAACTGGCTGTCATGTAAAAAATTATTTAGACCCTATAGCTTTGCGCCCTTACCTTTCGGTAAGTATGCTAAATATTAAGTTGTAAGCTTCTGATTTTTTTCTGCTGCCAGAACCACTCCACCGGTTTTTTTCTTTGCTCAACAGATTCCCCGGCAAAACCCTCACTGCCTGAATCATTTTGACAAATAAAAAAGCAACGTTCTGACACGTTGCATTAAAAACATAACATACACGAAATACCAGGTATATCGTTTGTATATCAATTATCTGCAACTGGCTGTCATGTAATAAAATTATTTAGACCCTATAGCTTTGCGTCCTTACCTTTCGGCAAGTATGCTAAATATTTAATTTAGAATATAGTAATATACTTTTTTTCCATATGTCAATCATTTTATTTCGAAAACAATAAATTTTTGAGCAAAATAATAAACCGGATGAAAAGCGCCGTAAAATGCCGGCAACTCAAATGTGAATTGCCGGCATTGATTAGTCAAACCGTCATCTTGATAAAAAAGATATCCTGCTCCGTTATTATTTATTCTTCTAGTCGCTTCAGTCGCTCCAGTTGCTTTTCTGCCATCTCAAAAATTCTGTTTAAATCTTCTGTTTCATCATATTTTGTACAATAACCGAAGGAAACCGACAGTTTGATCGACTGGACATTTGCCTCATCCATAATCTTTTTAATTCGCTTGATCGCCCGTTCTCCATTGGCGCCCTCTGTTTTTGGCATCAGAATAACAAATTCGTTACCTTCCAGACGGACAACCACATCATCGCCTCGGCAGGTGGTTTTAAGAATTTGCGCTACCTGTTTAATAATCAGATCGCCGACTGCACGTCCATATTTATCGTTGATCTGATCCAGGCGATTAACCGACAGCACAATGATTGACAGTGGATAATACAATTTATCATCGAGTCTTTCCAGTTCCTTCTCGTAATATTTGCGATTGAATGCCCCGGTAAGCTGATCACAAAATGTCAGGGATTCAACGTTATCCTGATTTTTTCTTTCTTCAAGCATCGCCTTTAAGAACCGCTTGTTTTCTGTAACATCCTCAATAAAGCAAACGATACCGGTAATTTCACCCGTTTTGTTTTTTACCGGCGCCCAGTGATTTTTTCCCAATGTCACATTGCCATCCACATCATGATGCTCTTCAACGGAACAAAACTGTTCCCCCGCTAAAACACGATCGAGAAATCCCTTCAGGTTTTTCCATTCCTCATTATCCTCTATTAAATCAAGCATATTCGTCCCGATCTCAATGCTTTTTCCCCATTGGGATTTTGCCATCTCCTGATGCCGATTGTTAAAGCTTACATACCGATATTCGCTATCCAAGGCAAAAATAATAAAATCGTGGGTTGTTTCAAGAATTGCTTTTAAAATGCTATTTGCAAGATCCAGTTTTTCAGACAATGTTATGATGCATTCTTCTAATCCCTGGTCCCCTTGTTTTATTCTTTGATCCGCCATGATTGTTTCAATTGTAATTTTATTTTCACGATTGCTCACTATGTGCCACCCTCCTAAAAGATCATTCCTAGTTTTTACGTCAATTTATGTCAGCCTATTTTCATAACCAACTCCGTTAAATGAAACAACCAACAAGTCATTAGTTTATTTTAACATTTTCATCAGTAACTTTCTACTTCTTTTCATCACATTCCTTCATAGAAAATAAATATTTTATCCATAATTATCCAAACGAGAATTTTGGCCATTATTTTGAGAGAATAAATCCTCTGTCATCACACCTTTTTAATTCCTTTGCGAATATGTTTTGGGTCAAAATCCAGATCACTGCCATAACCTAATCGGTTTCTTTTAATTGACGGTTTTGCCCCGTTGGGATAGAATAATTATATTCAGCAGCGCTTGTCGTCGGTAGTTGTTTAGAGAATTCGCCGTTTCGACTTCCAGCTGTTTGCAAGGAGAGAAAAACACCAGTGAAACCATCCGATGAACGCTCAGAAACAAATAAAAAACTAATTCTTTTCGACCTCGTGTTAATCACATTCATGTCAACTTTGGACACCAGCATTATCAATGTTGCCATGCCCAGCATGGTAAAAGCATTATCAACCACAACTCAACTCATTACCTGGGTCGTGACAATTTATCTCATTGTTATTTCATCAACCATTTTAGTATTTGGCAGACTTGGCGATCTCAAGGGAATCAGCAACATTTTCATTTTTGGTATTGGCCTATTCACTTTTGGTTCTGCTTTATGTGGACTGTCCGGTTCTCTAACGCTTCTGGTGATTTCCCGAATGATCCAGGGAATCGGCGCAGCTGCAACGATGGCGACCAGCTACGGCCTCATCACGCAGGTATTTCCACTTCACGAACGCGGGAAAGCGCTGGGTATTTCCGGAACTTTTGTCGCCATTGGATCGATGACCGGCCCCACTTTAGGCGGTTTCATTGTTGATGCTTTGAGTTGGCACTATATTTTTCTGATTAATATCCCCTTCGGAATCTTCGGCTTTATCTTAGCCGTAAAAATTCTCCCGAAAGCCACCCCCAAAACAGGTGAAAAGCTTGATATTAAGGGTTCGCTTTTATTTGCATTAACGGTTTTATTGTTATTTTTATCACTGAATATTGGCGGAACTTTGGGCTACACACACCCCATCATTATTCTCTGTCTTTCGCTTTCGTTGATATCATTTACTGCTTTTATTCTTGTTGAAAAACGTCTTGCTACCCCACTTCTGCAATTGAATATTTTTAAAAACGCTTTGTTTTCACTGAGCATCTTTTGTGGCTTTATTTCATTCATTGCAATTGGCAGTTTCAATATCATTCAGCCTTTTTATCTGCAAAACACATTGAATCTAACCCCTTCCATGACTGGGTTGGCGATGATCGTTTACCCGTTGTTTCTGTCCGTTGTTTCCCCCATCAGCGGTTATTTGTCAGATAAAATCGGATCGGAAATGCTCACTTTCGTCGGGTTGTCTTTGCTGAGCTTTTCACTTTTCCTGATGGCAGGGCTAACCGAGACTTCTCCCATCTGGCTGTTTATCATTTTTGTTATCATCATGGCCGTTGGAAATGGTCTTTTTCAGGCTCCCAACAATGCCCTGGTTATGTCCAGCGTCCCGGAGGATAAACTCGGTATTGCCGGCAGCGTTAATTCTCTGGTAAGAAATATTGGCGTTATTTTTGGGGTAACCTTGTCCACTAACCTTTTGTACTTTAGAATGAGCAACAAAATCGGATACCTGGTTTCTGATTATGTTGAAGGTCGAGCCGACATTTTCATCTTTGGTATGAAAGGCGTTTATTTAACCATCGCTGCCATTTGTACCCTGGGAGCCGCTATAACCGCAACCCGTTTTTTTAGAAAAAAGGCCGAACTCCGAACCGATAACCTTAAATTATAGTGAAGTGACCACCGGCGCAAGTCTTCTGCCACCATCATCGATATCGATCCATTCAACACACTTTGCCGACTTTCTGCCGGGACGAAAAAAAAGCCCTTCTGTAAAAGAAAGGCAAAACAAAGAGGTGATTGTTTCTCAATTCATTCTTTGTTTTTGGGGGATGTTTCTTCCCTAATTAAATAAATCTGTTCTCCGTTTTCCTTATCCTAGCACAGTTTTTACCACAATTCAATATGTGACAAAAACTGTGCCATGTTTTTTTTCAAAAGCAATTAAAAATTTAGCTCAAAATTGAAGCCTGCAAACAAAAGAGCCATTTCCTACAGTCTTCGGTATTTTTTCAATGCCAGCACATTCACGAAAAACAGTACACCGATAAATGCAGCCGACCCAGCTATCCAGGGCCATATTTCCATAAATCCCTTGCCCTGAATCATGATCTTTTCAAGCGCGGCACAGCCGTAATAGATCGGCGTTAAATAGCACAGGTTGCCCAGTCCAAAGGGAATCGTATCAATCGGGATCAGTCCGGAAAAAAAGATCTGCGGAATCAGAACCACCGGAATAAACTGCACCATCTGCAGTTCATTGTTGGCAAAAATGGATACCAGGGCGCCTATGGACACAGCCGAAAATGCCATTAAAATCATGACTAAAATACAAAGCGATACGGATCCCGCCACACTAAGCTGCAACACATAAACCGCGAAAAGAATGATGACCACACTTTGAATCGCCGACAGCAAACCGTATCCGAGGGTATATCCGCCGATGACATCCATCCGGCTGATCGGTGTCATGAGCATCCGCTCCAAAGTCTGGCCAAAACGCTCCCGCACAAATGACATTCCTGAAAGAATAAAAACAAAGAAAAACGAGATGACCCCGAGAAAAACATAACTCAGTGAATCCAATTGATTGTCGTCCGCCGTTTCATAGACATAACTGATGAGCAGTTCGCTTTGAGCCGGGGCCGGCTGCAGGGCTTTATTGGTATCCTGGATGGCTTTTAAGGCGGTGGCTGATTTGGAATTCTGCTCCAGCAGTTCAATGTGCGTTCCTGTTGTATCTTTCCAGAGCAGCGCTTCTATTCCATTCTCTTCGAGATACTCTTTCGTCTCAGGTTTCTCGTTCAATTCAACAACATGCGCATTTTGTTCCAGTTCAGTAACAAATTTTTCATTCATATCATAAACGGCAATCTGGGGAACATAATTGGAATCGCCCAGAATAAAATAAAGCAGGGTTAATACCAGCAGTGGTGCAAACAACAGCAAGCCCATTGAACGTTTATCGTTTTTTATTTGACCAAGAATTCGTTTGACAATGCTTAACATAATGCCGCCTCCATTTCCGACTCACCGTCCATAAAAAACAATTCTTCAATGTTCCCGCATGACGTCCTCCCGATCAGATTTTCAACGGTATCCTTGGCGATAATATGGCCATTGCGAAGCAATGCCGCATCATCACATTGAGTGACTTCATCCATGACATGGGTCGTAATTAAAATCGTGATGCCGCTGTTCTTCAATTGTTTGAGATATGCCCATATTCTTCTTCTTAAAACCGGATCAACCCCCACCGTCGGCTCATCCAATAACAGCAGTCGCGGCTGATGAATCAGGGCAACTGCCAGGGAAATTCTTTTTTTCATTCCCCCTGAGCAGTCACGCACCAGTTTGTTCTTTTCCGGCAGCAGATCCACCACCTGCAGGAGTTCTGTTGCCTTTTTTTCAAATGTTTTTCGGCTCAGCTTGTGGAGTCCGGCAAAAAACTTCAGGTTTTCCCATACCGATAACTCTTCATACAATGCGTCATTTTGTGGCATATAACCCATTTCAGCAAGGAGTTTTCGGTCGGGAACCTTCGTCCCCCCGACTGTGACCGTTCCGTTTTCAGCAGGAATCGCTCCCATCATGATGCGCAATAATGTTGTCTTTCCTGAGCCGGATGCTCCCAGCAAACAGAATATTCGGCCGGAATCGATGGTCAGACTGATCTGACTCAAGACCCGCTGTTTTTTGAATGCTTTTTCAACTTGATTGACTACTACTTTCATTTAAACCGCTCTCCTCATATTTTTTTGTTACCCACATTGTAGATCTGATACTTCTCCCAATCAACCAACAGTCTTTTTTAAAGTGTCGGATTTTCTTGTGCCGAACACCCGACTGGTTTATAATCATCATAAAATAACTGTGTCAAAGAGGAGGACCTGAAATGAAAAATGCCTTGTCAACCACGGCCAAAATCACCAGACAAAACCTGGTTGATGCATTTTGGCAATTGTATTGCAAAAAAAAGATTGAAAAGATCACCGTAAAAGAAGTTTGTGATCTTGCCGGTTACAATCGTTCAACATTTTATGCCTATTTCACGGATGTATACGAAATTTTGGAAGAAATTGAAGAGCAGACGATTTCGGCGGATGACTTTAAGCAAATTGTTTTAAAAAAGCTCTTTCACGGCAAGCATTTTCATGCCGATCGAAAAAAAATAGTTTTGACCTCGGTTATTGATTTTTTTGAAAAGAACCGAACCTATCTCCCGACGCTTTTAAATTGTGATCCGCTTTTCAGGCAGAAACTCCTGAAGAAACTCACCCCGGCGGTGCTGTCAATGTACAAGCGGTTGACGCCTCAGGAAATAATGGAAGTGAAATATCTGATGGAATACCAGAGCGCGGCAATGCTCAGCACTATTTCCAAATGGTACACCGATGGCAAGGACCTGCCCATGGAACAATTTATCGAACTGCTGCTGTCGGTCACAACAAATGGCATTCAACACGAATTGTCAAAATATTGATTGTTCTCAGAACGACGCGACGCCCCTCTTGCAGTTTTCTCAGCAATACTTATTTGGCACTGCTCTCCATTTTGCGTCAGTTTTTGTTTGAATTATACATCAATATTATAGCAATCCGCTTTATTTTCTGCTATTGTCGTAGCATCCTCCCACTTTCTACCATTTTTGCAACTTCCTGCATATCAAAGCGCGGTTTAACTCGGCCCACAATCAGAGACCGAATTAAACCGCACTTTTCTTTTACAATATCGGTGTTTTTAAGGCAATTAACATATTAATACTGGCCAATAAAACAATGGCCATACCGCCAAGTACCAATGCCCCAACCAATTTACCGCGGCTAAGCTGAGCGACTTCCATGAAAAACAGGATGTACAAAATAGCTTTCCAGATCAGTAACCCAACAAAAGCAATTGAAAAGAACAGACTCCAGAACGCACTGTTCCAAAACAGGAAAAAATAATTCTCCGTGAATGCGACAATCAGTGCACAGAGCAGTGTCGGGATGTAGGTAATTCCCCAGGTTCGAATATAAGTCTGCCAGGGGACTGGACTTCCGAATATTTTTGCGATCGCCCAAAATGCTGTACAGATCGCGCAGTAGGTAGCCACACCGGCGGCCGACAGTGCCATCACCTGAATAACATTGATCCCCGGATTGACGCCGGTTATATCTGCCGTCATTCTCAAAACAGGATCGAGGATTACAGCCATTCCAATCGTTAAAGCCACCAGTGTCCATGACAGTCTGGCATCAGCCCTCCTGAAAGCCTTTACCGGTTTATTGAATGCTTCCAATAATAAATTCATTTTCAACCTCCCAATAGACTCATAATGAAATGTGTATAGCTTGTGCCAAAAATCAGGGTACACACCGACGATTGCACAAAAGCCGCACCGAAGGCAAACCGCCAGGGATAATCAGCGACGATTTTTCTCAGACTGTAGCCTGACCGTGTGGGCTGAATATCTGAATGCTGTCTGACATCAGTCAGAATCGTCTTAAAAATGCGTTCTTTTTGTTCATCAGTGGGTCTTGAAACCTCATCTAGCGTTTTGAACATCGCTTCAAAAAATTGTTTATCTTTTTCCATAACTAAACTTCACCTTCCTGAATTTTCTGATACGCCCTGATAAAGGCGGCTTTGGCCCGCTGCAAAATACTTTCCACTGCTTTATCGGATTTTTCCGTCATTTTCGCAATCTCATTGATGCTTTTGCCGTCGACATATTTAAGCAGCAGCGTCATTTTATAATGATCCGGCAGCTGTTTCAGACATTCTAGAATCTGCTGGCTTTGAAACGATGCTTCTATTCTCATTTCGATACTTTGCGTGGGATCCATCATCTGATCCGCCATTTCGTCGCTGATACCGCATGTTTCAATACACTGCCGGTATTTGGTCCGGTAAAAATCGGAGACCTTGTTTTTGGTTATTCGGTAAACCCAGGTTCGCTCTGAACACAGGCCCTTAAACCGATCCAAACCTTTAAAAACATCGAAAAAGATTTCCTTGGCAATATCTTCGGCAGTCACTTTATCCAGGCCGGTTCGCAGAAAAACATAGTGATAAATTTCGTCGATATAGATTGCATACAGTTTGGAAAAGCGCTGCTCTTTTTCACTTTCATGCATAACGCCACCTCATTTTATGGTGAAAGATTGTTCCGTTACGACCTTATCCCGGTATAAAACCTGAAACGTTAAATTTCCCGGCATCACCTTGTCGGCTTCCAGAGAATAGACAATGATCCCATGCTGATCCGTAAGCATGGCTTTTTCTTCTGATTTGATTTCCTGATCATTCAGCAACCATTTGGCGGTATATTTCATGCCTTTGGGGGACTCAATGAAATAGATACTGGCATACAGCGCATCTTGGGCGGCAAATTCTGCCGGTGTTTCTGCCTGTTCAAGCGCTGCCTGCTCTTCATAGGGCTGATTGTCGATGACGAACTTCATAACCGGATTATCTTCGCAGGCGGTCAGACCGATCATCAGAAACATACTTCCCAAAATGAGGGCGATCATTTTTATTACTTTATTTTTCATCTGTAAAACTCCTTTCACACTGGGTTTCATCAGGATAGTCGTTCGATTCTCGAAAATCCTTCGCATAAAATATTTTTTGTATTTCCAAAATTCAACAAAATTAAATAAACAATGTTATAATATGGTTAAGTATATCATATTTAGCAAACAAGTTGAGAAAAGAGGTGTATTATCATAAATATAGAAATTAAACAAGGCGTCAAAGAATATCTGAATTCAAAACAGACTCGGGATATTTATATCGAAATGGCCAATCGTGGGGGGTGCTGTTCAGGTCCTGTTTTTGTACCGGTCGTCAAACTGGGAAAACCGACTTACAGCAACATGTATGCTCCTTTTGAAAAAGATGAAATGACATTATATCTTCCCAAAAAGGTGATCAACAAAGAAACTGAAAACGTTACGATCAAACTGCGCAATTTTTTAGGACGCAAGTCACTGGCTGTGAATGGCATTCTTGCCTACAAAGAAAAAACATGGGATAAGGATAAGAAAAAATATTAAATCTGCCGTATCCACAGGAAAGGTTTTTATGGAAACAGAAGTAAAATTGACAAAATTGGCAAGTTGTGCCGGTTGCGGGGCCAAAGTCGGCGCCGGTACCTTAGCCGAAATTTTAGATAAATTGCCGACCCGGCACGATCCGCAGCTGATTGTCGGCTTCGACAAAAGCGATGACGCATCCGTCTATGTCATCAATGACGAGCTGGCCCTGGTGCAGACCCTTGATTTTTTTCCCCCGATCGTCGATGATCCCTTCATGTTTGGCCAGATTGCGGCGACCAATGCATTAAGCGATATTTATGCAATGGGTGGTGAACCGAAACTGGCGATGAATATTATGGGTGTCACCAAAGAGATGAGCCAGGATACCATTTATTCGATTCTGCGCGGCGGTTATGAGAAAGCCTATGAAGCCGGCGCAATCATTACGGGCGGTCATACCATTGAGGATGTTGAACCCAAATACGGATTGTCGGTCTCCGGATTCGTCCACCCCCAGCGGGTATTAAGAAATTCCGCTGCCAAAGAAGGCGATGTGCTTATTCTGACGAAGCCGCTCGGGATCGGAATCCTGACAACTTCCGCCAAAGCCAACATGGTCGGTGAGCCAGTTTTAAAACGCATTTATGAACAAATGGCCACTTTAAATAAGGCCGCACGGGATATCATGGTAAAATATGAAATTCACGGCTGCACCGACATCACCGGTTTTGCCCTGCTTGGCCATACCTACGAAATGGCGCAAGGGAGTCATTTGACCATCCATCTGGACAGCAGCGCAGTCCCCTATCATCCGGAAGCCTACAGTCTGGCCGAAATGGGTATGATTCCGGCAGGAGCCTACCGCAATCGGGATTATGCCGAGCAGGGCGTGACGGCATCAAAAAATGTTTCCGTCGCCATGCAGGATATTATGTATGACCCCCAAACCTCCGGTGGACTGCTGATTGCTGTCAGTGAGAAGGATTCCGCCGCTCTGATCCGGGAACTAAAAGACGCGATCCCCTGTGCCGCCGTTGTGGGACATGTTACAAAATACGAATCTTCCTCAATCATCATCGATTGATGCTTTCTCAAGAACATAAAACAACAAAAAGAGACAACGGATGCTGTCTCTTTTGTTGTTTTATGTTCAGATTTATCTTTCGATTCCGGTTACAGGCTGATTTCTTTTTTCCAGCATTCAATCAGTTTCTCCAGGGAGTATCTCGCATTGGCGGGACTTGTGGAGGGCAGCTTAATGATCTTTCGATTGGTCCGCTCAAAACAATAACGGGTATACAGCTCATCGGCCTTGCCGCCGTTGGCATAAATGGCTTCAATATTGGCCTCATTCAACACCTTTTCAATTTCGTTCGGTACCACATTTTTGATCGAACTGTCACTTGAACCATTGATGTCGCAGGAATAGATCACATCCCAGATGGCAATATTGCTTTTTAGAAGCATCGCCTTTTGTTCTGCTATCGTTTCAGGCACCGGAACGCCGACAAGCGCACTGACGACCTTCCAGAAGCGGTTCTGGGGATGCTGATAATAAAAGCTGACCTCCCGTGACTTTACTGACGGGAACGACCCCAAGATCAGAATTCTTGATTTTTTATCGTAAACCGGTCCAAATTCATGTATCATCAGTTTCTTCTCCCTTAAAAGCTTTTATTCATTTTAACATATTTCCCGGACAGCATCTACCAGGCTGGTGCTTCATCGAGCATCTTTTGGAAATCTTTCAGGGCTGCCGGAATGTCAATATTCTGCGGGCAGACCTGTTTACACTGGCCGCAGTCAATGCAGGCACCCGGACGTTTTTCCTCGTCCATTCCGGCAATCGCCATCGGCGCAATAAAGCCCGGCTGAAATTTGTGATCATTATAGTGATGGAGCAGCGTCGGAATATCCAGTTCTTGCGGACACTCGGAACAGCAATATTTACAGGCTGTACAGGGCAGCATCTTCAGCATGCTGTCTCTGATTTCTTCAATCACGGCGACTTCCGCTTCGGTCATGGGTTTTAAGGCTTCAAAGGTTTTTAGATTATCTTTTACCTGTTCGATGTTTGACATCCCGGAGAGAATCACCTTTACCCCGGGAAGCCCCTGGAGAAAACGAAATGCCCAGGCAGCTGTACTTTCATCAGGACGCAGATTTCGGAGTTTAACGGTCATTTCATCCGAAACACTGGCGAGGGCGCCACCACGCACCGGTTCCATCACCCAAATTGGGATATTCTTTTCTACCAGCATCTGATAAATTTCATTGGCTTTCTGCAGCTTCCAATCCAGGTAATTCAGCTGGATCTGGCAAAACTCCATGTGCTCTCCGTAGCGTTCAATAAAACGCTCAATCGTCGGCAACAAGCCATGCGTGGAGAAGCCCAGATGCTTGATCCGGCCGTTTTTCTTTTGTTCAATCAGATACTCAACGATTCCCCAACGTTCGTCAAAATAGACGTCGATATTCCGCTCATAGACATTGTGAAGCAAATAAAAGTCAAAATAGTCGACCCCACATTTTTCCAGCTGCTCCTCAAACTGTGCTTTCGGATCCCAACTCTCTCTGACCTCATGGCCGGGAAACTTGCTGGCTAAATAGTAACTATCCCGGGGATAGTTGCGAAGAATCTGTCCCATCACCCGCTCGGATGCTCCGGCGTGATAGCCATAGGCCGTATCAAAATAATTGATCCCATTTTTGGTGGCAACATCCACCATCTTTGCCGCTTCTTCCTCATTGACCGGGGCATCAAAGCCCTCGCCAATAATGGGCAATCGCATGGCCCCAAAACCCAATGCCGATAGTTTTTTGTCTTGAAAATCCTGATAAATCATTTTTTCTCCATTTTTTTGCGAATACGCAATTTATTTCTGATTAACTTCAATCTTTTTGATGATCTTTGCCGGGACTCCGCCGGCAATCACATTAGCCGGCACATCTTTAGTTACCACCGCTCCGGCCGCAACAATGGCCCCATCACCAATGGTAATCCCGGGAAGCACCGTGGCCTGGGCACCAATCCAGACATTATTGCCAATTCGAATCGGAGCCGGATACATATCTCCGCGTTTTTGCGGATTAATATCGTGGTTGAGGGTGGCTAACACCACATTTGGGCCGATCAGAACTCCGTCACCAATAAAGATGCCGCCCTGATCCTGAAAACGGCAACCTGAATTGATAAACACATTTTTGCCGACGTGAATATTTTTACCACAATCGGTAGAAAATGGCGGAAACAATCCAAAAGTATCATCTACTGGTTTACCCGCCAGTCGGGAAAAAATTTCGCGGATTTCTTCCGGCGGATGATAGCTGCCATTGAGCTCTGCCGTCAGTTTCAATGCTTCCTGTGAGATGGTATGCATCATCATATGCACTTCCGAGCCACCTTCAACCACCGTTCCCCGATTCAACTGTTCCAGGAAATTATTAATATCCATTTTTTACCTCATTGATTCTATTTTTTAATTTATTACATCTATTGAATTCCGATTCTGAATATGCTATACTCTGTTCAATAACTTCGACACCATTGTACAACCTAAAGTGAACTTTAAGTCAAGCTTTTTTTTGAAAATTTTGGGAGGAATTATTATGATTTATACCGTCGGCGAAGCCGCCAAGCAACTTAATGTGACCCCTTCGACATTAAGATATTATGATAAAGAGGGATTATTGCCTTTTCTCGAGCGATCTGGCAGCGGGATTCGAATGTTCAGAGATGAAGATATGTCCTGGTTAAAAATGATTGATTGTCTGAAGAAAACCGGGATGTCCATCAAGGGCATCAAACATTTCATGGACTGCTGTATGGAAGGAGATAGCACCATCGATGATCGTCTAGCAATTATGGGATCGCAGCGGGATTCCGTCGTTCAACAAATGCAAGAAATGCAGGAGATGCTTGATATGCTCAATTTTAAATGCTGGTATTATCAAACCGCGAAAGATGCGGGCACCTGCACCGTTTTTGATACAATGGCGCTTGAAGACTTCCCGGAGCATTACCGGAAATTCATCGACCCTGCCAAAAAGAATCAATAATCATTTTAAAACCCGTTTGTCCTAGAGATAATCTTTTTTGAACAGGGGGCGCAATGACGCAATACATGCAATGACCCCGGAATGAAGTGTCATGGACAGACTTTTCAGGGCCGTCTCGAGCACCTGCTGATCCGCTCCCAGATCCAGGAGTGCCGCAACGGTCATATCGCCACTGATACCGGAATAGCATTCCAGATATAAAGTCTGACTCATGATCGCACGCCCAATCGGTTAATCTGGGTGGCCGTGTAACCCGCACCGTAGCCGTTATCGATGTTGACCACCGAGATACCATTGGCACAGGAGTTGATCATCGTCAGCAGCGCCGAGATGCCACCCAGACTGGCGCCATACCCGATCGAGGTGGGCACACCGATGACCGGCTTGTCTACCAGCCCGCCGAACAGACGGCAATTTTCCCCACGCGCTTCTTGTCGGGTTTTTCTATTTTGATAATCCGGGATATTTCATCGTACACAACTTCCGGATAGGCTGCTTTGATCATTTGATATTGATGCTGCGAGGCCCGAGTTCCCATCACCTCTCCATCTTCTTCGTATAGTTTTCCAAATATATTCAGCAGATGATCATCTGCCTTGCCGCTGCAGAAGATCACCTCGGCAAAACCGGACCGCATCTTTCGGTGAGTATCCAGTTTGGCATAACCCATTTCTTCAAAGGGCTGCCTGCGAAAAAAAAGCTCTGCTTCTTCCACAGAGATCTCGCCCGTTTTTACTTTTTTTAATATTTCCTGTGTTTCCATGTCCACCTCTGGTTTTACTTGTTTTATCTCATTGATATTATCTTATACTTTATCACTTGGAGTTCACTTCAAGTCAATACCTATTTATTCTTTTCTTAAAAAAAACTCCGTACCTTTAAGATACGGAGTTTTTATCAACTATCAATTTGATTCTAAAACTGCTCGGACATTTTTCAACTCCTGGATAATAGCAATGTTCTGGGGACAATGTTCTTCACATTTTCCACATTCAACACAATTCGACGCCTTGGCCGCTTGCGGAAACATCATCCCATATTGACCTTTGGCCTTGGGGAGCATATCAAATAGATAGGCATTGTTATAAAGAGCAAAATGTCCTGGTATATCGACCCCGTTTGGACACGGCATACAATAGCGGCAGCCCGTACAGTTGACCTTCATTTTTTCTTTGATTGTTTTCTTGGCAAAATCCACTAACGCCAGTTCTTCGTCCGTTAAGGAATTGGCGACACCTTCGTTTGCCGTATTGATATTCTCAACCACCTGCGCCATCTCATTCATGCCGCTGAGGACCACTGATACCTCGGGATGATTCATAACCCACCTGAGTGCCCACTGGGCCGGGGTTCTTTTGATTGGTGCTTCCTTCCAGACGTCTAAAACTTCATTGGGTAATTTGTCGACCAGAGCGCCGCCTCTGATGGGTTCCATGATGGTAACCCCCATTCCCTTGCTGGCAGCATATTCTAATCCTTTTGTACCGGCCTGGTAGTTTTCATCCAGATAATTGTATTGGATTTGACAAAAAGACCAGTCATAAGCATCGATAATTTCGACGAATAAATCAAAGTCATCATGAAAAGAAAAACCAGCATGTTTGATTTTACCGTCTTTGATTGCCTGATCCAGAAATTCACCGACGTTCAGTTTTGCCATGTTTTGCCAGAAACTCTTATTCAGTCCATGCAGCAGGTAAAAATCGATTGTATCAGTTTCCAGCCGTTTAAGCTGCTCATCTAATAATCGCTCCATATCAGCTCTGGTCTGAACCATCCACACCGGCAGTTTTGTTGCCAGATTTACCCGTTCCCGATAGCCATCCTTTAATGCCCTGGCCACGAAAGGTTCGCTCGCTCCCCCTTTGTCAGAACCGTTGCCGTGATAAGGATAGGCCGTATCAATATAATTAACCCCATGGTCAATGGCGTATCGCAGCATTTCAATGGCTTTTTCATCATCGATATTCGATTGAACCCCGTCGATAACAGGTAAGCGCATACAACCAAACCCTAAAACAGAAACTTCTTCATTTGTTTTTCCGAATTTTCGATACAACATCTTTCAATCTCCCTAATTTTAGATTTAAACAATCTGTGACAGACTATTTAGTCAAATATATCTATATTGGATTATTTGTCTACTAATATTATAGTACCATCTGAACTTTACACCAAGTCAATATCTTTTATTTTCAAAAAAATCTCCAACCATTTAAGGTGCGGAGATTTTAACAATGTGCATATGCTTCAGTCACTCATTAAGATCTATTTGTCCCAGGACAAAACCCCGGTAACTTCGGCCTTTTCATATCGATCGATTTTGTAATTGAGCTTGTCCATGGTTTTTTGCATGTCTTCCATTTTTTCCAGAAGCTTTCTTCGCTCTTCAACCAAAAGTTCTTTTCTGGCACCGATCGTCGAGTCGCCCTGCTGAGTAAGTGCACAATATTCAATCAGGGCCTCAATGGGAATCCCGGCCGAACGCATACATTTTGCCAACTCAATCCATCCGCAGGATTCTTCTGTATAGTCCCGAATCCCATTTTTTCTACGGTTCACTGCCGGTATCAATCCAATCCGCTCATAATAACGCAGGGTATCCTGCGAAATATCATATTTTTTACTAACTTCTGTTATGGTCATGAAAATCCACCTCGGTTAATTTTTTAATTAGAAATTCAATGGGGCTTCAAATACTTCAGCCACATCTTTCAGAGTGGTGGGATCTTCCTGATTGGTGACGGGTAAGCGCATAAATCCAAATCCTAATTTCTTTTGTGGCATCGTTGTTCTCCTTGTGATTGTATTCGTTATTTATTCTTTTGTTCACTTTATCATCTGGAGTGAACTCCAAGTCAAGACATTTTTTAAATTGCCCGAAATTCTGTCCATTTTCCGGAAAAATACCGCCACACAAAAATAACAGCTTTGACGATCCAGTCTACAAACATGGCTAACCAGGTTCCGATCATGACCATATTAAAATAAACACCAAACACATAGGCCAACAAGATCTGGCAGAAAATCATTGTTACAATGCTGATAACCATTGGAAATTTGGCATCCCCAGCAGCCCGAAAGGTGACTGGCAGGGTATACGCCAGCGGCCAGATCAGAATCATCATGATGGCATTCCCCCAGACAATCTCGGTTGTCCACTGCGTCGCTTCTGGCGAAAGGGCATAAATATTTAAAATCGCGGGCAGTAAAAGAATCACAATGGCTGAACTGATGATCTGGGCTACATAGAGCGCCGCGGTGATTTTCCTGGTATAATATCGAGCCTGTTCATAATCCCCCGATCCAACACAGCGGGATATGACGACCGTTAAGCCCAGTCCCACCGCCATACCAGGCAGCACCTCAAACATAATAATGGTTCCCCCCACCGAATTGGCGGCGATGGCAGCCGTTCCAAAGGTGGACACCAGACTTAAGATGATCAGCCGACCAAAATAGAACATCCCATTTTCAAAATCAGCTGATTGGCCGCCTTGTTGGCTGCTTTTTCCTGCTTATTTCCCAGATACTGCCCGGCAATAACAGCCCCACCGGTTGCTAATGCGGCAAAGACACTGATCAGCAATGCCATCACAAATTCCACCAGCGATACCCCGGATACCGCTGCCTCACCTACATGGGCCACTAGAATGGAAGCAGTCAGACCCACCGAATATTCTAAAAACTGCTCAATAACTAGAGGAATAAAAAGCTTTGACAAATCCCTGTTGGTAAATAAATGCTGACTCAATTCTGACTTTTTGATCTTTAATGCTGCTGTTTTCTCCAATTTTAATTATCGCCTTTCTTTTCTGCTACAAACACTACGCTCTGTTTTATCATTCTAAAGTAGTCTAACTTCCATCGGATTAGAAGCCTTTTGCGCTTCAACAATTGTTAGACTGATTTATATATTAAGCTTAACACTTGGAGTTTACTCCAAGTCAATTGTTTTTTTATGATGGACGTTTTCAAAAAAAACAGCCCACTGATTTTCATTTCATGAAAATCAGTGGGCTTTCCGTCTATTCTTTATTGAGTTTTTTACATCTTATAAAAATCAGTCACTATATTATTGCTTTTGGTTTCAGGCATTTATGCCTTTTTAACAAACTCCGATTTTAAAGACATGGCGCCAAAACCGTCAATTTTACAGTCGATGTTATGATCGCCATCAACCAGTCGGATATTTTTTACCTTGGTTCCCTTTTTCAAATCCTGAGAACTGCCTTTAACTTTCAGGTCTTTGATCAGGATAACCGTATCACCGTTTGTTAAGACATTTCCATTTGAATCTTTGACGATCTTTTCATCGCCGCCGTTTTCGTTTGTTGCCTCCAAAGTCCATTCATGGGCGCATTCCGGACAGATCAGCAGTTCTCCATCTTCATAGGTGTATTCTGAATTGCATTTCGGGCAATTTGGTAATTGTTCCATTTTATTGTTCTCCATTCATAATTGTTTTTACCGGGGCACGAGCCCTTAATATTATCATAATCCGGCTCGATTAACAAGGCTCTTCTAATACTGATATGATTGGTTACCTCATCCTTCCATTTTTTGTTTCTTTTTATCCGCATACATCTGTTCATCAGCAATTTGAAGCAATGCATCAATATTATCACCATCTTCCGGGAATAATGCAGTGCCAATACTGACCGCTATTTTAGCAGGATAGTCGGCCAGATGAAATTGATTTTCAAAACTACTTGTTAGTCTTTCCAGGGCATAATTAAGTCCTGTTCGGTCTTCCATTTCCGGCATGATAACGAGAAATTCATCACCGCCCAGTCGAAAAACTGCCTCTTCTATCCGAGTATTTTCGGTTAAAACCCGTGCTGTTTCAACCAGAACCAGATCACCAACGTTGTGCCCGTAAGTGTCATTGATGTTCTTGAAATGATTTAAATCCATACTTAAAAAACCGACATGCCGATTATTTCTCTTGGCTGCTGCCAAAACCATAGTCTGATATTCATTTAAATAATGCCGGTTGAAAAGACCGGTCAGGGAATCATGACTGGACATAATGCGCAATTGATCATTTGTTTTTATGGCTCTATGTGTTAATAGGCCCGCCCCGGCGGCGATTAAAACTGATAGAAAAATGGCACTCCAAAAAATGAACTGATTATTTTCCCAGCCGTCTTTGGGTGAAACTGACACCTTCCAGTTAATAAAATCCGGATCGATGTCAAAGGTCAGTGCGGATTCTCCAACTGTACTCATGGAACCATAAAAAGGAACCGTTTTATTTTGATCATTGAAGATAGCGACATTTAAGTCGGCATCTTCGGCATAGGCATTAATGTCTTCAATGATTTTATCCCCTTTCAGCACGATACTAATCTGTCCCCAATAGCCGGTGTCCTTTCTGACAATGGGAAGTCGGATAATAAAACCGGTTCCGCCCTGAACCAGTTCAACCGGTCCCTGCAGAATCGGCACCTGTTCATTTTTAACCTTAAGCACCAGCTCTTTCTGACTCTCAGACTTGGATAAGTCAACGCCGATTGCTGCTGTATTTCCTTCCTTTGGATAATTCCAGATGGCGGTCGTATCCTGACATACCCCAACGTTCCTGATTTGATTTTCGTTTTTAGATAAGAGATTATTAAGATAGGTATAGGCCTCTGATTCATCCAGCCCCGGATTCATCAGGATATAAGCCTCAAAGCCCTGAACCAGCGTTTTGTTTGTATAAACCAAATGTTCCACCTGACTTTTAAAATTAATAAATTTATCGGTAGTTTTTAGCATCTCCTGCTGTTTGAGGTTATTCATGAACATGCCAATAATCAGCAAAAAAACCGTCAGTAGAAAAAGGGATAGCGCTATTGAAATGATGATTGCAATTTTCTTTTTAAAAAGACTTTTGTTCTGATCCAACTTTAATTCTCCTGTAAATCCTTCGATATTTTAACCACTTTAGTTTATCATAAAAAATGAATAAACACCATATCTTAATAGATACTGCTGCTATAAATATCGGCAATCTTTTTAAAAGGGTTAGGACTGTCTGGTCAGCGAATTAGACCTATTGAGTGTTTGAAGTTTTACTGGCCATGTTCGATCCTATTTTTTAGACAATAGCTATCCGCTAAAATTAAAACGAGAGCCGATTTTACAGACAATGTGTAAAACCAGCTCTCGTTTTTATAAAACTTTTGCGCGTCTATGTTTTGTTTAGCAGAGTGGTGAATCAGAAAGAGCCCAGCCCTCAACAACACGAACCCCAATATCGCCATCGTTATCCTTGAATTTAACAAATTCCATTGTATTTTGACTTACTTCTTTGCCCGTATCAAGATTCCTGATCTTGACCGTATAGCGAATCGCGCACCAGTCATCCTTGATGATCATGTTTTCAAAGGCACCAAGCTCCATCGTGAAGTGTTCAAACAGTTTTCCCATCATGTCTTTGTATTCCTGCAATGTCAGGCGCTTCTGAGAGCCTTCAAGGGGAATATTGTAATGGGCGTCCGGTTCATACAAGGTGTTGCACCATGTCAGCCAGCCATCATAACCGCCGTTCCAATTTTCAAATCCATTTTCCAATCTGTCTCGAATAGCATCTTCCATTTTTACATTATTCATCGTTTTTTCTCCTTAAAATTATTTATTTATTTATTTGAACAGGTATCGAATAACCCTGAACTAATCTAATGTAATTTTTTGCTTACTCAAAAGCTTTTCGCCTTGCTTCGTGTTAATTTCTTTTGATAGCCTTATATTACGCTTCAACTATTCCTCAACGTTAATATTTTGTTAAGTTCGTGTTAAAGTGACCATTTTCGTAATTTTTTGCACAAAAAAACACCGAAAATTCGGTGTAAAATTAAACTGGACGGCGAGTTGTTATTCCCATCCATCCACAGTTCCATATTCCGCAGTTTTAATCAATGCTCTGACAAGGCAACCGCATAAAAAAGCAAGACATTCAAACTCCAGAAATTCCGGTGCGCTTTCATCAAATTGAGTTTGAATCTCAACCGGGAAGTCCTCGTCGGCTTCCCGATAGATAATCTTAACCGGTATTTTAGGCAGCACTTCCAATAGCCAGCAGCGACTATACGGTTCTTTGCAAAGCTCCGGTTTTCCACCTAATTTTACGACCGCTTCTGTTAATTTATTGACGTCATTGCCAAAAGCTTCAATCAAGGGGGCATCCATCATGCTGGCTTTTCCGGTTTCGCCGCTTGTAAACATAGTGGTCATCCGAGAAAGGGGTTTGAACGAATAAACCGGATCGCCTGTGCCTTGAGACAACACGTAATGAATCAGGATGGATCGGTTATTGATATTGACCGGTTTTCCATCAATCGGTATTACGCCGGTATTGGTAATGCGATAATCCCGTTTTAAAAAATTGATGGTAATCTGTCCATTTGAATCAATGTTCAGGTCAAAACGGGCTGCACTTTCCGCTAGGTTACACTTAGCCAGTTTGGGCAACAGCGCTTCGTAAATAACATCGTAAGAACTCGGCATCGAGTATCGCTTATTCATTAAACAGTACCATGCTGAAATAGGTGACCGTATTGGTTCCATTATTGTAGCTGATATTTAAAGACGGAGCCATCTGCATCACCATGATGCCATAACTTTCGGTGGCCGGATACATGCGATCCTGAAATCGACAGGGCGCATCAGGGTAGGTGCATTTTTTACAGACTGTGCATCCTTCAGTCGATAGAATCAAAGCATCTTTGTCATAGCAGCGAAAAACCGCAGCCACCTGATCAGTTAAGGCCTCATGCTCGACCCGAGCACGCATCCATCCTTTCATATCAAAACTGCTGGCCATTTCAGTGGCTGTGGTAAAAAGCATCGCCTTATCATATGCCTGACATTTTTCTATGCAACTCTCGACACTGCCCACTGCCGGCGGGCAGGCCCAGGATGTATTATACAACCCGCAGCTGTTACCTTCACAGAGATCCCGAACTTCTTTGGAAAAAATAATATCTTCGGGTTTAAAGAATTCATATTCCAGGATCGGCAGTTGCGCCAGCTCTTTTTCGATTTCAGTTTGTTTATTCATCGCTGCTCACCTTTTGAATACAGTGACCACAACGAATTTTCTCTGACATACCAAACTAGTTCTGCTTTAATCATCTCTTTCATATTATGCTTTTTCTCACTTTCTTTTAGTGTATCTACACGATAAAGCTAAAAAATTAAGGCGCTAAGACCTCAATTTTTAATAACAGGGCTTGGAGAGTTTTCGTATCTTCCTGACCCAACTGCGCTTCAATCCGCTTCTGGGCCAGTTCCCAGTAAGCATTGGCTTGTTCGATTCTTTCTCGGCCCGCTGCCGTCAAACAAAGCTGCCGGTTTCGCGTTCCCGGCGGGGCAATATCATGAATCAGTCCCTGCCGTTCAAGCGGTTTTAAATTGCGAACCAAGGTGGTTCGATCCAACCGGATTTCTGCGGCCAACTCACTGACACTCACCGGTTCCATTGCATGGGTATGCTTTAAAATTGAGAATTGACTGACACTGAGCTGGCAGGGAGCCAGGTAATGGTCGTAAATTTCGGTAATCGCCAGGGAGGCCCGCCGCAAATTGAGGCAATTGCATACTGACGATTTTTTGTTTTCTGTTTTCATGTGATCACCCGTTATTTTAGTGTATATACACGATTATTATACAGGACTGCTGCGCTTTTGTAAAGTTAATTGGATATTTTTCAGGACCAAACGCTAAACCTCTTAATATCCCGGTTTTTGATAAAGTTCGGTCTGAAGTCAAAGCAATGAACAATTTGTTTTGTGCTTTGACTTCAGGCCGAAAAATCAAAGAGGATTAAAATTAGCCCAGACATACACCGCCGTCAATAATGATCGAAGCTGAGTTTACAAAGCTTGATTCATCACTGGCCAGATATACTGATAATGGCGCGATATCATCTGCCATCCCGATCGGCTTGCAGGTCCATTCACGGCAATGCGCATTGTACCCGGTTGCAAGATGCACAGCAACGCCGGCTTCATTGCGCGTGATCGAATTAGCAATATTCGTCATAACCGGACCAGGGCAAATTGAATTGCAGCGGATGCCCTTGCGGCCATATTCATATGCAATGGCTTTCATCAGTCCATTTGCCCCTGCTTTTGCGGCACTATATGCCGGGCCACCAGTTGCACTTTCAAATGCAGCGTTGGATGTAATCATAACAATCGAAGCCTTGATCTCATTTGCTACAAAATATCGCAGTGCTGCCCGGCTCATCTTCATCTGCCCAGTTAGATTCACGCTAATCAAGCGATCCCATTGTTCATTGGTAATATCTTCCACCAGTGAAAAATCATCAGCAATACCCACATTGCTGGTCAAGACATTACATGTACCAAAGGTATCCACGCATACCTTCACGGCATTTGCACAATCATCATCATTGGTAATATTGCATTTAACTGCTTTGAACTGTGAGATCAGTCCAAGCTCGGATACTTCCTTCGCCAAGTCCTCCAAACCGACTTCGTTAAAATCAGCCGCAACAACATTTGCACCCTCCTTCAAATAGGCAATCGCAATCGCTTTGCCCATACCGGAAGCTGCACGGAAAGATTTATAATCAGTATCTGCTGAATATTGACAAACACTGGAGTACTTTGTATCTTGAATACTATGCAAAGACTGCTAACGGCTATTGTAAACCGTTAAAAAATTTGCGGGAAAATCCTACCCAACCAACCATCAATATCCGTACATGGAAAAAAGAAATGTCGACAGAGTTTGTTTCTAATTACATTCATTCCCGGGGGCTTAATTACTCCCTTGGTTTTGTTCTGTTTGATACCAACGGCAGACCGCGAACTTTATTTGCCCTGGACAAGACTAAAGACGCAAACTTCACCGACACTGAGTTAATGACACTGTCGCTGGTCGTTCCTCAGCTAAACAATCTCCATAAAAATTTTTTCTGTCAGCAGACACGTCAACAGGCTGTGAATCAGCTCTTCTGGGAAACAACCGACCTAACTGCTCGGGAACTCGAAATTGTCAATCTGCTGTGCCAAGGTATTTCGCCTGCTGTCATCAGTCAGTCGCTGTATATCTCCCAGTCTACCACCAATAAACACATCGCCCATATCTATAAAAAGATGCATGTTTCCAACATACAAGAACTACTTGTCCGCATGCTGGCTAAAGATTGACTGTTAGCCCCCTGGGGTGATCGCTATTTCTTCGGGAACACCTACTCCAGGGGGCAATTCAATATAAAGCAACAGATCATGTTTTTCCGGGAATTCTCAGTCAGGCTATCTTACGGTGTACTTTTGTTCCAATTGGTTTAAAAATTTATCGAGTTCCTTCTCTTCCATGTGGAAACCATGCTTATCTTCAGGATATACGCCAGTCCGGACATCATTGGCCCATCCGCCGTAGGCAGTGGCCGCCCATTTGAAGAAGTCAGCATAGACCTTGGCATGAGAAGCCAGCGACGGCATCATATTGAAGGTGTCAAAATCGACCATTTCTGAACCGTCAGCAGCACCGCCGGCACAGATGGAGACGACCGGTACGCTCAGCTTCTTGGCGATGGCATTGGTGACTTCAATGGGGGTCAGCTCGATGGTCATGCCCATCATCCCGTTTTCCTGATACTCATAAGCCATCCGGAAGACATCCATCGCGTCTTCAGCGGTTTTTCCCAGGCGCTTGTAGCCGCCATGTTTGCTGGTCTGCCAGCCGGACAGAGCGCCGACGTGGCCGAACACGACCAGGTGGTTATCTGCCATGTACTTCAGGGTCTCGTTGCTGACGCCCATCGGAAGCAACGAGTCAGCACCTTCGGCCATGTACATGGAGCCATACTCCAGCGCTTTTTCCTTGGAGCAGAAAGTCGGAGTCATCATATAGAAGTTAATATGGATAATCTGAGCAGCCGCACGGATATCACGGATTCTCCAGGTTGCGTTGGCAATCTGCATCTCGGTGTTCTCACCGGGTGTTGTCAAGCGACAGATGTCGCAGTCGGCCATTTCAGCCGCCATGACAAAATACTTGTCCCGGTCAACCGGGCACATCTGCACGATCTTTTCGCCGTTATCCTTCTTTTCTTGAAGAAATGCAATTGATTTTCGTCCCTTTTTCATCTTGGACGCTTTAATACCTGATTTTTCTTCCTTGCTGATTTCGACTTCTTTGTTTTCTTTTTCATTTGACATACTATGTTTCCTCCTTTATTTTGGGTCATTGCTCACCATCTTTTACAAGTAACTTTACATCAATTCAAATGGATCGTTACTGTTTGCAACATGAACATAAATTTGTCCGTCAGAAGATGTAACCCTTTTCACATTTGCTATGATCACAGTATATCAAAAAGATATTTGCTGGGTAATTAGCAGAATTGCGTATAAAATATTAGTAATTTTAGCCATTTACAAACTTTTTTTCTTCGCTTAGAAAAGACCATCATCATAATGCATAATATTATTTGACAGAATCAGATCCCACACCAGTCCCCACTGGGCAATTATTGAATATCGCAGAGGTGCGCCGTAGGAAACCATCATCAGCACAAAACCCATAAACAAGAATCCTTCATTTGCATGCGAGATAAGTGGTGCGTATGATGTCACCCAAATATTGTCCCAGATCATTGCATGAACAACTATAAAAGAGAGGGTACACATGATTTTGTAATGATCGGTCTTGCGGTAGACAGCCGCAACAATGGCAATCAACGACAGCAACAGAATTCTGCGCATCAGGGAATCCCATTCCAAATACTGATAGGCATCAAAATCTACTGCAAATAAAATGATAAATGCAAATCCTGACGCAGCCAGCGCCAGCAGATTGAATTTCTTATAATGATCATATTTGGATTGGTAAAAATCATTTTTTGCCTTGCCGCGCAATTTTAATAATTCCTTCATGATATACCCTCTTTATCTATCGGCTGTATACGATCCTTACACTAATAGCTGACTGGCCTTTTCACAGGCTTCATAAATCGCATCGTAATTGCTTTCAATCATCGGATTCACACGGTCGGTACTTTTCTTGACATTTTTTTTATAAAGAAAATAGGGTAGTCCCCAGCCGATAAATCCCGGAATTGCCAGCACGATGGACAGTGGAATCATGGCTGCCAGGTAGGCAAAGGTTGCACCGGCTAAAAACACCGTCCCGACTATCCCCACACCCAGAGCTAGCGCCATTGCTCTTGTGTTCTTCGAACGTTCCAGTTTTTCAATGTTGATAAAGGCATCTTCGCACTTTCGCTGGAGATCGCATAACGCCACTCGGTTTCTGATTTTTCTATCCCGCTGGAGTTTCAATTTCACCGTGTCAATCCCGGAACAGGAATTGATAATCGTCCACCCCAAAGCATGATAGCAGTCACTGCAAAGCTGTACTAAATCCGGCTTTACGCTAACCTCCAGGTACTCGTTCATCACCACTCTGTTTTCAATTGTTTTAATTTCACTCATCACACTTCTCCTTTGATCGATGTATTTTCGTTCATTCGATATTTGTATCTTACGCTACAAATGTTCCTCAAAGTTATCGAAACATCCACGGTCCGAGGCGTGCTTTCCGTATCATACCCCCAGAATTCATCCATGAGCTGAGCTCGGGTAAAGGTTCGTTTGGGATAGGACAGCAGTTTGAAAAGAATGTTGAATTCCCTGACGGTCAACTGTACTTCTTCCCCATTGAGTGTTGCGGTGGTTTCCTCTTCATTTAAAATCAGCAAGCCCGCCTCCAGTTTTCGCTCATTGCGGATATTTGCCCGACGCAATAAGGCCGAGACCCGCAAAACCAGTTCGTCCATCTCGATGGGTTTGACCATATAATCATCTATGCCCAGGCTGTAGCCCTTCTGTTTGGCACTAATATCGTCCCGCGCGGTCATAAACAGAAGCGGAATGCTTTTATCCTGCTTCCTGATTTCAGAGGCAAATTCAAATCCATCCATTTCAGGCATCATAATGTCCGAAATAATCAGGCTTATTGGCTCCTCCAAAATCCGATCAAACGCTTCCATCCCGTTTTCACAGCTGATGGCACGGTATCCGTTATCATTTAAAAATGAACAGACGATGTAATTAAGTTTGACATCATCTTCAACAACTAATATATTAATCATTTTTCTTTCTCCTAAATCTTAAGGGGTGAGATTATTATATGCTTAGGATGTTAAAGAAATGTTAAAATTCGCTTATTTGTACTAGATGTACAAAACTTTCATTTCCTCGCTCTTCACTGTCGGTTTCTGGTTCGCAAGCGTCTATCAAATGGTCTTAAGCCATCAACCGTTCCACTTGCGCTTTCTGATCAAACAAGGTACAGCCGCCGTGGTTTCCGGCGCTGGCGGCAATTTCCCGAAGATCAGCAAAATACTGGGACCTCAGAACGGCTTCGATGGAATCATTTTTCAGGTTCTGTTTGGCATGAGGTGAAAAGGGACAGGGCTCGGCATCGCCATACGGATTGATGTGAAAAAATCCCCGGCCGGATGCCAGACATCCGCCCAACTCTTCCTCATCACCAGGAAAAGACAGGACCACCATGCGACGAAAGAATTTTTTCAACTCCAGGCAAATTGTCTGGAGCATTTTAATCTCTTTTTTGTCCAGTACCAGATGTTCGGTTCCAGCTTCTGCCGGTACATACTCAACATACAGAGTCACGCCACAGCCTTTATCCTCCAATGATGACAGAAACGCCTGCTCCGTAACCAGATTCATGTTCTCCTTAGTAACCGTGATAGATGCCCCAAAGAGGATATGACGTTTTTTTAAAGCTGCCATTGCGGCTTCAATCCGGGCATGGGTTCCTGCCCCTCTTCGGGAATCTGTTTCTTCCGCATTGCCTTCAATACTGAGAATGGGGATCAGGTTTCGGTGCTGATCGAGAAATTCAACCACATCGTCATCCAGCATGGTGCCATTGGTGAAAATAGGAAAAATCAGATTCGGGTACTCGCCGGCAATTTCTAAAATATCTCTGCGTAAAAAGGGTTCGCCGCCGGCCAGTAAAATGAATGCTGTCCCTAGCTTGGCAGCCTGGTCAAAAATATTTCCCCATTGAAGGGTATCCATATCAGATTTACCTGAGCTGCTGCCACATCCCCCGCCGGCTCGGGCATAGCACCCGGCACAATGCAGATTGCATTGGGAGGCAATGCTGGCGATCAGAAATGGCGGCACATGCAGGCCTTTTTTCTCCTGCTGTTTTCTGACCGCCGTACTTTTTGCCATCGCCGGTAGCATCCCCATTAAAAACGCCCGTCCTTTGGCGTTGTTCATATAGAATCGACCGGCTGTCTTCATAATCTGGGTAATACCCTGGTCCATCATCAAATTTAAATTCATCAGTCTTCCTCTTTTCTGATTTGATAAATAGAAGCAAATTGCTCAATATGGGCCTTCAGGATTCCGAGTGCTTCATCCTCTTTTCCCGGCATGCTGTCATATTGACATAGAAGGGTGTAGAAAGGGCTATAAAACTGCAGCGCGATAATATGTGGCGGTCCTTCCCTGAAAGTTCCCTGCCGCATCATCTCGCTAAACAAATCGGTCTGAAACTTGATGGCATCATCGAAAAACCAACTGCCTAAGGTTTTTGATGCATCACTATTTTTGTACTGCTCAATGGTCAACATCTTTCTGAACTTGGATGCCTGCGGATCTTTCAGAAAAAAAAGAAAAATCGTTTCGCAGGCCTTTTTGAGCCAGGCCAGATCATTCCGGCCATATTCACGGGCGACGCTTTCAATCTCCCCCTGAGGCAACTGGTAAAAAGCCACAGTTGCTTCAAACTTTTGATCCATCCACTCCAGCAGAGTATCATAAATGGCCTGTTTACTTGCAAAATGCTTGTAAAGTGAGCTGTCCTTGATTCCCACCGCATGGGCAATCTCTTTAACCGTCACACTCTGATAGCCTTTTACTGAAAACAGATTCAGTGCTTCTTCTAAAATTAGTTCTCTTGTATTACGTTTTGTCATATTACCTCCCAGTAAAAAAATGCAGGCTAGCGATCACTAGCTTTAGTATAGCTAGTGATCGCTAGCCTGTCAAGTTTTTCTTAGAATCTTTCCATATGGATGACTGGTATCCCGATTACCAACAACTTTCAGATAGGTGTCGTCAATCATCTTTTTTATCCGTAGTGCATACCATCCATCGCTAACGCCGAGCGGGTATTTACTCAGAATATTCCCCATCAGCCGAGCCATCACGAATTCGCCTTCGGGAATATTTTTAATAATGATCGGGTCATAAAAATCTTCGGGAACCGAAACTAATCGCCCCTTATCCAAAGCACGCAAGGCGGCATTTTCTCTTTTCAACTTCTGCCAAAGATCGCTTTGCGTCCACTTTTCTTCAAGTGAAATCTCACGTTCCAGATATAAAAAGCGATGAAACTCACTGGGATGAAGACTCGACCAGTCAACATAAGCGGGTACTTTATTTTCTTGAGTCGGCGTATATTTTGGAAAACTAACAACACTTATTTTGCAGTCGATGGCTCTCAATACATCGCATAAATAAGCATAGCCACAGGTAGAAAAAGGTGTATTGCTTTTCCAAATCCTTATCGGAGTACCGTTTTTCGCCATGCTGACGAGTTTTTCCAAGTCATCACGTTGATAGTTAAAGAACTCTTCGATTTCTTCTTGATTAAAATCAATTGAACCAAATAGTTTAACAAACGTATGCTTGCGTTCATCCCCATCAATCTCATGGGCGATGTCTCCGATATCCAGGTTGAAGCCAATACAGACAACATCTTCTGCGCTTCCGCCGATGCACTCCTCTTCAAACTGCTGTTGTGATTCTTCGCCTCCGGTAGGTACAATCGATTCACGAATCACATCTTCATTTCCATATTTTTTGGCCATTGTCATCGCGCCTTTTGCGCTATCATTAAAAACAACTTCAAGCATGTATTCTCCTCTTGTAATATTTTCATTAATGCTAATTATTTCACCCACTGTAATTCATCTCTTCATCCGGAGCTTTACTAAATCATCGGCCATTTTTCAGTTTCTGCAAAAGTATCCACCAGTGAGTTGGCCTTTCCGATGATTTCCTGATCGAATTCTAAGTAGTTTAACAGGGCAATAGCATTTTTAGTCCGGGCTGGTCCGGTATGTAATTGATAGTCAAACCAAATTGTTTCATCTGTAATTGTCTCCTGAAAGTGATAGTTGTCATACGTGTTTGCCAAAATATTGGTGATTTCAATATCGTGGGTCGCAATCAGGCAAAGACAATTATTTCGATCCAAATAATCCAGAATCGCTGATGAGGCAGCAATTCGCTCAATGGTATTGGTGCCTTTTAGTATTTCATCAATAAAGCAGAGACAGGGATAGCTGCTTACCTGATCAATGGTTCGTTTAAGCGATTTGATTTCAGCCATAAAATAACTGTCCCCGGTAAGAATGTCATCCTTCACTGCCATCGAGGTAATCGGCAAGCAGTGGGCCAGTGAAAAACTGCTGGCTGTGCAGGTGTAAATGGTTTGGGCAAAAATGCTGTTGATTGCCAAGGCCTTTACAAACGTCGACTTTCCAGAAGCATTGGATCCTGTGATCAGGCTGTTTTGTCGCAGTTCGATATCATTTGCTATGGGTGCTTTCAATAAGGGGTGATATAAATCGGCGGCAATCACTTTGAATTCTTCCGTAAATACTGGGTTCACAGTATTGGGCAGACTTTTCCTGAATGAAGCCAACGCAATAGCCATATCCAGTTCGCCAATATTCTGATAAATGCGATGGAAAGCCTCTTTGTTCTTAGCTATCAGGGCAATGGCTTTATTGTAGGTTCTGTAGTCGTAGAGCGTAATAATTTTCAGATAGTCCAGAATCAAATCAAGATCAGAAGTACCGCCCATCATGACTCCTGACAGTTTACCGGCAAGCACTTTAAAGTGACGATTGTCCTGATTTATTTTCTCAATAAAATCTTCAAGCCCGTAGGTTGTTTCATATGCCAACAGTCTGTTGCAGCATCTGAGAATGGCCGATAAATAATGAATGGTCAATAAGTTCTTGGCTATTTCTTTCTTGAAATAGTAATAGACAATCCCATTAATGATGATTGAAAAAATAAAGAGCATCAGGCCAATTGTCACATTGAACAGACAGATTCCAATACAAAACAAAGGAATAATTGACAGGATTGTATATACCATGGGATTTTTTAACGCTTTTAATTCACTTTCGAAAATAAGTGCTGAAACATCGTTGTAACTTGATTTGCCTAATTTGGATAGGAGCATTTGAATTTCCAGACGTTCTTTGGGATTCTCAGTGAAAAAATTGATCAGCTTTTCTCTGTCTTTAAATGTGTCCTCTTTCCATTTGGGTTCGTGGAGGGTTGCATATAATACCTCGTCACCAACTGAGGTTAAGCAGGTGTCCAGCCGTTTAAAAACATCGTCCATATCCAAATCGCTCCAGGTTAGTTCATCAATGGCGACATCGATCTTTTCGTATTTGAGTTTTCGATCCCAATAATCAGACACACTTCCCCAAATATCCGGATTAAAACCGGTTGGTGCTTTCCCAAACTCATTCACTAATCGTTGCCGAAATTTAATTCTGGCTTGCTTGTCGGAAACCAGACTATAACCGATAAAGACAATGATGCCAATGCCCACAAAAAATAATATTCCCATTCATGCTCCTCTATTTCCCGGCGTTTTCATGAAATTTAAAAATGATTGCCGGAAAAACATGAGTTTAATATACACTTTGGCATAATTAATGTCAACTTCCACAGGAAGCATTTGGGATGCTCGGATTACTTTAAACACTCAACCGTCTTTTTAGTTCTATTATAAAAGCTCTGCAAGGAGAGATCTCATCATGTCATTGAAAATATTTATTTTATTATTGACCTTTCCATTATTTATTAGGTATAATTGTAGCATGCTACATATTATGTGAGGATAACTATGCATCAACGTGATGAAATCGGATTTTTTATAAAATTGATTAATGATTGTATTGAAAAAAAAGCCAATCAAACGCTTAAACAGTTTGATTTGACCTTATCTCAAGCCCGTATTCTTTTTTATTTGCATGATCATAAAGAGACTACAACCTCGCAGAAAGATCTTGAAGATTTTTTTGAGGTAACCCACCCAACCATCATCGGCATCTTAAATCGATTAGAGCGAAAAGAATTTATTCGCAGTGAAACGAATTCGAAAGATAAACGGGTGAAGAATATTTTTCTCGCCGATAAAGGCGGTAAGGTTTTTTGCTCGATGGATCATTTCAAAAAATCAACCGAACAGAAAATGCTTCAGGACTTAACAGTCGATCAGATCAAGGAATTGCAGTCATTATTGAAAATCGTCTATAAAAACATTCAAACATTTTAATCGGAGTCACAAAACACTTTATTTACCACCGTCATGTAGCACGTTGTGGGATATAAGGTGTTTAATTTTAAGCTCCACTGAAGGTGCTTATCTCAAACATCAAAACAGATTTGAAATACAATCTAATCAAAACCAATAAGGAGGGATATTGATGACTCAATCACCCAAACAAACCAGCCATGAAATTGGCACTAAACAGACTTATCTGGGACATAAAGGACTCGTCGCTTTTATGGCTCTGATGAATATGTTTATTCCTCTTTCGACAGACATGTATTTACCAGCACTTCCAAGTATGAATTCATATTTTGGAAGCAGTTCCACCATTACCAATTTAACCTTAAGCGCATTTTTCCTGTTTTACGCTGTCGGTATTTTATTCTGGGGGCCGCTCAGTGACAAGTACGGCCGTAAACCGATCCTCTTAGTGGGCAGTATTATCTATGCTGCAAGCAGTATCGCCTGTGCACTTTCTGTAAATATCTACTTCCTGATTATTGCCAGAATCCTTCAGGGAATCGGTGCCGGTGGTATCACTTCCGTATCGATGGCAATCGTAAAAGACGCTTACTCCGGGAAAAAACGGGAATCCGTTTTGGCGATTTGTCAGACCATCGCTGGACTGGCACCGATGATTGCACCCATTATCGGCGGCTTAATACTACGTTTTTCCGATTGGAGAGGCTCCTTCTGGACGCTTGCGCTCATCAGTCTCGTTAACCTGGGCTTCTCTGTTTTATTCCAGGAAACATTAAAAGACGAAGATCGGTATAACGGAACATTGTTTGGTTCTATTGGACGCTTGATTGTTGTCAGCAAAAACAAGAGCTTTATTGTCCCGGCACTGATATTTTCTATCAGTTCGCTTCCATTTATGGGATATATCGCCGTTTCATCCTATATTTATGTGGATTATTTTGGTCTCAGTGCTCAGGTTTATAGCTATTTCTTTGCGGCAAATGCATTGCTATCCATCGTGGGGCCTTACATCTATGTGAAGTTCTTAAGCAACATGGATAAGAAACTCTTTGCTTCTATGATAATGGCCATCTCGACATTGAGTGGTGTCTTAGTGATGACGCTGGGCACTTTAACGCCGATGCTATTCTGGGTTTCGTTCCTCTTGATGTCTTTAGCTGGTACCGTGATACGTCCCTTCAGTACCAATTTATTACTGGATCAGCAGGAAAACGATACGGGTTCAGCATCTTCCGTCATTGGTACATTATTCACCATATTGGGAAGCGTTGGCATGTCTCTGGCTTCCATTCCATGGGGAAATATCGTCTTCGGACTTGGCATCATCATCACCGTTTTCTCATTATTATCGCTGCTTTCATGGAATGTGTTTATGAAATCAAATATTCCCTGTCTGGGAGTCAAAAACGCCTCATCGAATTAAGCTGATTTTCATAATTTTTTAAGTATGGTTAACCAAAATTGATAACCCGACCGCCGACTGCTGAACGTATCGTTCGGTAGCCGGCGGTTGCTTTTTGACACTGCTAAATGCTGATATTAATCATAACAGGCTTCTACCCTGTCATCATGCTATGCCTTTAATTAAAATCCCCTTAGCCATTCATCCAGTTCCCTTTCTTTTTCTGCACCGGTCTTAAATTCCCTGCAGGCAGCAATCTGACCATCCTGAATATAAAGAACCTTTTTTGCTCTGGCAGCGACACGGGGTTCATGGGTCACGATCATGATGGTCATTCCCTCGCGATTGAGGTCTTCAAGGATTGCCAGGATCTGATCTGTGGCGGCTGAATTCAGCGCTCCGGTCGGTTCATCCATAAACAGAATTGCCGGATGATTGATCATGGCACGGCAAATGGAAGCCCGTTGCAGCTGTCCACCAGAAACTTCCCGGACATCACGCGCTTCGAGTCCTTCAATGCCCATTTTCTTCATTAAGTTTGATGCCCGCCGCCTGATGACAACCGCTGGTTCTTTTTTTGCGACCAGACCGGGCAGAATGATGTTATCCAAGACCGAAAGATTTTTTAACATCTGGGCATTCTGAAAGACGAAGCCCATTTTTCTCAGCCGGATATCGGATAATTCTTTCTCCTTCATTTCGGACAGGTTTCTTCCTTCAAACAGCACCCTGCCGCCGCTGATGCTGTCCATCTGGCTGATGCTGTAGAGCAGTGTCGATTTACCGGAACCGGAAGGCCCCATCACGCCGACGAAATCCCCCTTGTTGATTTCAAACGATACGTTATTCAATATCGGTGTGTCTTTAAATGATTTACTGATCTGTTCAACTGTTATCATCTTTTTCTCCTTATTTTGGTAATTTGTATTCCTAAAATACGAACAAAATTTGCTTTGCTGGCGGTTTCGCAATCAATTTGGTAACGTGTAGGCGAACAGTCGACAGACTGTCCACCGTACAGTGTACAAATTGATTCGCGAAACCGGCAGCAAAGCACGTGGCAGTTTCGCTAACGTCTACTCCGTTATCTGATCTCTGATATGATAATTTCTGACCACTTTTCCCAATTCCGCAGCATTCAGATCAGAGAGGGCCATTTCGCTGCTGTCAACCGGCGCGCTTCCTTCAAGGTATTCTAAGGGAAAAACCGATTCATCACCACTCTCCACCCGGATATAGCTGTTTTCTCCCAACCCGTTCTGAGACTGCACATATCCATTTTTGTAAATTGCAAGCTTCGCAATTTCGGGATCCTTCTCCAGATAGGATACAATATCATTTTTTTGTGCGATCAGGTTATCCGTATACTGAATATCGATACGGATGTCGCTCTGTCCCACCCCCATGTAAGTCATGAAAGACGGATTTTCAACGGTACTCTTCATGTTCATCGGCAGCAGGATCAAAAATGATGAAAAGACAAAGACTAAAAAGAGAACGACATTTTCCTTCCATTTGCATTTCAGTTCGCCAAGGGCAATCGTCAGGTTGCGATGTTTCAATCCGGAAACAGGCAGTGAATAATGCCCTTCTTTGGTGATCTTCTCTTCCCCGCGCAGCAGTTCCACTACGGTGCTTCTAAGACTTCTGCGGATGATTCGGTGGCATCCCAGCACTACGAGCAGACTGAGCAGCATCACCCCGATCAGCGGCAAGCCCCATTTCATCCACTCGCTGCTGCCGTCTCCACAGTACATTATGATTGATGCACAAAAGAAATCTCCGAACGGGATGGCTAACAGATAGCCGATGACTGCTGCAGTAAGCACCAGGATCAGGTATTTTATCTGATACAGCTGTCCGATTGCTTTGAGCGGAAATCCAATTGCTTTCATCGCGCCGATGGCAGCATGCTCTTCTGATAGGGTTGCCCGGATGATGTAAGACAGACACAGCACTGAGATGATGATCAGAAGCAGACTGATCGCTATGATGATGAAGGCGACCAGGCCGTAAGATAGAGTATTCATCAGCGTCAGAACGCTGCCAGTTATTCCAACGCCGTTGGACGGCATGCCTGCATCCCTGCTGTCTTTCTCCAAAGCCGATGTCAATGCCCCATCCTTTAACAGGAATTCAAAGCTATATTCCCATTCGCCCATGTAGCGACTGATTTCATTAAGGTCTGACGGGCTGATCAGAAAACGCTTGGAAGATGCCAGCGCTGAGTTCATCGACGCGTCACGAATGATGGTTGCTACCGTCAGCTCTTTACTGTAATCCCCTTCCCGCAGGGTAATGACATCTCCGGCTTTAATCCCAAGCGCCTGCGCATAAAAAACTGGCACCCCGATTTCACCTGCCGGTACAACGGCGATTTCATTGTCCAGATCGAGCAGGTAATCAAATCCCGCGTTCTGAACAACAAATCCGTTATCCATCAGACTCTTTTCAAGCGTTTCACCCCGATAAATAATATCTGCGTTTCGGATATCCAGCATCTTGACGGTCTGTGAGTCCTTAATATCATCATGGGACTTAACAAAGTCCGCCACCCCAGCCGCATCATAGGTTCCCTTATGCATCTGAATGTAATCAGGCGGTACCGCCGATTCATTCAACCCATCCACTGCCGACATCATCGTACCGGCCACCCTGAGGCCGCCAGCCATCAAAAAAGCGGAGAGGATCAGAAAAACTGCCAGAACAGCAGTGATAACCCGGTTTCTCTTAAAATCCTTCCGGACAAGATTCAGCAGCAGCTTCATATCCATTCTCCTCTTCCAACGATTTTACACTCTTCAATCGGGAAACAGCAATACCAACCCCGGCCAATACCAACCCGGTGATCACGATCAGCAGTGCATTTCCTCTCCCTGCACCGGCGCCGATTACGGTACCGATTTTTATGGCAAGCATACTGTTACCCTTCATAAACGGCTCAAACACATAATCCGAAAGGATTCCCGATGCAATAAAAGCCGCGATGTAACCCATCTGAGTAATCAGTCCAATCAGCCCAAACGCCCGCCCCTGTACTTCATTGGCAAGATTTCGGCGGATCAGAACTTCCGCCCCGATCTGGACTGCCGGCATGAAGACAAACATCATGAATCCAAATGCCGTTATTAAAAGCAGATTTTCACTGACGCCAATCAGGGCAAAAAAGATTCCGCAGCCGAATAATCCGATCGAAAGCATCCGTCCATAAGATTTTGTATGCTTCAGGCAGCTGATGACGATGCTGCCGACCATCATGCCCAGTGCAATGATCGTGGTCAGAATGCCCAGCTCGGTTTCCCCTGCCAGAGCCAGCACAAGGGGTTTACTCAAAATTTGTACGAAACCAAGGCAGAATACTGACATGGTCATGATCACAATCATTGTCATAATGCCACTCTTCCCGCGTATGGCGGCAATTCCTGCCTTCATTTCAACACCAATACTTAATGAAGCATTACCGCTGTGTTTGCTCGCCATGCCTTTTTTAACCGCAGCGATCACCACAACTGTTGTAAAGAAAGTGAGGATATCAATGATGATCAGCGTGCTGACGGTCGTAACCTGCAGCAGCAGTCCGGCGAGGGCTGGGGATATGATAAGCTTGGCACTGTTTGCAATCTGCACCATTCCACCCGCTCTGGCAAAATCTTCTTCCGACAATAGATCCGTGACGGTTGCTTTAAAGGCCGGTTCCGATAACGACGTAAAAATTGAGCTGACCCCGACGCCAATGCAAATGACCACGATGGAAGGACTGCTGCTGATCACCGAGAACAGGCAGATCAGCAATCCCAGGCCGGATAACAATTCCCCGAGAATCATCATCAGCCTTCGATCATAACGATCCGCCAGAACGCCTCCCACCGGAGCGAGCAAAATAGCTGGCAGGAAAGCGCAGATGCTAAAAACACCGGTTGCTGCAACCGAGCCTGTCATCGCCAGGACATAGATGGCCAGACCAAAGTCCGTCAATCCGCTGCCGATACTGGATATGAACGCCCCGGCAACCAGTATCATGAACTTTTTCATGCCCGTTTCCGTTTTTTTTGTTTGCATTTTTTGTATTTCTTTTTGTTGATTCATTGTGAACCTCCTTATAACCAATCGTATTTTTTCATCAGCATCGACCGTCGGTCGGTTCCGGCGTAAAAAAAATGGATTTACAGATGTCCAGCCGTTTTACGGCATTTGTCCGAACATCTGTAAAAAGCCACTCAGTTCTCCCTCTTTTGTTCCCAGCATTCGCTCGGCATGGCATAAAAAAGCCTGGATCTTTTCGGGATACGCTTCCATCTTCCATTCAAACGTATCGCAGTCAAACATCATATGCCCCAACAGCAGAATCGTTTCAATGCATTCGGTTGGATACTCCGTATGCACAATTCCCTGTTCCAAGCATTCCCGCACCGGTTCCTGTAAAACCGGCGTCATCCGCTTTAGCATCGTTTTTAAATAAAGCCGTTCCAGCTTGGCATTCTCAACTTTATGCAATTCTTCCTTTATCTCATCCGATCCCTCAAACTCCGGCGCCTGCGCCATGATCGCCATCATAATGCGATTCAGCAAAGGAATGGATTGATCTTTGACGATCCTTTCTGCCCTCCTCGCACCTTCTTCGACAATATCAAGAATGATTGCCTCCAGTACTTCTTCTTTTGAAGCAAAATAATAATAAAAGGTGCCTTTGGCGATATCCACTATCTTGAGGATATCATTCACGGAAGTCTGGTCATAGCCTTTTGTGATGAATAATTCCTGCGCAACATCCAGAATCTCGCGTCTTCGTATTTCACCTTCCTTGACAGTTTTCATATTTCACCCCGCTCTATCGACCATCGGTCGATACTGTTATAATATATAAACCTGTTGCCAATGTCAAGCGTTATTTTAAAAAATCGCGATTTGTTTTGGAAATTGCATTGTTATTAAATTGAACAAAAACGATTAAGTTTTATCAAAAGCTGCCGATATTACATTATAAGACATGTAATTGATTGTTGAAATGCCATGCGCTTCGCAACCGGTTTCCATCGAACAATTTTCAATTTAATTGTGCACAGTCGCCAGCTGTTTCAAAAATTGTTCATAAACCGATCACAAAGCAATTGACATTCGCGCTTCACAAGTTTTGCAAATGACAAAAATGACTAAAAAGGAGAAAGGCAATGAACAAGAAAAAAGGGCTACTCTTACGTATGCTGCTCACTTTCGGATTACCGGTTGCAATCATTTTTGCAATCGTCGCATGCATCTCACTGTATGTTGTGAACCAGGCCATCACCAACATTACCATCAATGAACTATCAGCACGTTCCCAGGCTGTATCAAATGAGGTAGAAGGCTACCTGAACGGCTACATTGAGGTAGCTCAACAAATGTCCACCAATCCGGAAACCCGGAAAATTTTTGAAGAAGTGACACCGGGGGTTCCCATCACGTCGTCTGCTTCCTACCCGGAGGTTAAACAGGCTTTAGATAACGTAAAAGCCACCGATCCCGATAATATTGTCGTCGCCTGGATCGGCGATTTCGATTCCAGTCAGTTTACCCAGTCCGACGGTTTTACTTCCGATGCCGCCTATGACATCACTTCACGCAGCTGGTACAAGGATCTCCAACTGAAAAAAGCCGTGTTTATTACCGAACCCTACGAAGACACGGTCACCAAAAAGATGATTGTCAGCGTGGTAGCTCCGGTGTTTCGGCCGGGCACTCAGGATATGATTGGTGCTACCTGCATCGATGTTTCCATTGATCATATCAAACAGATCGTTGCCGAAAATAAAATTGGCGATACCGGGTTTTTCGTGATCGCAACCGATAAAGGCACGGTTTTTGATCATCCCAATGGTGATTTTATCAATAAACCATTGAGTGATACTGATATGTCGACGAACATCATCACTGCCCTGACCGATAAAACCGCCGGTTCCCTGACTTACACAACCGGTAAAACAAAAAGCCAGGGTTATGTCGCAAAAGTTGGTGATACCGGATGGGTTTTGGCCACCGGACTGCCGATGAAGGAATTCAACCAGCAGTTTGTCGGCATTCAAGTTATGATGCTTGTCATCTTCGGCTTGGGACTTGTGGTGATTGTCGGACTCATCGTCTTTTCCACCCAGCAATTCATCAAACCGATCAAGAAACTGGCTGAAGCGGCTGATCGTCTTGCTGTTGGAAACATCGATATCGACTATGCCATGGCTGATCACGCTAGCCAGGACGAAATTGGAGATCTTACCATTTCATTTGTGAATATGGCTGAAAACATCAAGGATCAGTCCGAAGCAGCACGTTTTATGGCAGAGGGCAATCTCGATATCGCTATCCAACCCAAATCTGAAGATGATGTTTTGGGCGTTAGCATGACCGCCATCAAAAATGCCATCGGCAATCTGGTATCCGATACCATCATGCTGTCAGATTCAGCCATTCACGGAGATTTTACAAAACGTGCTGAAGAAGACCGACACGCTGGAGATTATTCAAAAGTTATTGCCGGTGTTAACCAGACGCTCGATACTGTTGTGGATAATATGTTCTGGTATGAATCGATTATTGATAATATTCCTTTCCCGATCCATGTTACCGATAATAACATGAAATGGACCTTTATGAACCGGGCCTTTGAAAATTTCCTGGTAACTAGTGGCGTTATAAAAGACCGCCGTTCTGCCTGTGGTATGGACTGCTACAATGCCGGAGCCAGCATCTGTCAGACTGATAACTGCGGAATCCGGCAACTGGTCGATCAGGGTATATCTGAGAGTTATTTTGAATGGGCTGGTCGAAGCAAAAAACAGGATACCGCCTATCTCAAGAATAAAAACGGTGAAAACACTGGTTTCGTGGAAATCGTCACCGATTTAACCGCCATCATGCGCGTCAGTGATTACACCAAAACCGAAATTAGCCGCTTGGCCGGTAATCTCATCCGTCTGTCTGAAGGAAATATGGACTTTGATATGAACATCAGCGAAGCTGATGAATATACCTCTGAAGTCAGTGCCCAATTCAATGAAATCAGCAATAGTTTAGTCACCGTCAAAGACTCAATTGGAGAAATGATCGACGGTGCTACCATGATTACCAACGCAGTTATCGATGGCAACCTCCAGACGCGGGCAGACACCAGTAAGTTCCAAGGTGCCTGGGAAGAACTGGTTGGCGGCATGAATGCCATTCTGGATGAAATCAACAAACCAATCCAGGAAATCATGTCCGTCATGGATGCCATTTCCAATGGCAACCTTCAGGCCCGTATTACCGATAATTATAAAGGTGATGTTGAAATATTGACAGAAACCGTCAATTCGACCGCCATGCTTTTGGATGCGATTGTCAGTGAAATCACCGAAAAAATCGGCCAATTATCTCAAGGGAACCTGGATATTGACCATGCCACGGCATTCAAAGGGGATTTTGTAACGATCTCCAATGCCATCAATGTGATCATTGATTCTCTGAACGACATCATGGGAGAAATTAATACCGCCTCTGAACAGGTAGCCTCCGGCTCTGGTCAGGTATCTGCCGGAAGTCAGTCGCTGGCTCAGGGTTCCACAGAACAGGCCAGCTCCGTTCAGGAATTAACCGCCTCGATTGCAGAAATCGCTGATCAGACTAAGAAAAATGCGGTTGACGCTAATAAGGCCAGGGAATTAGCTGACACAGTCAAGGTCAATGCTGCCAAAGGCAATGCCGAAATGTCATCGATGCAGAGTTCGATGGTCGCTATTAACCAGTCTTCTGAAGACATTTCAAAAATAATCAAGGTCATTGATGACATTGCTTTCCAGACCAACATTCTAGCCCTTAATGCCGCCGTCGAGGCTGCCCGGGCCGGCCAGCATGGCAAAGGTTTTGCCGTCGTTGCCGAAGAAGTAAGAAGCCTGGCCGCACGAAGTGCTGACGCCGCCAAGGAAACCACCAGCTTGATTGAAGGTTCCATCGATAAAGTTCAGGAAGGTACTAAAATTGCGAATGATACCGCTGCCGCTCTGGATGATATAGTAGAAGGCATCGAGAAGGTCACCACTCTCGTTGGGAATATTGCTATTGCATCGAACGAGCAGGCCTCTGGAATCGCCCAAATCGATACCGGCGTGGAACAAGTGGCTCAGGTCGTTCAACAGAACTCCGCCACTGCTGAACAAAGCGCTGCGGCCAGTGAAGAACTCTCTGGTCAAGCCGAACTGCTCAAACAAATGGTTGGCACCTTCAAAATTAGATCTAAAAAGAGCTCAAAATCCACTGCCAAATCAATTGAGCAGCATCCGAACACGACACCGACAAAAGAACCTCCACGACCTGCTTCCGAGAGCAATATCGACTCCGAAGAAATAACCATCGATTTTGATAAATATTAAAGATGTGATGATGTAAACAAAAAACATAACCAGAGGGCGACTATTTATTAAATAGTCGCCCTCCGGTATTATCTAATGTATTAGCGATCTCAACTCACTCATACCTAGAAAAAGGCAAAAAACAGGCATTTTCATCCTGATTTTTGCCTTTATTATTTACGGAGTCGTTTTTTATTTCATGATCATCTCGCTGATAGCATTGCCCGATGGTACAATTGGCAGTACATTTTCTTCGCGATCAATGATAAACTCAATGATTATCGGTCCGGACACATTATTTTTGGCACGATAAAAAGCGCTCGCAATATCCTCGGCCTGTTTAACACGAATCCCCTTTGCACCGTAGCTTTCGGCCAGCATAACAAAATCTGGGGTATATTCCGGGCAGGTTCTGTCCGGATCGCCGCAAGCGCCTCCACAGCTCTTTCGATAAAGCAAACAGGTGCTGGAATACCGTTTATTATAAAACATTTCCTGCCACTGACGGACATTTCCCAGATAGCCATTATTCAAAATTATGATGATCAAGGGAACTTCATAGACCACTGCGGTTGCCATTTCCTGTATGTTCATTTGAGCCCCGCCATCACCTGAAATGACAAGTACATCTTTATCTGGATTACCCATTTTAGCACCCAATCCTGCCGGTATGCCATAACCCATGGTTCCCAATCCTCCAGAAGTCAGCATCTGCCTGTTTTCATCCAATTCCAAATATTGAGTTGTCCAGAGTTGATTCTGACCCACGTCGGTAACAACGATTGAATTAGTAAAAGTCCGGTTTATTTCATCAATAATAAACTGCGGTGTCAACCCCTTCTGATCCCTCTTCAGCGGATAGTTCCGGATCCAATTTGTTATTGCTTCAGTCCATTTGGGAATTTCCAGAAGTACTGCATTTTTTAGCATTTCTTTTATCGCCATTTTTGCGTCAGCTACAATCGGAATATCAACTCTGATGTTTTTGGAAATTGAAGCTGGGTCAATATCAATATGGATAATTGTCGCATATTTAGCGAATTCACTGATTTTTCCTGTGATGCGATCATTGAATCGTGTTCCGATGGAAAAAAGAAGATCGCACTCACTGATTGCGGTATTGGCTGCAAAACAGCCATGTATACCCAAATTTCCCACATACAAAGGATGAGTCGTTGGTATCGCGCCTTTTCCCATTATGGTGGTAATTACCGGAACTCCTGTCCGTTCTGCCAATTCCTGCATTTCTTTATTGGCATGGGCGATATTCACTCCGCCGCCGATTAGAAACAAAGGTTTTTTTGCCTGATGCAATGCCGTCATTGTCATTTTGATCTGCTCAGGATCGACATCGTTATCTGGTTTATAGCTTACAATGTCGATCGTCTCCGGGTATTCACTACTGCCGTAGGCACGCTGTATGTCTTTTGGAACATCAACAACCACAACACCAGGTTTTCCTGTCTTTGCAATGAAAAAAGCTTTCTTGATGATATTTCCCAGATCTTCTCTTTTTCGTACCGTCACGGCATATTTGCAGATACTGCTGGTTATCCCCACAATATCCACTTCCTGAAAAGCATCATTTCCAATCAGGTGGGTTGGCACTTGACCTGTAAAACAGACAAGAGGAACGCTGTCGTAGTCTGCCGTTGCAATTCCCGTTACCAGATTCGTAGCACCAGGACCGCTTGTTACAAGACAAACGCCCACCTTGCCTGTTGAACGCGCATAGCCATCGGCAGCATGAACCAACCCCTGCTCATGTCTCGGTAGAATTACCCCAATATCACGCTGGTCATATAAGGCATCGAAAAGATCTATTGCCTGTCCCCCAGGGTAACCAAACAGAATTTCGACTTTTTCTTTTTTCAATGCTTCTACAAATAAGGCAGCGCCTGTTATTTCCATCACCTTAATCCTCCAATCATTGCATGCAAGTGCTTGCTTGCTTCTAAACTATTTTTTTGGCACTATTACAAACGAATAGTGCCATGAGACTCAACTGTTTTTTTGAATGCCGTTTATAAACATTTTTACACTTTGTTCAACATAGTCTTTCTGCTTGACATCAATCAGTTTATCTTCAAAGGAAGCTTTTAAAAAAGTGTATCCAAATGTTGAAGAAAAAATAGTGATTGCCAGACTGTGAAAATCCATTTCCGCCAGTTTGCCTTTATCATGCATTTTCTCAAAATATGTCGTTAAATATTGAATAAATATCTCTGGGATTTTCATTATCAAAGCGGCTGTCTCATCGTATATCTGGGGTGCCCGCAGTCCGATCGAAAGATTCACAAAATCCGCGTTTACCCGATCTAGATAATTGTTCATAAACATTTCCAGATCCTCCTGCAAATTCCATTTCACATTCTTAAAAACATCGGGGGTTATGTTTGCCCGCCATTCTTGCTGCTTCATGCCGCTTAACACGATATCCTTTTTTCCTTTGAATTTCCGGAAAATTGTGCATTCATTAATCTGGGCATCCTTTGCTATATCTTTCGTAGTTGTTGCAACATAGCCTTTGTCTCTGACAAGAGCCATCGTGACATCAATGATTTTCTGACTCGTTTCGTCCAATGCGACACCTCCACGCAAGTGAGTACTTGCAATGAATTTTATCTAATTTTTTTCGTATTGTCAAGAGAAATCAACAACTATACCGGGATTGTTCGTGGAAATCATAACGTGACTAAACCATTTTTTTAATCTTATCGCGGTATACCGCCTTTTATAACCATCTTACAGATATTCCAGCTCGCTGAACGCTTTGATGAATTCTTTGCTGCCGTAATGTTCGAAATCCGCTTCGATCATCGTCTCATCCTCTTTTATGACTATTCCGATGCCATATTTCTGATGCCGCACTCGTTTTTCAGGCTCTGCGATGACAGTTTCGCTTTCGGCCGATTCGATTTCGGCTGCGCTCTGCGCTTTTTCTTCTGCGACTTTAGCCGCCTGAATCTGTTTTTTCAGTTCCTGCAGATTGACCGCTGCCGCCGGTTTGGCCAACTGATTCGCAACAAGCTGGGGCGGAATCATGTTGATGTATCGGCTTTCCCCGGGGATGACCCGGTAGTCATCCGGGTTGGTATAGAAGGAAAGCTCCAGAACATCCTTCGCCCGGGTCATGCCGACAAAGAACAAACGCCGTTCTTCCGCTTCCTCTTCCGGACTTTTCATATGCAGCGGAATCAGCCCGTAATTGATGCCGATAATGAACACATATAAAAACTCCAGCCCCTTGGAAGCATGCAGGGTCATCAGTTTAACCGAATCGGCATGGCTGTCGATGTCTTTTTTGAGAATATTGATGCCATAAAGGGCTGAGGAATTGACAAAATCGGTCAGGCCTTCCAGCAACGGCATCTGCTTTTCCTCGATATAGTCGATGATGAGCTTCAGCAGACGTTCAATGGACGCCTTGTCTTCTCCATAGGTCGAAGCCGTTGGCCGGATATAGCGGTCCAGTTCAAAATAATGGTAAATCTCCTCCGGTTTCTTCACTTCCGAACAGTGACTGACAAACCCGTTCATTTTTGCAAACAGCTCGGACTGATCGGCCGCCGGTTCTTTCAGTATTTTTCGGGCCGCTTTTTCGGTCCTTTTTTCCCCATACTCCTTATTGCAGAGGACATCGATGCCCGATGACCAATCGTCATGATTAATCGAAAAGCGCAGAAGTTTAATCAGCCAGTTCAACACCGGAATATCCCGGATCGTCTTCTTCAGGGATACTTCATGGGGAATGTTGTTTTTCAAAAACACGTCTTCAAAAACCCGGGACTGGTTCTGGGTCCGGTAAAAGATGGCGATCTCATGGTAAGGAATCCCCTGCTGATGAATTGCTTCAATCCGATCGGCCAGATAGCAGGCCTCATTGAAAGGGTTATACTGGTTTTTGACCACGATTTTGCTGCCCGTTTCCCGGATGCCGGTCAAATCGCTGCCGTCTTTCAGAAAGCACCTCGCCGCCTCCAGAATCGAACGGCTGGACCGGTAGTTAATCGGCAGGGTCCGTTCGCTGGCATCGTATTTCTGAATGAGTGTTGCAAACACATTCAAGGTACTGCCCCGCCAGCTGTAGATGATCTGGTTGGGATCGCCCACCGCAAATAGTCTGGTATCCGTTCCTTTTAACCGATCAATGAACGCCAGCTGCAACTGGTCGCTGTCCTGTACCTCGTCGATGATGATCCACCTGGGCGCTGGCTGATCATCCGCCAATAAGGCCGTGGCATTCTGGATTAAATCCGCAAACGACATTTTGTTCTGTCTTTTTTTTTCTTCTGTCAGCAAAACAATCAGCGCAAAGATGTCATCCTGATAAGGTGAAATTTTCTGGGCTTCGTCCTGAATAGCGATTGCTTGCTCCAGCCTTTTTTTTAGCCGGTTTTTAAATTTAATGCGCAGCTTCTTTTCCCGGATGATCGGCAAAGCAATATCCAATTCTTCATCGGGGGCGATGACCAGAAAGTCTTTTTTATAGCCCATTTTTTCCACCGGCAATTCGTCTTTGAGAAGATGAAGCGCCACCTGGTGAAAGGTGCCAAACCCAACCAGATCTTCCTTTGAGATGCCATCATCAGCACTAAGCAGCCGTTCTTTGATCTCATTGGCGGCTTTGTTGGTAAAGGTTAAAACAATCATATCCCGATAGCTGATCTTTTTCACATGATGAAGATACATAATCTTTGAAATCAGGACGGTAGTTTTCCCGCTGCCGACCTGAGCGTTGACAATGCAGACCTCGCTCTGATCCAGTACGGCTGCCTTCTGATAATCATTCAGTTTCTCCAACTCTTTGATCGGTTGCATTGACGCCTCCTATTCCACAAGATTTTCGTATCTTTTCTGTAATTTATTTTTCACATCGGATCGCGCATCATCGGTGGGATCAATTCTGATGCTCAATTCGATCTCAGCGGGAGCTTCGGTATAAAAGAGGATCATGTTGATCAGGCTGCGTTTGTTGGTTTTTTCCATGACCCACTCCTTGTAAAAATCATGATGCAGAACCAGAGTCAGCACCTGGCCGCACACTACCACTTCCGGCACGGCGCTTAAAAAGGCGGCAAACGGGTCGCCCTTTTCCAGCATGTAGTCACAGAATGCTGGCCATTTTTCCTGGAGTTGGTTAAATTGAAACGGTTTTTCAATGAAGATGGACGGTGCATATTCCACCAGTTTGATGCCTTTCGGGGCCTCCATTTCGGCCAGAAAATTCCGCAGTCCCCAGAGAATCATCGCTTTATCCAACTTATAATCGCCGATGCAGGCTGCGCAGCCATCTTCGCATTGGCAGCCACTGACCATTTTAATGGCATTTTCAAGTATTGGTGCAATCAGGTCAAACACTTTTTCACCATAACCGAGGCCGCCGATGTACTTGTCATAAATGAACAAATAGACCGCATCCCCGAAGTTTTCGCCGATTTCAATGGCGTTGTTCGACATAGCCACGCCAATGTCTTCCCGTTCGGTCATGGTCGCCATCATGGCCACACTTTTAATGGCATAGCACAAGCCCTCGAAATGGTTGTTCCGGATCAGCTGGCCATTTTGACTCCGTTGGAGCAGTCTGCGATAGACGTTCACCACGTTATCAGGAATCTTTAACCAGGTGCTTTCGGTATCATAATCCTTTGCCAACGGCTGTTCCAGTTGTTCAAAGCCTAAATTCTGATGGTTGTGAAACTGCAGCTTTTTATACATCAGAACCATTTCATTGACGTTCACATCACCAAATGCAACGCTGAGACGCTGATAATCCTTCACCTTACTGCCATTGATGATCCGGATATTGGTATGGCTTCCCGGCATGGTATAGTAGTTGCCGTTGAATGGGATGGCAAAGGCCGTTTTGCTTTCCAGATCCAGTTTGAGCACCTGATACTGGACACCGTCATGCATATAAATCGCGCCATTGTGAATTTCACGGAATGCCTGCATTTCATCCATTTCGGTAATTCCTTTATTGTTCTCCTGGTTAATCAATTTGTATCGGGCTTTATCGATGTTTCTCAGGCTGAAGTCCCCGGCTGGGAAAACATTTCCGGTCCAGGCAAACTTGCCGTTCATATTGGTTAATTCATTAGCCCGGATCAGCACCGGAATGGTTTCTCCCAAATCAGGGAAAAGCGAAATGTCATCCAGGGTTAATGGTATTTCAGCTGCCGCTGCCCGGATGTGGGCCAGCTGAATCAACAGATTATTCTTGTCGATGACGGCATTTTCACAACTGTTTTCAAAAAGCCAGTCCGGATTGATGGCGATGTACTGGTCGAAGGGCAGATTATCAAGAATCAGAAAATTCGTGCATTCTTTGCCGCTTCTGCCAGCTCTTCCGGTCTGCTGCCAGAAGGATGCCCGGGTCCCCGGATATCCCACCAGAACAGTGGTATCGATTTTTCCGATGTCGATTCCCAATTCTAGAGCATTGGTCGATACCAGACCCCGCAAGGCGCCGGTGATCATTTTGTTTTCAATTTCCTTGCGTTCCAGGGGGGTATAGCCGCCCCGGTAGCCGGATATTTTATCGGTTAAGGAGGCGCCGAAAAAATGTTCGGTTTCCAGTTTATCCCGGGATTCTTTCAGAACGACCTCAACGTTTTTTCGGGATTTTGCAAAAGCGATAAAACTGTGTTCATTTTCCACCAGCTCCGGAATCAGCTCCGCTGCAACAACAGTGGTCTGAACCTGTCCGATCGTTTGTTTATCATACCCCACCATCTTTGGCGGCTGGACCAGCACGTATTTTCGCTGCGCCGCCGGTGAGCCATCCTTTTCGATCCGAATAAATTTCTGTCCGCAGATTTCTTCAGCCAACTCGACCGGATTGGCGATCGTCGCCGAGCTGCACAGATACTGCGGGGCGGCGTTATAATAGCGACACACTCTTCTGAGTCTCCGAAAAACATTAGCCAGATGGGAACCGAAGGCGCCACGGTAGGTATGCAGCTCGTCGATGACCACAAACTTCAGATTGGAAAAAATGAAATCAAAGCCAAACTTGCTGTGATTCGGCAGAAAGGCGCTGTTCAACATTTCCGGGTTGGTTAAAATGATGTTCGCGCTTTTTCGGATCCGGCTGCGTTCATTAACCGGCGTATCGCCATCATAGACCCCGGCCGACACTCTGTTTTCCCCGAAATATTCCAGATAGGGCCGGATCGCGCGGTACTGATCACTGGCCAGGGCTTTGGTGGGATAAATGAAAATGGCTCTCGCCAGAGGATTGGCCAGAATTTCCTGAAGCACCGGCAGTAAAAAACTGAGGGTTTTGCCGCTGGCGGTCGAAGTGGTGATCACGATATGCTTTTGCTCTATTGCGCGCTCAAACATTTCCGCCTGATGGCAGTACAGTTTTCCGATCCCCTTCTGAGAAAGAAATGCTGATAGTTCCGCTGATAATACCTCGGGGAAATCTGCATACTCAGCTTTCCGTTTCTCGATGGTTTTCGTGTAAATGATTAAATCCTGTATCTCCATTGGCTTTGCTCCTGTTTGGGGGTTGTATTTTTATATTATAATTTTATCATAAAAAGCGGTTTTCTGACATAGGACAATCTTTCTGGAAATTATTCTTCATGACCATTCATGGTCTTTTCCATGTATGGTATAATATTTCTAAATTTGCAGTCAGTGTTAGTCATTTCTGAGATAAAAGCGATTATTAAAACACTGTACAGAAAAACAAGTGCCAAAACCTGAAAAAATTCGAAAGAAAGAAGCCGGTCATTTAATGACGGGAGTAGGTTGATGATGAAAGAAAATGAATTAAAAGCATATACACAACTGACGAAAACAAGGTTTATGGAAGATCCTGGGGTCCTGTTTCAGATAAAAGATCTGGAGCGTGCCGGATTGCTGATTGAATTGCAGTTTGAGGGACAGATCCAGGCTTTTATGGAAGAAAATGCGGTAAATGTGCTGGATGGTGGTAAAGGGTTACTGATTGGCTACTCAACAAACGCGTTGCCTGAAGACAAACTGATTCCAGTCATGCAGCGTTCATCCCGACAATTGATCGAAGTAGTCACAGAAGCAGAACTTCAAATACTCCAGGACCGGGCCGTAAAACAAGTCGAAATCATACCTCAAAACTGGCATACCGCCTATTTTGATGGGGATGTGTATCATCTGCTGATTGTCGCCACTGATAAATCCCTGAAGGGAACAGGTGCTTTCAGAGCCTTGATCACACCTGTCATTGAAATGTGCGAGTTAAAAAAAATGCCCATGGTTTTGGAGACCTTCAATCCTGATAATGTACCTCTTTACGAGCACTTTGGATTTCAACTGAAGGAATCCCATTCCTCTGACGAAATGAATTTAACCTGCTACTGCATGATGCGTTCATAAATTTATTATGTCATGTTTTTCAGGATTTCATTATAGCGCCTGGTTGCCAACACACTTGGTTTGCCTTTTCTACAGAAAGAAAGACCTGCCAGCTTGGGGACAACACGCTCCACAACAATCTGGCCGTCAACCATTTTGGCCTTCAACGCTTCAAAGGCTTCCAAAAAACGTTTATCCTTCTTAGCCCTGTTATAGAAGGACAATATATAGACATAAACAAAAAGGTTGTAGTTACGGAACGGATACTCAACCTGCATAAACAATGTACCGATCCCATAATGACACGGACCGATCGGTTTCTTGATTGTCCAGTGTTCCAGCAGAAAATCTACCGCCTGATCAAGCGCCGGTTCTTGGTTTAAATAAGCGGTAAAACGGAACGCATTCAAAGCGGTAAGCGTCGGTAACGGATTTGAAAACGCTGTTTCCGGTCCGCGACCGAAGCTGAACTTGTTGCAGTGCCAACCACCGTCAGACTGTTGACTATCCAAAAGATGCTCGAATGTTCTTTTGAGTCTGACATCAGTTGCATACCCCATGCAGCACAATACCTCGGCGGCGTTGACGGTGTGGCACGGATATACAGAGCCTTTCGGGTATAATTTAAAGCTGCCGTCTTCTCTCCATGTACTGAATATCAAGTCGGCGCATTCTTTTATCAAAGGTTCGGTCGGCTCCATGCCTAATTCCAGCAGATAATGCACGCTCTCTAGCGTAGAAAAAGGAGCGCCTTTTATTAGGCGCTTGTCAGGTGTGGTCCAGTAGTCGGCTCCATTGTCATACCGACGTGTTAGTATTGCTTCAACATCAGATGAATACTGTTTATCAACAGCCATTATTCAGTCCCCCAGTTCGTATAATTTGTTTTTATTTTTGTTATTCAGCCGTCCAGAGTCTGAGTATCAATCATTCTTTTTTTAACAACAACTCGTTTTTCCTCTTTCCTTAATCGTACTTTTAATCATCCTAACATGAAAACTTTATATTGGCAAAATTTTTCAGGCTTTCATTTGTTAATCTAGAACAGCAATATTATCATCTCAATGTGGTTTAGTATCTAATAAATATTTATGCTATTCTCTATTCTTCAGTGCTGCTGACAACTGAATTTTATTGATTCGTCTCATATGGATAAAATTGATAACAAAGTAGGATGCCATGCCGATTGCCACAATCTCTGCGTAGAGATACATGGGAATATAGACAGGCAGATAACCGCTCAACTTCATCTGGACAATCAGAAAGCAACCTTGAATCCCAAGATTAACCAGGGGCAAGCAAAGAAGCAGCGATCCCAGGACGACAAGCGTCGTTGCTTTCAGATAGATCTTTCTGATTTCCGACGTCTCATACCCGAATACCTTCAAGAATGAAATGCTCAGGGCATTTTTGTCAATCACCAGTTTGGTGAGCACAACCATCAAAACCAGATAAATGACAATGGCCGCAAAGAGACATAGGGGTGCCATCTGTTTAAAGGACGAAAGCATCTGATCTCCGAACTTGGACATATCTTCCGGGGTGATCACCGTCGCCAGACTGTTTTTATCCGTAAAGGTCAGTTCCTGATCAGAAAAATAGCCGTTAAAATAACTGCTGTCCCGGTCAAGAAGTTCATTCAGCTGTTTCTGACTCATAAACACCGTCAATGCGCCGGGATAATCGGTGATGCCAATGACCTTTATAGAATATTCCTTATCCGTATAGGGATTAACGAAATCAAGCGTGTCACCCGGTTTTGCACCCAGCTTTTTAGCCAGGCCATCTGATAAATAGCCCCCTTTTTCATCGTCGGATATCGGCAAATCATCAAAATAATCAGAATCTTCCCTGAGTCCGAAAAAGGAAACTTCGATATTTTTTCCAGCCGGACTGTAATATGTTTCCAGCGCAGAGAATGTCATTTTTTCGGCATTCCCCGGGTTTTCCGGTTCCACTGGGCCTTTTAAAATATACTGATAATCAGAAACCGCTGATTGTTTAATGGAATCCACATAATGACTGATCATCGGCGTAATAACAAGTCCGAACATCAGGATAAAACTGGCCAGAAAAATTCCGACAAAAAGAGTGATATAACTTTTTTTATTTTGAATGATCACCCGGAGGCGAAAGCGATTGAAAAAAGAGACATTGGGCAGTTTGACAGCCCGTCTGTTTTTGCTTTTCTTCAGTTCTTTTCTTAAAAAGTTAAGTGGCGAAATCGACAGTTTCCGGTATAAAGCCACAAAATTAATGCCGATCATCATCGCAATGGGCAACACTGTGGTCAACAGCAGGGCCTCCATATTCAACTCTATATCCATGGGTGGCAGGCTGTAACTGCCGTAATACATCCCTTTGAAGAAATCCGGCATCATCGTATAGCCGATGATATTGCCAATCATTGCGCTGACCAGAGTCACCGCAATGGGCATGGTGATATAATGACGGATTAATTCATACTTTGTATACCCCGACGCCAGAAGCGTTCCAATAATCGGAGCTTCCGTTTCAATCGTACTGGTGATGACAATTGAAAAGACAAAGGCCATGATGAGGATAATCAGAGAAAGGAACACCTTCATCATGGGAACATCCGAGCCCATATCATCATCGATAAACGAAATACTCTGATTGTTCTCGGCCGTGACAAAACTCGTCAAGATCGCGCCATTATCGACCAGTTTATCTTTGATATCAGTGGACAGATTTCTTTTTTCTTTCTCGGTCAAATCTCGATTGTCAAAATAATAGGAATAGTCCATGACGATTTCATTGGCCGGAAAGCTCTGCAAGACCCCCGCGCTGACGATGCCAACCCCAAAATGAAAGGAATCCATCATCAGATCCGAATTGTTTTTAAACAGGGCGCTGTAATCCGGCACACTGATTAGACCGGTGATGATCATGGGTACTTCATTAATGGTTAGCGATTCCCCTACCTCAAGTCCATAACTCTCAGCAAACAACCGGTCAACTGCAATTTCATTTTTATTCACTGGGCTTTTTCCATCGATGACCGTAACCAGATTAATCTGCTCTCTGTCCTGGTAGATCCGAAGAGTGGCTTCATCCGGTAATTTCTCATTCACATAATCATTTTCATAAACAGAAACTCCCAGTTTTTCGGTTTCGGCCTGGGCAGCAGTGCTTATTTTCTTGACTGCGGTAAATGAACCATCTTCTAATTTGCAGTCTGCCCGATTCTCGTTTAATACTTTCTGAGCCCCGTCTGCCACCGCTAAAAAACCCGACATAATGGCGATGGTAACCGTCATCATCAATAATATCGCGAAGTACCGTCCTTTGTTGCTTTTTAAATCACGTTTAAAACGTTTTCTCAATGGATTTTTCATGATCATTCCCCCTTACCATTCCAGATCTTTAGCGGAAAGTTGGGTTTCATTCACATAATCCTTGACAATGCGACCGTCGTGAAGTTTAAGCACCCGATGGGCCATGTTCTTGATCGGCTCGTTGTGGGTAACAATAATAATGGTGTTATGATAGGTTTGATTGATTTTTTCGATTAACGCCAGTATCTCTTTTGCTGTTTTATAATCGAGGGCACCGGTGAGTTCATCGCACAACAATAGCGCAGGATTCTTTACCAGCGCACGCCCGATGGCACAGCGTTGCTGCTGACCTCCGGACAGCTGATTCGGAAACTTGTCTTTGTGCTCCCAGAGCCCCAAGGTATGCAAAAGTTCGTCAATTTCAAGGGGATTTTTACTGAGATATGCGCAGACTTCAATGTTTTCCTTAACCGTGAGATTGGGGATGAGATTGTAAAATTGGAACACAAAACCCAGTTTATCGCGTCGGTAGCGACCCAGACTTTTGGGATCCATTTTCGAAATATCCTGTCCATCAATCGTGATGCTGCCCCCATCGATGCTTTCAAGTCCTCCGGCCACATTTAAAAAGGTGGATTTACCGCTTCCGGAAGGTCCTAAAATTACGCAGATCTCGCCTTCATAAAGTTCTGTTGAAACACCATCCAGCACCTTTACTTTTGCGCTCCCGGTACCATAACTTTTTTCAATGTTTTTTACCGAAAAAAACGCCGTGTTGATTTCATTCTTTTTCTCCATGATATTGCCTCCATTAATGAGATTTAATTGCTCAACGACAGCTGCAAATCCAATTCACTTGTCTCTTTTGCGTAAATAAAAAGCACCTGTGAGACAATAGTAAGTAAACTACTGTCCCACAGATGCTTGATTGTTCTCATCTGTTGTCACATTCTGTGACCCGGCCCCATAAATTTTAAAGTGGATGCCTTCAAAATTCATCGCCTGCTCAGTTTGTACTGTAGATAAATATGCAGTGCAAAGAGTATTTATAGATAATATAATATTTCAAACGGTTTGTCAAGGACTCTGATTTAAACCATAATCAAAATCGGACGAATAATGGCTACTCATATGATGATCCCTGCGATGCCTTGCTTACAATCTATGGTATGGGGCTGCTCCTGAGACTGACGGAAAGGATTTTTAACCTTTCCAATTTATTATTCTAAAACAACACAAAAAAGACTGAAGCCGATTCCACATTTTTATCTGCAGAACCGGCTCAGTCCAAAATCTCTGTTGTCATCCGTTTGGATTCCTCCTATTGATTTTTTATCAAAAATCTTCTTTTTCACTTTTCACTGTAAATTTCATCAACCTTTGTTTTACTCTTAAGATTTGTTTGTTTTATACTCACCAGATGCTTATTTACTTGATTCTTTACTCGTTATTTTTGATTCGGAACTTTTTTCTCTTTTCCAATTTTTCTTTGGATATGGCTTTCAGAAACCCTGAGAACTTTTCTTGTTTCATCAATATCTTTCAATCATCGTTCCTTTAATTCTTGCGAGTTTACCTGCATTTCCTAATTTCTTCAGAATCTGATTTTATTCAAATTCTTTTTCGCCTTTAATTTAATCGATTTTTCTTTATTCAGTCTTTTAGTCTGATTTCAGTTATTTCTTTTATTTTATTGGCTGGTTGATTACTCTTTACTTTTCAATGATCGGAATCATTCAATTCTGAAAAGGATTGGTTGATCTTTGATTAATTGTATTATAGCACCTTTGGAAAATAAGTAAATAGTTTTTTTGTAAACGTTTGTATTTATTTTGTGAATAGAGATCAATACTTTGTAAAAAGGTCTTCCAAGTTGCGTCAACATTTCCAGGTGATTTTCGCCGGATTTGATTCCTTTGCCTCAGCAATGACCTGCCGCGCATCATCCGCCCGCACGCGTTGCGAACGTTCAGGTGCAGCTATCATATATTAATATATTCAATATGTTTATTAATTATTTCAATTTCTATATTGACATATTTAATATATAGCAGTATATTATAATCAAATCAAAACAGGAATGGTGAAAAGAATGAAGTACAAAGCTCCGGGCAAATGCCCCGTATGTGGTGAAAAACTTTCCATTACCAAACTCAGCTGTCCCAAGTGTACCACAACCATTGAAGGTGATTTCCAGCCTTGTGAATTCTGCCGGCTACCAGATGAAGACCTCGAATTTATCAGAGTTTTCATAAAGTGTCGTGGTAACATCAAAGATGTTGAAAAAGAAATGGGGATCTCGTATCCGACGGTTCGCGGTAAACTGGATACAGTTATAAAAGGACTCGGCTACGAAGTCCCATCAAAAGAACTAGTTAAAGAGAAAACCGCTAAAATTGCTGCTAGAAATGAAATTCTTGAACAATTATCAAAAGGTGAAATTTCTTCAAAAGAAGCAACGGAACAAATCAAAAATTTATAGAAAATAAGGAGATTAGTTAATGAGCGAACAACAACGAATATTGGAAATGATCGAAAAAGGGCAGATAACTGCTGCGGAAGGGATGGAACTTCTGGAAGCGCTGAATATGACAAATGATCTGGTAACCATTCAGGATGTTGAACCGACCACAAAACAGATCTACAAATTTTTCAAGGTGAAAGTGACATCGGATAATAATTCCGTCAATGTCAATGTCAATATCCCGATCCGTCTGCTGACAACCATCGGTGAAATTGCCGACAGAATGACGGCGATGGTTCCCCCCGATGCCAGAAAAGACATGGAGTCGAAAGGGATCGATCTTTCCAGTATCGATTTTGCCAAAATAATCGAAGAAGTGATCAATGGTACCCTGGATGAACCGAATATCGTGGATGTGGAAGCCTGGGATGAAAGCAGTCAGTCGATGATCAAGGTACGGGTCTATGTCGATTAGGGGATTTCGCACATTATGGATCCGGCTTCAGATTGAGGACAGACGGTTCATAAAGATTCCCTTTCCAATCCAATTGTATATTTTCGAAGAATTACTGGACTGTTTTCTGGACATTCTGATTATCGGGTGTTTTTTTGCACCAAAAGTACCTGCCCCAAATTCATCATCCCGAATCTCAATCCATTTCATAAAAGAACTCGTCATCGATGTCATTCAACTGCTGAGGTCTTTAAACGGCGATGAACCGTATGATCTTATCGATGTGACCACTAACAAAGTCAAAGTTTTGATTAAAGTCAGATAAACTGTTTTAGGAGGTAAAAATGACAAAACTGTTCTTGAAATATCTATCGATCATCGTGACGATCTATTTGCTGTCACTGATCTTTTATACCATTCAAATCAGCAGCATCCCGGCACTGCTCATCATGGGATTGGTTCTGTTGGCAGTCAATTTATTACTAAAGCCAATTCTGCTATTGATTACACTACCGCTGAGCCTTTTGACACTGGGATTATTCAGTTTTATTGTGAATGCCTGGACGATCATGATTGCCGACCATTTTGTGACCAGTATCAGCATGGGTGGTTTTTTTAATTCATTGCTTGCTGCTTTCATCATTGTTTTCTTCAATCAGCTCTTCACCGGGATGAATAAGGGCGCCTGCTAACCAGTTGTCATTGACAGCCAATGATTTGCAATTATGATTTTGCAATCATAAAAAAGTTCGGACCGGGAATTTATGATCCGAACTTTTTTTAAGTTTACCGATTTTGGGGCTGTCAATGTCTGACTTGATTTTATCAGCCCTGCGTTTTAAGCACTAAGCGATTGGGTGTTTTTGTGCATATTCCCTGCCGTATTTCGACAACTCATCCATGAAGATGTTGTTGTTCCATTCCCGGAAGCAGATGCCATTGGGGATAGACGGATAGAAACGTCCGCCGGGACAGTAAGTATCGACGGCGCGGCGCACTTCTTCCCGAATTTTTTCTTCCGTAATATTTTCCACATCGATCTTCGGTCCGTCAATGCCGCCCACCATAGCCAGTTTTCCTGCTGTGATCTCCTGGATTTTTACGATATCGTTCTGGGCGATGACACCCTGCCAGATATCGATACCAATCTCAACCAGATCCGTTGCGATAGGTTCCAGGATGCAGTCTGCATGATGCATATAGATCATGCCGCATTCATGGATGGTGGCGGCGATTTCCTTCTGCAGGGGCTTGATGAGCTCCCGCCAGGTGACGATGGGGTGACGATGGGGACGTTTCGTTTGTCATGCCTGAATCAGACGACGATCCGGTTTCGGCCGGAGGCTCTGGCTTGATACAATTTTTGGTCGGCGCGGTCAATAAAGGCCGTGACCGCCTCCCTCTTACCACTTGTTCTGTTCTTATTATTGTAGTATTAAGATAGAAAAAAAAAGATGTTGCCAATGTAACACCTTATCCCTGCCCGGATAAATCTTTTTATCTTGCTAAACAATTGTTCAACATCTTTTTAGTATCTTCAAAATTAGATTTTCGAACGTGTTCGATTATCTTTCGCACTAACGCGATTGTTTTGAAACGCCAAAAACTGCTCCCGTCGGCCGGTGTCTCAAATCCTTTTTGCCAACGCCCCGGTGGGTTCATCCAAAAACAGCATCCCGGGATTGTTGATCATGGCTCGGCAAAATGAGCTTTATATTTTGAGCAGATAAGCCGATCGCTCTGGCCAGTACGCATGCAGATAACGGCGCGGGACACATTGGGCTAAAGAAAACCAATCATTGGCCTTCGCTAAAAAAACAGCTATTATTTAGCTTTCGTTGCAAATGCAACCTCATTCCCGGATGACATCGGGTATACTTTTGATGGCATGACAAGCGAAACGTCCCCATGTCATGCTGTTATAGGCGATTTTCGTATATGATGCGCACATTGAATTGACAATATGATCATTTCGAACTATAATGATGGTAGGTAAGGAGGTGCTTAAAATGGCTGCTAGTACAAATTTGAATATTCGTACCGATAAAGATATCAAAGAAGCTGCAGAAAAAATTTTTGGAGAGCTTGGTCTTAACATGACAACGGCAATCAATATTTTTCTCAGACAAGCAATCCGGGAAAATGGGATACCTTTTGAAATGAAATTGTCTGTTCCAAATCAGGAAACAGTCGCTGCAATTACCGAAGGTAGAAAACTGGCTAAAGACAGTAGTATCAAAGGTTATTCCAATATGGATGATTTGCGAGCTGCTCTGGAAGAATGAAATACGCAGTTAAATTCACTAATCAGTTTAAAAAACATCTTAAATTTTAGTCGTTTTTAAAATATGGTTAGAGTGTCAAAAACACCCATTTTAAATAGCCAGACTTAAGTTAAGTGTGCCTGGCACCGCCAGCATGAAGCCGCCGGCTTCCCAGGCGATCGTTGCCGCTTCAACTTTGCCGTCTGCGTGCGGGCTCCGCTAGCGCTCCACCCGAGCTACTACTTGTTGTCGCTTTAGCCGTGGCGGTTTCCCGGCTCCAACTCAGCTATATGTGCAAAGCGTCATACACATTATATAAACCAAAAAATAAAAAACCCCCGGCCACAACGGCCGGGGTAATAAAAAAAAGCTCTCATATGAAATTTTTAATAAATAATCTGGTTTCGTGGCGGAACCTGAAAATGACAAAACAACTGATTGGGATAGCGGATCACGCCGATTTCCTGGCTGATCGCATCGTCGGCCATCTGGGCCATCACCGCTTCATTCATCTGACCAGGGAAATAACAGTCAAAGGCTTGACCAGTGAGGTGGCAGGAATCCGGCACGCCGCCAACCGCCGCATTGACGGTTGGACAGCGGGCCCCGGAGGAAATCACCAGGGGCCAGCCAAATTGATCCCGGAGCCTTTGGGCAAAAGCCTTCAGCCGGTCGCAGACATCAAGGCCGCAGCCGCATTCGCAGGTAAATTCATCTTCGGTAAAATTTTTCAGCAGCAGCTTACCATCCTGATCCATTTTCAGGTCAATCATACTGCGGGCCTGTATCAGGGCACTGTGGGTCAGTTCGCCCACTTGCCCATCCACCGCCAAATCATTTTCTTTCTGAAACAGCCGGATGGCGGCATCCGTTTTTTCACCGTTCACCCCATCGACCGGGCCCGGATCATAGCCCAGAGCCTGTAACTGTTCCTGAATCCACTTCACATAGTCACTCATTTTTCTTCCCCCTTTTTTATTTCTTCTTTTATTTCTTCTTTTATTTCTTCTTTTTCCCTCAGGGCTTCCAGTGCCTGGCTAATGATTGCCGGCAGCGGTACCCCCATCAGACCGATATTCTCGGTGATCGATAAAAGCTCATTGCCGCAATAGGCAATGATGGTGGCGTCCCGGATAAAGGTGGCGCCCAGCAGCAGATCCAGCCGGCAGGCAATCAGTACCACCCCCAGGGTAACCCCCTTGCGGCACAGGCCCTTCCAGGCCGCCAGACTTTCCAGCGCCCCTTGCTGGGATTTGCGGCTTTTCTTAAAGACGCCGGCCACGATTAACCCGGTGATATAATCGATGGCCATAAACAAAAACAATGACTGGAGGCCGGCATCCCAGCCGCCGAGCAATTCGGCGATGCAGCCCCCCAGTAAACCAAGCGCTGTTAGCGCCGTTAATTTAAACTCAGCCATAAACTGAAAAAAAAGAAGCCCGTAACGGGCTGTCTCAGACTGTCAAAAAAGATAAAGTAGTACCGACAATTGTTACATCATGTTGTACGCATCGGAGCGGACACGGCATCGCCTGTCCGCTTCCGCGGCGAACAACCGATTAACAAGGGTCTGACCCCTTGGTCATTGGTCGGTACGGTAGTTTATTGACAACCTCAGAAGCCCGTTACGGGCTATCTTTTGTGGCACACAACCCTTACGGGACGTTGTAGAAGTCAGAAGTGGTGGTTTCCACCATCTTACAATCGACCTTAGACACCAGTGCGATATTATCAGGGGTGAAAATACCCACCGTTAGAATGGTGTCCATTAGGGCCACGGCTTCCGCCTGGGTGACGGTGGGTTTAACATCAGGGATCGTCATGGATACATTTTTATCCATGGCATTTTTAAAAACCATTGCTAATTTTAATTCTGCCATATCTTGCTCCTTTCATTTTTAGTTTTTTTAGCATTCAATCTTACAGTCCGTCATTAAAGATCAGATCTTGCTGAAGCTGATGGACTTCTTCCAGTGTCGGGACTTGCAAAGCGGTGATTGCAGTCGCCACCTGATGGATTTCGGCAATGGTGGCCGTTTGTTTGACATTGGCATAGGATTTGCTTTTGATGACTTCCTTGCCATTGACCATGCCGTAGTTCAGACGGGTGACCATCTTATTGGACAAAAAATCTTTTACAATTGCCATTGGTTATCCTCCTTTCAAAAAATTTTATAGCAAAGCCAGAAAACTGGCGGATGCTCAAACAGAAAATACTTTGTGAACCCGGTAAACGGTTTTGTTGTGGGCGTTAATGGCGGCGGACCGGGTTCGTTTCAGCTCGGATTCATTGCCGCAGCTGCTGCAGACCACCCGGTATTTTTTACCAGGTTGATCCAACTCCACAACCAGACATTCCCCCTGACAGATTTCGCAGGGCTTGATGGGTTTTTCCATAACGACCTCCCAATTGATTTTTTATTTGTTTTTTTTTATTTGTTCTGTGATTCAGCATCGCCAGGCTTTAAATTTTTTCCCGGCTGATACCTGACGCCGTATTCACCTCGTTTTGGGCATCAGAAAAGCCACCATGAGATTTCTCCCGTGGTGGCCTGCGCTTACTTTTTTCACACTATCATTATAGCACATTGGTCACTAACATCAACTCTCCTTTACTCTCCACTTGCGCTGACCACGATTTTCTTTAAAGCGCGATCCCGCATCCGGTAGGTGTGCTGGATACTAAAGCCCATCTTGCTGGCAATTTCCTCCCAGGTATAACCACACAAAAAGCGGAGTTCAAGCAAGGTTTGAAATTCTTTATTGTCCACCGCTTTAATACAGGCAACAATCCGCCGCTTGATGTCGATCAACTGCTGGATATCGCGGTCAATTTCGCTTTGTAGGTCAACGATCTGAGCAACCGTATCGGCCATCGAAGAAATGCGCTGGTTGTGGTTGCGGGGCATATCGCTGATGGTGGCGGTGCATTTTGTCGCCAGTTCATTTAAAAAATTAAGCTGTTCCAGTTTACTGTCGATGCGAAGATCCAACCGGTAAGCCTGGCTTAAAAAATCCAAAGCGGTCATCTCAGCCCTCCTCCATTTCACAAACTTTTTTTAACAGCAGCTCGCCATCCAGGTTGGAGAGCATCGCAAACCATCCCGACCGGAAGAAGTGCTCAATCGCATCCCGTTCATTCTCATTTTTGATCACTTGATCGCGCCGCGCATGTTGTTGCGGCGCATGTTGTTGTAAATCAATATCAAGGTCTGGTGGGTGATGCTTCACAAAACGCAGGGCTTTGCGGTAGTCTTTAACCGCCTGAATAATAACCGCACTTGCTAAAATTTGATAGGGTTCCATCATCGTACCTCCTAAAAATAGTTTCCTTAGGTAATTGCGAAAGTGCCGTGAGCTCTGTGCCCAGTTTCGCACGAAACAATTTCTACACTGTACGGCGGACAGTTCGATGAACTGTTCGCCTACACGTTACGAAATCGTTTGTGGAAACTGCACCCAGAGCAGCCATTGTTCGATGCCTTTTAATTTCGCAATTACCTAACAGTTTCCTCAGATTATCATTGATTGTCGCCGCTTTTCAGATCAGCTTTCACGGCATCAATCAGTGATTGCTGGGTCAGCTTCTTTTCAGACAGGGCTGTTAAGATCTGCTCGTCAATGGTGCCGGTTGTGATCAGGTGGATGATGATCACGGTTTGGCTGCTTTGTCCCTGACGCCATAGGCGGGCGTTGGTTTGCTGATACAACTCAAGCGACCAGGTCAGCCCAAACCAGATCAGGGTTGATCCACCAGACTGCAGGTTCAGGCCGTGGCCGGCTGAAGCCGGGTGAATCACGGCGACCGGAATTTTCCCGGCGTTCCAATCCGCGATGTCCTGGCTGGATTTGATCGCTCTGACAGTGAAACGCTTTTTAATCCGCTGCAGGTCATGCCGAAACCAGTAGGCCACCAGTACCGGCTTTGCATTGGCGGCTTCAATTAAATCCTCCAAAGCGTCCAGCTTCCGGTTGTGGCATTCAATGGTGTCGCCGTTATCAGAATAAATGGCGCCATTGGCCAGCTGGCAGAGCTTCCCGGAAAGAGCAGCGGCATTGGCGGCGGTAATATCACCATCGGGTGTTTGCAGCACCAGATCACGCTTCAATTCCTGATAGCGTTCTTTTTCAGAATCAGAGAGCTGCACTTCATATTGAGATGAAAGCAGTGCTGGCATTTGCAAGTGATCCGTCGCTTTCATGGCGATGGTCATATCGGCAATGCGGGCATAGATCGCTGCTTCGGCGCCGGGTAGCGGTTTATAAGAAAAAATGACCTGGCCATTGCGTTTGTCCGGCTTAAAATAGCGGGTGCGGTACTGGCCAATGAACCGGCCCAGCCGCTCGCCCAGGTCAAGCAGTCTAAACTCGGCCCATAAATCCATCAGGCCGTTAGCACTTGGCGTTCCGGTTAGGCCAACCACCCGTTTAACTTTCGGCCTGGCTTTTAAAAGCGCGCGAAACCGCTTTGACTGGTGATTCTTAAACGACGACAGTTCATCGATGACCACCATCTCAAAATCAAAGGGGATACCACTCTTTTCAATTAACCACTGCACATTCTCCCGGTTGATCAGATAAATATCCGCCGGTTTGGATAAGGCGGCTTTGCGCTCCGCGGCCGTTCCCACCGCCACCGATGCGATCAGGCCATGAAGATGCTCCCATTTCTTTATTTCGGATGACCAGGTATTTCTGGCTACCCGCAGCGGGGCAATGACCAGAACTTTATGAACGTCAAAGCTGTCAAATAAAAGATGATTAACGGCTGTCAGGGTAATAACGGTTTTGTCAACCCAAGCCCATATCCAACAGCAGGGCTGTCATTTCATGGTTTTCAACATATTCAATGGCATATTTTTGATAATCATGTGGGATGAACTTCATCTGGCATCACCTCCCATCTTTTTTACCGCTACTAGCAGTTTTCCTGCGATTGTTTTTTCCCGCATCCATTCCCTGTCCTTTCTACCGAATCAATATAAAAACAATTTAATTTCCGCCATGTTCTTAGAAACTAAAAATCCCTATACGCGCGTATCTGTGCGCTTTACCGTAATTACTGCTGATTATTAAACCTTTCCATTTTTAGAAAAATATCAGGAACACCGGTACACCGCGGTTAAAGTTGGTTACCGCCCCCGCCCCGGGACTGTTCCCGCAACGGTTCCTGCTACCCATTTACGGAACTGATCAGATGGACTGGAACAGCCCCATGGGAACGGAACAAACTAGGAACAACCTTTGGGAACGAAAATATACTGGGGGCCATAAAGGTCGGTTCTCACTTTATTCGGCAGCCGCTGCCAGTCCAGCTTGATCAGAATACTCGCCAGTTCATTGGAATCCATGCGCTTTAGGTTTGCCCGCTCTTTTCCAAAACACTCACACCAGATTTCCATGTTGCAGACCGCAGCCCGCTTGACATGGCCTTTTAATCCGATGTCAGCAAAACCCGTCCCGTTTAGATAATTCCGCCGTTCGAATAGATCCATGCTTTCCCAGTTGTCCGGCAGCAGGGTATCCAGGTAATCACGAACAAGGCCTTCACGTTCGTCGGCCTCCATTGCCTCACGTTGTTCCATCTTGGCCAGTTGGTTGACCCTGGCATCGAGATACAAGGGTTCTCCGGCCTTCACGTAGACCAGGGCTTCGGCCCAAATCTGCCTGACCGTTTGATCGGCGATTTCCCAGGAATACTGACTGCTGCTGCCCGGTGTTTTGACCGGCCAGAAACGACGGTTCCCGGTCGTATCCCGCAGATATCCGGACTCGGCATTGGTCGTCCCAAAAAAGATACATTGGCGCTGATGCGGCGTTGCCCGTTTGCCAAAGGCGGCGCGATAAATATCATTCTGGCGTGACAGAAAGGATCGCAGCGTTTCGACCTCGGCTTTTCGCAGCCCGGCCAGTTCGCCAATTTCCAGCAGCCAATAGCCCTGCAGTTTCTCAGCCGCGGTCTTATCCCTGGTATCGCCAAGATTTAAACTGTCCGAGAACCATTCCCCGGCCAGTCTGGAGATCAGGGTACTTTTGCCAACGCCCTGGGGACCGTTAAGGACCAGCATCGAATCAAACTTGCAGCCTGGGTTTAATACCCGCATGACGGCCGCACACAGGGTTTTTCGGCTAACGGCCCGGACGTAATCATTATCCTCGGCGCCCAGATAATCGATCAGAATGGTATCCAGTCTCTGAACCTGATCCCATTCGGGCAGGGCCTCAAGGAACTCACGGATGGGATGATAGGAGCGGTCATCCGTTACCTTGGCGACCGCAATCTGATAATTCCGGGCCGAGAAAGTGCCATAATGAGCATCCACATAGCTGATCAACTGCGCATCATCGGCATCCCGCCAGTATTTTGATGGGTGCTGCCAGGGCACCTGATCCCTGATTTCCATGCCATCCAACTGCTGGTTAAAGACAATACCTTTCAAATTTTGATCATTTTTGAGGATCAGGGTCAGATTTCTGAGCGAGTTTTTCAAAACTGTGGAACGCGGTTCATATTCCAGCTGTTGCTCCCATGAATCGTCGTCGCCATCGACAAAATCGCTGACCGCCCTGGCCTGCCGTTCCGACAGCAGCAGTCGTTTTACTTTTTCATTCTGACTGGCAAAATCAGCCATGGCCTGGAATGATTTCTGATCATCAGTATCACTGAATTGGTGGATGCGCACCAGATCAAAGGCATTCAGCAGTTTTTCGCAGGCTGGATCGGAGGTGTGAAATGAATAAGCAAATTTATCGTCATAAATAATTACCCCGGCACTGCTGTCAGCGGGAATGTAATCATATCGGTCTGCCGTCACAGATGGCTCATAGACAGTTGGTAGAAATTCGGCAATGGCATTGCTGATTGAATAAGCCCGACAGAACACACCCACGATGCCAACTTTTTCAAGCGGATCAGCCTGGGATTTTAATGTTCGACTGATAACCTCCGATTGTCTGTTTGAGGTCGGCCATTGCGTTACGTCACGCCAGTCTTGATACATGGATAGATATTTATCGGTATCAAGTGCTTCTCCCCTATTTTCTTCAAATACAAAATCCCCATTGACCGGACAAGAAGCCCAGAACATCATCCGGTTTGCCTGGTAGGTGGAATCATCAAAATAATCCATCCCAATTTGTTTTGCCACCATTCGCATCAATGCCGGGTATTCATCTTCGCTGACATCCCGGGAGAAAAGGATAACCACCCGGTATCTTGGGGCTTCCCGGGTATGGCTATGGGTGGAGTAAATAAAATAAGTCACTCCGGTCAGCGCTGCCCGCGTGCTCTGTAAAAATTCGGTACTGTCTAAAATACTGTCAGCATCGAGCATGCCAACCATCCGGCTGATAACATTGCCATTTTTTCGAGACCCACCTTTTAACCAGCCACCGACAAAACCGCCATGATCCTTTAATTCATCACGCTGCTTTTTCGGCAGTTTTGGATATTCTTCAACCGTTTCGGACGTGCGGATTGGCGTCCGATTTCTGCCAACGATGTCGTCCCAGTCCGGTTCCTGATTGTGATATTTTTTGTCAGTCTTGCGGTTGCAAACGGCGATTTTTATCTTTTGGTTCATAATATTAGCTCCTCCTAAATTTTCTGCCATCACCAGGGCCATAAAAAACGCCCCTGTGAGAATTACCCAACGCATCGGTAATCGACAGTGGTATCATCACCTCTGCCGATAAGCCAAGAATCCGCATCAATCGAACCCCCAGCATTAAGAATTATTAATCTTTTTTATAAAAACGGCATGCATAGCCCTCGGCATCAAGCAGCAGTCCCTTCGCCCAGGTCGGCGTTCTGGCCATTTGCGCACAGACAGCGGAAACAGACATCCGCATATCCGCCTCAATGATTATTTCATCATGGACATGAGCCACAATCAAACAGGTCCGGAGTCTGGTCATCGCTTCAGCCAGAATATCCCGGCTGATGGCCTGAACGATATTCTCAACGAACTTTGGCCCGTAACTCTCAATCCGCTGCCATTTCTTGGTGGACCCCACCCCTTCATAGGTCACCGACTCACCGCCAAAGCGGTTCTCACCAATCCGCGGTTTTACATAAGCCAGTTTTCGGCCGGAAGGAAGGGTGATCAGCAAAAAACCACGCTGATAAGAAAAGTAAAGACCATGGGTCTCCGTGGGAATTTTTTGTTTGATGCATTCTTTTACCGCCCGATCCACCGCCCACCAGAAACGGACGATCTTGGGATTGGCCAAACGCCAGGCATTTACCAGCGGCTGCAGCTCCTCTTCAGCCATCCCCGATTCCAGGGCGCCCATGGCCTTTAGCGCGCCGACTGATCCGCCATAGCCACAGCTGAGTTCGCATTGCTTGCCTTTCTGGCGGAGCGCTGCGTTCTCACCGTGTTTGACTACCTGGCAGTGAAACATTTTTGCTGCGGTTGCACAATAGAGGTCCCCGTTATCTGCAAAAACATCCATCCGCCAGCTTTCACCCGCCAGCCAGGATAGCACTCGCGCTTCAATCGCTGAGAAATCGGCCACAATAAATTTCATGCCATCGCGTGGGACAAAGGCCGTCCGGATCAGTTCGGATAGGACTTCCGGCACGGAATGATAAAGCATTGAAAGCGCATCCGCATTTCCGCTTCGGACCAGGGCGCGTGCCGGTTCCAAATCGGGGATGTGGTTCTGGGGCAGATTCTGCAGCTGGATCAGGCGGCCCGCCCATCGTCCCGTCCGGTTAGCGCCATAGAATTGAAAGGTGCCGCGAACCCGGCCATCCTGACACACCGCATGGTCCATGGCCTGATATTTTTTGACCGAGGATTTAGCCAGTTGCTGGCGCAGCGAAAGCACCGCGGCCAACTGATCCGGAGCTGTTTTTAGCATTTCCGCCACCGCTTTTTTCCCGAGCGTATCTGTTTCCAGCCCGTTATCGGCCAGCCAATTTTTCATCTGCAGGACTGAATTGGGGTTATCCAGATGGGTCAGGGCCTGCATCTGGGTGATCAGTTCTGCCCGGGAAAGCTGATCAATGGCCAGCGCCTGTTTGACAAAGGTCATATCCAGGGCGATGCCCCGGTCATTGATTTCCTGGTCTAGCTGATACTCATCCCAGACAAAATCAGGCACCGGGGTCTTGGCCAGTTTTTGCTGGATGGCCATCTCCACCTGAACGTCCCGCCGATTATATTTTTTAAAGCGTTCCCATTTTTCGCTGTCATGCTCCGGCATATTGCGGATACGGCCACCATTGGCGGTGGTGCTTTTACACGGCCTGCAGAAATACCGGATCAGCTCTTTTCCTTGCTTTAGCTTCTGATCTGCCAGGCCCAGCACCGCCCCCACCCCTTCCAGCGACAGCGGCAGCCCCATATAGGCGGACCAGACCATCGAACACCGCCAGGCTGAGGGGTCCAGATAAGCCCTGACGGTATCGGCGGCGATCCTGTAACGGCAAAAATCCTGGGGATAATTTCGTCTCAGCCACTGAGACAGGCAGACCCGCTCAAACTGACTGTTAAAGGCCCATTTGATCACGGTATCATCCACCAGCGCGGCCATCACTGCCGCGGGGATCGCTTCACCACTGGCCAGATCAACCACCTGCACCTCACCGCCATCCACCGCATAGCCAAAAAGCAAAATGTCAAAATTGGGCGACTCTGAATATTTGTAGACCCCCGCTTTTGACAAGTCCACATCGGAGTAGGTCTCGATATCAATTGATAAATTTTTCATTTTTAATCTCCGTTCTGATATAAAAATACTCATACAAACAAACTTTTATAAACAAAGGCTAGGCATTTACAAAATTAAAAAACGTCGAACAATGGTTGCTCTGGGTGCAGTTTCCACAAACAATTTCGTAACGTGTAGGCGAACAGGCGATAGCCTGTCCGCCGTACAGTGTAGAAATTGTTTCGTGCGAAACTGGGCCCAGAGCTCACGGCAGTTTCGCAATTACCTATAAACAAAGGCGGCGGGGATGATTCCCTGCCGCCCGGTGATGTTTTTTCTTTTTTTGTTTGTCCGTTTTAAGCCAGAAAGTCATCCTCGTCTGCGAAATCGTCCTCAGCCCGGGCTTTTCCGCCCAGATTTTCCCCATCTTTAATCTTCTGCAGGTTGTTTAAATGGCAGGCAATGCCTTTATTACCGTTGGTATTAAAGGCATAAAAGTTAATACTGGCCCGACCATAAACGCCACTATAGACTTCCGATCGGTCGCTGATTTCCTGGCGATTGCCGTCCACGATGCCGGGAGCGGTGTTACTGTTGGCATTGAGGAAATAGCAGTTTTCATAGGCGGGATCATCGGGCCTTTCGGTGTCGCCGTCGCGAAGTGGTGTCTTGAGAACGGATAACGCCGGAACGCTTTTCCCCGTACCCTTCAGTTTAGACTCGCCTTCCTGATAAGCGGCTTCAATCGCCGCTGTGATTTTTGACACGGTATTTGTGTCTGACTTCGGAATGATCAGGCTGACACTGTACTTCGGGGTGCCGCCATTAATGGATTTTGGCTCCCAGACATTGGCATAGCTCCAGCGGGTTTCAGGTCCGGTGATGACCTTCATGGGATTTGCATTTTTTACATTTGACATCAGTTTTCTCCTATTCTTCGATAAAATTAGGCATTTGCGAAATTAAAAAACGCCGAACAATAATTGCTTTGGGTGCAGTTTCCACAAACGATTTCGTAACGTGTAGGCGAACAGTTCATCGAACTGTCCGCCGTACAGTGTAGAAATTGTTTCGTGCGAAACTGGGCCCAAAGCTCACGGCAGTTTCGTAATTACCTATTCGATAAAATCATTTTTGACGGTGTTCATTACCGGTCGCTTGTCACGCTCCGGCACCAGTGTTGGTTTGCCCTGGGGTCGGCAGATCAGCTGACCGAGGACTTCTTCAAATTGCTTCTTGCCAAGCGCGGCTGTCATGGCGGTGATCCCCAGCAGTTTCTGTTCATAGGGGTTAACGCCAGTGGCAATAACCGCCGCCGCGACGGCTTTTTCATCGCGATACCTGCGGTTGGCCCGGCCTTCAACCAGTTTCCAGCCCGCCCACGCTTTACCACAAAGGGCGCCTTTTAGGGCGTAAACCTTGATGTCCGATGCCCAGGACAGCAGATCATCCACTTTGAGCAGAATCGCTTCAATTTCTTCATCGGCCAGGGTGGCCGGTGGGGCAAAATCATAAGCGGCCAGCGCAAGATTTTCTTCGGCCCGTTTTCGGCAGGTCGCTTTGGCCTGACAGAAAGTGCAGTGTTCTCCCGCTTCAAAGTCCCCGTCACCGGCAGCAGCCAGTCGGGCGGCGGGAACCAGCACATCGTCGGCCCATAGCAGCAGTTCGGCTTTCGATAACGTATCGGTGCTGATGTTTTCCCGTCGGGGCTGGTAAATGGTCATCGTGATGGTGTCAAAATCAAAAATACCATCAAATAAGTCGACCGCCCCCAGGGCATAAAGCCGCATCTGTGGGTTGTTCTCGGCTGCCACCAGGATGCCTTTGCCATGCTTATAGTCAATCACGGATAAGGCCCCGTCGGCAATAATGACACAGTCGCCCGTGCCAAAGCCGGACTCGACCCAGCGGCCAAAATCCAGTTGCTGTTCAATTAAGACCACCGGATCGGCGCAGGTTTCTTTGGCTTTGGCCACCTGCTCGATCACATAGAGGGCATAATTTTCGGCACAGTTTTCCATTTCCGCATCGTAAAAAGCAAGCTCAGCCCTGGGATCCGTTGTTTTAATGCCCAGCATCGCTTCCAGTTTATACTGGCACAGGCGATGGGCTTCACTGCCCTGTTTGGCGTAGTCACTGCCCGACTCTGCGAAATTTTCACAGAGCCGGGCCGATGGTGGACAGCGGATCCAGCGATGGCTAGATGATGCCGATAATAAGGCATGGCTCCGGTCGGCTGGCGGTGTGCCGCTATCCTTAATCGCTTGCTGCGTTTTCATCCCAGCAACTCCGCATCTTTTAGCAGCGCCGGATATTTTTGCGGATCAATCTCCGACAGCTTCGCTGCCCCGTACTTCGTCAGCAATTCTCTTACCGCTGCGGTATGGCCCATCCGGGACTTATTGGCGAGCACCGCCCGCACATCTTCCAGTTTGATTTCTGGCGTTTTTTCAAGCCTGGCAGCGATCGGTTCTGCCGCCAATACAGCTGGACCTGCCCCGGCAACCGGGTCATTTGTAAACAGCCCATCAGCAACCGCCTGCAGGCTGTCAGCCAGGGACCGGACATCAGCAATGACGTCAAGCAGTCGTTTTGTTCGACTCATGGCCTTTACCTCCCATCTGATGGATTTCCACCGTTTCAACCGAGTCTCCGGGGGTGAGTACCAGCACATTTACTTTTTCGCCAAACAAAAATTTCAGCAATTTGTTGCGAATCGACATGGACCCGCTTTTAATAACCGAAGATGTTCTGCCGTCGGCTTGGGCAATACGAATTGACACCTTGTGTTTTACACGCATTATTTTGTCGCTCCTTTCCGGGAATGTTTTCATTCCTCTGTCCATATGCGAAAATCCGGGGGGATTCGAACCCCCCTTTTTTAGATTTTCTTTTATTCAGATTTTCTGTCTTAGATTTTCTTTCTTAGCTTATTAAAGATCTTTTTTAGTCGATTTCGAATCGCTGCCTCAGTAACCCCCTCCTCGGCGGCGATATCCACGTAGGTGCGTCCTTGATCAAACACTTTTTGGATTAACGCTTTCTGCTGCGGCGGCAGACTGTCGGTGGCTGCTCTTAGTCTTGCCAAGCGATCCGCGTGCGCATCGGCGTCAAGCGACGCAATCAGGCACTCCAGCGGGTTGGGTTCCGGGTCAATCAGATAGGGATTGCGGTCGCTGGCGTCTGCATCACTTGCAGTTTGGTAGGATTCGAGATGGACTGGAGCATGGTAGTCTTCTCTGCGTTTGGCATCGACTTCCTGATCATCGAACGCATGAAGGGCAGCAATCACAGTGTTGCTTACGCCTTCTTCATCTGACATAATTTTGATTTTTGATCCATCAATTGAAAAATAAGTGTAGCTCGTCCGATTCTTTTCTGTGGTCTTATACTTTCTCATTAAAGTTTCCTTGCCTTTCCCCTGGATGGTTGGGGCGGCAAGGATACAAAAAGAGCCGATGCACTGGTACGCACCGGCTCCCACACCTGAAAAATGGCATCGTAAAGCACGGTGGGTACATCAGTCGCTTGTCCACAGCTAAGCTGTGTAAAAGACTCTTGATGTATCCCGCCGCCCTCATGCGCATCTCAGGCTTTGAGATCATTTTTTATGAGAAGCTTCAATCTCCGGATTTTTTCGTTCAAGACAAAAATTAACTTGTCAAAAGGCTGCTTGGATTATCGCCTGTAAATTTTTGACGTTTCGTATGTTTTCACATTTTTATGATATAATAGTTTTTTAAATGTATTCATTTCTACTTTTTCTCTTAATAAAACAAAAATCCATAAAATAAAAATCCTCAGAGATTTTTCTTCTCTAAGGATTAATGTATCGTTACTTAAGTTACTTGCAATAGTTACTATCGCTTACTTTGGTTACTTTACTTACGGATGACAGAAAAGAGGGAGCCTATGGCTAACGACGCTGTCCCTTACCTTTGCGGTGGTATTTTTTTCACCTTATTGTTACAGGTAAAATGCCAGGGTACTGCTGCTGATAAGGTCAATAATCAATACGATGGCATTTCCGATCCGGTCCTGATGGCACACTTGATCCACGTTGTAACCGGAACGATGCCCGATTCAAACGCAGGTGGTTTTAAAAAGGATGTCTCCCAGTACCGGAATTGTCTGATAAATGGGGGTAAAAATATCCCCTTCGATCAAAAGCCGGTTATTTTTGGTTTTGATGATCGCTTTAAAAACAGCTGCATTGCGGTCCTTAATCGCATGATTGAGCTGACCGACGCCTGTCTTTTCTTCGAAAATCCCGAGTCCATGGCCTGGCTTGTGAAATCACTGCTGGCAGTCATCAAGAACGATGCGTCAATCGCCGATTCTGATCTGTTCTACCTTTTTAAAAATGGCATGGCCCTGACCAAAGCTGAAATCGTTAACTATCGGGACTTTGAATTACAGCCTTTCCTGCTGGGGGTCCTCCATTATCTCATTACCAGGCCCACCATAAACAAAGGCGGCAAAGCAACTTATGATGCCTTTTACCAAAATCGCGTCCAACATACAGAGGGTACATTTGACGACGGCTTTATTCCAGCCGTAGAACATCATATTTCAGTCACTAATCTGCCCAAAGAAAAAGAGCCTGCTGCCGATACGCAACAGACTCAAAGCGATTTTGCAAGGCCCGACCGGGATGGGCTTGACGACGAAAGCGACGACACTGCCTCGGCAAAAATTATCAATCAGACGATTATTAACCCCACCGTTGTCAATCAATACGGGGAGAATAACATTCATATTGACCATGTGGAAAATCTAAAAATATGACGGGAGTAATATAAGTGAAGAATGAATTAGAAAACATCTCTACCATTAATGCACCTTCTGCTGTGGTAAATCAAACCGGTGAAAAAAACGTTCATATAGATCATGCAGAAAATATTACACAGCATATAATTTTAAACTTCCCTTATATACAGCAACTACCAAGCGGAATGTTAAAACCAACATCTCGGAATATCAATCAAAACTTCTATAATCTTTTCGTTGTCGGAGGTGAAATCTTCGAACAAAATCACTTTGTCATTTCACGTGAGAGATCACTTTCTCGTGGCTACTCATCAGAAGATTTGCGAAACCAATATGCATCTCTTTCAGCGGAAGCTATCGAAGAAATTAAAACGTTCCCCTCCCTCTTCATGCCAGAGGCAAATAACTACAACGCCAAATCAGGTGATGAGCAGCAAGCTATATTTGGTTTTGTTGATGATGTCCATAAACAGGATAATGGAATTAAAATCAAATGCCAACTCGTATGGCCAATACCAATGCAACAAATCAGCAACATTGGTTTCAAGCTTGGCATGAAAGATATGGATAAACTGATAACTGAAATGAACGATACCCACTGGGCAATTAAACGCATCAACCTGATTGAGGAACTAACTGATGCCAATATCAGCCTAATGGGCATAAATCAATAAGGGGGACGCTATGCGAGAAAAAATACCTTCCGAAATTACGGAGCTTTCACTTAATGATACAACCTATAAAGGTTGCTGTGTTTCGATTCAACCCACGCTTGTAAATTTTTTCTTTGGCAACAACGGATCTGGAAAGTCGACTATTGGCAAAGCAATAAAAATTGACAATGGTGTATGCTGGAAACCTGGTAAATCTGCATCTGATTATACCGTCCAAGTATATAACCAAGATTTCATAAATGCCAACTTTCAGAATTACCATAATTTGCCGGGAGTTTTTACGGTTAATGAAATAAACTTTTCTATTCAACAACAAGTTGAGGATAAAACTGCTGAAAAAATCAAATCCTCTGCCGCTTTCAAAAAAGCGATTGAAGATGAAACCCAAAAAAAAGCTGATTTAGAGCAGGTTTTTATTAACTTTCAAAAATCCAGTTGGGATAAAACCTCCGATTTACGTAGTACTTTCAAAAAAGCACTATCTGGTAAAATGAAAGCGAAACTTTTTGCTGAGGCAGTACTTGAAATAAAGAATAAGAAAGATCACGACCTGGAAACTCTTAAACGGTTATATGATACAACCTATTCAGCGGATGCAAAAAAATACAATTTGTTTAATGCAATAGCAGACCCAGCCATTCTTGATAACCTTTCCGGAAGGCGTATTCTTTCGGAATCTATTGTAAGTAGTTCAGATACACCGTTTGCCCAGTTTGTTAAAGCGATTAATGCGACTAACTGGGTTCAACAGGGCCATGAAAATTTTAATTCCCCTCCGAACGACAAGTGCCCGTATTGTCAGCAAAAATTACCAGATAGCTTTGAAGAGGACATTAAGGCCTGTTTTGACACACAATATCAAGACTCGATCAAAACCGTTTCTGATTTTCACACCGCATACAGGAATGAAGCCAACACGCTATTTATACCTTTGCAATCAATACCTCAGGAAATATACCCCGAAATTGACCTTACCGTTTACAATGATAAGCTGGCTGCCCTGAAAGGTTTAATTGCCTCAAATATTCAACTCATTGATGAAAAAAAATCTGATCCTTCAAAAGTTGTCGAAATTGAGAACACTACCACGCTGCTCCAGGAAATTTCTCAGATTATTACTGGATTTAATAATCTAATCAATGAGAATAACTCAGTCTTTGCTGAAAAACCAAAGAAGCAAGCGGAGTGCAAAACCTTTGTGTGGGAATTGATTGCCTTTATTCTTAAGGATGAAATTGCACACTATACCGCTAGTAAACGCACCCTGGAAATAGAAATCAAATCCCTTACTGCAGAGATTTTAAAGCACCAGGCAACTGTTGTCAGTCTTGGTAAGGAAATTGCGGAACTTAACAAAAATATCGTAAACACCCTTACGACCATTGATAATGTTAATACTTTGCTTCGAGATTCCGGCTTTCAGGGATTCAGCCTAAGGGAAAAAGAAGACACCCCTAATGTTTATGAAGTGATTCGCCCCGATGAATCTATTGCTGAAAACCTCAGCGAAGGCGAGCGGAATTTCATTGCTTTCCTCTACTTCTATCATCTTGTCAAAGGCAGTGAAAGCGCTGACGGTGGCCAACTTGATCGCATTGTGGTCATCGACGACCCGGTTTCCAGCATGGACAGTAGTTCTTTGTTCATCGTCAGTGCCTTAGTCCGTGAAATGATAGAAATCTGTGAAAACAATGCCGTAGGCGGTGATCCTGTCGCGAAGGGTAGATTTATCAAGCAGATTTTCATTCTCACTCATAATACCTATTTCCACCGCGAAATCACCTACAACAAAGTGAAACACTATTTATATGTCAACTTCTACCTGATCAGCAAAGTCGACAATAAATCGTCAATTCGTCTCTGTGCTAAAACGAACCCGGATGTTCAAACCGAGCAGATCAATTATAACCCGGTCCAAAACTCCTATGCTTCTTTGTGGCAGGAATATAAAATGGTCAACTCACCGATTCCACTGATGAACGTGATCCGCCGAATCCTGGAATATTATTTTCTGCAATTGTGCGGATATGACGGTGCCGTTCTTCGCAAAACCATTTTAAGTAATGATAATAAAAATAATTTCATTTCTGTTGATGCAAATGGTAAAGAAGATACTACCCAATATCAAATGGCTGCGGCCATGCTCGCCTACATCAATGCAAATGCGCTCGGCTTCAACGACGGCATCAATTATGTCGATGAATGTATTGATATTAGGCAGAGCCGTGAAACGTTTAAGATGATCTTCGATCTGATGAATCAAGGACAGCATTATGAGATGATGATGGGTGCATAGAGAAAATTGTCATGTGTGGGGGTAACTAAATAAATTAGCCACATATCGGGGACCAGGGCCGGCGTTTATGCTGGCCCTTTTTATTTGGAGGAAATCGTATGGGATTGAAACCACCCCTAACTTATGACGATCAAATTGAACGGTTAAAGAAAAACGGTGTTGAAATTTCTGATCATGACACGGCCTTGTCCGTTTTAAGCGAAGCAAATAAGTTTAAGCCGGTGTCAGGTGCCCGTACGCACCAGTTTGTATTTCTTTTTAAACGTGTTATAATAAACCGTGCTTAAAAAAATAAATATTACGCACAGATTAGGTGATAAATTGAAAAAAAATGAATCTATTATGTTACTAAACAATGATAAAACTATATATACAAGGCAAGAACTGCTAGACTCTGGTATATCTGATACATTAATTCGTATTCTTATCCATGATGGCATACTTGTCCGATTGCAGCAAGGGCTGTATACGAGCCAAAAAATTGAAATCGATACAGAGTATATATTACAACTGCAATACAGTAAATGTATTATTTCCCACGAAAGTGCATTATATCATTTAGGATACTCTGAACGAATTCCTGAAAAAATTGCAATAACAGTCCCTCAGCACTTTGGTACTAGCCGACTAAATAATAAAAATTTAAAAATCAGATACTGCACGCCAGAATTAATTTTTTATGGAATAACCGAAATGGAATCGATTTACGGAAACACAATAAAAATTTACAATCTTGAGAGAACGATATGTGACGTTATTCGACATTATAAGTCAATCGATATCGAGATTGCAAATAAAGCAATACAAAAATACTATACTAATAATAAAAAAAAATTATCAGTCCTTATGCTCTATGCTAAAAAAATGGGGGTTGCAGATAAAATTCAAAGTAGATTGGAGATACTTATATGAATGCTGAAGCACTCAAAGCAAGAATAAGAAATATTTCAAAAGATAAAAATATTGATCCTCAAGTATTAATGCAACTGTATTTCATGGATCAGTTCCTTCTAAGGCTATCTAAATATGAAAAAAAAGATCACATCATAGTCAAAGGCGGTATGTTAATGGTGGCACTTCTTGGCATTACAACACGTAGTACAATGGATATTGATACAGCTATCAAATCATATAGGCTCAGTGAAGAAACTAGCATCAAAATATTTACTGATATTGCAAAAATTCCTCATGATGATGGATGTAAATTCATATTCAAGAAGATTGAAAAGATAATGGATGATAATGAATATCAGGGTTATCGTATCTATTTTACAGGTAATAAAGAGGTAATCAACCAATCTCTACATTTAGACTTATCAACTGGCGACAAAATCACACCAAAAGAAATCGACCTAACCTATAAGACATTTTTGGTTGGAGATGAAATTAAAATCAAATCATATAATATTGAAACCGTTATTGCAGAAAAACTTGAGACAGTATTCACAAGAGGTACAGCAAATACACGAATGAAAGATTTCTACGATCTTTTTATCATTAATAAAATATTACGAGATAGTCTAGACAATACAGTGCTAAAAGAAGCATTTGCAAATACTGTTAAGAATAGAGAAACCGAATTCATCGTCGATTTGAAGAATGATATCATTGCAGATATTGAATCAAACAGCAATATGTTTGACCGCTGGATGAAATATAGCAAAAGCTATAGCTTCGCCTCCATTATTCCTTTTAAAGATTGTATCATCGCAATCAAGGAACTTACAGATATTACCTTGTAATAAATGATGAATTATCAAGTCACGTGCGCCACTGTGTTTAGAAATACTTGAATTGATCAGGCAACTCACAAGAGAAGATATATATTTTATCAGGAAACGCACGTGTATTAGCATTTCTTGAAATCATTATAGCAAAGGATGTGATGTCTGAAAAGAGATAAATGAATAAAATAGAAATTATCCACAAATATTTTTATCGAGGGGAAGTCTAACTATATGGTGTGGATAACTTTTCTGAAAAAAATGAAAATAGCCTCACCGCGGACGGTTAAGGCTTGATCTGTGTTTTCATTGTATCTCAACAACTGATAAAATACAATGGGTTATCAGGGGGACGGTTCTCTTGTGTCCTTTGGTGATCTGGGGCTATTCACTGAAGACCCTTTTTCATGCCTTTCTGACGACACCAAAACTGATTCCAGTCAATCGTTCAATCTGCCGGATCGACAACC
>NZ_WJBC01000078.1 GCF_014284475.1 Acetobacterium fimetarium | reverse complement strand
TTTATACCCTTCCAGAGTTGCGCAAACTCCTACCTGAACATACACCCGGAAACCAGTTTGGTTCCATCATTGTAAAAACGAAAACCGGGATTCCGGTTAAACTGGTTTTTGTCAGAAACCGCAATAACAAAAGAGACTGGCTGACGGTACTCAGTACTGATTTGTCCCTGTCTGATGAAGAAATTATCCGTATTTATGGCAACCGGTGGGCAATAGAAG
>NZ_WJBC01000077.1 GCF_014284475.1 Acetobacterium fimetarium | reverse complement strand
ATCTTTCAAGAAGAATCGGATGATTTTTACAACAATTGATGGACAGTTTAGCCGGTTTAACCGCTAACGCTCCATTAAACCTATTCGTTTCAGACGATTTTCAATCGCCCGAAACAAAGCTAAACTAGTCTCGCGACGATGGCGGAAGGGCCACACCTGTTCCCATACCGAACACAGAAGTAAAGTCTTCCAGCGCCGAAAGTACTTGGTGGGTAACTGCCTGGGAGGATAGGACGTTGCGGGATTTTAAA
>NZ_WJBC01000008.1 GCF_014284475.1 Acetobacterium fimetarium | reverse complement strand
GGACAATATAAACTTAGCGATTTTAATAAATACAGTGTTAAATAATGAACTTTTATCAGGAGAAATTCAAGAGTTGCCAATTGTCGGAAATATGAAAGTTGGCAATTTAAATATCGCCTTAGTTTGTATAAAAATGGAAGATGAAAAGTATAGATTATACAATTATTTTGATAAAACTAATCCACTAAAAATATTTCATGAGGATGATTTAAATGGTTTTCCTATGAGTCCTTATATCGGGATGAAAAAAGCTGAAATAATTATGTATTCAAATATCTCTTGCGAAAATATTTATCAATCAATTGTCGAAACACAAGGGGATAACAATTATTTTTTTGCATTGAATCATTTTATATTGGAACTGATTGACGCATATGATGAATCAGGGAAAATTGAAATTTATGAACTTGCATTAAAAATTCTGGATTGGATGATAGAAAAACAACCAGGCTCTAACAATATGTATTTGATAAATAAATTTCAGCTTCTAAAACGAAGACGAGAATTATCAATCGAAGAGATTGAAATATTGCTTCGATTAAAAAATGAAGAAATAGACTTAATGATGTTAACTGCAATTTGCATACTGATGGATAATCTCTCAGAAGCTAAACTATATTATATGAGACTTGAGGAAAATATGCAGGAAAGCTTCAAAGAATTGCCGATTTATCGACTATGGGAAAACCCAGTGAATTAAATTGTTAAGTTGATGAAAAATGAAAAACAATTTTAAAGCGGGTTTCATTTTTGAGTATGACCTTCTCCGCCACCAAGAACGACGCATCAAATATGATGTTAGATAGAACCTGTTACGTTAAGTAGCAGGTTTTTTTAATTCTCAATCCTGTTTTGCATAAAAGAGAGTTATTATTATGGATCGGTTGGAGTGTGTCAAAAATTTTTGAATCGATAATAATAGTAACTCATATAGGTGTTGGAATAAATTAATCTTTACACTTTACAAATTTTTTAATAAGCAATAAAATGGAGTAAGAATTGACAAATAAGTAATTTTGATAAGGACGATATCTGTCTATGTAGATTTGTTATACTGTCATTAAATCAAATTAAGAAAATAAGTATCATAAGACCATAAATATTAATGACTCCATAAATGGTACGGATGCTTGTTTGTGAGGTGAGTATGACTGGAACAAATAGTGAAAGTAAAAATTATCGAATTTTAAGTATCCATGATCGGCTTAATCGAGGTGATGTGATAAATAAAAAAGAGGGAGCAGAACGTTATGAGGTCGATGAAAGAACCATCCAACGGGATATTGCAGACTTAAAGATTTATCTGGAGAAAGATTTTTCGCAAAGAGAAATAGTGTATGATCGTCAACAAAAAGGTTATGTAATAAAACAGCGTGGGGAAATCTCATTTTCTGACAGTGATATCTTTTCTGTGTGTAAAATATTACTTGATTCCCGATCTTTTTCGAAAATTGATATGAATCGGATTTTGGATACCCTTGTGATGCAGTGCGACGATAGGAAACGTATTGCTGAAATGATTGCAAATGAACGTTTTTATTATACGCCTCCAAAACATAATAAGTCGATTATTGATGACATTTGGAAAGTTAGCCAAAGTATTCGACATCAAAATGTTGTTGATATCGAATATGTCAAGCAAGATGGAACAATAAGCAATTACAGAATCAACCCAGTCGGAATTATGTTTAATGAGTATTATTTTTACTTGATCGCAGAAAAAAACGGATTGGATCAACCTATTTCACAGGTATACCGGATTGATCGTTTGAAAAAATATGATGTTACGGAAGCATGTTTCGATAAAAGCGAGAAAGACCGTTTCAAAGAAGGTGAATTCAGAAAACGTGTACAATTCATGTATACTGGGGAATTAAAAAAGATAACTTTTAAATTTTGGGGCGACTCGCTGGAAGCTGTTTTAGATCGTTTGCCTACAGCTAAAGTTGTCAGTCAATCAGGCAAAGAAAGTATTATTGAGGCTGAAGTTTATGGTGAAGGTGTAAAAAGATGGCTATTGTCACAATGTGAATATTTAGAAGTACTGAAGCCGCAAAGCTATCGAGATGAAGTTAAACAGACCATAAAACGAATGACTAATATTTATAATGATTAAATATAAAATTATAGAGGATTTGCGAAATTTTAAAAAGGAAGGTGTTTTATTATGAATGCTGAACTTGGTTCTATATCCTTTGCCAAGGATATAGGTAGTAATGATTTTTTGTTAGAAGAGGGAGCTCCGACAAATATGGATGAAGGCCCTGTATTTAAGAGTCTTTTTAAAGAATACGAACAGGTTGTTGTTAAAAGTTTAATTACTTCATTTGGATTAGATGCATTGCTAATGCATGATAGACGTGGAGGTAATGTGGACACAATAAACACAGTGAGAGATTCAAGCGTGACAGATTATGCAAATAAAAAGAATCAGGCTGATTACAACAATAGAGGAGATTATGATTCATATGGTTATCATAGTCATGAAAATTATAAAAAAGTAAATAAAGAGGCAAGTGAGCAAAGAAAAAGTGGAAACTTTGAAGACGCTTATACCGGAAAAAAAACGTCGAGAAATGCCAATCTCGATTTGGATCACATTATTTCTGCAAAAGAAATACATGATGATCCCGGCCGTGTGCTTGCAGGGATAAAGGGTGAGGATTTAGCATGTAAGGATACTAATCTAACCGCGACGGATCGAAGCATAAATAGATCAAAAAAGGCCAGTACCGTTACAGAATTCAGTGCAAAACTTGAAGCTGATAAACAGGGTCGCCAAGCAAAAATAAAAGAACTAGAAACTAAAGGTAATCTAACAGATAAAGAGCGTAACGAATTAAATAAACTCCAGAAGTTAGATGAAGTAGATCCTGAAAAAATGAAAAAAAAGGATGATAAAGCCAGGGAAGCATATGAAAGAGAATTGGCAGGAACCTATTATACAAGCAAGAAATTCCTAAAGGATACAGCTACCAGTAGTTTGAAAAGTGGTTGCACGCTGGGACTTCGTCAATGTATTGGCCTCATTTTATCAGAAGTATGGTTTAGTGTTTCAGAAGAATTTCCTCAAATAATGAAACGAATGAAAGATAAATTTAAACTTGATGAGTTTTTGAAAGAGATGGCAGAGACTTTTAAAAAGGCGTTTATTAAGATAAAAAGTAAGTATAAGGAAGTAATAAGTTCGTTTAAGGATGGGATGTTGGCCGGGATATTATCCTCACTTTCTTCTACAATTATTAATATCTTTTTTACCACAGCAAAATTCGTCCAAAGAATTCTTCGTGAATCCTGGGCATCAATCATTGAAGCTGTAAATATTTTGGTATTCAATCCGGACAATTTACCTTTTGGTGAAGTAATAAAAGCAGTTGCAAAAATTATTGCAGTTTGTGCCTCTGTTTTGTGTGGTGGTTTGGTTCAAGAAGCAATGACAAAAATGATCCCAATTCCAATAATAAATGATATTGTAGGAACGTTTTTAGGTGGGATGGTTACAGGAATTATGTCGATTTCGATGCTTTATTTCTTTGACCACTCAGAGATGGTAAAAAAAATTGTCGATTTTGCAAATGAACAAAGATCCGAATTTGATATTAAGTTAGAGCATTACAAAGAAATTAAAAAGAATTTAACTTCATATGTTGCAAAGCTTGCATCGATTGACTATGAGGCACTGAACAACGAAGTCGCAAAACTTGAAAATATTAACAGAAAGTTAGAAGAAGCAACTAATGAAAAAGAGTTAAATATGGCACTTCACAATGTAGTGAGTTTTTGTGGAATTAAGCTACCTTACCAGAATTTGAAGGAGTTAGACGATTTTATGGCAAATAAGGACATGATCCTTATAATATAATAATTTAAGAAAGAGGTAAAACATTATGTATTTATCGCAATTGGATTTAGAAGAGAAAGAACTGTTTTTAGATTTAGCCATATACGCTGCACTGGCAAATAATGAGTTTGCAGATAAGGAAAAAGAAATCGTAGATGCTTACTGTATTGAAATGGGATTAGAGAAAAGTTCATATGAACCAAAATTAGAATTAGAGGCAGTACTGGATAGAATTTCAAAAAAATGCACGAAAGTGGAGCTAAATATGATCATTGTAGAGATATTGGCTTTGGTAAGATCAGATGATACATATGATTCATTGGAAGAGGCATTTGTAGAAAAAATTCATCATGCATTCGATATTTCGGATGAAAAACTTGAACGGATTTATGGAGCAATAAACCAATTAACATCAGCCTATGCGACATTAAATGGTGTAATACAAGAATAATGTTCAAGTGTGACCGATGCGGCTTGTGTTGTCAAAATATTGGAGGTAATCCGGTTTATTCAGATTTAGACAACGGGAAAGGGACATGTAGATACTTTGATGAATCAACAAACCTATGCAGGATTTATAAAAACAGACCATTAAAATGTAGGATTGATGAGGCATATGATCTATGGTTTAAAAATTCAATTGGCTTAGAAGATTACTATGAATTAAATAATGAAGCATGCAATATTTTAAAAAAGAATAGGAGGAAATAGATGCCTTTACCATTTATATTAATTGGAGCAGCAGTTGTTGCTGGAGGCACCGGTCTTTTTACTGGTGCAAGAGGAACGATGAAAATTAATGAAGCGAAAGAAATAATTAGTAAAGCAGAAAATAAGTATTATGAAAAAGTACATTCTCTGGAAGAATCAGAGAGAAATACAAAAGATGTACTTGAAAATTTAGGTGAATTGAATTTAAATATTTGGAAAAGTTTTAATCGATTTTCGATTGCATTTGAAAAAATCAAGAATAAGCCGAAATATAGCAGTAATTCTAACGAAAAAATTTCGTTCTCAAGAAATGAACTTGAAGAAATAAAAAAGATCTCAATCACAGCAGTAGATGTTTTGAGTGCAGGGGCACTGACGGTAGGAGGAACGGCAATTGTATGCGTTTCAGGAATGGCAGTTTCAAGCGCAACTCTAGCGACTTTGGGTGGTGGAGCATTGGCTGCCGGAGGTGGAGGGATGGCTTTAGGAGCATCTGTATTAACAGGCGCTGTTGCTGGACCGATTATTGCAGTAGGTGGACTACTAATCAATGCTAAGGGAAATGATAGCATACAAAAGGCTTATGGAGTTGAAAAAGAAGTTGATGAAACTATAGACTTAATGCAGTCTAGTCTTATATATTTAGGACAACTCAAAGAAGTATCTAGAAAAATGGAAACTGAATTAAAAAAACTGTTTGTTTTATATGAAAAACAAGTAGGCATTCTAGAATACCTAGTAAACAAAGAAACGGATTTTGCCATGTATAGCGATGAAGAAAAAAGAATTGTTGATAATAATATAATGCTTGTAAAATTGCTTAATAAACTAACGAGAGTAAATCTGGTAGAAAAGATCAATGATAAAGATGTTGTTCAAGTTGGTAAAGTAAACGTAAGTGTTCTTGAATCAGAAAAACTTAGAGCTAATATTCATTAGTTACGATTATGTAAATCCGGTCTATTCAGATTTAAACGATGGATAAGGTGCCTGTCAATAATTTAATGCATTAGCGAATCTATGTGAAATTTATAATAATCGACCATTATGCGCAGGATTGATGCAGAATATAGACTTTGGATTGAAAATTTAATTATGAATCATAAAATACTTAAAAAAAGACGACAGGAGGAAATAGATGCCATTACCATTTATATTAATTGGAGCAGCAGTTGTTGCAGGTGGCACTGGTCTTGTTACTGGTGCTAGAGGCACAATGAAAATAAATGAAGCTAAAGAGATAATTAGTAAAGCTGAGAAAAAGTATAATGAAAAAAAATATATTCTGGAAGAATCAGAAAGAAAAACAAAAATTGCGCTTGAAAATTTAGGTGGATTAAAACTAAATATTTGGAAAAACTTCGAGCGATTTTCGGTTGCATTCGAAAAAATAAAGAATAAACCGGAATTCTCAGACAATCTTAACGAAAAATTTTTATTTTCAAAAACTGAATTAGAGGAAATTAAAAAAATATCAATAACAGCGATTGATGTTCTAGGGACAGGTTTGCTTTCAGCTGGGGCTGGTGCATTAGTGGGTGTTGCAGCATATGGAGGTACTATGGCATTGGGAGTAGCCTCAACAGGAACTGCAATTGCGACATTATCTGGCGTTGCTGCAACAAACGCAACATTGGCAGCTCTAGGTGGTGGTTCATTAGCTGTTGGAGGTGGAGGAATGGCTTTAGGAGCGTCTGTATTAACAGGTGCTGTTGCTGGTCCTATTGTTGCAGTAGGTGGACTCCTAATCAATGCCAAAGGGAATGACAGCATACAAAAGGCTTATGGAGTTGAAAAAGAAGTTGATGAAATTACTGTTTTAATGCAGTCAAGCCTTGTTTATCTAGATCAACTAAAGGAAGTATCCAATAAAATGGAGGCAGAGTTAAAAAAATTATTTGGTCTGTATGAAAAGCAAGTAGGTATTCTAGAATACCTAGTAAACAAAGAAGTCGATTTTTTCATGTATAGCAATGACGAAAAACGAATTGTTGACAATAATATAATGCTTGTAAAATTGCTTAATAAACTAACAAAAGTTAACCTCGTCGAAAAAGTTAACAATAAAGATTGTGTTCAGATTAATAAGGTTAATGGAAGTGTTTTGGAATCAGAAAAACTTAGAGCTACAATTAAATAATATCGAAATAGAAAGAATATTAAAATAGTCGATGAGATCTGCTGTTTAATTATTCGTGTGGGATTGGTGGAGTTGAAAAAATCGATTGTAAACTTGAAGATTTTGTGATAACATATACAGTATAGAAGACATAATTTTTTGGAGTCGCTTCTGGACAACACGCACCTTCTCCGCCACCAAGAACTACGCATCAAATATGATGTTAGATAGAACCTGTTACGAAAGTAGCAGGTTTTTTTTCAAAAAAAAGATCGTATCAATCTCTGGAATAGAAGTTGATATGATCTTTTTCTTTTTTATCTGGCTATTGAAAAATTGGAGAGTCGCTTACGTAAGTCCAGGGTTTGCCCCAGATATTAATAATTCCATCGCCCTGTGTACCAACATCAACTGTAAAAGAATCATCAATATAAGTAATAACCACTAGCTTCCGCAGTGCGATGTTCCTATAAAATAGTGGAATAAGAAGCTTCAATATTCTCTTTGAATGGGCTTGCGTAGGTCACATTGTCATTTGGTGCTGGATCACCTTTTGGCACGAGTTTAATTCGAATACCTTCTAGCCGATAACTATAACCAGCAGTACCAGCATTCTCACCGTTTTTAGCCCAACCCATCCAACCAATATTTTCGGCATGAACCTGATAATAGATATCATATTTATCCGTATCGGTTCCAGTCAGTTTGATTTGTATTGCTTCCAAACGGAGGGATTGAGCATAAGTGCCACTCATATCTCCGTCACTCTTCCATCCTCTACCAGTATTTGCTTCCCAACCAATATTTTGGATATGAGTCTGATATGTAACGCCAAGATTTTCATTGTTATTTAAATTGATTCTGATTCCTGTTTTTTGCAAGTGCTTTTTGCAGAAAGTTGCAAGTTAAAAATACAGAATGTTGCATTATGGAAAATCCATAGTTTTGCAAGCTGAAATGCGAAGCGATTTCGTCAGAAATCAAAGCATTGCAGGCAGTTTTTTTATTGTTTTTTTAATTGATTGTCTGAGATTGAACGATACAACTCATTGATGCTGGATTCCCGCATCCGATTACTGGGGCCCGGAAACATGAGCAGGTGACAGTGATGCAGCAGCCGATCCAGCATGGCGGCCGTCATCTGTTCGTCATAGAGCACATTAACCCATCGGGAGAATTCCAGATTGGTATTGAGAATGATGCTCCGACGTTCATAACAATCGGATATGATTTCGAACAGGAGCTGTGCTCCCGTTCGATCCAGTGGTACATAGCCATATTCATCTAGAATAATCACTTCCGCTTTATTCAGTCTTTTCAGAAAAGCGGACAGGGTGCCGGCTGTTTTGGCTTCGGACAGTTTATTCACCAGGGCTGCCGTCCGGAAGAATTTCACCGGGATTCCCTGCCGACAGGCGGCCACGCCGAGAGCGGTTGACAGCATAGTTTTACCGGTGCCGGTTCCACCATACAGGATGAGATTCTTCTTTTCGTGAATAAACGCAAGGGATTTCAGGCGTTCCGGAGTCAGATCCGAAGGCAGGGTGATTTCATCAAACCGATAACCTTCAAAAGTGTTGATCACATAGAAACCGGCACTGCTCACCAGCTTTTCGGTACGGGTAATATTCCGGTAACGGAGTTCTTCACTGAGCAGCTGATGCAGATACTCCTGGTGATTACTGCCATCAGTGGTTTGAGCCAATTCAGCCAGATTGCGGCTCAGTCGAAGTTTACGGCAACATTCAGCGATTTCTTTATCCAACATGGCAGTCAGCTCCCGTTCGCTTAAGCAACGCATCATAAGCTGTCAGATTGGGCTGCATTACCTTCATTTGTGGAATACCCAGATTCAGCGTCATGGCAGGTAGCTCGGGAATATCGGAATACAGCCGTCTGTAAAGATTTGAAAGACTATCGGCATCCTTCACCCGGTAGGTAATTGCATGATTAACCGTATTCACGGCACTGTCAAAACCGGTGCGACCCGTCAACTCGGAAAGAAGCTTGAGGATCTGTCCCACTTCGCTGCTTGAGCAGCTTGCCAGATAGGTTTGCATGGATTCCGGCATCATCTCGTAGATTCCCGAGTATTTGAGGGCTCGGGGTCGCAGGGATAATTGTTTCAGATAGGGCAGCCAGTCCATCTGCTCCTGTCTGGTATCCCCGTAAAGTCGCCGGTGCCGGATAATTTCACGAAAGTTTTCATCCTGAATGATCACCAGCGACGAAGTCAACACCAGGTGAACCGGACACTGGGCATACTTTGGTGCCACCGAATAGGCATGCTGTTTTTTGTTCAGATAAACCTTGGCCCAATTATCAGCTTTGAGGGTTTGATGACCGTTTAAGTCAAAGGCAATCACCGGCAGCTCATGGCAGGCCTTGAGATCAGCCTGAAACCGCTCCTCAATCGTTTCATTGTGGCGATAATGTTCCCGGTTGGCATCTTTCTCACACTCTGAAAGCAGTTGGCGGTTATATTCTGACAGCGACAAAAAGCGGGGAACCGGTACCATAAAGTTGCGGCGCTGATACCCAACTTTATTTTCGACATTTCCTTTTTCATGGCCAGCGCCGGGATTCATGAAGACAGCTTTGAAGCGATAGTGTTCCCGAAACCGTTCGAATTTATCAGTCAGTTTCCGTCCGCCACCATGGATGATTTCCGTAACAATGACTTTTGTGTTATCAAACCAGAGTTCCTCCGGAACAACACATATGTGGCGGAATATGGCATCCAGTCCTTCCAGCAGGCATTCCATGTTTTCGCCATAGAATAGCTGAAGATAGCCTTTATTACTGTAAGGGAAAGAGACCTCCAGGTATTTTCCAGTCAGTTTCAGGCCATTTTCATAAAATTCAGCAGTGCCAAAATCAACCTGAGCTTCCCCGGGTCGATGCACCAGTGGCAGATAGGCATCTTTGTTTTGTTTGAAAATTTCCCGGTGCTTCACCGCATAATAGGCAGCAACAGTTCGATAGGAACAGTCAAAACCAGGCACTTCGGCAAGCAGCCGCTGAAACACCCGTTTTGCCGTATGTCGTTGTTTTCTCGGGGCTGATTTATCATCAATCAGCCATTCATTGATGTCCGCCTTGTATGGGTCAAGTTTGGGACAGAATTTTTTATCCACCACCGGTTTGGGTGCCGGGTCATTAAAATCATTCTGATCAATGTACTTGCGTACCGTTCGCCAATCAAGGTGCATAGCTGCTGCGATTTCTGAAACATTTTCCCCTTTCTCATAAAAACGAAATCTGATATCATGTATTTGATCCATTGTGAGCATTCTCCATTTCCTCCTTGTTCTTTGGTCAGATACAAGGATAATTGACTTGAGTTTTGCCCGCAATGGATTTTTGCAATATTATGCATTTTCCAACTTGCAATACTCTGGATTTTTGCTTTGCAACTTTCTACGTTTTTATTTTACAATAAACACTGATTCCCTCTAAACGTAGAGATCGGCCATAAGTGCCACTTGTATTACCATTGGTTCGCCAGTCCTGCCAACCGACATTTTCGACATGCGTTTGATAGGAGATGCTGGGATCTGGATTAGTGACAGGAGATTTTTTCACATTAACTGTACATTTTTCACTTAGGTTGTTAGAAGTTGTTGCTGTAATGATTGCAGTACCTTCATCAATTCCAGTAACATTTCCGCTTGAATCAACAGTTGCAATATCTGAATTATTTGAGTCCCAAGTGATGGTTTTATCGGTTATGTCGTTTGGACTAAGTGTTGGGATTAGCTCGTAACTATTGCCGACGGTCAAATTGAGGTTAGTTTTGTTTAAAGAAATGCTGGTAGGGAGTATCTTTTCAGAATTCTCGATTTCGATAAAGGTGCGATTGTATTTTACCGCGAAATCTTTGGCCGTTGATGGATTGTGACCAATGATTGTTGCAGAGGTAGGGAATGTCCGACCGGGTATACCATCACCACCGGTGTCAATAATGGTCGTATTAGCTGAATTGATTTGAATTGATGTTAAACTGGAACACCCCAAAAAAGCAGCACAACCAATACTCGTAACACTGTCAGGGATGGTGACAGTTGTTAAACTGGAACACCCATCAAAAGCAAAAAAACCAATACTCGTAACGGAATCAGGGATGGTGATACTGGTTAAACTGGAACACCCCCGAAAAGCCATAGAACCAATACTTGTAACCCTATCAGGGAGGGTGACATTTGTTAAACTGGAACACCCATAAAAAGTCATATACTCAATATTTGTGACGCCGTTAGGGATAGTGACAGTTGTTAAACTGGAACACCCATCAAAAGCGTTTCGACCAATAGCAGTTACGCTATTCGGGATCGTTATACTTGTTAGGCCGCTGCACTCATAAAATATATAATCACCAATTGTAGTCACGCTATTCGGGATGGTGATACTTACTTTTCCTCCAGGACATGCGATTAAAGTAGTTACTGCTTTGTCAAATAGTATCCCGTCAAGACTTGAGTAGTTTAAATTATTAACATCGACATCAATACTGGTTAATCCAGTGCATTTATCAAATACCCTTCCACCAATCGTTGTCACGCTATTCGGGATCGTAATGTTTGTTAAACGGGAACACTCTTCAAAAGCACCGTAACCAATATTTGTGACGCTATCAGGGATGTTGATAGTTGTTAAACTGGAACACTTCTGAAAAGCCCACGAACCAATATTTGTGACGCCATCAGGGATAGTGACACTCGTTAAGCTACTGCACCCGTTAAAAGCAGAGGATCCAATACTCGTAACCGAATCAGGGATGGTGACATTTGTTAAACTGGAACAATCATAAAAAGCATACTCACCAATGGCCACGACTTTTTTTCCACCCAGCGTACCGGGAATCACCACATCTACAACTGATTTAGATTTATTATAAAGACTTATGGAAACCCCGCCTTCAACAGCTACATACCCAAAGTCACCTTCGATAGCGCTGGTCTGAATGGATTCGGTTATTTCCGAAGTTTGCGTCACGGTCTGCTGGGCCGGATCAATGCCGCTTTCGGCTGCTGCCGGTTCACCCGGTATGTTGTTACGCACGTTAACCATCGGGTCATTAGCTGATGGCATGGTTAGACTATTGGGCATCGACGTTAGAGCACTGTTCCCCTGACTATCAACACTTTCACCGCTCTGATTAACTGCCGCTCCATTTACCGCGGTTGCCTCTTCCGCCATGGCCCCTATTGGCATCATACTGATTAGCATCAGCACACCAACCAGTACGCTTAAACCTTTCTTGAATCCCTTTTTCATCGTTTTCTCCCTTTCAAATTTTAGTTTTTCCATGATGTCTCCACTGTTGCTGTCGTTTTCCCTCAATCATCGATCTGTTTATTTCAAATGATTTGTTTATGGTTTCTAAACCTTACTTCCATACTAACAGAGCTTTAAAAAAATCGTTTACAAAATCGATTGTAAAGATAGGAAGCCTAAATAATGGTTTTCTTATAGTAAGATATTAATAAGGTGTGCTTGTTTATCGAGTGGTGATAAATAAAATAAAGTAAAATAAAGCAATATAAGGACATTGTACAGCAATATAGTAGAAATGACAATGAATTTAAATGATAAAACGCAATAAGCGTTGATATTATTTAAAATAAATCACTGTGGCATGTTGTAACTCTAATCGCGATTGATCGATTCAAGTAAACAGCGCTGACAGTTTAAATTTTATTTCAGATAATGGGGTAACAGAATGGTTGACACCAGTTGATCGTTTTGCAACGATACGGGAAAAATGGTTGCTGTTTTCAATTTTTTTGTTTATACTCTAGCAAAGTGGAGGTATGACGGATGAAAAAGAAATTAGCATTGTTACTTGCATTAGGCATGGTATTCACCCTAACAGCCGGCTGCACGCAAACCAAAGAAAAATCAGCAAATGCTGAAAGTGATCGCTATGTTGGTTATACGACCGATGCCGACAAATTCATTGATGTCCCGAATTTGCGCCAATACGGTAATTACACCTGTGGCACAACGTGCGTGCAGATGCTGATGAATTATCTTTATCCACAGACTGGTGATAAAAACCTTTCAACCTACGAGCAGGAGCTGGGGACAACCCCGGAGAATGGCACATCGCCGCAGCAGCTTTACGATTATTTTAAATCGCAGGGGGTTGATGTTGAGAAAAAAGAGCAGATTACAATGCCAGAACTGGTTTCGTTGCTTGATGCTGGTCACCCAGTGATGATGTGCATTCAGGCCTGGAGTGATCAATACAACACCACCGATCCCAATGCAACGGATCACGCCTATCTGGCCGATGGGCACTGGGTGATTTGCGTCGGTTATAAAAAGACCGCGGATGGGTATCAGTTCTATTTTAATGATCCGGCCTGTGTCGGACATTGCCTGATGTCCCAGCTTGATCTTGAGAATCGTTGGATTGATCGGGATGAAGCCGGAACGATCTACAAGCACTTTGGCTTTGTTATAAAAGGGACGACCGAATATAATGATGATGGGGTGTTCTACCTCGATTAAAATGATGTTGATATATAAAAGCCAGCCCTGTCAGCCGCACTTGGTTGACAGGGTTGCTGGCAAAATCGGCAGAGGCCGATATTGATAAACGCCGTATTGCTCTGAAGAACACTAGATGACGGTTCTTTTGAGCTATCTCCCTCCATAGTGCCACAACACAGATAAGTCAAATAAAGTGTATAATAAATACGTTTTATTTGACTTATCTGTGCGTAATATGGTAAATTAAAAGAAAAGAGCACGATGGAGAATAACGATGAAGCGTAAATTTGAAGATGTTTTAGTATCATGGAAAAACAAGCATTCCCGTAAACCGGCCTTAATTTATGGCGCCCGTCAAATTGGGAAAACAACCAGCATTAAATCTTTTGGCGAAAAATATTTTGAAAATATGATTTATATCAATTTTGAATTAAACCGAGAATTAGCTGAAGATTTTCAAGCTAATATTTCTCCGGATTTTTTAATTCATCGCTTTGAGGTTTATTTTGGTGAAAAAATTAATCAGGAGACAACATTGATTGTCTTCGATGAAATACAGGCCTGTGAGCGGGCCTTGACCAGCTTGAAATATTTCTGTGAAGATGCCCCAGAATATTACATCATCGGTGCGGGCAGTTTGCTTGGCGTTGCTCTAAAACGTGAAGATTTCAGTTTTCCGGTGGGAAAAGTTAATCAAATTCATATGTATCCGATGGATTTCGAAGAATTCTTATGGGCGAAAAATCAAAAAATGCTGGCGGATGAAATAAGGGTGTCTTACGAAAAACGTGAGCCGATGGATCTGGCCTTGCACAAAAAAGCGATGGGCCTTTATCGTGAGTATTTGATTGTCGGTGGAATGCCGGAAGCAGTAAAAGAATATACAGAAAATAATAGCTTGCTTGAGGTAGCAGAGATCCAGGGAGCAATCATCAATGCCTACGTTGCAGACATGGCCAAGTATGCAACGCCTGGCGACACAACAAAAATCATGGCATGTTTTGATAGTCTTCCGGCGCAGTTGGCCAAAGATAATAAGAAATTTCAATATAAAGTTGTTGCCAGGGGCGGACGTGCCTCACTCTTTGGCGCCTCAATTGATTGGCTTTTGGCATCGGGGATCGTCATAAAATGCGAGCGGGTTGATCAAGGGCAGCATCCATTGGCTATTTTTAAAGACATCGCTTCATTTAAACTCTATATGGGTGATGTTGGATTATTGTCACACCGGGCTGGCGTCAATGAATATGATATCATTAAAGGCAATGACCATGTTTTTATCGGTGCACTGACAGAAAATTATGTTGCCAATGCTTTAACACAGAAGGGATATCCCTTATACTACTGGACTTCAGGTACGTCAGAGGTTGATTTTATGATTGAGAACCAAAGTGATGTTTTTCCCATTGAGGTCAAAGCAAGGGAAAATGTGAAATCCAGAAGTTTGTCAGTCTATGTCAAACTCAATCATCCGAATTATTCGATGCGCATCTCAGGCAAAAATTTTGGATTTGAAAATGATATCTTGTCGATTCCATTATATGCGGTTTTTTGTTTATAGCGGATATTATTATGTTTAGCGAGAGCTGCATCCAAGCCGTAAACCGGCGCATCAGGAAGCCGCAAACGACATCGGCAGAGGCCGATATTGAGAAACGCCGTATCGCTTTGAAGCGATACGGCGTAATTTTTTCTTAATACAATGAAGTTGTTATTTTAACGAAATCGGCATTGATTTGGCTCCATAAAGCCGTAGCCAGTTTTTGATGATAAGGTTATCGTCCGCGTGCGCCTGATTCTTGATGCAGTAGCCTCATTTTTATAATGAGGCACTAAGCAATGTGCCAGCCACAATTTACGCTTCTTGGGAGATTTCATTAGTATTTTTCACACTCAATGCTACCAGAACCATGGAAATGGCACTGCCAAGTATTAATGTCACAGCGGCAATTTGCCAATCTGCTCGTGAAGCCGTTAAGTTGAGTGTTCCCCGCAAAAACTTCAATACATAGGGCGATAAAAACTGGCCAATTCCAGTTCCGCTGACATAGATTGAAATAGCAACTGCTGCGTATTTAGGCTTGGTGGCACTTTTGGCGACAGCAATGACAATGGCTGGATTAAACAGTCCAAATCCGATGCCAAAGATAACAGCGCCAATGATGAGCATCGTCAAACTGTTGGCAAAAATCAATACAACAAAGGATAAGCCAACAAATAAAGCACCAATGGAGGCACTGCACTGTTTTAAGATTTTTGCAATATTTCCGTAGAGCAAACCGACAACAAATGCGGCTGCGGTAAAGATACTCAGGACGGTTGCTGATTGGGTTGCGTTACCAATCCCATCCGCTTTCATTACCATTGCCAGATTTGTCATAAAGCAGAACTGAACCATGTTCAGCAAAGCACATGCAATTGCCAGAACATAGGTCATCGTGGTCAGTTTCTTTTCTTTAACCCCGGAAGCATCAAGTTTTTCTGGTTTCTTAACGCCGGTATCGGGAAGAGTAAACCAAATAATAAGTGCAATTGGTATCACCAGTAGAAACCCGAGGAATGAAAAACGCCAATTATAGGCTGCAAGTATGCCGCCCAACATCTGGAAAATCATCCCTGCTGCAGCACCAACGGCACTTTTAAAACCCATTAGCTTATTTGCTTGTTGGCCGGTGAACAGATCGGTAATAACGGCGGAAGCCATTGGGAAGATTAGGCCATAACCGGCGCCAAAAACAAACCGCATGATGATCATGAATTGCAGATTCCCGACAAACGCTGAAGGAATACCACCGATAAAAATAAGCAGCATCGCAATCGTTATGATTTTCTTAATGCTCATATACTGAGTTAATTTCCCAGATATTAAGGCAAAAAACACCATCATCAGTGAAGGAATCGTGGATAACAGCTTAATTGTTTCCGGGGCCGCGTCGGGAAAAGCTTTTGCAATTTCTCCCAATGCTGGGGTTGTCATACTGGTTGTGTACAGCAGTAAAGCAACCGATAAGGCGGCTATCTGAACCCATACATTGTTAGTCTTTTGTTCGCTCATTTCTTTTTCTCCTTTAAATAAAATAGTTTGAGTTGAATTTTGAAGATTTACTTTGTCTAACGTAACTGCGTTTAAATATAACCGCGTTTAGTTTTTATTATAGTATCATCATTCGTTTCAGTTGTCACTATTTATTTATAGTAATTTTTGATATTTACATAATTTAGCCGATAAAATTGACAAAATGTGGCGTTATTTCAGATATGTTTCGTAATATATGGGTATTTATAATTTAAACGATGACATGGTTTTTTCTGCAAAATACAATCCCGGCAATTTAATCACGTTTAGAATATGGGCTTTGCCAGCGGCCGCAGAAAAGATCAACTAAATAAAATAAGGCCAAGACGATTGTTAACGGTTATTCAACAATCGTCTTGGCCTGATACGGTTTATTGCTTTTAAAGATGCGTCCTTGATGGCGCACAGCAATTATTTGACGGCAAAATTTTTCGCGACTTTTACTTCTATGACATCAATCATTTTTCGGGATTCGGCAATACATTGATCGATAAAATCATTTTCAAAACGCAGACTCTGGAAGAGTAAACGAATTTCCAACTCAGCCAGATATTCGCTGCTGCAATCCAAATAACCATCATCGCGTGACACGTGGAGGCCATGAACAACGGCAAGGTTCGCCAGCGCCAGCGCCTTTATCTCCAGTCGATCAAGTCCGAGCTTGTAAGAGCGATTGATATTCTCGACGAATCCGACAGAAGCGCTTTCGGTTTTCATTAGGATATTGGTATCACACAACTCATGATAGAACTGATTCAAATGCCGGTTCAATCGGCAGTTGCGATTCTGGATGCGGTATTCGATCGCGGTCTTTAAAACCGCATTGCAACCTGGAAATTTCTCATTGATGGCATTTTGGGTTCTGACTTTACTGGCAACCATATATTCATTGTAAACTTCCAAGGCCAGGTTGTTTTTGTTTTTAAAATAATAGGCAACCATGGCTTTATTGGTATCTGATTCTTTCGCGATTTCTGCTAAGGTGGTTTTAATAAATCCATATTCATAGAATAACTGTTTAGCGGTAACAAAAATTTTCTGCTTTGTTTCCAGTCCGGCTTTATAATTTCCCAAGCGATTTTCCCTCACTCTCATTCATTTTGTATAGCGTTTATTTTACCACAAAATAAAACTTTTGATAGCCACTATTCGTTTCTTTCAGCAGCTGATTTTTCAAAAAAGCCCTTGCCTTTGGATTGGTAAATGAACGCGGAACAAAGAAGAAAAGAGCAGAACGCTCATGGGGATCATTGCTGATGTTTAGGCAATCCTTTTTGCCAGGCCAGGGCAATCACCTGTTCCTGGGTTTTCAAGTTCAGGCTTTCCTTGATTTTTCCCATGTGATATTTGATGGTCCGTTCACTGAGAAACAGTTTCTGCCCGATCTCGCGGTAGGTCAGGCCCTGCGCCACCAGCGCCAATACCTCAATTTGCCGGTCGCTCAACTGGTCGGCCAGTTCATTGGTGCTGCTGGTATCCTTCGGTGACTGATGTTGAAACTCCTGTAAGATACAGGCTTCAAAACCTGGCGCAAAGGGGTTGCGGCCTTTTTCAAGTTCCCGGAGGCCTTCGATTATTTCCTGGCCGTCCAGATTTTTCAGCAGATAACCGGAAGCTCCGGCCTTGACAGCCCGGAACAGACTTTCCTTTTCCTCAAAACAGGTCAGAATGATTATTTTTATCTCTGGCAATTCGAACAGAATTTTCCGGGTTGCTTCAATGCCGTTCAAGACCGGCATATTGATATCCATTAAAATAACATCGGGGTGCTTCTGATGTGCCTCGGTTACCGCCTTGCTGCCATTATCGACGGTGCTGACAATTTCAAAATCTGACCGCAATAAGTTTTCCAGCGCTTCTACATAAAGCGGATGATCATCAGCTATCATTACTTTCATCGTTTTCCTCCTCATTGATCAGAAAATTGAATGACCGTCTTGGTGTATTTTCCAAGCCGGGAATCAATCTTCATGATGCCTCCCAGCAATCGGGCCCGCTCTTCCATGATACATAGTCCGGAACCGGTTCCTTTGGAATGGGAGCGATCACGGACAAACCCAATGCCATTATCTTCAATAACAAGCTGATAGCAGCCATCGTCGCCACCAAGGCTGATGGTTACGGAAGTGGCGCAGGCATGTTTCAGGATATTGTTCAGGGCTTCCTTGACGATGTTGACGATATGCACCTTTACGTCCACTGGGAATTCGTAATCAGTCAGGTTCAAGTGGATATCCTTTCTGGAAAAATAACCGCTGTTAATGATAAAGATGCTGATCTCCTTCAAAATGAGGTTCTCGATGCTGTTTTTTCGGTACTCGTCCAGATGGGTATTATAGACATAATCGCGCATTTCACTGTGAGCCGCTTCGATGATTTCGCCCAGACGTTCAATATATTTGTCGGCCAGTTCCTGATTGCCGCGCTGACGCTGCTGTTGGGCGGCCTGAATTTGTATTCCGGCAAAGCTGAAGATCTGCCCTAAATTATCATGGAGGTCTTTGGCCAGACGGTCGCGTTCGGACATCACGGCTATTTCACGCTGCTCGCGGTTCAGTTCTTCCTGCGCCTGCTTCAATTCGGTAATATCATTCATTACAATGACATTGCCCATCAGGATCCCCTCGTTGTTGATGATCGGGGATATCTGCATTTCATAACAGCGGCCGCTGCTTTCGGGCAGCGAAACAAACTCAAATTCATGTTGCACCTGCAGCTCGCTCTGGTTAACGACCTCAGCAATTTCTTCGGATAACTGGTGGAGCGGTTTGCCAATCAAATTCTGGCCTTTGTCGATGGTGAATAATCCGGCGGCAGCGGGATTGATGTCCACAACGGTATCGACCGCATCGATCACAATCACGATGTTCTGCATCGCTTCGATTACTTTATTCCGGGCAATCGGCACGAGATTGAAGAGCTGAAAGCGGAAAATTCCCCAGGCGATGATGGATCCGGAAAGCGAAAAAACGAGCGGTGAAAGGTCATACTGGGTGAAGCGGATGCCGAGGATATAGGTGAGATTAACGACTGCAATCATGCCGGTGCCGATCAATAACAGGAGAGCTTGAGTACGGTAGCAGGTTGTTTTCGAGAAGACGGTCTTTAATAATAAAAAGAGAGAATAAAAATTAAGAAAATAAGCCTGTGTAAAATGTACCCAAAACCAGGGACTGTATTTTTTGGCAATCACCGGCAGCGAACCGGTCAGATCCAGATAAATATCATGGCGAACAAAGCCCCAAAGCGGATCCGTCCAAACCAGAGAAAAAGTAATCGCCGGAATGATCAGCAGCAATAAGATGTTTTTTTTGGTTACCCAGTGGGATTTCTCGGAAACCTGCAGCACCATGATGATCCAGGCTACCGGCGCCAGGGCGTAGGCGATGTATTGAAGATTGGCCCAAAAAAGTTTGTGTTCCAGGGTCAGGGCTGAAATCTCCATCGCGTTGGCCACTGACCACAGGGTGCCAATGAACATCCCGAAAACAAACGCTTTCGTCCCCGGGGCGGCGCGATGCCGATAACCGTAAAGGCCCAGCGCCGCAGTAATCAGAGCGGACAGTAATAACAGGATTTGGTATGGTACAAACTGATAGGGCATTATGTTCCCTTTCACAATGAATATCACTGCATTCGCAAACCATCAAACGCTATTTACAAAGTTGCTTTTTCTGATGACTTGTGAACCGGACTTACGACAATAATTCTATAATCCCAGTATAAAGAAAAATAAAAGGCTTGTCAAACCTTTGCAAAAAAAATAATGCGTCGGTTTTATCGCTATCAGTCTATTTCCGGCATGGCAACGGGTAAAGTTAAAATCTCAATAAACGCCATCGAACTGTTTAATCATTTCATTTCTGGGTAAGTTATAACATATTATGAAATGAGGTGAAAGAAATGCAGTTGTTTTCTGTATTGCTGACGGTCTTTCTAATATTAGCCGGCATTGTCCTGCTGTTATGGCTGATCGGACTGCGGATCGTGCCCAACAATAAAATTGCCGTCATCGAAAAATGGTGGTCACGGAAGGGTTCTCTGGACATGCAGATCATTGCCCTGAATGGCGAAGCGGGTTATCAGCCCCAGGTCATTCGCGGCGGCATTCATTTTTTGACGCCGTTGATGTTTAAGGTACACATTTCGCCCCTGGTTACCGTTCCGCAGGGACAGATTGCCTATGTTTTTGCCCGGGACGGGCAGCCGCTGGAACCGATCCAGACGTTGGGTAAAATAATTCCCGAGTGCAGCAATTTTCAGGATGCCCGCGGATTTTTGCTTAACGGGGGACAAAGAGGCCCCCAGCGCGGCATCATCCGCGAGGGAACCTATGCCTTCAACCTGGCCCAGTTCATCATCATCACCGAGGATAAAATCTATTACCTGCCGATGGGAACCAAAGCGGAAGAAGCGACGATCATGAATATGGCGGCCCTGCTGAAAGACCGCGGCGGCTTCACGCCGATTGTCATCAAAGGCACCGATGACAAGGTCGGGATCGTGACGGTCCACGATGGCCTTTCATTGACGAAGGATGACATCATCGCGCCGGCGGTCGGCAACGATCCGGTTCAGCCGGAAATCTATCACAATAATTTTCAGGATCCGGAAAAATTCCTCAAGGCCGGCGGCTTCAGAGGTCGGCAGTATCAGGTTCTGGTCGAAGGGACCTATTTCATCAACCGCTTTTTTGCAACCGTGGAGTTGATCGATAAAACGATCATCGATGTCGGTTATGTGGGCGTGGTGGTATCCTATATCGGGCCGAAAGGGGTGGACTCAACCGGGGAAGACTACAAGCATGGCGAGCTGGTTGAGAAGGGCTACCGGGGCGTCTGGCGGGAGCCGCTGATGCCCGGGAAATATGCCTTCAATACCTATGCCGGAAAAATCAAACTGATTCCCACGACCAATATCATTCTCAAGTGGATCAGCAATCAGACCGGCTTTCACAAATTTGATGAAAACCTGAAGGAAGTCAGTCTGATCACCAAGGATGCCTTTGAACCGTCGCTGCCGTTATCGGTTGTCATGCACATCGATTACCGCAAAGCGCCGCTGGTGATTCAGCGGTTTGGCGATGTCAAGATGCTGGTGGATCAGACGCTGGATCCGATGGTCTCCGCCTATTTCAAGAATATCGGCCAGACCAAAACCCTGATTCAGCTGATTCAGGACCGTAATGAAATTCAGCGGATTTCATCCAGCGAGATGAAGGCCAAGTTCGAGCATTACAATCTGGAACTCGAGGAAGTGCTGATCGGCACGCCGGCGGCGTCGGCCAGCGATGACAAGATCGAGATCATTCTGACGCAGCTGCGGGAACGACAGATTGCGGTCGAACAGATTGAAACTTATACGCAACAGGAAAAAGCCGCTGAGAAAGAAAAGGAACTGCGCGAAGCTGAATCCAAGGCCCTGCAGCAGAAACTGCTCACCGAGTCGGATATCAACATTCATATTCAGAGCAATGTCGGTAAAGCCGATTACCAGCGTTCACTCCAGGAAGCAGCCAAGATAAAAGCCCTGGCTGAGGCGGAAGCAGAGAAGGAAGCACGGGTCGGGATCGGGAAAGCCATTGCTATCGAAGAGCAGGTTAAGGCCTATGGCGGTCCGGAGTATCAGGTGGTGCAGGATGTGATGACCAAGTTCACGGCGGCCATCGAAAAAGCAAAAATCGACATTGTCCCCAAAACCGTTATGAGCATGGGGACGAAAGACGGACAGGGCAGCACAGTCAACGCTTTTGAGATGCTGATTGATCTGCTGATCAGTGAAAAGCTGGGCGTGCAACTGGACCAGGCCGGAAAAACGGACGATCCGCGGGTTAACAAGATCAAAGAATCCATTCTGCGAGGGATGGAGCAGGAACCGGTTCCTGCGGTGGCGAGCATCGAAGTAAAAGAACCGACGGAAGCGGCACCGGAGAATAAATAAATTCATTTTTAAAGGGTAACCGAAATGGTTGCCCTTTTATTTTGAAACGAATTCGAATACTTTAGTTGTTGCTGGTTTAGAAATACAGGTTTTAATATAGGTTTATTCATTTTTGTAAAAAATGGAATGCCGCCACGTAATTTAACAAAAAATTAACAAATTGACGGTAGACAGATATTGTGTTAGAATCCCTTACTAAGAAATGTAGTTAAGAAAATAGAAACAATTGCCTTTGATCAGATGAAAGATAGTTACTTAAACGACCTGTTTGAAGAATTTGGAGATGCAAAATGCCCATCACAACATTTAAGCGCTATGAAAAAAAATACCAATTGGATCAAGCTCAGCTTAACGACTTAATGCCGGTTCTTTTAGCAGAAATGAAACCGGATATTTATGCAGATCAAGAAGATGGCTACGCTATTTACAATATTTATTATGATACCGATAATTATGATATTATCAGGCGCTCTCTCGCTAAACCTTATTATAAAGAGAAACTTCGCCTAAGAAGCTATACGATTCCATCGACGCCGGAAGAAATGGTGTTTTTGGAATTAAAGAAAAAAATCGGTGGCATTGTCAGCAAGCGTCGGGCCTGTTTAAAATTAAATGAAGCATACCGTTTTATCTCGAAAAGAGAATACCCCAGTGGATTGAATCAGGTTGATCATCAGGTTTTAAGAGAAATTGAGTATTTTTTGGAGAATAATCATATCGAACCAAAAGCTTATATCAGCTATGAACGGACGGCATTTATCGGAAAAAATGATCCCAACTTTCGGATAACTTTTGATCGCAATATAAGAAGTCGTCAAACAGACCTGTTATTGGAAAAAGGAAATTTTGGAAATCTGATTATATTACCCAATCACTATATTATGGAAATCAAGATTCTCGGAGCCATGCCTTTATGGCTTGCGCAGGCGCTTTCGGAATTAAAAATATACAGTTCCAGCTTTTCCAAATATGGAAAAACATACAAAGAATATGCAAGCAGAGCATGAGTAAAGGCGTGCGTTGGCGCATCGAAATAAATGTGAAATCTAAAGTTCACATCAGAAAAGGGAGAAAAATATTTGGAAACAATTTTTGCATCAACGATTTCTGATAAACTGTCTTTGGGAGCAACCGTAAATATTATCTTGGCTTCCTTAATTATGGGCTTGTTTATCAGCATCATCTATATTAAAACCCGCGGGAAAGAAGGCTATTCCCATGGTTTTACGGTAACACTAATTATGTTGCCGGCCATTATTGCAATCATTATTCTGTTGGTTGGCAATAATATTGCCCGAGCGTTTAGCTTGGCCGGCGCGTTTAGTCTGATTCGGTTTAGAAGTACGGCGGGGGACCCCATTGATGTTTCCTATGTCTTTTTTACCTTGGCAGTAGGACTCGCCTGCGGGATGGGTTACATCGCTTATGGTGTTCTTTTTGCGACCATATTATGTATGGCAATGGTTGTACTGAGTATCACAAAATATGCCAAACCCAAAGTTAACACCATGCAACTCAAAATTACCATCCCGGAAGATGTTGATTTTCAAAATTGCTTTGAAGATATTTTAGAACAATATACGCAAAGTTACAAAGTTCAACGCGTCAAAACCAGTGATTTTGGTTCGTTGTTTGAAATTGTTTATGTGATCCAACCCAAAGAGGATTTTAATCAAAAAGAATTTATCGACAAATTACGCTGCCGAAACGGAAATCTATGTATCATATTAAATACTAAAATCAGTGATGATATGGTTTATCTATGAGATAATAAAAACAAGACAACATGAAAATTATAGAAATAATACATAAATTGATGTAAAATAGGCCTGTTATAAGAGAAGCAGGTTAGACTGTAGACAAAGCACGAACGCAGTACCGACAATTGTTACATCGTGTTGTTTGCATCAAGGCGAACAGGCGATAGCCTGTACGAATTGCAAGCAAACAACTGATTAACAATTGGTCGGTACGGGTTTGTCGACAACCTGCCTGTTACGAGAGTAGCAGGTTTTTGATTTTACCATAAAATATTTTGATGAGGTTAGCAAATAAATGATTACAAAAGAAGAAGTTGAACAGAAAATAACAGAATACCCGATCTTTGAATACGCATTTTTTGATCCGGCGGAAATTAATTTTTATCCGGCGGTCAGAGAAATCTGCAAAAGCGAATGTCCGCAGTACGGAAAATCATGGTCCTGTCCGCCAGCGGTCGGAACCCTGGAAGAGTGCAAAGCGCGGTGCACCGACTACGGCAATGCCTTTGTTTTCAGCACCATCTCGGAAGTCAGCGACATTCTCAATATGGCGGAAACACTCGCGACCAGAGGCGAGCATCTCGAAGTGGTGGACCAGATCAAGGAGCATGTTTTTGGGAACAACGAGGATGTCCTGATCCTCACTGCCGAATCCTGTGCCGTCTGTGATGATTGCGCCTATCCGGAGACAGTCTGCCGACATGCTGACCGGATGTATCCCTGCGTTGAAAGTCATACGATCAGTGTGACGGACATCTGCGAAAGGAACAACATGTCATTCCTGAATGGCTATAATATGGTGACCTGGTTTGGCATGGTATTTTTTTAAAGCTTCAGGCGATGTTTTAAGGCAGAATAGCGTTGCCGCAGAGAAAAAAATGTGCCGGCAAACTGAAATCATTGAACGGTGCGATCGGGCAAGTTATCATTTAGATTTGAAAAATACAGTTAGGGGTGATTGGTAGTGACGGGAAATGTTGTAGAAATGGCAGATAATCTGATGCGGATTCTGGCGATTATTACTTTTCTGGGAATTGGTTTAACTCAGGTGAGCAAGAAAATACATATCCCGGATGTGGTGCTGTATATTGCAGCGGGCATTATTGTGGGGCCAACGGTTTTGAACATCATCGATTTCAGCGACTATGCGGTAATCAATCAGCTGATTTTGTCGTTCGGAGCAGCGTACATCCTGTTTGACGGCGGCCGAGAGATCGAGCTTGCGGTACTGAATGAAGTGAAGGTGACGATTGGGTTGCTGGCCACGGTGGCGGTGCTGCTGTCGGCCGTTATCACCGGTTTTTTTGCCTGGCAGATCCTCCACATTGATTTCATCTACGCCTTGCTGCTGGGTGCAGTCATCGCCTCAACCGATCCTTCCGTACTGGTGCCCTTGTTTAAACATATGAACATCAGCCCCAAATTGAAGCAGACCATCATTTCGGAATCGGCCTTCAATGATGCCGCCGGCGCCATCATCACCTTTGCGATTGTTGGCATCGCGGCTGGCGGCGGTTTTTCGGTGGGCGGCAGCCTTCTGGATCTGGTGAAGACAGCCGGCGGAGGCATTCTGGTGGGTGTCATTATCGGTTATGTTGCCAACCTGTTTGTCGGCGAAGGCAAGTATGGGGTGTTCCGGGGCTTTTCGGCCGAGATGGCTATCGCAGCGGTGCTGGCGGCATACGTGTTTTCGGATTCGATTGGCGTCAGCGGTTTTATGGCCGCCTTCACCGTCGGCATGGTCTGTGCCAACAAGCATCTGTTTAAGCTGGAAACCCATCACGCGGGGCATGAGAAGCATGAAAAATTCAAGGATGTCACCATCTCCCTGTTAAGGATGCTGATCTTCATGCTGCTGGGCATTCAGATGAATTTCGTCATCATTTCGCAGTACTGGGTTCAGGCGCTGCTGGTGATCCTGGCTTTTGTGTTCCTGGCACGACCGATCTCGGTGCTGCTCACGGTACCGCTGGACCGCAAAGCCAAGTGGAATATCCGGGAAATCGCCTATCTGTGCTGGACCAGAGAAACTGGCGTGATTCCGGCCGCTCTGGCCGGCATGCTGATTACAATGAATGTGCCCAATGCGCAGCTGATCTCGGCCGTGACGTCGATTGCCATCATCATCACGCTGACCTTCCAGGCCAGTACCGCGAAATACTTTGCCAAGGTGCTGAGGCTTGAGGTCGAACCGAAAAAATAAAGTGGCATGGTCAAATGAAGATGAAAACAAATCATAATATTAACTTTACAGGATGGTAAAACTGTGATATTATATTTTCACTTAAAAAAAACAAACTTTTGATTGAAAATAGTAGCCTTTGAAAGATGCTTCAGTGAGTTGCAGATAGTGTAAATGCAGCAGTAATCGCAATGGTGAATGGATTCATGAGGGTGAAAAGAAAGGCTGTCAAAGCTGAGTAATGTTCAACGGGGGTTCCGTCCGTTATCAAAGGAAAACGTATGATCGTACGTTTGAGGTGGATGTATAACGGCCTATTTCTTTAGGCAGCAGATGCATCAATTTAGGTGGTACCGCAGGAATTTTAACTCTTGTCCTTTTTTACAGGACAGGAGTTTTTTTATTGAAAAAAATCGTGAAGGAGAAGACAGATGACATACAGTGTTAATTTATCAAATTATACGGTGGGGGAATCCAGCTATGATGAAATTGATCATATCTGCTCACCCTACGGCAGGAATGTGGTGCTGATTGTCGGCGATCATGGTTATGGCCAGGCAAAAAAATATTTAGATGAAGCGCTAAAGAACAGCCGTCTCGCGGTTGAAAAACCGGTTCACTTCGGCGGGGAGTGCACCTTTGAGAATGTGGAAAGGCTGAAAAACGAAACGGCTGTGAAAAATGCGGACATGATTTTCGCGATTGGCGGCGGTCGGGTTCTCGATACCGGAAAATGCCTCGGCGATCAGTTGGGGAAGCCGGTCTTTTCGTTTCCGACGATCGCCTCCAACTGCGCGGCCTGCACCAGTGTTTCGATCATGTACCAGCCGGACGGCAGCTTTCTGAAACCTGAATTTCTGACAGATCCGCCGAAACATGCTTTCATTGATATCCGGGTGCTGGTGGCGGCGCCGGTCAAATACCTTTGGGCCGGTCTGGGCGATACCTACGCGAAGTACTACGAAGCAACCATTTCGTCCCGCGGCGAAGCGCTCAACCATTCCCTGACGCTGGGCGTTCACATCAGCCGCCAATGCGCCGACGGAGTGATCAGACATGGCCAGGGAGCCCTGGCGGCCAATGAGGCCAAGATTGCGAACGAGGATTTTGAGCAGACGATTCTGACGATCATCGTGACCACCGCCCTGGTCTCGATTCTGGTCACCCTGGATCATTCGCCGGATTACAACAGCGGGCTGGCGCATGCAATCTACTATCTGCTGACGTCCGTGCCAGGCTTCGATGAGGAAAAACATCTGCACGGTGAAATTGTCGGCTTCGGGGTGCTGATCCTACTACTGGTGGATCAGCAGCGAGCGGAATTTGAAAGAGTCTACCGCTTCAATTGCGAGACGAAGCTGCCGCATTCACTGGCGGAATTGGATCTGAATCTGGCAACCCTGGAACCTTATTTTGAAACGATCACGGAGATGGCAGATATTCGCCACAACCCTTACGTTATTACAGTCGATCTGTTGAAAGCTGCTTTTGCGGAGCTGGAAACCATCAATAAAATAAAGAATTAAGAGGAGAGAGAAAATGAAAAAGAGTTTAGTGAAAAAAATGACCGCAGTCGTTCTGGCAGTATTCATGGTAGTGTCATTGTCGGCCTGCAGTTCATCCAAGACCAGTCAAGGAACAAATGGCAAGAAACTGAAGGTCGGCATCATTCAGATGATTGAAAACGGCGCCTTCAATGATATGCGCGACGGCTTTATTCAGGAACTGCGCGACAAAGGCTATTCGGAAGACAAGCTGGAAATTGTCGTCAAGAATGCCCAGGGTGATACATCCAACTTGAACACCATCGCTCAAGAAATGTCGGACGGCAGTTATGATCTGGTCGCCACCATTGCGACACCGGCATCCCAGACATTTGTCAATATGAAGTCAGAAACACCACAGGTATTCATTGCCGTATCGGATCCGGTCAAAGCGGGAATCGTCTCGACAATGGAAAAGCCGGACCACAATGCCACGGGTACATCCAATCCGATTCCAGTCCAGAAAATCGTTGATCTTTCCAAAACACTGACCCCCGGCATCAAAACATTCGGGATCATTTACAACACCAGTGAAGTCAACTCGGTCAGCACGGTCAATAAAGCTAAAGAATACATGGCAGCTCAGGGATATGCCGTTTCGGAAGCGGTTGTCACCAATTCTTCCGAAGTGCAGCAGGCTATTGAAGGATTGTTAAGCGGGGTTGATGCCGTCTTTATTCCAAATGATTCAGTTATTCAGAATGCGATGCCAACCGTAGCTGCGGCAGCTAAAACAGCCCAAAAACCGGTATACGGCAGCTCCGCCGTGATGGTTAACAGCGGCGCCCTGGCAACCGTGGCGATCGGCGACAAGGCCATCGGGGCCGCCTCTGCGGATATGGCCGTTCAGATTTTTGAAGGCAAGACACCGGCGGATATTCCTGCCGTCAATGTCGAAGCAACGGATACCCTGATCAACCAGACAACCGCCGATGCCATCGGCATTACCGTTCCGGCAACGATCAGTCAAGCGGCAACCATCGTCAAATAATGCGTGCGTCAGCGGTGGCAGACTTTCAAAGGAGAAATAAATTATGTCATTAGTTATTGGTTCCCTGCAATTGGGATTGATCTACAGCCTCATCGCCATGGGCATCTATATCAGTTTTAAAGTACTGAACATCCCGGATCTGACCGCAGAGGGAAGTTTCACATTTGGCATGGCGGTGATGGCAGTCTGTGTGACCGGCGGCCATCCGCTCGTCGGGATATTTCTTTCATTGCTGGCGGGGGCGTTAGCCGGTCTGGTGACGGCGCTGCTCCATACCAAACTGCGGATTCCGGCAATTTTATCGGGAATTCTTACGATGACGGGATTGTATACCATCAACCTGATGGTGATGGGCGGATCATCCAACCTGACCCTGATCGGGGTTACCACGATCTATGATCTCGCTGGCGGCGTCCTGCCGTTTACGTTCACGATTGCCAAAATTCTGATCTCGCTTGTCTTTGCCGCCATCGTGATTGCGGTGCTCGTGGCCTTCTTCAAAACGAACTGCGGGCTGTGCATCCGCGCCATCGGTGACAATGAAGAGATGGCGCGCTCGTCATCGATGAGTGTTGATTTGTATAAAACCCTGGGACTGATCGTCAGCAACGCCCTGATTGGCTTATGCGGTGGTCTGATTGCCTGTGATCAGGGCTATGCGGACATGACCTCCGGCGCGGGGATGCTGGTGATCGGGCTGGCAGCGGTCATCATCGGCGAGGCTTTTATTCGCCGCCGCACCATTTTAGCCGGCCTGCTCAGCTGCGTGCTGGGCTCGATCATCTACCGTCTGATTCTGGCGGTCGCTGTCAGCACACGGATGTTCCCGGCGTATGCGATGAAACTGCTCTCAGCCATCATCGTGGCCATTGCCCTGTCGATTCCGGCCTACAAATACTACAAAGAAAACTACCAGTTAAAGAAGAGGAAAAAACATGCTTGAGATTAAGGATTTGCAGAAGAGTTTCCAGAAAGACAATGGAATAGAAAGTCGCGTTTTGAAGGGACTGAACCTGATCATCGCAGATGGTGAGTTTGTCACGGTTCTGGGAAATAACGGCGCCGGAAAATCGACCCTCTTTAATTTGATCAGCGGCACGATACTGCCGAACGAAGGCACAATCTATCTTGACCATGAAGACATCACCTTTATGCCGGAACACAAGCGGTCAAAATTCATCGGCCGGGTGTTCCAGAGTCCGATGAAAGGAACCGCGCCCCATCTGACTGTGGCCGAGAATATGGCGCTGGCTTACGGACGGCAGAATCGAAAGAATTTCAACTGGGCACTGACGCGGCCGCTCAAGGCGCTTTTTCGGGAGAAACTGGCGGAAGCCGGGATGGGACTGGAAGACAAACTTGACAGTAAGATTTGTGATTTGTCGGGCGGACAATGTCAGGTGGTTGCGCTGATCATGTGCACCATCAAGCCGCCCAAACTGCTGCTGCTGGATGAGCATACGGCGGCGCTGGATCCCAGGACGGCTGAAGATGTACTGGCATTCACCAGCAAAATCATCGCCAAGGATCATTTGAGCGCACTGATGATCACCCATCATCTCGAGGATGCCATCGCCTTCGGCGACCGGCTCGTGATGATGGATGACGGCGTGGTGGCCCATGATTTTGCCGGCGCCGAAAAGGCCGAGCTGACAACGGAGCAATTGCGGACCCTGTATCATCTGAGAGAAAGTTAAAGGAGGCAGCAGTGAAAGCGACATACCTAAAACTGCCCAAAACGGTAAGCAGAGAAGTGCTGGTCAACACAAGCGCGTGCACCCTGGTGCGGATGGTTGTCAAGGCCGGGACGAATCCGCCGCTTCATGCCCACCCGCACGCCCAGATTGATTACATGATCAGCGGAGCGGCCGACGTCAGCATTGACGGGGTCATCACCCATGTGAACCCCGGGGAATCGATCTTTATTCCCGGCGGCGCCGAACATGGCTTTCTGGTCAGCGAAGAGGATCAGGAATTTCTGGAGTTCTTCACCCCCGGAAGAGAAGATATCGAATAGACATTTCAGCTCATAACCCGTCCCGTCGGCAACCGCAAATCGTTGCCGGCAGGACGGCTTTTTTATGTTTAAAGAGTTGCTTTATCCGGGCTTTCAAATTAAAATGGAGGAAAGCACAAACGGCAGATAACGTGTATTCAGAAAAAGAGGGATGAAATGAATGTATTTGATATTATCGGTCCCATAATGGTCGGCCCTTCCAGTTCCCATACCGCCGGTGCGGTCAAAATCGGTTATCTCTCCAACAAGCTGATGGGAGAGAAGATCCGTTCGGCGAGAATCTATCTTCACGGCTCATTCCTGACAACCGGCAAGGGCCACGGTACGGACAAGGCCATTATCGCGGGTTTACTGGGCATGAAGCCCGACGATATACGAATTCCGGAAAGCTTTGAAGTGGCTGAAAAAGCGGGCCTGGCATTCGCGTTTGAAGGAATTGAACTCCGGGATGCACATCCCAACAGTGTCAAGCTCAATCTGACCGGCGCCTCGGGACGGGAGCTGGAGATTATGGCTTCTTCCATGGGTGGCGGCAATATCAAAATCTTCCAGATCGACGGGCTGGACGCCAATTTCGGCGGCGACCTGCCGACCTTGATCGTTCACAATCAGGATCGGCCGGGACTGGTGACCGAGGTGACCGCGATGCTGAGCCAGAAATCCATCAACATTGCCACCATGCAGCTGTATCGGAGCCGCCGCGGCGGCGATGCGGTGATGGTGCTTGAATGTGACCAGGAAATATCAAAAGCGTCCATTAGCGGACTGCAAAGCCTCGACGGCATCCGCAAGGTAACGTATCTGAGTCTGGAGGAATCAGCATGAGCTTTAAAGCACTTGAAGAGATCGTCAATATCACAAAGAAAACGGACAGGCCATTCTGGGAAGTGGTTCTGGCAGAGGAACTCAGCGAGAGTCAGCAAACCCGGGCAGAGGCGCTGGCGAAAATGGAGAACCTGTATCAGGCCATGAAAGAAGCCGATCAGAATTACGATAGCTTATTAAAATCCCCCAGTCGGCTGGTCGGCGGCGACGGTGAGAAAATAGCCCGGGCGATCGAAAACGGCACCATGATTTGCGGTGATTTCATCGGACGCGTCATCGCAAAGGCAATCAAAATGGGGGAATCCAACGCCTGCATGAAACGCATTGTCGCCGCTCCGACGGCCGGCTCCTGCGGGGTCATTCCGGCGGTGCTGCTGACTTATGCCGAGCAAAATGAAATCGACGAGATGCGCATCATCGAGGCTTTGTTTGTGGCGGCCGGCATCGGTGAAATTATTGCTCACCGCGCTTTTATCGCCGGAGCAACCGGCGGCTGTCAGGCGGAGATCGGCTCGGCCAGCGCCATGGCGGCCGGCGCCTTGGCTTATCTGCGCGATGGCGATGCGGACACCATTGTTCATGCGGCCGCTCTGGCCCTGAAAAGTCTGTTGGGGCTGGCCTGCGATCCGGTGGCCGGTCTGGTTGAAGTCCCCTGTGTCAAGCGCAACGTCATCGGCGCCGTGAACGCACTGACGAGCGTCGATATGGCGTTGGCCGGCATCCGCAGTCAGATCCCGCCGGATCAAGTGATCGATGCGATGCGGCTGATCGGAAATGCCATGCCGGCGGCGCTGAAAGAGACCGGTGAAGGCGGATTGGCGATTACACCGACAGGGCTGGCAATTGCCAAAGGACTGAAGGAATAATCGCCCTTGTCGTGATGAAAAAAACGCCTGCTCCGGACAAAATGGCATTGCCGAAGATCGGGAAAAGGAGTTTTTTTCAAATTACCACTTGACCAATGATGCATTTCACTGTAAAATAAAAAAGTTAGATGACCCATTGGTCAAGTGGTCAAGACACCACCCTCTCACGGTGGGATCAGGGGTTCGAACCCCCTATGGGTCACCATTGGAAATTACAGACGGCTTCAGTCATACACTGGAATCGTCTTTTTTTACGCGAAGCTGCCCGCGCAGGGCGTGGATGAAAACAAAGAACAACACGACGTGGTTCTTGCGATGATAAAGGAGATAAATATGGATTACAATAAATTGGCGAACTTGCTTTTTCCGGAGATCACAAAATCAGTGGCGGATTATGAAGCGCATTATCCGGCGCGGGAACTGCCGCCGGAAGCAAAGGTGACCCGTCTGGGACCGAGTCCGACGGGTTTCATTCATCTGGGCAATCTGTACGGCGCCTTTGCCGATGAACGTCTGGCGCATCAGTCACAAGGCGTATTCATCCTGCGGATTGAAGATACCGACGACAAGCGCAAGGTTGAAGGCTCGGAAGAGATCATCATCAACTCGCTGGATTATTTCGGGATTCATTTTGACGAAGGGGCCACGCTTGACGGCGAGAAGGGCGCTTACGGTCCCTATTGTCAGAGCAACCGGGTGGCGCTCTATCAGACTATCGCCAAACACCTGGTGGAGATGGGCTGTGCCTATCCGTCCTTTGCGACGGCGGCAGAGCTCGATGAAATAAGACAGCAGCAGGAAGCGCAGAAGCTGCTGACCGGTTATTACGGCGAATGGGCAACGGACCGGAACCTGACCGAGGCGGCGATTGAAGCGAAGCTTTCAGCCGGCGAACCCTGGGTGCTGCGGCTGTTGTCACAGGGCGATCCGTCAGAGACCCGGCAGGTGGCAGATGGCATCCGCAAGAGCGTCCAGGTCCATCCGAACAACATGGATGCGGTGCTGCTGAAAACAAACGGTGTGCCGACCTATCATTTTGCCCACGTGGTCGATGATCACTTCATGCGCATCACCCATGTGGTCCGCGGCGAGGAATGGCTGTCGACGCTGCCGATTCATCTGGAACTGTTTGAAACCCTGGGGTGGCAGCATCCGGTTTACTGCCATACCGCGCATATGATGAAAATGGATGGCGAAACAAAACGCAAGCTGTCCAAACGTAAAGATCCGGAAATGTCGCTTTCCTATTACGGCGAAGTCGGTCATTTCCCGGAAGCGGTGCGCGAGTACCTGATGACCTTGCTGAACTCCAATTTTGAGGAATGGCGACTGGCCAATCCAGCACTGTCATTGGAAGATTTCCCGTTTTCACTGGATCACATGTCCACTTCCGGCGCCCTGTTTGATATGAACAAGCTCAATGATGTGGCCAAAGACGTGCTGCTGCAAATGACGGAAGAAGCCATTGCCGATTTCCTGATCGACTGGGCGACAAAACATCAGGCGGAGGCGGCTGCAGTATTCACCCGTGATCGTGACAAGCTGATTAAAATTCTGGCGATTGGCCGGGATGAAAAGAAACCGCGAAAAGATCTGGAATACGGCCAGCAGATTTTCGATTTCATCAAATATTTCTTTGATGAATGGTTTGTCATTGCAGATGAACTGCCGGAAAATGTCGACGCGCCTGAAGCCAAGGCTATCCTGGCGGATTATCTGGCCACCTATGACCAGCAGGACGACAACGAAAACTGGTTTGGCAAAATCCGGGCGATTACCGAAAACCGCGGTTATGCAGTCAAGATGAAGGACTACAAAAAGCATCCCGAAGACTACAAAGGCCATGTCGGCGATGTCAGCACGGTGGTGCGACTGGCGATCACTGGCCGCCGCAACTCACCCGATGTCTGGACCATCCAGCAGATTCTGGGCGAAACCTGCGTGCTTGCCCGCATCAACAACTATCTGGAAAAATTAAACTAAACAAAAGGCACCTGATCCGCTGTTTCGGATCAGGTGCCTTCTATATTGAGAAACTTATTATTTGCCGAGCAGAATCGAATGAATGTCGACTCCGTAACGGCGGATCATCTCCTGCTTGGCCTGATGATAGGCGGCTTCCTGCCCCTTTTTCGCCGTGCGGTCAATATAGCGGTGGGCCATCTCAGTGGTGATCACATCGAGAAACAGTTCGGCGAGCAGGAGCCGCGCGCCGTCGGTAAAGCGCCCCTGCCCGTCGACGTAGAGCCGGACTGTGGGGGCTTCGGTGTTGATCAGGATCAGGCGTTCATCAGGGCTGTAAACGGCGCGGTCAACGTCATTGCCGAGATTGCGCAGTTGATAGCCGCGAAACAGGGCTCGGGAATCATCCAGCGTCCCGGTGAACGCAGCTTTTTCGGCGAGCGGCTCTGTTTCTTTAGCCGAAGCGTTCTCGGAGATGACAATTTCACAGTAGGCTTCATAGTCGTAAGACGTGACGCCGAAGAGTCCCCGGGCGCCGATCTCATTTCCGGTGACGGTTAAGACGAGTCGGCCATGCTCCGGGATCTCTGCGACCGGTATCGCCGCCGAAGATGGCATAATCGTGAAGCTGTCCGGCAGTTTGTTGATAAAAGTCAGGTTTTCATTTTGGTCCAGCTGACTGCGGTCAACCGTCAAGGTGATCTGAAACGGCTGGGCGACTTTGCGATAATAGAAGGGCGAGCCGAAGCGCAGCGCCTCCGGATGCGCCGCATGTTTTTTGGCGGCGCTTGAATCTCGGGGCAGGCGGATGCCCAGCTCTTGTGCGGCAATCCGGTTCATTTTTTCCAGGACGGTGTCAATCAGCAGACTGGTACGCTGTGATGTTCTGGCGCGGTCGACATGGCTTAAACGCAGCTGTTCGCTTTTGACGATATTGACAAGCAACTTGCTGACTGCGTCAGAAAAAGCCGCAACGAATGGCTCTTTCCGGTTCAGGCCGTCGCGCTCATCGCTGATGACGGGATGGCCATTGGCCAGCAGTAGAGACAGCCCGTCGCAGCGCACGGTGCCAAAAAGAAATTCCGTCCCCAACTGGTTTTCAAACTGGAAGAACTGGCAGTCGAAGACGGCCGTGCCGGAAATCACCAGCAGGCCATTGGTCCGCTGATCGCCCTTGATCACCAGCTCGCTATTGATGGCTTTTTTCAGCGTGACGCTGAAGGAGTAATTCTGATTCTGGTAGCGGAAGCTGCCCAGCTCATCTGGTCCAATCAGGATCTCCGATTCAGGTTCGCGATAATTCAGGATTTCCACGGTTCGCGACTTCTTAGGGCGGTTCAGATCCACCATCCCGATGCTTCGCCGGGACAAGATATCCCGGAGGTAGATGTTGTTGGTGATGGCCCCCAGCAGTGACTGAAAATGGGGAATAATGACCTGCTGATTGTCGATGACGATACTGACCCGGGTGCCGTTGCCGTCTGGAGGAATATCAAGCCGGGCATGGTCTTTATCCGCGGCCGGCCGGTCGCCGTCGCCGTCATCAAACAGATACTCGCCGGTGGCTGCACGGTAAAGGTCGATGCGGTTTACCCGGCCAGCGCGGATGGTTTCAATCCAACCGTATCCCAGGCCGTAGATGGCCTGCTTCATGCCGCGGCCAAAATAGCCCCGGCCACTGGCTTCGCCCTGGGCGAGATTGCTGTAGGCGCCGCCATAGGCAAGAACGGCGTGAAGCCGGTCATAATCCATGCCTTCGGCCTGATCGGAGACCGTTATGAAAGCGCCGTTCTGATGCCTTTCATAACCGATGGTAATCTGGTCAGTTACCGCCTTGCCACGATTCTCCAATCGGGAATAGCTATCATCACAGTTGGTGATGAGCTCAACTAGGGCCTTTTCGATCGAAGAAAAACGTCGGGAATCAATGTCGATGACCCGCTGGTCCACCGGCAGTACCGAAATTGTCATGAAAATCACCCCTTTAAAAATGAAATACCGGTGTCTGAGAAGCAATCACCCCGCTGTCGCCTGGTTTGCTTCAGACTTCCAAGTGACGCGGATAGGTATAGTCTTTTTCCATCGGCAGGAAAGTATAGCCTTCATCCTGAAGGGTTTTGATCACCGTTGGCAGCGCCGCCAAAGTACCTGATTTGCTTTCAGCATGGCATAATACCACCGATACATCATGTTCGTGACAGCCACCGACGATATTCTGGGTGACACCGTCAGCGCCGGGTGGATCAGAGCCGCCATCGCCGGAGGAAACGTTCCAGTCGGCATAATTCCAGCCGCGTTTTACCATGCCGCTGACACAGGTTTCATTGGCATTGGTTGATCCGCCGGGAAACCGGAAAATGTGGCTGGTTTCGGTCAATCCGGTGATCTGGCGCTGGTATTGATCCAGGGCTTGAACATCCGAATAAAAGGCGTCGGGATTGTTGTAAAGATCGTAGTTGTGGCTGCTGGTATGATTGGCCAGCGTATGCCCTTCATTGACAATGCGGCGGTAGGCCGCTTCGGCGACTTCACCGTCATGGCGATTGGTGAAGAAGGTAGCCTTCACGTTATAAGTGTTAAGAATATCCAGCACTTCGCCGGTATGTTCACTGGGACCATCATCAAAGGTAAGAAAAACGACCTTCAGTCCTTCGGTGTCATTATTTCGCAGGCGTTTTTTGGTGCATTCCAACGGATCATCGCTGGCAGCGGTATCATCAGTGACAGTCTGTTTATCTTCATCATTAGGCGCCACCATCGCATCGGCTTGCGCCGCGATTGCCGCAGTATCGGCGGTTGCATTTTGAGCGGTTTCAACAAGAGCGGCCGAAGCCTGCGCTTTTTCTGTTTGGGTGCTGATGGCAGACACAACATTGGTGACAAGTGTAACCGATAACATTCCAAAAATAAAAATAACCGCCAGACTGATGAGACTGAATGTAATAAAACGGGGCAACGACTTTATTCTTAATTTAGCTCTTTTTTTCATGTTCTCCTCTTCTTTTTTTGCTGCTTTTTATTTCAGAACGACATCCTGCGGCAACGAAGATGACGTTATTTGATCTATAATTTAATTGTAGCAGAAAATGAAGAGAAAGTGCAGTGGTTTTTAAAAAAATAACAATGGAATTCTTGCGGAAGATAAAGAAAAAAATCATCCTCAACGGGCGGTATTTTCTTTTGCGGCACGGATCGTCTTTCAGAAAAAAAGTTATATACATTTAAAAAAATGGTGTATTTATTAAAGCAGCTGTGCTAAAATGGTTTACAATTTAATGAAAGACAACACGAAAATGGTTGCGTTTTTCATATTAAGGTGGGGGAGAATATTATGGCTGAAGTATATGAGATCTTGGATCTGGCAAAAGAATATGGATTTTCGAAAGTGGTTGAAATGGCGGTTTCCTCAGTTCAATTGAATCCGGAAGTACGTGCAATGTGCGCAACGAACAAATGCAAGATGTATGACACAAACTGGGCATGCCCTCCAGGGTGTGGAACATTGGCAGAATGTGAAGCAAAAGTTGCAAAATACAAACATGGGATATTGATTCAAACAACTGGTGAATTAGAGGACAGCTTTGATTTTGAAGGCATGGAAGAAATCAAAGAAAAACATGATTTAAATCTTAAGAATTTTGTTGAAAAGCTATACAGCCTCGAGATTGACATGATGCCACTGGGTGACGGATGCTGTCAAATCTGCAAGGACTGTACTTATCCTGACGGGGAATGTCGTTTTCCCAAAAAGGCATTTTCATCGATGGAAGCCTTTGGCATTTTAGTCAGCGATTTTTGCAAATCCAATCAGGTGGAATACTATTATGGACCAAATACCTTGACTTATGTCGGCTGTGTGTTGTTTAATTAATAGGATGGCTTTTTAATAATCTATCGTACCCGCAAGGGTACGTCAGGTTGTCGACAAACCCGTACCGACCAATTGTTAATCAGTTGTTTGCTTGCAATTCGTACAGGCTATCGCCTGTTCGCCTTGATGCAAAGAGCCTGCCCCTTAGGGTGCAACACGATATAACAATTGTCGGTACTGCGTTAGTGCTTTGTCTACAGTTTCTCGTACCCGCAAGGGTACGTTTTTTATTGGTTGAGCAGACTTTTTAAAGGAGAAAAATAATTTGGATATCACCGTTGTTTTCAGTCAAATGATTCAGCTGTTTCTGGTCCTTGGGCTGGGCTATATTGCTGCCAAAACGAAGGTTGTCAATCAGAATTTTGGGACTCAGCTTTCTAAATTCATCTTGAGCATTACAATACCCTGCATGATGATTGCGTCGGCGGCGACCATGCCGGACAACACGGATAAAAACGAAATTCTGATGATGTTTGAATTCTCGATTCTGTTTTATTTCATCATGCCGTTTATTGCCTATCTGATCGTTCGCATCATCGGGGTCAAGAAAGCAGAACGCAACCTCTATATGTATATGACCATCTGGTCGAACGTCGGTTTTATGGGCTTTCCGGTAATTGCGTCGATCTTTGGCGAAAACGCTATTTTTTATGCTACCATCTTTAATCTGATCTTTAATGTCAGCAATTTCACCCTTGGCATTACCCTGATGTCGAAGGAAGGGAAAGGCGCACTGAGCCTGAAAAATTTTCTGTCCCCGGGAATCGTCGCTTCCCTGGCCGCGGTTGCGATGGTCGCGGCGAACATACAACTGCCGGCAGTGCTGAACAATACCATAAAAATGGTCGGTGAGACCACCACGCCCCTGGCCATGATCGTCATTGGCGTATCACTGGCCGGTATTTCCTTCAAGAGTGTCTTCACCGAGATCCGGATGTATCCCTATGTCCTGATCAAACAGATTCTGTTGCCGATTGCGGCGTATCTGCTGTTGAAAAATTTCATTGCGAATCCCTATATTCTGGGTATCGCCGTGATCATCATCGCCATGCCGGTCGCGACATCAGCGGTGCTTTTTGCCAACCGCTACGACAACAATGTCCCCCTCGCCACAAAAGGCGTCTTTATCACCACCCTGGCATCCGTGGTGACGATTCCCCTGATCAGCTATCTGCTGTTATAACAGGCCATGGTCGATGAATTTATTCGCGTCGAAGTTTAAATTGAGCCACGCGGGGAATGAAATAAACAGAACAAGCAATGATTGTAAAAATAATCAGTCAAGGAGGAAACCGAGATGCAGCATCCTTTTTATGGACAAAACAGTCGCTTTCTGGGGCAGGAGGATTCATGGTGGGTCGGACTGGCTTCGATGCTGCTCTATCTTTTTTTCTGGGCCGCGGTGATGATTTATGCATTCAGACTGGTCAATCAATATTTTCCGGATGGGCCGAAAACCATCAAGCAAGATCGCGCGGGGGAGATCCTTCGGGAACGGTATGCCAGCGGTGAAATTGACGACGACGTGTTTGAACATCGGAAAGCGGTTCTTCAGCAAAAAAAAAACACCTTATAAAATGGAAAGTGTTGGGAGGGATTGGTCATGCTGCTGACATCACTGCTGCGGGTGTTGCTCACCCGCTCTTTCAAGCCCTTTATATTTGATGGGGTTAATCAGGATCAATTGGATTTTGAAAAGCTTAATAATCTGGGTTTGTACGTCCATATTCCGTTTTGCAGATCGCTGTGCAGCTTTTGTCCCTACTGCAAGGAAAAATATGATCCCCACAGGGCAGCAGCCTATAAAAAAGCTCTGCTGCAGGAAATCAATCTGGTGTGCGGGAGCATGACAGCCAAAAATCCGGCGACGAGCCTGTATTTCGGCGGGGGAACACCGGCCCTGATGATCGACGACCTCGGGGTGATCATCGGCCGGCTGAAGCGGTATTTTGAGATAACCGGCGGCATCGGGGTCGAGCTTCATCCCGATGATATAACGGCAGAGAATCTTCTTAAACTGAAAACGGCCGGGGTCACGATGGTGAGCATCGGCATTCAGTCCTTTGATGAAGGCTGTCTCCAAAAATTGGGGAGATACCGTGCTGATTTTGGTGAAAAGCTGGAGCTTGTCAAAAACAGCGGCTTTGAAGTTGTCGATGTGGATCTGATTTTTGCCATTCCGGGACAGACCGACGAAATTCTGGCAAACGATATCCGGACGGCCTTTACTCACGGTGCGACGCAAGTGTCAACCTATCCCTTTATTGACTTCACCTTTGCTGACAACCAATACAAGCCGATGCCTGAAAAGGTAAAAAAAAGAATGATCACACAGCTCGCAGAATGCTGCGAAAAGATCGGTCTCGACCGGACTTCAGTCTGGACTTTTGCCAGCCATGGCACCGATAAGTATTCATCCGTGACCCGGGACACGTTCCTCGGCTTCGGCGTTTCAGCCACGACGCTGCTCAAAGACAGTTTCAAGATCAACACGTTTTCAATTGATGGCTATATCAAAAGAGTCGTGGCAAAGCGGCTGCCGACATCGTTAACGATCGCTTTTACTAAAAGGCAGCGAGCGGTTTATTATCTGTTCTGGAGTGCGTATGCGCTGAAAATCAACGCCGCTCAGTTCGAAAAAATAGTTGGATTGCCGCTTAATAGAATGTTCGGATGGGAATTGTTGATCGCTGAGAGAACCGGCTTTCTCAGAAGAAACGGCGCCAACTACGAGCTGACCAACAAGGCGGCAAGCGCCTATCATTACATCGAACAGGTTTATACGACGGCCTATATCGACAGGATGTGGAATGTGTCGCGAAAACAGGCATTTCCGGATAGAATTATTTTAAAATAGACATCGATCGGGCTGGCATTTAAAAAAGCAAATTGTCAGTCAATCAGAAGAGAATCGCGTAAATGCAGATTTTCCAGAAAATCGACGGACTCAGCAGAAAAGAGGCGGGAGGCCATGAAGAAAAAAGCCCTGGTCGTGGTTTTGATTGTTTTTACAATAGCGGTCATGTTTGCTTTGTTACTGTTTTCTGCAAGAACTGCCGGGTTAAGAAGCGATTTTGCCCTGCAAATTCAGGGGACGAGTTTTATCGGAGCAAGTGTTTTTTATCAGGCCGGGCTGCAGCTGGACATACCCACCGCCAGGGATTATGGTGGAAGTGGATGGTGCAAAAACATGAAACTTTTTGATGCCGACGATGTTTTTTTCGATCATGGCGTCGGCGGAGAAATGAGTATTCTGTATAATTTTGGCCGCTTCCAAAATGGCCGTGCGACTTTTTATGACCCGGCTTCGGATTATTTCAACGCCCATTACGGCATCTACGCCATTCGACGGGAGAACGATGTTTTCGGATGGGAAAACGGCAAACTGGATGTGGCAGAAATAGTGAAGATTGTCGCCTTTGATCAGGAAGATCTTGTGATGGCATCCCTGGGCTGCTCCAGATCAAAATGCCATTTTGATTATGAGATAACCTGCATCAAGGAAGACATTTCAATATCCGGTTTTTCTGACTGGACTCAAATCGATGCAAACATCGATACCAATGCGCCGCTGCACCAGCAGACCAAAAATCTGATCGGTTATCTGCAGTACGGAGAGCCGCCAAAAGATTATTCGGGGGAAGATTTTCCGGTTGTCGCCATGAAGGGCCGGCTTTACCTGCGCTATGATGAGCCGCGAAATGCAACGGTACTATATTTTGTCATCGGCAAGAGTCAGGCGTTCATTGACCAGACGAGCAGGGATTATCTGCTGCCGATCCGGTGGAATTAAATGAAAGTAGATAGGAAAGATGCGTCATCACGTGGATGACCGGGCCAGGCGGCAGACTGAGTTGTACCACCCAGGCAATACGAGCAGATGAGCAGCTTCAACGGCAAGGTCAAATACAAAAGAAGAGCCTGCAGTTATTCACCGCAGGCTTGGTTATCATCAATAATCAACCGGCTCTTTGACACAGTCAATAATCGCATTTTTAAAGGCTTCGCAGGCGGTTTTACAGCTGGCCTGGGTACCCGTTAAAATAGCGCCGCTCAGGTTTGAGTTGGTGGGCGGTCCGAAAAACTTGACCACTTCCACATCGGCGACGGTCAGTGCTTCATCGATTCCGACGACGCCTTCGAGTGCCGGAGCAAATAAGAAGGCGATCGACGAGCCGATTGGCAGGCCGTAGGTCTGGGAAAAATACTTTCCGATTTTTGGAACCAACTGGGCATAGATCAGATTGGTGTTGTCTTCGTTGACGCTGTAGACGCTGGCCTTGTTTTTGGCAAAGTCATGCACGTAGCGCAAGCCGTTTTCGACGTCGGAAATGGTCGGTCCGGTAATGACGCCAAAAACCTGTCCGTCATTCAGTCCGGCGCCGGCGCCGTAGAGTGTCCGGATATAGGCAACATCGACATTGGCGAATTTTGTGGCTTCATCGGCAGCGCAATAGCCGACGCCATCATATTGGGTGGTAAAGATGCCAATATCGATACAGCCTTCAGGCAGTTCAAATTCCTCCAGCATGATATCCTCAACAGCGGTCAGCAGTTTACTATAGACAATTTTACATTCTACTCGGTCTCCGGTCATGGCAAGCATCTCCTTATTTGAATTTTAAAATCGGTAATTGCGAAAGTGCCGTGGGCTTGCGGTCCAGTTTCGCACGAAACAATTTTTACACTGTACGGCGGACAGTCTTAGGACTGTTCGCCTACACGTTACCAAATTGTTTGTGGAAACTGCACCCCAAGCAACCAGTGTTCGCTGTTTTTGAGTTTCGCCATTACCTGTGAATTTTTGGTAATCGTTTTATGCTTGTGCTAATGATAACATCTCAGTCGCCATCCGTAAATATAAAAAGCAGCTGCGAAAAGAGTAAATTTTGTGGCAGTTTCGGCAAAAATATGCCCGGAACTCTTTGCAAAAAAAGCGTCGGAGGTTTTGCAAAAAAAACTGTTTTAATGGCTTAAAATACGGTTGACAGTGGGTATAATACTTCAGCAAACATCGTGCTGACTTCTCTGCCGCGGACTTTGGCCAGATCGAGGATGGCCGATTGATCGAGGGGATCCAACTGATTTCTCTGTACCTGAGAGCGATAGCAACCCAGAGCGGCGCTTTTGGCTGCGATATCGGATTCATCCAAATCAACATACAATTTGGTGAGGTCGACTTTATGCAAATTCCAACTGTCGTAATAGGGGTATTCATACATCGCTTTCAGTTTAATGAAATTAGTGCTGAAGCTTGGTCGCAGTGAAGCAAGAACGACTTCATTCACTAACTTGTGATCCTGGTGATGACTGGCATAGGGAAATAAAACGGCAGAAGGCTTGAATGAATTGATGATTTTGTCCAGTTCGGTTACATAGACTCTTTTGGGAACCAGATCCAGCTCGCCGTCTTTGTAGGAATAACCTTCGCTTTCGGATAAAAATTCAACTTTAATATTTCCGCCGAGTTTCAGCAACGCATTTTTCATTTCATCCGTACGTTCTTCAATCGAAACGTACCGGCTCACCGATGTGCTGAAACTTTTGTCCCGCGCAACAACAACAATAAAAATCTCTGAAGATGGATTTGTTCGATGCAATTTATGTATTAATCCGCCACACCCGATTGTTTCATCGTCGCAATGAGGTGTTAATATTAGCGTTCGATTAAATAGTTCTACCATAATTAGCCTGCTTCCTTTTGTAATTGTGACTTATATATTACCTTTGAAAGGTTGCTTTTTCCTTTAAATATTCAAGTTATTATCAGATAAACGAAAAGAATTTGTTTGCGGACATTTCAAAAAAAGTCAGCGAGATCAGATCAAAGGGGGCTTGTGGACAAGGAAGCAAAAGATGTAAAATGAAAAATATATGTTGAAACAAATGAAAGCATTGCACTGAAAACGTTTTACAAAAGGCGCTTGCTGGCGCGGCCAATAATAATCCACAAGGTCGGTAATTTTATGCAATTCGGGGGGATGAAAATTAGTTTTTTTCGCTTATTCTATTGACATTAGTTGGTGGTAATTATAGAATTAAAGGCGCGAGTCTAATAAACTAAGAAGGAGAGAAAAAATGACAATTTTCATCGTAGCAGTGGCAATAATTGCTTTATTATTTGCCCTGTATCTTTCAAAGTCAGTCCTTAAAGAGAGTATGGGAAATGACAAAATGAAAGAAATCTCAGAAGCAATCCAGGAAGGTGCAATGGCATTTTTAAATCGTCAGTATAAGACGATATTTCCAATAGCTATCGTAATCATTGTACTTTTGCTATTTACTGAATTTGGAGCTGCTTCAGCTATCGCATTTGGCGTTGGCGCACTGTTCTCAACATTGGCAGGATACATGGGAATGTATATTGCTACCAGAGCAAATGCAAGAACAACCAATGCGGCACAGTCAAGCCTGAAAAAAGCATTAGCTATTGCTTTTAAAGGTGGTTCGGTTATGGGTATGGGCGTTGTAGGCCTTGGCTTACTGGGTGTTTCCTTGTTATACATCTTTGTTGCCAAAGGAAATCCGGATCTGATCCCAGCCATTGACAGTTTCGCATTTGGTGCTTCACTGGTAGCGCTGTTTGCCCGTATTGGTGGCGGTATCTTCACAAAGGCGGCCGACGTTGGAGCTGACCTGGTTGGTAAAGTTGAAGCGGGAATTCCTGAAGATGACCCCAGAAACCCGGCCGTTATCGCTGATAACGTTGGTGACAACGTTGGCGATGTTGCCGGAATGGGCGCCGACTTGTTCGAGTCTTTTGCCGCAACCTCAATCGCAGCAATGCTGTTAGGTTCAACCTTATTGGGTACCGTTGGCGTTATGCTGCCAATGATGTTGGGTGCAATCGGTATCCTTTCTTCAATCATCGGTACATTATTCATCTATACTGGCGGTGAAGACAATCCCCAAGCTTCCCTTAACAGAAGTCTGTATTCTTCATTCATTCTGTCATCAATTGCAGCATTTTTATTAACAAAATTTATGCTGCCTGATCACCAGGTTGCATACTTCATTGCAATCGAGTCTGGTTTGATTGCGAATATCTTAATTGGTAAAATTACAGAATATTTCACATCAGCAGACTTCAACCCGGTTAAAAAAATCGCTGAATCTTCCAATACCGGAGCGGCTACTAACGTCATTTACGGTTTGTCAGTTGGTCTGGAAAGTACCGGGATGCCAATTCTTGTCATCATCGCCGTGGTAGCGGTTGCTTATATCGTTCCTGGTGGCGGAGAATATGGTTTCTACGGGATCGCGCTGGCGGCTATGGGAATGCTTTCGATGGCCGGAACAATTGTTGCGATTGATGCTTATGGTCCAATTGCCGACAATGCCGGTGGTATCGCTGAAATGGCCGGTCTTGATCCTAAAGTCCGTGAAGTCACCGATAAACTTGACTCCGTTGGAAATACGACGGCCGCCGTTGCAAAAGGATTCGCGATCGGATCGGCTGCAATTACAGCCATCGCTTTGTTCTCGGCATTTGCTCAGAGAGCAGAACTGACCTCACTGGATGTTTTAAATCCAATGGTGATGATGGGACTGTTCTTCGGTGCGATGATTCCGTTCATGTTCTGTGCTTACTCAATGCGAGCTGTTAGTGTGGCCGCATTTGAAATGATCGAAGAAGTAAGACGACAATTCCGTGAAATCCCAGGACTTCTTGAAGGAAAAGCAAAAGCTGACTCCAAGAAATGTGTTGATATTTCTACCAAAGCCGCAATTAAACAAATGATTCTTCCAGGACTGCTTGCGCCTGTCAGCATCGTTGTTGTCAGCTTTGGTGTCGCAGCGCTTGATCCACAAGCGGCACTTCAGGTTCTTGGCGGTATGTTAGTTGGCGGAACTGCAGCTGGTGTTTTACTGGCCTTGACAATGTCTAATGCTGGTGGCGCCTGGGATAATGCCAAGAAATACATTGAAAGTGGTGTACATGGCGGAAAAGGTTCAGAAGCTCATAAAGCTGCTGTTGTTGGGGATACAATCGGTGATCCATTCAAAGATACATCCGGTCCTTCATTAAACGCCGTTATCAAAGTTATGGGTACCTTATCATTAATCATTGCTCCTATTATTGCAGCAATGATTTAAGTCGCTAATTTTCTAGTACTCACGCGAAACAAAATAAATCTGTTATAGCGTCAGCTTATCAAGATCGATTCATCAGCCGGCACATCGAGAAGTGTTTACAACTCTTGATGTGCCGGTTTTTGCTTTATACTACAAAACACCGTGAATACCGGCAACAGGAGCTGAAAATGAAACAAAGAAAATAAAATACAAACGTTTACAAAAAATGTATTTACTTTTTGGCAGAAGGTGGTATAATTGGTCTAAATCAAAGATCAACTTAATCCTTTTCTAATTGAATGTTCTAGTTGATTGAAAAGTCGACAAGTCTTGACAAGCATTTGCTCAGGATGTTTTACTCTTGCGAAAGATAACCGGATTAAAACATATCAACTGCTGGCAGAACAATTTAAGATCGGTATTAACATTATGGAAAAACCAGCCATCGCTATTAGGAAAAAGGGATGACTCCATAAAAGAGAATAATGGATCGAGGATGAATAATCGCCAGGAAAGAGAAATGATGTCATTAGAAAAGCGAAAAAGAAGATGTTTGGTAAAATTGAAAGGGGTGATTCCAAAAGGATGACAACTGAAATATCTAATTAAAGCCGGTTCTGCAGGAGAAAATGCGGAATCGGCTTTTAGCGTTTTTTGCGGGGAAGCAGCTGGGCTCAGTGGTTTCTTTTTTTTTGTGTGGATTATTTTCTTTCATAACTGCAATGCCCAGTTTACCGTTTAAAGCAGCGCGAAGCGGGTAATAAAAAAATATAGCCTGATAATTGAGAAAGGAGAGAATAGCCGTGAACAAACTTAAATTTTGTCCGAAATGCGGAACAAAGCTCGATCCTTCGGAAAGATTCTGTGGGGAATGTGGTTATGATATCGAAAAGCACGATCATGCTGATTCGGGAAACCCGGAGCATTTGCGCGCGGAAGAATCCCATGAGGCGGTTCATGATACAGTGCCGGAACCAATACCAGTATCGCAGCAACAAGACAAAAAAACGGGAAAATCTCAGCAGACGGCGATTATTGTTTTGGCAGTTGCCCTGGGCGCGATTGTGATCATCGGCGGATTGGTCTTCTGGTGGTTTAGCCGGGGCAGCGCGCTGTTTAATAACGCCATGTCATCCGAAACGGCACAGACTAAAGAAACTCAGGTAACGCTTGGTTTGCCATCCTATTCGCTCAACGAAGGAAGCTATACTGCCGAACAAAAAGTCGTGATCAATAAACCGGATGGCGAAGGTATTCAAGTTTATTTTACGATTGATGGTTCTGAGCCGACTGATCAATCAAGCCGGTATGAAAATCCCATTACCCTACAAAGCAACACGACATTGAAAAGTATCGCTATCGATCAGAACGGAAACAAAAGCGGAATAAAAACGGCTACCTATAATATCACCATTCAACCACCGGCAACAAGTGAAGCAAAATTGGAGTCAACGACAGCTACGGAAGCATCTGAAGAAAGCGAATGGGAAAAATTCGGGACTTATATCTCCGGAACATGGAAAATCACGTATGCGGGAAGAGATTATTACTACCAGTTTAAAAACGGGATATTGAAAATAGCTGATGCGCCGGAAGGGACCACCGATGCGGGAGAATATATCGAGTTTACCTACAGTTACGACATTACGCCTGGCAATGAAGGGACGGTAGGAATCGTCTATGCGGAAGGTACGCCACTGGCCATTGACTGCAAGCCATTGGGCGATAATGCCATTTATATCAATGGCTATTTTGCGACTTATTCAACCAGCTCATTTCCGTTTAATGACTGATTTGTGTCTGCTTGCAGCGAGTGCCAAAAGAAAAAGAGCCTTTTGCAAAATATAATGAAACGAGTTTATCGTTTCACTAAAGCCGATATAATTGTCCGATGTTGCTAGGATCCTTTGATTGGGTTCAGGATATTAACAATAACGGACAATCACATCGAAGTTTTGCAAAAGGCCCTTATTTCAGGTGCTTCAAGTATAAATAAGTTCTGATTTCTTTGTTGAAAAAAGTGGAGACTTAAAACCATACGTTGCCCTATTCGTTATTCAGAAAAAATGATCAAGTTAAATTGTTGTTTACTTGGTTTCTTCTTCTGTTTTTTCAGCAGTGTCTTCGTTGGTGTCCGTCGTTTCAGCTTCAGTCGTATCAGAAACGAGGGCTTCTTCTATTGCTGCGATTTCTTCTATTTCTGAAAGTGTTGTTTCCGGAGCAGCAATGACGGCTTCGTCATTTGCAGACTGCAGGGTGAAGTTTGTGAACTTCTGGTAGGCTAAACCCATACAGAACAGGACCATTGATAATCCACCATAGAGTCCAATTGCCTGAAAGATAGTCGGCAGTAATTGTGATGGCAACAATTGAGTGGTCACCTCGCTGGCATCATAACCCATTGCCACATACTGGCTAACGGTGTCGCTATAAAGCTTTAGGTTGGTGACGAGTAAGGCTATACCCACAAGGGCGACGATTGCACCACCAACATAAAGTGCAATTGATAAAGAAGATTTTTTATTTTTTGTAAGAGCTGTTTTTTCCTCGGTTTTCATGTTAGATATTCTCCATTCCTGCCTCTTGGGCAAATGATTGTTAAAATTTTGATTAGGAATAAACGTAGGCGCTGTCAACTCGTATAGTGTAGCATTTTAAACCTGAAAATCACCTTAACATTAAGGCTTTTTAAGAATTTATGACGCAATAAAGGCAGAATTAATTTAGACCAGGAATTTGAAGCGCAACGGGAATGATCGGATTGTTTGATTTGTTTAAAAATGGGTAAAAAAACGATTATAAAAAGAGGGAGGATTCGCGTATGAAATATTTTAAAGCGCTTATTTTAATGTCTGTCATTTTAATATTTCCAATGGTTTTAGCTGGGTGCAACAGCGGTGTCGCCAGTTCCGGTAATCAGACGTCAATCTCAAAACAAACAGTTTTCAATTTTTATGACCAAGTGCAAATGGACCAAACGAAAGACCAGGTGGATTCTGAGTTGGGCGTCGTGCCGACCGAAAGTACGCAATTAAAGAATGTATTCAATTATATGGATGAAGAAACAAGTTTTGGGGTGTGCGTTTTATTCAATGAAAATGGGACCGTAATCAGCAAAACACTGCTGTATTCGAATCGGAAAGACATTGCTTTTTTAACGAATAAGTCAGTCACGCAGAAACAGGCTGATCAGATCAAAAATGGCATGAGTTATGAAGAAGTGAAAACCATCCTGGGGGCAGAAGGAACCGAGATCAATGCGACGCAGATTCCGTTTGAGGATAATCAAGAAAGTTTCATTCGAGTGTGGGTTAATGATAACGAATCGATGCTCCAGGTTGTTTTCGGAACCGATGGAAATGTGAACAGTGTGATGTTTTTTGAATAGAAACAGTGATTCAAAAAAATAATCGGAACAGTTTATACAGGAGTAGAAATGATACAGGTAAGTGCAACGAGTGTGTTAATTTTAGTCATCCTGGTGGGGCTTGTTTTTACCTTCACGAATGGTTTGCATGATGCGAGTTCGGTTATTGCATCCTTTATTAGTTGCGGTGCAGCCAGTCCCCGAAGCGGCATTGTCTTAGCCTCAGTATTTGGCATATTAGGGGCAGTCTTTGGTGGCAATCTGGGTGGCGGACACCATCGCCGGCATCATCAGTCTGCCAACGGATAAATCGCTGCTGATTGTTCTGTTATCAGCCATCGTCGGAGCAGTTCTCTGGGATCTCATGACCTGGCGGATGGGATTGCCATCCAGTTCGACGCATAGCTTTGTCGGCGGTATACTCGGGGCAGTTATGATTTCAGCAGGACCAGACCAGGTGCTGTGGGGTTGGAATGAACTGATCAGTTCAAATCATCAAGTGACGGGAATTGTTAAAGTTGTCATGGCGCTGATCCTATCGCCGCTGCTTGGATTTGGGCTGGCGTTTGGTTTGGAGAAATTAAGCCAGATACTTTTGCGAAACGCAACAACAGGCATCAACAACCATATGAAAAAAGGCCAGTGGATCATTGTTTCATTGTTGTCTTTTACAAATGGATCTAACGATATCCAAAAAATTATGGGCATCCTCGTTCTGGCTCTGGCAGCGGTAAGTGGCAGCCAGGTCCACGCTGTTTCTGTCTGGATGCGATTATTCGTCGGCTTGGCGATGTTCATCGGGATTATGATGGGGGGATGGCAGATTATGAAAACAATCGGGAGAGGCATATTTGATATTAAACCCATCCACAGCATCAATTCTCAGCTGTCCTCCCTGGGATCGGTATTTGCCGCCAATCTGACCGGGGCACCAGTTTCTTCGACGCAGGTTATTGTCGGCAGTATTATGGGCGTTGGCGCCGCGGATTCCTACAAGATGGTGAACTGGACGATTGTAAAAGAGATAATAATGGCATGGTTTATCACCATTCCGCTGTCGGGAATGATGGCGGCTGTTTTCTGTCTGCTGCTCAAGGCACTTTTCAGGGTAGTTTAGTTAAAGAAGGAAATCAAAAAAATTATGGATAAGAAGAACATTATTGACCGTATTTTTCCGGTCAAATACAGATTCTATGAAATGCTGTATAAACAGGCCTGTGCCAATGCTTCTGGCGTGAATGCGCTTTATAACTGGGTGAAACACGCAGCGGTGGTCGAAAGTGAAGCGTTGAATTTTCATGTAAAAGCGGCAGATGATGTCAGAATGAGGATGGAGCGGGATCTGGTTGAAGCTTTCTCGACCCCTTTTGATCGCGGCGATATCTATTCGATCTCGGTGGGAATGAATGAAGTGCTGAAATATGCCCAGTCAAGCCTGCTGTCCATGGAGGCTTTTGAAGTTAAGCCGGATGCGACCATCGTTAATATGATCGAACAATTAAAGACGGGTGTGGATATTTTCGCTCAAGCTGTCAGTGATTTGAAAACTGATCCCGACAAGTCGGAACAGGCCGTTGCGCAGATGCGAGATACCCACGTTCAGATTGAAAAACTCTACATCGGCGGAATGACAGCCGTGTTCCTCAGCGGGGATCCGATGTACGCACTAAAACAGCGGGAAGTCTATCACCATATCAAAGATGCCTCAACAAATTTGGATGATACCGTGGATGTGCTGCATCGAATTATTGTGCGCTTGATTTAGCCTCGTTTGAAAGCTGATTTTACGGAAACAGAAAAAATACGAAAGGCCAGCATGATCGGGTCGTGAGCATTATTTCGTACCGGTTACACCGGTACGAAACTGCAGACGGAAAGATCATGCTGGTCTTTTACTCAGTTGCTATCTTTTAGCAGGAGCGGCAATGATTTTGCGGCTTTTTTTGTCTTTAAGACATAGGCAAGACACGTTATGGCGATACAGACGATCATGATGCCGAGCAATACAATCGTGTACTCTCCAATGCCGCTACCTTTTGCCCCAATCGAAAGCGTCTGTTTGAAGGCCTCAATCGAGTAAGTCATCGGCAGGTAGGGATGGATCGCCTGGAAAAAGCTGGTTGTCAGTTCAACCGGATAAACACCACTGGCGCCGCTTAACTGCAGAATAAGAACGAGCAATGCGATGAAGCTGCCGCCTTCATCCAGGACAACTCGCAACATACTGGTGAAAGACATAAAGCAGAGGGAAGTGATCCAGGCAATCAAGAAGGTGGCGGCCACATTGACGGGCGACAGATGATTAAGCAGCATCAATGCGGTGATGGCTAAGATGGCTTGCAGTGTACTCACGATCAGCAGGATAAATGATTTACTGAGCCAATACGCGATGCCGTTTTTCGGTTTATCGTTGTTATCGTACAATGGATAAAAAAGGCAGAAAGCCATCGCCCCCAGATAAAGGGCCAATGAGATGATATAAGGTGCCATACTGGTGCCGTTGTTAGCGACGGTGGAAAAACTTTCTTCATCTGATATTGTGGGCGACACAAACATTTCGATGTTCTTGTCATTGGTATTGACCGCGGCCAGAGCTAGCGCCCCATCGGACATTTTTCCGGCGAGCAACTGACTGCCGTCTTTGAGGGAAATAATGCCGTTTCCCAGTGTTTGTGATCCGGCCGCCAGCTGTGATGAACCGCTGCTGATCTGACCGGCCCCATTTGCCAGCTGGCTGGCGCCGGCGATTAACTGACTGGAATTTGCACTCAGTATCGAAGAACCATCCGCCAGTTGCACAACACCGCTGGTCAAAAGCGGCGTCTGGTTATTGAGCTCAGTCATCGCAGCGGCCAGTCCGTTTGAACCGCTCGCCAAGGTTTCGGACTGATTATTCAGCGCCTGCAAACCAGCAGCAACATTGTTTACGCCGGTGGTATACTGTGCGACACCGGAAATCAGGCCGCCATTTTCATCATTCATGCCCTGCTGCAGCTGTTCCAACCCTTGGTCCATCCCGCTCAAAGCCTGAATCAGCGGTTCCGTGTTGCCGGCAGAAGTTGTTTCAGGGGTTGCATTGCCAAGATTCTGAATCACGCTTACTGCATCATCAATGCCAGCGCTGTTGCCGGCAAGACGGCTGCGCAGACGCTCCAAAGCATCGGCTTGGGCCTGGACTTGCGGATCTTCCGAAGTTCTCAGGCTTTCGATGACCGTATCCAATGAATCCAGATCGTTTTGAATGCTGTTTGTGTTGGTCAGAATATCCGTAGCACTGTCGCTGAGACCGGAAAGATCCGTTGCTGTTGCCGGCGGCTGATTCTGGATGAGTGATGCCAGCGTTTGATCATTGACGGCTTTAATCTGATTGATGCCATCAGCTACTGAGGAAACACCGGCGTTGAGGCTGTCACTGGAAGCGGCTAGATTCTGACTGCCGTCAGCGAGTTGGTCAACCCCAGTCGTATATTGGTCAACGCCGCTATTCAACTGGTTTGTGCCGGACTGAATCTGGCTGATCCCGCCAGTCAGGGCGGGCAGCTGTCCATTAAGCTGCTGCAGTCCCTGGCTGAGTGCTCCGACCCCATCGGTATATTTCGTAAGACCAACCGAAAGCGTTTTAGCACCATCACTAAAGGTCAGGCAGCTGTCCGCTAATTTTGAAAGATTGGCTGTGATCTGCTGATTACCATTTTCCAGCTGTTCTGAGCCGTCATTGATAGCCGTTGCCCCGTCAGCGGCCTGGTTCATGCCGGTTTTCAAAGTCGAAATTTGTTTAAAAATGACTTCGGTATAAGTTTGTGTCACCTTGTCAGAAACACTGTTTTTAATCGAAGTTGCCCCTGCGATGGCGGTTTTGGAAGCAAACAAATTTTCCCCGGGGTTGATTTCATAGGACAGCACCATCGGTTGCGGATCGGTATTCATCAGGGTTGCGGTATTTTTTGAAAAATCTTCAGGGATGGTGATGACCATATAATAGTCGCCATTTTTCAAACCATCCTGGGCTGTTTGCGAATCAACAGACGCAAAGGCGAGCGGCTTTTCATCGGTGAGGGTTTTGGTCAATTCCGCCCCGATATTAAGGGTGTTGCCATTATCATCGCAGGCTTTGTCTTGATTGACAAGCGCAACCGGTAACTGGCTGATTTTTGAATAGGGATCCCAAATTGAAGATAAAAAAATCGTGGTATACAAGGTGGGGACGAGTGACAGGACGACGATCAGTACAATTAGAAATTTGTTGTTTCTGAGATTCTGAAATTCACTTTTCAACATGATTGGTACCTCCTTTGGTGTTTAAGAAACGACGGTGAGCTTCATTGGCGGTTTATGCGAATACACTTAAAGACCTTGTTCGACAATGACGTTCCAGTCAACCGTTCCGGGAGTTTTATTGTCGGCATAATACCTTAGTTGTCGGAGCGTGCATTGCTGCAACCGATTTTTATAGAGTGCTTCGGCTTCAGAAATAATCGTGATGACGGTGCTTTTATTTTTTTTAATGGTTTCCGGCAGCAGGAAAACTTTCTCCACCAAATTGGAGGGGACAAAAAAAGGCTCGGAACCTTCGATTGCTTCGAAAACCTCTAATAAGGTGATCGACTCATCGGATTTTGCAAGGCTGAAACCGCCGGTTTTCGATGCGCTGGAATTAATCAGGCCACTAACCACCAGCTTTCGCAAAACTTTTTTGAGATAAGACTCCGACACCTGAAGCCGGGTGCTCAGGGTAACGCTTTTCAAGGGCAATCCGTTATGCTGTGAAGCCAGCATTAATAAAATGCAGACTGCCTGTTCGACACCACTGGTCATTTTCATTTTTATTCACATCCTTTTCTTGATATCTGTCGATATTATACATCTATGGATACGACATGTCAACAGATAATGTCGAAAATAATTTTGGATCAAGGAGGCAACAAAACGGGAGCCATGTTCGTTAAATAAGTAGAGTGCGTTGTGGTTGAATAATTATTATCTTATAGCTTTAATTAAGCTAAATGGTTATAATCAGAAGGTGAAGATTAGCTCAGGTCATGATGAAAAAGCTGTTGAAAAAAGATTTTTCTTCTGGGACAACGGGTATCAGTGTGGATAAATAGAACAGGAGAAAACAATCATATGAAAAAAGAACTAGGAAATCTGACAAAAGTGCTGATAATGGTTGTTATCGCTTTTTTACTTGTACCGGTAGGAATCATGGCGGCAGCGTCGACCGACAGCGATCAGCCGTCGGTTAAGATAGAAGATCAGAACACTGCCGATCAGCAGGAGAACGGGACCGTTTCGCATCAGGAAGCAGGTGCAGCGGTCATTGAAACGATGGCGGAAGTAGCAAACCTTGATGCAAATAATAATCCGGAGCAGCAGCTTGTTGTCATCTATGCAGACAGCAGCGATGCGAATGTCAAAGATCTTTCCCTGACCACAGATGAGGTTAAATCCGGAGAACATGTATCCGATCGGGTTGACGTGATTGAACCGGGTGAAAACACGAATGTTGACGAACTGATGACGGAATTGAAAAACAATCCCAATGTCTTATCGGTTTGTAAAAATGGTGAAATAAAAGTATCCTCGCTGCCGAACGATCCCTATATCACCAATGGATCAGCTTGGCAATTTACAAAAATCGGGGAAAACCAGACTTGGGATCAGGTATCGAACACAGAACCCGTTGTTGTCGCCGTGATTGATACCGGTTTGGAGACCAGTCATCCGGATATCGCCGCAAACACCGTCGCCGGTTATGATTATGTGACCGGCAGTGCGGCAGTTGTGGATATCGCCGGTCATGGCACAGAAGTGAGCGGATGCATTGCCGCCGTTACAAATAACGGGATTGGCACCGCCGGAGTCTCAGGGGTGTCGAACATAAAAATCGCCCCCTACCGGACCGGTGGCAAGTATGACGGCGACACATCCCTGAATGTTGCCTATATCTGTGCGGCGCTGATGGATGCGGCTAACCGGCCGGAAGTCAGGGTTATCAATATGAGCTTTGGCGGGTACGATCAATATACCGGTCTTGAGGATGCGGTCAACTACGCGATTGCGGCCGGCAAAATACTGGTTGGGGCTTCCGGAAACGAAGGCGATTTGTCGGCCTATGCCGGAAGATACTCCTACCCTTCATCCTATAACGGGGTGATTTCAGTGGCGGCAACCACCTCTGGCGATGGTCATGCCAGCTTTTCCCAGTACAATGACCGCGTCGATTTATGTGCGCCGGGGCAGTCGATTATGACAATCGATCACAATGGTTTATACAAGGCTGTCAGCGGCACATCTTTTTCCAGCCCCATCGTTGCCGGGGCCTGTGCTGTTCTACTGGCAAAAGATCCGGGTCTGACCGCGGGTCAAGTCGAAACGATTTTGAAAGATACCGCCCAGGATTTGGGAACGGGCGGGCCGGATATTTACTTTGGCAGCGGAAGAATTCAACTGGATGCGGCGGTTGCAGCGGTTGCCGTCAGTACGCCATTAAAGGTGGAAAGTTTTGAAACCGACAAAACGTCGGGCCAGGCAGTCAACACCAGCATTCAATTGAGTGCAGCGGCCAGTGGCGGAACAAACCCCTATCAGTATAAATTCTATTATCAGCGGGGCAGCGCAACGACCGTAATCAGTGGTTTTTCAACCAACAGCACGGCGACATTCAGGCCGGCAGCGGCCGGCAGCTATGCGCTGTTCGTCGATATCAAAGATGCGGCTGGAACCATCGTGACCGAGACGATCAGTGGCTACGAGATCAAGGTGCCGTCGATCGACGGGATCACCTGTGCCTATCGGACCCATGTTGAGGATGATGGCTGGCAGGACTGGAAGACCGACGGAGAATTAAGCGGAACATCCGGCCAGTCGCTGCGGCTGGAGGGCATTGAAATCAAGATGAACAATCTCGGCTACGATGTCGGCGTCGAGTACCAGACCCATGTGCAGAATATCGGCTGGCAGGGCTTTAAAAGCGATGGTGTTACCAGCGGAACAACTGCAAAATCGCTGCGGCTGGAAGCCATCCAGATCCGTCTGACAGGAACGGATGCCGATCAATGCGATGTTTACTATCAGGTTCATGCGCAAGACTTCGGCTGGCTGGACTGGGCCAAAAACGGTGCCAGCGCCGGAACGGAAGGGCTGTCGCTGCGGCTGGAAGCGATCAGAATTGTCGTCGTGCCGAAAGGTTCGGCGGCACCGGGAGCAACCGACCGCCCCTTTGTGAAAGATCTTGACTGCAGTTATCAGACCCACGTTCAGAATCTTGGCTGGCAGGGTTTCAAAAGCGACGGGGTCATCAGCGGAACATCCGGCCAATCGCTGCGACTGGAAGGCATTCAGATCAAAGTTGCGAATCAGGGCGATGACGTGGGTGTCGAATACCAGACTCAGGTTCAGGATATCGGCTGGCAGGGCTTTAAAAGCGATGGCGTTACCAGCGGAACATCCGGCCAGTCGCTGCGGCTGGAGGCGATTCAGATCAGGTTGACGGGAGCGGATGCCAATCAGTATGATGTATATTATCAGGTTCACGCACAGAACTATGGCTGGCTGGACTGGGCGAAGAACGGCGCCAGTGCCGGAACGGAAGGGCTGTCGCTGCGGCTCGAAGCGATTCGCATCGAGATTGTGCCGAAAGGCTCGGCGGCACCGGGAGCAACCAGCCGTGCGTTTGTCAAAGTATAAAATACGGCCAACGAAAAAAGAAGAATTGATGGTCCAAAGCCATCGTTCTTCTTTTTTTATTGACGCAATGACCTTTCAAAACTGTAAGCTGCGGCCTGAAATAATGTAAGGTGAATCGATGGCAGCTGAAAAGAAGGGATGATAGACTTATGTTAAAGTAAATTAGTGGAGGCGTTATATGCCAGTATTAAAAGTCAGTGATGTGAAAAAAGTATATGGTTCAAAACAGGGTGGCAGTGTATCCACCGCCCTGGATGGGGTTAGTTTTGAGATCGAAAAGGGTGAGTTTGTCGGAATTATGGGCCCGTCGGGAGCCGGAAAGTCAACGCTGTTAAATGTGATCGCGACCATCGATACGGTAACGGCGGGAGAAATTTCGATCGGCGGTCAGGATATCTGCAAAATAAAGGAACCGGAACTTTCCGATTTTCGCAGAAGTAAGCTGGGCTTTGTTTTTCAGGATTATAACCTGTTGGATACCTTGACCTTAAAGGAAAACATCGCCTTGCCCCTGATTTTATCTAAAAAAAGTCTAGCGGAAATTGAGGGCACCGTCAAAAACGTGGCCCTTGAACTGGGAATTGAAAGCTTTTTAGGCAAGTATCCTTATGAAGTATCCGGCGGTCAAAAGCAACGCGCATCTGCGGCCAGAGCGATGGTTAATTCACCGGAACTGATTCTGGCTGATGAACCAACCGGTGCGCTGGATTCCAAATCGTCAAAAGATTTGCTGCAATGCATGCAACGATTGAATGAAAAAAATCAGGCGACAATTATGCTGGTCACCCATGATGCTTTTGCGGCAAGTTTTTGCAAACGGATTATTTTTATCAAGGATGGGGTTTTGTTTATGGAGATATTCAATACCGGAACCAGAAAGGAATTTTTTGACAAGATCCTAAAAGTCCTGTCTTCGTTAGGGGGGGATAACAGTGAACTTCTTTAGTCTTGCGATCAATAATATCAAAAAGAAATTTGGAACGTATCTGATCTATCTGATCAGTACGACATTTGCGGTAACCATCTTCAGCATTTTCTGTTCGATCTATTTTAATCCGCAATTTTCAAATTACCGATTTGGCGCCGGTAAGATAACGGTTTTATTTAAAGCTGCGGCCATCGCCATTGTGCTGTTCTCTTCGGTTTTTGTACTGTATTCCAATAAGTTTTTTGTCAAAACAAGAAAAAAGGAAATTGCGATTTATTCGTTGGTGGGCATGAAAAAAAGTCAGATTGGTCGGATGATGTTTTATGAAAATATCATCATGGGTCTGATCGCAACCGCTTGCGGGACTGTTTTGGGAGTTGCCTTTTCACGTTTCTTTTCGATGATTTTATTGAAGCTCATGGCCGATGGAACAGCGGTCACCTTTTCGATTCAGTGGGAAGCAATTGCAACAACGATGGTGGCTTTTCTGATTTTGTTTATGATCAGTTCGCTTAACGCCTATGGAATAATTTATCGCTATAAACTGATCGAGTTATTATCGGCAAATAAAGAAAGTGAAAAATTACCCAAATATTCGCTAACGGGTGGAATATTGGCAATTGTGTTGATGATCGTGGGTTACACCATCGCCATGGTCATGAATGTTAATGAAGGGGGATTTCATCTGATGATCCCGGCGCTGGTCATTTTAGTTTGTATTGTCATCGGCACATTACTGCTTTTTAAAAACTTTATTCCGATGGCCATGTTGGCATTGAAAAAAAATAAAGCCTTCTATTACAAATCAGAAAATATTATCAGCATCTCCCAGATTGTCTATCGAATTAAAGCCAATTCAAAAATGCTGAGCTTTATTGCCATTGCCTGTGCCATTACCATCACGATGATGAGTGCGACCTTCTCCATGTACCGGACCTTAGGCGATCTGGTGCCCTATTACTCGCCCTTTTCATATATAAGTAAAAATAGCGATGATCAGCAGTTTAATCAGATGCTTGAAGTGATAGATCAGACCGGCGAAGTCAAGGTGACAGCGACAAATCAGTTTGAAATCATAAAAACCCAGCTTCAGAGTGATGAGTATTCACTTGAAACGGAGAACAACCCGGGAATGACGGTTGATGGATATATTATGTCAGAAAGCTCCTATCGATCAATCATTAAGGATACCAAAGTTGAAACCGGCACTTATAACAACCTGAGAACAGATTTCAATATGGATTTAAAAGATGGCGAAGGCTATTTTATTGATGGCAATACAAAAAAAGATTACTGCCAAAATTTAACTGGCAGTGCCATGAATTTGCAATTTTCAAATGAAACCGACGCTTATAATATTGTTGGAGTTTCCTTGCATAAATATATTGGCATTTTGGATTTGTATTTAAAACCAACACTGGTATTAAGTGATGCGGCCTATAATCGCTATCGGGAACAGGTCGGAGCTGACGATGTGGTGAAATTTACCGGCATTATGTTTGATAATCCGGCCGGATCGGAAAAAACGGTGGCGGCATTAAATAAAATTGTTCCGGAGAATACCCGGACCAGCAGTACTTTTGGCATCGCCAATCTGAGTTATATTGGGGTTTATAAATCGGTCTTTTCACTATATGGGGCCTATGTATTTATTGGATTATTTATCGGGATCTTGTTCTTGCTTGCCTCTGGCAGTATTATGTATTATAAACAAATCATTGAGGCTCAGGAGGAAGTCAGTCGATATGATATCCTCAAGAAAATCGGGATGAGCAGGGATGAGATAAAAAAATCCATTGCCAGACAATTGGCCATCGTGTTTGGATTGTCGTTAACCGTTGGCCTGCTGCATTCTAGCTTTGCTTTGTTGACCTATAACCGAACGATGGATCTCGCTGGAAAAGAATTGCCGACCATGATCAACGCCGGTATTATTGTGGGGATCTACATTATCATCTACTGCTTTTTCTATCTTTTGTCGGTCAATAGCTACATGCGCATTGCCTGGGGCCGGGAAAAATAATTTGTGAATCTGGCCCGGGATAAAGTATAATGTAACGAGAAAAAGGACAATTTTACCGTCAGCCGTTGGGTTTTCAAGGGAAGGGTGATTGCTATTGTTTAAAATATTGGTGATTGAGGATGAGGCGAAAATCGCCGGCATCATGGTGGAAAACCTGTCAAAAGCGGGATATGATGCTGCAGCGGTGACGGAGTTTTGTGATATCCTGCCTGAATTTATCGCGTTCAAACCGGATCTGGTGCTGCTGGATATCATTCTGCCCTTTTATGACGGCTATTACTGGTGCGGTAAAATCAGGCTGCTTTCAAAGGTACCGATTATTTTTGTTTCATCCAAAAGCACCGATATGGATATCATCATTGCCACCAATATGGGCGGTGACGATTTTATTGTCAAGCCGTTTTCAATTGACATTCTGCTGGCCAAGGTCGCCGGGCTTTTGAGACGAACCTATTCCTATGATAATAGCGAAATGGATATTATTGCCCATGAAGGACTGATTTTCAACAGGAGCAGCGGGGTGGTGTCCGTTAATGAAAACACCATGAAACTCACCAAAAATGAAGCCCAGATCCTGGCGCTGCTGCTTAAAAACCGGGGCAGAGCAGTCAGCCGGGAAAGAATCATGAGAAGCCTCTGGAAAGATGCCAGTTTTATCGATGACAATACCCTGACGGTGAACATCACGCGCCTGAGAAAGAAGCTCAGGGATCTGGGGCTGGAAAATGTCATCGAAACGAAAAAGAATCAGGGCTATATGATATGAGGCTCAGGGATTATCTGTTTGATAAAAAGTTTCTGATCATGCTGTACCTGACGATGTTTGGTTTTGCCGGGGTCGTGATATCCGTTGGTGAAGCGGTTCCCTTCGGCCGGTCCAACGGCTTGTATGTGATTGAAGTCGCTGTTTTTCTGTTTTTCGTCTATCTGAGCATCGATTTTCTGTACCAGAAGAGTTATTATCAAAAGCTCAAAAGATTATCGGAGACCGAGGGCCTGGACTGGGTGAATTCCCTGCCGGCGTCGGCCAGTTCGCAACAGCGCATCTACCACGAACTCCTGCAGAAACAATATCGGGAGATCAATAAAAAGCTGCGCGAGTACCAGTCAAAAAGCAGCGAGGATACAGAGTTTATCACCATGTGGGTGCATGAAATAAAAACACCGATTGCTGCAGCCAAGCTGATCATCGAAAATAGTTTGAATGCGCCGTCAGAGGAAGTTCTGTACAGTATTGAGGACGAGATCGATAAAATTGAGGACTTTGTGCAGATGACGTTATTTTATTCCCGCGCGGATGATTTTGCGAAAGATTATCTGATCAGCAGCACCAGCCTGGATAAGGTTGTCAGGGAATGCATCAAACGGGAATATGCAAGCATTACAAACAAGCATCTGAATCTGCAGCTGGATCAGCTTGATTTTCAGATCGACACTGATGAAAAATGGCTGGGCTTTATCATCAAGCAGATTGTTGACAACGCCGTTAAATATTCATACCCCAATGGAAAAATCAGTATTTATGCCGAACAGCAGGAGGCAGAAACGGTGCTGATCATTGCGGATCAGGGCCCTGGTATCAAAGCAGAGGATATCCGGCGCGTTTTTGATAAACATTTCACCGGCAACAATGGCCGTAAATTTGAGGCGGAGACGGGTTTCGGACTTTATCTGAGCCAGAAGATTGCCCGCAAGCTGGGTCATCATATCGCCATTGCTTCCGATTATGAAAAGGGCACAAAAGTATCCGTCCATTTTCCGGTCTGGAACGATTATTATGATGTTTGACGTTGACAAAACGCTTGTGAGCTTCGCTGCCGGTTTGCGCGAACCAATTGTTACACTGTACGGCGGACAGTCTATCGACTGTTCGCCTACACGTTACACAACTGGTTGCGGAAACCGACAGCAAAGCAAATTTTGTTTGCGTTTTATGAGTTATGCAAGGATCTATGAATAAAGGCGAGGAGAGAAATAAATGAAACCTATTGTCGCGATACCCATGGGGGATGCCGCCGGAATCGGTCCGGAAATTATCGTCAAGGCGTTAGCCGATCCGCTGGTTCAAAAAAAAGCCCAATGCATCATTGTCGGCGATAAAAACGTCTTGCAGCAGGCGCTCGATTTTTGCAAGCTTAAGTTGAACATCAATGTTGTAACGGACCCTGCTGACGGAAAATACGAAGCGGGGATGCTGAATCTGATTGATCTTAAGAATATTTCCATGGAGCAGTTAAAAATCGAGGCAGTGCAGGCAATGACCGGCCAGGCGGCATATGACTACATCGAAAAAGCGACCCGGTTATGCCTGGAAAAAAAGGCGGATGTGCTGGCGACAACACCGATTAACAAGGAATCACTGAAAGCGGCAAAAGTGCCTTATATCGGGCATACCGAAATCATCGCTGCGCTGACAGCAACGGAAAAACCGCTGACCATGTTTCAGGTGCATGATCTGAGAGTTTTCTTTTTAAGCCGGCATGTCTCGTTGAAAGATGCCTGTGGTCTGGTAACCCCGGATAATCTGGCAGTTTTTATTGATCAGTGCGTCGAGGCATTGGAAATATTAGGGGTAAAAAAACCGCATCTCGCGATCGCGGGACTTAACCCGCACTGCGGTGAGCATGGCTTGTTCGGGCACGAAGAAGTCGATGCGGTGATGCCGGCAGTTGCAGCGGCCAGGGCGCGGGGGATTGCTATCGACGGACCCGTCGGCGCGGACAGTGTCTTTCATTTTGCGCTGAAGGGTGCCTACGATGCGGTGCTGTCTTTGTATCATGATCAGGGACATATTGCGACTAAAATGGTTGATTTTGAAAAAACCATCTCACTCACCATCGGCATGCCGATACTGCGCACATCGGTGGATCATGGAACCGCTCTGGATATCGCCGGAAAAGGCATTGCCAGTCCGGTGAGCATGATTGAAGCCATCCGTCTGGCGGTTGCGTACGCCCCGAATTTCAGGCAGAAAAAATAGTGGATAATGCGGCGGCGAAAGCAGGGATCGCCTTCGAAATAATAGAAAAAGACAAACCATTTGACGCCAATGATTATCTGGTTATGCATATCAAGGCAACAGGGGGAGCCTGTTTTAACTTGAAACATCATCATTGGGTCAATTTCGGTTTGTCGTTTTTCGTTTGCCATTTTGTCAGTGTTCCGTAGCAGTTTTTATCAATTGATTGAGTCTGAATGCTGTATCATCCATGAATACGCCTTGGGGATTTCAGAACTCAGACTCAGGAAGGTTAGCGTCGGTTCAGGTGTTTCGGCCGCCGGTAATCATCAGTGAATCACCGGTGATGAAGCTTGACAGATCGGAAGCGAAAAACAGTGCCGCCGTGGCGACTTCATCCGGATCGCCCATTCGGCCCATCGGAATGGCAGACAGGCGTTTCTCCCGGGCTTCATCACTGAGGTTTTCAAAATTGCGCTTGATCATGTCGGTATAAATCGTTCCGGGGGCCAGGGCATTGACCCGGATGCCGTAGGGGGCCAGAAATTTGGCGGCATATTTGGTCAGCGCGATGATTCCCGCTTTGGAAGCACCGTAATCCGGGCTGGTATTGCCACCGGTGATACCGGCGATGGAACCCATATTGACAATTGCCCCGCCGCCATGATCTTTCATATAGGCCGCCGCATACTTTGTTCCCAGAAATGCCGAGCGCATATTGATGTTGATGACCAGATCCCAGTCGCTGGCCGTGGTGCCGAACAGATCGTTTGATTTGGAGATGCCGGCGTTATTCACCATCACATCCAGGCGCCCCCATTTATCCACCGCGGCATCAATCATTTTTTTGACAGCCTCTTCATTGCTCATATCGCCCGCGACTAAAAGGACTTCAGCGCCATAGGCTTCGGCCTCTTTTTTCAGTGATTCCGCATGTTCGTCAATTTTCAGGTCATTTACAACCAGGCCTGTGCATTCTGCTTCAGCCATTTTTAAAGCAATGGCCCGTCCGATTCCCTTGGCAGCACCGGTGACGATGACGACTTTATCTTTTAAACTTACATTAATCATTAATTAGCTTCCTTTCATGATATTTAAGGTAAGATTCAACCCCAGTGCTTTTTAGATACAGCAGCCAGTTTATTGTAGACATCAGCGTCTCGCAAGGCCAGGAAGGTATCTTTGAAAATATTGTACATATCCGTATAAATTTTGTGATTTTCCATATTCGGTTCAATAATGCCAAAGGTGTGAACCATTTTATCCACCGCCTCCTCAATGCTTCCGAAGACGCCGGCCCCGGCAGCGCCCAGGATGGCAGCGCCCAAAGTCGTGCAGTCGGATACGTTGAGCTTTTCGACCGGTCGGCCGTAAACATCAGCCTGCATTTGGCACCACAGTTTTGATTTGGCGCCGCCGCCGGATAATCGAATCGCTTCAAAAGGCCGGCCCAATACATTTTCCATCGCTTCCACGCTCATTCGCAGTTCGTAGATGACGCCTTCCATCACGCCGCGGGCCATCATGCCGCGGTCATGGGCCAGAGTCAGTCCCAGCGAGCCACCGGTGGCATTGTCATGATAATAAGGTGAAACCTGGCTGTTGAAAAACGGCATAAACAGGTAGCCCTTGCATCCGACCGGGGCCTGTTCCGCTTCCAGGGTAATCAGATCATAGGGATCCAGACCCAGATCAGCGGCGGCTTCTTTTTCCGGTTGCGCAAAGGTATCACGCCACCAGCGCAGGGTCACGCCGGCCGCAAAGGTCAGCGCTTCCATGTCCCATTTGTTGGGCATCGCATGGCCGCCAAATAAAACGGTATGATTCACATCCGGTTTCGGGCTGTCCACATGGGCGACCATGACGGCGGCGGTTCCAATCGTGATTTCAGCCAGGCCTTCCCGGATCACACCGGAACCGATGGCGGCACACTGCTGGTCACCACCACCGCAGCAGATCGGCATACCGACCGCAAATCCGGTTAATTCAGAAGCTTTCTCAGAGATAACGCCAACCTGTGTCATCGATGTTTTCACCGGTGGCAGTTTGTCTTTGTCAATGCCGATCGCGTCCAGCAGTTCGTCGGACCAGTCCAGCGTTTTGACATCGAGCATGCCGTTGAGCGCCAGCGATGATGGATCGGTAAATAATTCCTTGGAACCTAAATTGTGCAGCAGCCATTCCTGGCCATTGACAAATTTCAAGGCTTTTTTATAGAGCTCCGGCCGGTTGTCCTTCACCCATTTATATTTGGCATAAGCCCACATGCCGGAAAGCGGATCGCCGCTGACTTCATGGTAGTGGTCCCGGCCAACATGTTCCTCGATCCATTTGACTTCTTCACCGGCGCGGCCGTCCGACCAGACGATGGAGTCGCACAGCGGGGTCCAGTCTTTGTCGATGGGCACAAAGGTGCCGCGCTGACTGGAGATGCCGAGCGAACCGATTTCTTTGGGATCGATTTCAGTTTTGGCCAATACTTCCCGGGATGCTTCACAAACGCCTTTCCATAAATCATTGATATCCTGCTCGACCCAGCCGGGATGCGGGAATTTGCAGGAATATTCCCGATAGCCTGAACCGATAAGTTTTCCTTCAAGGTCAAAAATCATTACAGTAGAACCGGTGGTGCCGGCATCAATACCTACAACATATTTTACCATTTTAATCCTCCTGATAATTTAGTTTCGGGTTAGCGGTGATGAAATGTTGTGTTGGATGCTTGTCATTACCTACGAAGAAATGAGAAATTCGAAGATCTGATTTCCCGTTTTTAATTCTGAAAGAATACGGTTATTTGGCAGCCGGCTGAAATAATTCAATATTGTAATGATCAGGATCAAGCAGGTAGAAAGCATAAGCGCCGGTGCTTGGTCCGTTATCAATGTAGGCAGGTTCATTTCTGGTTGGAATATTGTTGTCCTGGCAGCGCTGATAGGCCTTATGAATGTCGGTGGTGGCAAAACAAATATGACTGCTGCAGATGTTATGCGGACTGACATCCAGCACGACGCCTTGCGGTTCAACATATTGGATGAGCTCCAGACGCAAACCGGGACAAGATACAAATGCGACATTAAGAACACCGTCCGGATATCCCGTGACTTTTCTGATATAGGCCAGGTCGACATTGTAACGAATGTTTTCAAAAGTCATTTCCATGACTTCTGTGTAAAACTTAACGGAACGGTCAATATCTCCAACCGTTATACTGAAGTGATTGCAGCCACTGATAATTTTATCACCCATGTTTATCCTCCTGTTCTCGATTGTATTTCCTGAAAACGCAGAGACGGATTATTCGGAAAATAAAATCGTTTACAAGTTAATTCTATAGTGCATTGATTAAAATTCAATATAGAAAATATTTTCAGTAGCCGCAAATGAACGCTTTGCGATAATAGCGGGATAAATCAGGGCAATGAGCATGACTGAAAACTACGGAGATGAATTGACTTATTTGAAATTTTGATTTAGTATTGTAAATAACAAAGTATTTAAGAAAGAAGGTTTTGAAAATGGTTATTACATGGAATGAGATCATCGAATTAAACGATCGGGTTAGAGAAAATAATCTGGACTATAAAATTCATTTAAGCGATGCCTGCGGCGGTCAAAGCATGTGGATCGAATCACTGAAAGCCGACAACAGTTTTGAAGATCTGGATGTTCTGAACAAACTGATTGAAGACTATTTTACCGAGATCAAAGCTGAAATCGTATATAGTTGGGACAAAAAATCCTTCTGGATGAAAGATCGTTCGTTTTGACTGTTTGAAATAGAAACATCATAAATTTAAAAAGTGGACTATCGAAATTAAATAAAGACAAATCTGTCAGGGACAGCATATGATCCAATACAGGTTTGTCTTTTGTTTTATATTATTTTTTTATGTATTTATTCACGAGACGATAGGATGTAGTTTGGCTCAATCCAAGCGCTTCGGCCATCTCGTTGATGTTGCCGTCATAATTTTCATAATAATCTACGATAATATTTCGTTTGTAATTCTCAACAAGATCATCAAAAATGACGTTTCGTTTTTGGTGATCTTTATTATCAAAAAATGCTGCCAGCTGTTCGGGCAACTTATCCATTCCGATCACACTTCCGAGGCTCATAACAGCCATCTGTTCAACTGCGTTTTTAAGTTGTCTTACATTTCCCGGCCAATCATATTGAATCATCGATTCAATGACCTGATTTGAAAACACTTTATTTTGATTGTATTTTTGATTATATTCTTTCAGATAATACTGAGCGATGGGGAAGATGTCATCCCGTCTTTCTCTAAGTGCTGGAATGGTCTGAGTAATACCATTAATTCGCCAGTATAAATCTTCTCGAAACTTATTCTTTTCAACCAATTCTGCCAAATTTTTGTTAGTAGCGGTAATAATTCGCGTGTTGACGGTTTTTGATTCCAACCCGCCGACGGAAGTAAATCGTTGATTTTCCAAGAAATCCAGAAACTTTACTTGTATATTCGGCATTAATTCTCCAATTTCATCTAAAAATAAGGTGCCGTTGTTTGCCATTTCGACTAATCCCTTTTTTCCCTTTGGACTGGCTCCGGTAAAAGCGTAAGGTACATATCCGAAGAGCTCGCTTTCAATAAGGTTGTCAGGAATAGAAGTACAATTGATTGAAATAAAAGGGCTTGATTTTCTTGGACTGCAATCATGAATAAATTTGGCGATCAGACTTTTTCCGACACCACTTTCACCTAACAATAGTACAGGTATATCTGATTTAGCGGCTTTTTTTAGTTTGTGAAGGGTTTGGTAGAGAATATAGCTGCGACCGACGATATTATTGCTGGCTTTGTTTTTTTCGCCTTTATCCCTTCTTTTTTCCTTGGCTTCTGTTTCTACAATACTTTCTTTTTCAGGGTTTAGATAATCCAAATCAAATTCCACAAAGGATTCCCGTTTAAGCGTGTTATAGACAAGCATAATTAATTCATTTTCATTATTATATAAAGGGGTTGTAATGGTAATGTGTTCTTCATCGGGTAACAGTGAACGTTGTCTTGAAATAATTGTTCGTTTCTTTTCGATGGCGGCAGCTGTAGAAGGAGGCGTCCACAGACCCTGAAAAGATGTTAAAAAATTAAGCTTCCACATTTTTTCTGCGGAAATACCATGATACTGAAGGCACGCTGGATTGGCATATAATACATTTCCATTTTTATCGGTAACGGTTATTTCAAAAAAACAATTTTCTAATATTTCTAAAAAAAATTCATTTGGAAGCGTTTTCAAATAATCTAGGTATTCCTGACTATGTTCAAAGTAATTTCGCATTGTCTTTTCCTTTTCCTACAATTAATTGTAAGTATTCTCGCATTTAAGCTTCAATATCTTACTTTTTTTATGATTCAACTAATTTAATTATAATCTAAATTCTGGAATAAATCAAAATACTTTGCCGTGAAAGGCCTCAAAACATAATGGATTGTTAAAATTGGTAAATTATGGGTCCGTTTTTCATAATTGGTAAATAGTTAGTGTTTAAAAGTACTGAGATTGGCTATAATACTTATGATAAAGAATGAAGTTAGTTGGCACGGTTTTTGCGATACATAACATCAATAACTGACAGAAGATCCATTTAAGAAAAAATGAAAGGAGTAAACAAAGAAAGGGTGTAATCGTTTTGCTGTTTGTTGGAAAATAAAAAGTACGCAATTATATTAATTTAATGAAGGAGCGAAAAAATGTTTAGATTTACTGCAGATCAATTTGTTTATGACATCAATGGAACCAAAATAGGCGGTCAGCCTGGAGAATATCCGACGGTTTTAATTGGTAGCATATTTTATCGGGGACACAAAATTACCAAAGATTCTGAAAAAGGAATCTTCGATGAAGTGGCGGCCAAGGAATTATTAGACAGAGAAGCGGAATTATCGGAAGAAACAGGCAATCCAAGAATTGTCGATGTACTTGGAGACACGGAGATTGCATTAACCAAACATGTGGAATTTGTCTTGAAAAATACCACAACACCAATACTGTTTGACAGTCCAAGCCCAGAGGTAAGGATCGAAACGCTAAAACATTTTGCCAATGATACAGAAGCCATGAGCCGGATTATCTATAATTCACTGGAAGAAAGCTGCACCGAACATGAACTGGAAGTGATCAAAGAGTGTGGCGTTAAAACCGCAGTTGTGCTGGCGTTCAGTAAAAAACATTTGCAACCGGCTAAACGCGTTAAACTTTTAGTCGGGGATGAAAAAAACGAAGGCTTATTGACCAAAGCAAAAAGAGCTGGAGTTGAACAGTTTCTCATCGATCCAGGAGTCCTGGATGTAGCCAGCAGCAGTTGGACCGCAATGGCGATTCGGGATATAAAAGAACAATATGGTTATCCGGGGGGATGTGCATCATCGAATGCATTATATTTATGGAAGAAAATGAGAGCAAAGGGAAGTCCGTACTTTGAAGCAGCCGGGGCATCGGTATTCACTTTTCCACTGACACATGGCGCGGATTTTATTTTATACGGGCCAATGGCCAATGCGGCATGGGTATACCAAGCCGCCGCAACAACTGATGCGATGATGGCTTATTGCAATAAAATCACTGGTACAAAACTAGGAACCTTAAACACCCCACTTATGAAAATATTCTAAAAAAATGTGAACCAATTCTAAAACAGAAGGAGGATTTACTAAAATGCAAGAAAAACAAGCAAAGAATCGAACCGTATTGTACGTTTCAGCTGGAATAGCGATACTTTTCGTATTGGCCAGTATGCTTTTTACTGAAGGTACAACTACGGTATTTAATCTGTTGAATTCGTTGATTACAACTACTTTTGGCTGGTTATATTTGTTGGCAGTTGGTTTGTTTATTGTGTTTGCTATAGGAGTTGCCATCAGTCCCTTTGGAAAAATTATCTTGGGCAAGGATGATGATAAACCTGAATTTACTAATTTTCAGTGGTTTTCAATGCTGTTTGGGGGAGGAATGGGAATTGGATTAGTGTTTTGGTCAGTTTCTGAACCGATCATGCATTATCTCACTCCTCCCATGGGAGAGGGCGGAACACAGGCAGCGATGGAATTGGCCATGCGGACAACCTTTTTTCATTGGGGGCTTCATCCATGGGTGATTTTTGCAATTGGCGGTTTAGGACTTGCCTATTTTCAATTCAGAAAAAATTTGCCATTCTTAATCAGTTCTGCTTTTTATCCATTAATTGGTGAAAAAATACATGGACCAATTGGGAAAACCATCGATATACTGGCTGTCTTTGCAACAATTTTCGGGGTTGCCACCAGCCTGGGACTTGGTTCGACACAGATTGCCACAGGCTTGGAATACATCTGGGGGATAAAATCAAGTCCGCTGACAGTATCCATTATAATTGCGGTGATCACCGTTATTTTCACTCTGGCAACTGTTTCAGGACTGCATAAAGCCATGCAGGCAGCAGCGAATTTAAAAATTTGGCTGTCAGTGGCATTTATGGTATTCATTTTTGTTTTCGGCGGCTCGGTATTTATTTTAAATAACTTTACCAATACGTTAGGTTCTTATCTTCAAAATCTTGTGGGGCAGACCTTCTGGATGGGAAATGTCGAATGGTTAAATGGCTGGACCATCTTTTATTGGGCCTGGTGGATTGCCTGGGCACCGTTTGTTGGACAGTTTGTCGCACGGGTTTCAAAAGGCCGAACGATCAGAGAGTTTATTCTGGCAGTATCGTTATTACCTTCCGGTTTTTCACTGATTTGGATTGCCATTTACGGAGGAGCGGCATTTAATTTAAACGCCATCTCTGGTGGAGCGATCGAAGCTGCAGTTGGTGCTGATTATACCACTGCCCTTTATGCGCTTTTACAACAGCTTCCTTTATATGGACTTACATCTATTTTGGCAATTGTTCTGATCGTTGTCTGCTTTGTCGGAGCAGCAAACTCAGCAACCTATGTTTTAGCCATGCTGACGTCGGGCGGAGACATGGATCCAGACAAAAAATTAAGAGCCGGCTGGGGAATTGCCCAGGGTTTAATTACCATTATGTTAATCCTGGTTGGTGGAACATCTGCATTAAAGGCTTTGCAGACCGCTTCGATTGTAGCCGCGTTCCCATATATGTTTGTGATGATTGTCATGTGTTTTAGTATTTATAAAGCGCTGAAAGTGGATTATACGGAAAGTCAGTTATTACTGAAGAATAATGAATTAAAAGATGTTGGCAGCAGCCAGACGGCTGTAGATATACAAGAATAAAATTTTAAGAAGAAGAGGTATTTTATCATGTTACCAAAATTTGATATTTTGACGGATGAACAAATTAACAAGATTCATGAAAACAGTATGAGAATTCTCAAGGAAATTGGTGTTGAATTCTCCTATGATCCAGCCATTGAAGTTTTAAAAAAACATGGACAACGCGTCGAAGGACATCGCGTCTATTTTGATCCTGATTTTGTAAAAGAGATGGTGGCAAAAGCGCCATCACAATTTACATTGCATGCCCGTAATCCGGAACACAATCTGGTCTGTGGTGGTGAAGATATTATCTATATGCCAGGCTATGGGGCACCGTTTATTTATGAGGCAGATGGTGTAAAAAGAGATGCAACAATGGAAGACTACGACAATTTTGTCAAACTGGCTGGTGCCAGCAAATATATGCATATGACCGGTGGTACGGTGGTAGAACCAACCGATGTTCGCGATGAGATTCGTCATTTAGATATGGCCTATAGCCATATTGTCAATTCGGATAAATGCTTTATGGGAAGTTCCTCAGGATATGAATATGCGAAAGACACGATCGAAATTGCCGCGTTGCTTCATGGCGGAATGGATGTAATCAGAGAAAAACCGGCGTTAATCTGTTTGATTAATTCAGTGACACCACTGAAATATGATGATCGCATGCTCGGCGGCTTAATGGCTTATGCTGAAACTGGCCAGGCGATGGTCATTGCCTCATTGGTAATGTCTGGTTCAACTGGTCCGGCAACCATGGCAGGGGCCTTATCATTACAGAATGCCGAAGTATTGGCAGGCATTACGCTGGCCCAATGCATTAATCCAGGGACACCCGTTGTTTATGGATCGACATCGGCAGTTACAGATATGTCAACCGGTTCGCTGTCGATCGGGAATCCTGAAAATGCCCTGTTTACATCAGCAAGTGCTCAATTCGCACGGTTTTATGGGGTTCCATGCCGAGGCGGCGGGGGCTTGACCGATTCCAAAACAGTTGATGCTCAGGCCGGTTATGAGTCCATGATGGTGCTCTTTGCAGCCAGCACCACCGGTGTTAATTTTGTCATGCATACGGCAGGAATTCTTCAGTACTACATGGCTATGTCGTATGAAAAATTTATGGTTGACGACGAAATTGCCGGCATGATTTTACGATATCTTAAAGGTTTTGATTGTGAAAGTGAAGAAAAAATGGCGTTTGATGTAATCAATACCGTGGGACCAGGCGGACATTTCTTGACACAAAAGCATACCCGCAAAAACTTTAAACTTGAATTCTACAGACCTGAATTAAGTGATCGACAATCTTTCGACGGATGGTCAAAAGAGAGCCTCGATACAAACCAACGGGCAAAAATAAAATGGCAGGAAGTGCTTGCCAGCTATGTGCCACCAGCATTGGATCCTGTTGTTAAAGAAAAAATCGAATCGTTTATTGAAAAACGGGCAAAAGAATTACTAAACAAATAATGAAAATAATATAATAAAAGGAGAATGAGATGAACACAATTTTTGAAGAAATTAAAGATGCAATCGTTGATGGAGATGAGGATTTAGCAGTTGAATTGGCAGAAAGAGTAATAGCAGAAAAAGCTGATCCGGTTCAGGCTGTTCAGTTGGGATTCATCAAGGGGATCGAAGAAGTCGGAGCAAGCTGGATCAGCGGCGAAGCCTTTTTGCCGGATGTTATGATGGCAGCCGATGCGATGAAAGCAGGTATGGATGTGCTTGAAGAAGTATTAGCTGCAGGCGAAGGCGAAGGAGCCTATGAGGATAAGGGGAAAATTGTGCTTGGCACGGTGGCAGGCGACATTCATGATATCGGGAAAAATATTGTCGGCGCTCTTTTAACCTCAGCCGGATTTAAAGTCTATGATATTGGTATCGATCAAAAACCAGAAGACTTTGTCAAAAAAGCAGATGAAGTTGGTGCCAAAATACTGGCTGCGAGTTCACTGTTGACAACAACCATGAAATCTCAAAAAGTATTGATTGAATATCTGGTAGAACAGAATATTCGCGATCAATATAAAGTAATCATCGGCGGCGGTCCAACCAGTGCGAAGTGGGGCGAAGAAATTGGTGCCGATGGCTGGGCAGAAACTGCCGATGAAGCGGTACTGTTATGTAAGAAGTTATTAGGTTAAACAGCATCTTCCAATACTGTATGATATAATAAAAAATAATCCAGAGATTAGCGCCAAAAATTTACAAAGTATATTTTTGGCGCTAACTCACTAAGAAATTGAAAATGAAATGATGATAAACTGGTCTGAAAGACTAAAGAAATAATAAATATACTGATCATATACAACAGTAAAGAAGGTGGAGGTATGATTCTCTATGTTTCTGCAAACGTTTTAATTGCGTATGGTGGAAAAGGAAAATTGATCCGGGAAGGAGAATTCTCATGAAAAGCAGAAATAATCAAACAGGCGATTTTATCCCCAGAGACAGAGCCGAGGTTACAAATAATTGGGGGATTTTTGGCCATTTGGATTCAGCAGTATTCATTATTTCTGCAATAATATGTTTTGGATTTATTCTTTGGGGCGCTTTGGACAACAATTCATTATCTGTAGTGTTGGGGCAGGTTCTTTCAGTAACCGTTTCCAATTGGGGTTGGATGTACGAAGCAGGGGTGCTCTTTTTTGTTGTTTTTTGTTTTGTCCTTGCTATAAGTAAATACGGCAAAATTAAATTCGGAAAAGATGATGATAAACCAGAGTTTTCAAATTTTTCATGGTTTTCCATGCTGTTTGGAGCCGGCATGGGGGTCGGACTCATCTACTGGTCGGTGGCAGAAACGGTCTCTCATTTTCTAAATGGTCCGGCATATGCCGGTGCTTCGGGAAGTACTCAGGCAGCTGAATGGTCGATGGCGATTTCATTTCTGCATTGGGGAATCAGCCCCTGGGCTATCTATGTTGTTGTGGGAATTCCCATGGGTCTGGTGATTTTCAGAAAAGGATTGCCCGCCCTTGTCAGTTCCTGCTTTTATCCGATTTTAGGGGATCAGATTTACGGCCCGATCGGTAAATTCATTGATATTGTAGCCTTATGTATTACCTTTTTTGGGGTATCAACAACCGTTGGATTGGGGACAATGGAGTTGGGAGCCGGGCTCTCATTCAATTATGGAATCACGATGAATAACGAAGCTTACATAATTATTCTGGTTATCGTAGCGGCTGCTTATCTGGCATCGGCATGCCTGCCAATTGATAAAGGCATAAAAGTTGGCTCGGATATCAGCATGATTGCCTGTCTGGGATTGCTATTGTTTTTATTTTTAATTGGACCCACAAAATATATTTTAGATAACTTTGTCAACGCATCGGGATTATATGTACAGAATTTTATCAGGATGAGCACATGGACAGATCCCGTTGAGCAAGCAGGATGGCTAAACAGCTGGACAATCTTTTATTGGGCGTGGTGGATTTCATGGGCACCTTTTGTGGGAATGTTCATTGCAAAAATTTCTAAAGGCAGAACGATCAGGGAATTTGTATTTGCAGGCATTGTTGTACCAGCGATATTCGATATGATCTTCTTTGATATATTCGGTTCGACAGCACTTAATTTTGAACTTGAAGCGGCGACAAAGGGACTGATTGAAACAGCCATTACTTCAGACGTTGCCAGCGGTATATTTGTGCTTTTCCATCAATTCCCTTTAAGCGAAGTCACAACCGTCGTGATTCTTTTCGTCGTATTTACATTTTTTGTCGTTTCCACCGATTCCGCGACCATTGTATTGGGGATGCTCTCCAGCGGCGGAAATGATTCGCCAAGAACCAGTCTCAAGCTGTTATGGGGAATCGCATTGGCATTGTCGGCAGGGATCCTGATTATTATGGGGGGACTGGATGCGGTACAAACCGTTCCGATTGTTGCGGTGTTTCCATTTATTTTTATCATGTTTGCGATGTGTTATTCGACCATCAGGATGGTTCGTCAGGATCCGCTGATGCAAGCGGAGGAAGCCTTTAAAAAAGAAGTAGTAACGGCGATAAAAAATAAAAAAAATGCGGTGGCTGAAAACAGCGAAGAAGAAATTGAAAATTAAATTTGACAATAAAAAACAAACAACCGTGGTTTTATGACCTCGGTTATTTGTTTTTGAGAGTAAAATAAATGATCGTTTATAATTTTTCCAGCAAGTCTTTCTTTTTCTGATTGAATTCTGCTTCGCTGATAATGCCTTTTTCTTTTAGAACGGCTAATTTTTCGATCATCGCGATGGGATCTTCCTGGGGTGAGTCTGCTTGCTGATCGCCGGCTGTTTGCGGCTGAGCATCGGAACTAGCCGGCGCTGTTTCTTTGGAAGCACCGCTTTTGTAGTGGTTGTATATCTGGATCAGGCGCTCAGCTTCCCGGGAGTAGAGAATGCTGATGGTTTCAATGGCAGCGGCGGTATGGATTTCGGTATCGTTCGGGTTCATCCCAAGCGTGAGCGATAAATCCAGAAAAGAAACCGTGCTTTTCTGAGTCGAGATTGAAGTGATGTCATCATAGCTGAAGCTCTTGTCGGTATTCAATTCGCGGTCATACAGAACAATTTTATGATCGGTGCAGATGAGAAATTTCGTGGAGCCGAGGCTGTTCAATCCCCAGGCAAAATAGACCAGTTTTTCACCGCTGGTGACGAATTTGGTTGTGATTTCCCGTGTGGTCGGGTCAAGTTTTAGCGGGATAAAAGCACTGATCTGCTCGTCATCAATGGCGAAATCTTTTGCTTTGAGGCGTCTGAGGTATTCTGACAGGGTAACATAATCAAAAGTTTGGATTTCTGCCGTCGGCATGGTTATCAGCGGCACACTGTTGACCAGAAGCTGGAACTGCTGATCGTCCCGGCTGATACTGATGTCGATCAGTTTTTCTTTCGGGAGCGAGCCGATGCTGTAAAATGAAGTGTTTTCCGGGAAGATGACTTTAAAATAGAGATTAGTGGTTGTCACCAGAACAATCTGTTCTTTTGAATCCTTGAACTGAAACAGAAATTTTTCCTGAAGATTGTAGGTGGCGAATGTTTTCAGAATATTTTTCAGAACCTTTTCCTCGTCAGGGTGCATGTCGATTTTAGTTGCTGACGCGCTATTGGCCGGCAACAGCAGTTCTGTGGAAAAATTGCTGGTAAAAGCAACGAGCTCAGCATCATCGGCATCAATGAAAGGACGGGCCAGCGGGTCGATATTATTGGTGAGTTGACCCAGCAGAGTGTCGGTAAAGCCTTTAATGCGTTTTTCCATTTCTGCGCGGAGACGTTGCTGTTCTTCTTTTTTAAGTGCAATATCTTCCTGAATTGAATCAATACTATCCTTGGCCAGATCGGTAACATCTTTAAACAGATCTTTTAATCCCATGATTGCGCTCCTCTTTTTTATTTTGCTGAATAATTATCTTTCATTCTATCGAAGGATTCTTAAAAAGCAGTTAAAAACAAAAAAATAAACCTGCCTTCTGAATGAATGCTCGCATTAATCCAGAAGGCAGGTAAAACGACTTGCTCAAGGGCAACGTTTATTTAATGGTAAAGTGATCGGATCAGCCTTTTAGAATAGCAAGTGCTTCTTCGCGGCCGCATTCCATCAGATATGGGATCTTGGTTACGCTTGCGCATTCTTCGGTCAGAGACATCAATTCATTACGGGTAATGCTGTCGATGTTAAAGCAGCGGGCACCAGCCATCAGCTGTTGTAAACCGACACGAATCTTGTCAGAGTAGCTGTAGATGCCGATGGCACCCAGCGGAATGTTCTTGATTTCCTGAGAACCGACCAGATTCTTGACGGTTTCGTAACAAACGAAGATTTCTTCAGGAGTCGAGCCAAATTCACTGACGGTTTTGGGCAGATTGTTTTCCTTCATCCACTGATCGATGTTTTTTCCAACCATACCGGGAATCATCAGGGCACGGCCCATACAAACGGCTTTGACAAAAGGTGCGCCGAGAGCAAGCGCTTTGAAAACGCCGTCTTCGCTGCTGAAGCCGCCGGCAAATGCCAAGTCGGGAACCCGTTCGCCGTTATCGGATAAAATTTTTGCAAATTCATAGGCGGCTGAATGCAGGTAAATTGAAGGCATACCCCATTCTTCCATCATTCTCCAGGGGCTCATGCCGGTTCCGCCGGGAGCACCATCGATCGTCAATAAATCGATTTTGGCTTTTGAACACCATTTCAGAGCCATGGCCAATTCTCTCAGGCCGTAAGCGCCTGTTTTCAACGTGATGCGTTTGTAACCAAGGGCTCTGAGGCGTTCAACTTCTTCGATAAAGCCTTCTTCACTGATAAATCCGAGACGGCTGTGACGTTCGAATTCCTTGATCGCGCCCTGGTTGAAAGCGTTCTGAATAACGGGATCCATTGGATCAGGCGTGACAATATAGCCTCTTTTCTGGAGCTCCATGGCCCGTTCGAGCGAATTGACTTTGATTTCGCCGCCGATGCATTTGGCACCCTGGCCCCATTTTAGTTCAATGGTTTCGATATGATGCTTATTGATGATATATTCGGCAACGCCCAGACGCGTATCTTCAACATTCATCTGAATCAGCATTTCACCCTTGCCGGTATGATAGCGCTTGTATGCTTCGATTCGTCGGTCCATGTCTGGTGCTTCAATGACCTTGTTGTCTTTATTCAAAACCAGGCGCGGGTCGATCCCGCAGACGTTTTCACCACAAACGATGGTTACGCCGGAAATGGCGGCACCCACGGCAAAATGTTCCCAATTCTTGCGGGCGATTTCGGTGGAACCCAATGCGCCGGTAAAGATGGGCACGTTCATGGCGACTTTTTTATCCCAGCCATAAGCAGTTTCCGTATTGACGTTTGGAAAGCGTGCGTTGTCTGGGTCACCGACGGCGCCGCCCGGCAATCCCTTGGCGCCGAGAGCGTAACCTTGAATGTTTAAGTGTGAATAATCGATTGGATAATCTTTATCACCACCGGCGGTCACATCGCCAAAAGGACCTGGATAAATCAGTTCGCGGCCCCTGAAAGTGGCCTTGAATATTTCACAGTTACCGCGACATCCGTCGATACATCGTGAACAGATACCGGAACACGGTACTACACTTTTGGAACGATTAGAGGTTCCGGTGGCATCATTGCTGTTTGGTCGTTGAAGATTCATAATTTTCCCCCTTGAAAATTTTTATTAAATTGTCATTGAACTGTGAAGGATTGCAATTGATTTGGTAACAAACCCCATTGTTTTTAACATAGCGTCATTGCAAAACTTACTTTATCATTATAAATCAAAAATCGCAAAAATGTCAATAGATCTGGTCTCAACAAGCCCACAACGACAAAAAAGGCTATCGGTGGATAGCCTTTTTACAACGAACTCAGGAGGGGGGGCTCTGAGTTCGTTGATTTTGAGCAATTTAAACGTAGAATAGAATGTCTTCGTAATTCGGGAATGGCCAGTATTCTTTACCGACGATGGATTCCAGCGCATCGGCGGTGCTGCGGAGTGCTTCCATCGCGGGAATAATCGAGTTGCAGTGATAGGTGGCTTCAGCCTGAGCCGATTCGCAGTTCTGGGCAGCGGCCAGGGTGGTTTCCAGGCTGTCAATGGCTTTGATGAGTTCGCCGGACAGTTTGGAAATGCGTTCGGCCAGCGTGGTTTCAGCCGAGACATCGATGAAATCGCCGCAGGATTTTTTCGCCAGCAGGGTGTCGCAGACCTCTTTGGTGTAGGAGACGACCGCCGGCGAGATTTCGCGTTTGGCCATGTTCAGCATGGTCAGGGCTTCAATGTTGATGGTTTTGCTGTATTCTTCCAGATGGATCTCACAACGGGATTCCAGTTCAGCCGGCGTGTAGATATTGTGACGGCTGAACAGTTTTTCATTCTTTTCGGACGTGTATTCAGCCAAGGCTTCCGGTGTGGTTCTCAGGTTGGGCAGACCGCGACGAGCAGCTTCTTCAACCCATTCGTCGGAGTAGTTGTTGCCGTTGAAGACGATGCGTTTGTTTTCAATGACGGATTTCTGCAGCAGGGCATCCAGAGCGGTTTCGAAGTCAGCCGCTTTTTCCAGCGTATCGGCATAGTCGCACAGCACATCGGCGACGATGGTGTTGAGCGTAATATTCGGTCCGGCGATGGACTGGTTGGAACCCAGCATCCGGAACTCGAACTTATTGCCGGTGAAGGCAAATGGCGAGGTCCGGTTACGGTCCGTCGCATCCATGATCAGCTTCGGCAGGGTGGTGACGCCCATTTCAAGCACGAGGTCTTTCGCTTCCTTGACCGGTTTGCCGGTTTCGATGGACTTCAGCGCGGCGGTCAGCTGTTCGCCGAGGAAAATGGAAACAATGGCCGGTGGGGCTTCATTGGCGCCCAGACGGTGGTCATTTCCGGCGCTGGCAACCGTGATGCGCAGCAGTTCGCTGTATTTGTTCACGGCCTCGATGCAGGCGCAGAGGAACAGCAGGAACTGTTTGTTGTTGACCGGATCATCCCCGGGAGTAAGCAGGTTCTCACCGGTGTTGGTGGACATCGAAAAGTTGTTGTGTTTTCCGGAGCCGTTGACGAAATCAAACGGTTTTTCATGCAGCAGACAGGCCAGATCGTGGCGATAAGCAACCCGCTGCATGAATTCCATAACCAGCTGATTATTGTCCGTGGCAACGTTCGTGTTGGTGAAAATGGGAGCCATTTCATGCTGGGAAGGGGCAACTTCGTTGTGACGGGTTTTGGAAGCAATGCCCAGTTTCCACAGTTCCTTGTCCAGATCCGCCATGTAGTTGGCCACGCGGCCGCGGATACGGCCGAAGTAATGGGTTTCCATTTCCTGGCCCTTGGGCGGTTTGGCACCAAACAACGTCCGGCCGGTGAGGATCAGATCCTTGCGCTGTGTGAACAGGTCGCGTTCGACCAGGAAGTATTCCTGTTCGGCACCGATGGTGGTGGTCACTTTTTTGACATCATTTTTTCCGAACAGGTGCAGGATGCGGACCGCATGGGTATTGAGGACTTCCATCGAACGCAGCAGCGGTGTTTTCTTGTCCAGCACTTCACCGGAGTAGGAACAGAAGACCGTTGGAATGCACAGGGTGGAGCCTTTGATGAACGCATAGGAGGTCGGGTCCCAGGCAGTATAGCCGCGGGCTTCAAAGGTTGCCCGGAGTCCGCCGGAGGGGAAAGATGAGGCATCCGGTTCACCCTTGACCAGTTCTTTGCCGGAGAATTCCATGATGACCTTACCGTCTTCGGTCGGGGTGATGAAGGCGTCATGCTTTTCAGCGGTGATACCGGTCATCGGCTGGAACCAGTGAGTGAAATGGGTAGCGCCCATTTCCAGCGCCCAGTCTTTCATGGCATTGGCGACCACTTCAGCCACGTTTTCTTCCAGAGGCAGATCCTCTTTCATTGTTTTAAGCAGTGAAGCGTAGATGTGTTTTGGCAGGCGTTTTCGCATGACACCGGCATTAAAAACTTTTGATCCGAAAATTTCGTCGATGTTTTCGTGAGTTGTATTTGGCACGTGAGTGTCCTCCTATTTTTTAGTTTTGTTCTAACTGTCGCTCCATGCATTAATCGCATAGATCAACAGTTAGAAAGAATGATAGAAACAAAAAAAAGGCGCCCTAAAAAACGTATCTAAACGTTTAATAAGCACCATTGCTATTTTGATAATCACCAATATGAAGTTGACTTCATTATAGACCATGGCAAATAGCTTGTAAAGCGAATTTTTTCGGAATTAAGGGTGTAAAAGTTTTCAGAAAAATATTTAAAGAAAGCTGGGCTTCGATGACGTTGTCATTCCGGAAATCGATGGATCAGCTTCATTAAGAAAAGATTGGGTTAACCAAAAAATGAAATCCTTATCAATCGGAATTGCCCAAAATAAGAATTGAATATCGGGCTGAAGTGTGTTTTAATATAAAAAAGTACATTGTATACAGAATTGAATTAGGACATACGCAAAGAACAATGGGGTTCAGTCTTCCGAGAAAACAAGATTTCAGAGGGGGTGATTTCCGTGTTCTTTTTTTTGTTGAAACAAAGGCTATGAATTGGATCTGATCGCCATGTTCAAAGGCGTCTGACAGTCAACCACAGTGACGGTTGCAAGGTGTTTTTCGTTGGTTTAGGATTAAGAGAAGAACAAGCGTTGTCCGAATCATGCCGTTGTTTATGAAGTTCGGGATGGGGTAGAATAAATGAAAATAGTATAAGTAGAGCATCGCCGGCAATTCAGTGGTCGCTATTCGCGGTATTCAGGGGATCCGCTTTGCGGTTTCCAGTTGAAGATCTTCTAAATAAATCTTTTATAAATTGACACCAGACAAGGAAAACCCTTATCATAATAGTTATATGTACATAATAAAAAAAACGGAGGTGTAAAATGAGCCTAGAGAAAAAAATAATGGATGCGATGGAATTTATTGAGGAAAATGATGTCAAATTCATCAGACTTCAATTCTGTGATCTTTTCGGTCAGAATCGAAATATTGCAATCACACCCATGCAAATTCAACGCGCCCTGGCAACCGGGATTCCCTTTGATGCCTCATTGGTAGTTGGATTTTCCGAATCCAATCATTCCGATTTAGTGTTGTGTCCGGATATCAGTACCATTCAGATTTTACCATGGCGGCCGCAACAGGGGAAGGTGGCACGAATTATTTGTGATATCCGTTATCCGAACGGTGAAATATTTGAAGCGGATAGCCGCCTGATTTTGAAAGAAACACTGGCACATGCAGCCGCAGAGGGATTTCAGTTTAATACCAGCGCCGAATGTGAATTCTATCTTTTCAGGCAGGATGAGAATGGCGATCCCACAATCATGCCAACCGATCAGGCCGGATATTTTGATTTGGCACCCTATGATCGGGGAGAAAACACCCGTAGAGAAATTTGTCTGACTTTGGAAGACATGGGCTTTGAAATCGAAAGTTCCCGGCATGAAGCAGGTCGGGGTCAGCATGAAATAGATTTTAAACATGACGATGCCCTTTCTTCGGCTGATAATATCATGACATTTAAAACCGTGGTCAAAACCATCGGGCAACGAAACGGCGTTCATGCCTCATTCCTGCCGAAACCACTGGTGGATGAACCGGGCAGCGGCATGCACATTCATGTTTCATTGATAAAAGACGGAACAGATATCTTTGAAAGCAGAAACAATACCCTTACCGAAGAAGCCGGATATTTTATTGCCGGCGTCTTAGCCCATATCAAGGGGATCACGGCTTTTGCCAATCCGCTTGTCAACAGCTATAAACGTTTGACGGGTGGCAAGGAAGCGCCCCGGCATATCACCTGGGGATTCGGCAATCATTCATCACTGATTCGGATACCGCCCCTGATCGATAATTACTTCCGATTCGAACTGAGAAGTCCCGATCCCACGTGCAATCCCTATCTGACCTTTGCGCTGATCCTGGAAGCAGGTCTTGAAGGCATTGAGAAGAAGTTGCCGCTGATGGATGAATCGGATCTGGATGAAGATGAAATATTAAAAGACTCCCAAAAATATAAAAACATCGAAGAACTGCCGATCACCCTGATCGAAGCAATTGATGCGATGAAATCAGATGCTCTGATCAAAAGAGTATTGGGCGAAAACCTGGCAAATAATTACATCGAGCTTAAAACCCTTGAATGGATGGATTACATCAAGACCGTCCATCCCTGGGAAATTGATCGCTATCTTTCAACCTATTAATACGTGCAGCGGATTAAACTAATAAGGGCAGGAGGTGGAGGGGATGAGCAGCGTATTATTAGTATGTAAACAGAATGATGTTATCCGAGTGCTTGCCGATGTGTTGCGGCCGATGAATTTTCAGCTGATTGATTCAGCAACATCGGCTGGCGAAGGGCGTCGCCGGCTTCAGGAAATAGAGTATGATCTAGTGATCGTGAACACCCCCTTAGGTGACGAATTCGGCACTGATTTTGCCATTGATATTATGGATAAATTCATGGTTGGGGTGATACTCATTGTAAAAAGTGATTCAGTCAGCAGTGTTGAGGAAAAAATGATGGATACGGCGGCTTTTGTTGTGCCGAAGCCATTCAATCGCCAGCTGCTGGTTCAAAATGTCCGTTTTGTGCTCCAGTCACGGGATAAATTCCAACGCCTCCAAAAAAAGAACACCGAGTTAAAAGCAAAAATTGAGGATATCGGTATCGTCTATCGGGGAAAACTTTTTTTGATGGGCTATCTGGATATGACCGAAGACGAGGCGCATCGATACATTCAAAAAAAGGCGATGGATATGAGAATATCGCCACGAAAAGTAGCCGAGCAGATTATTGATACCTACAGCAAAAAGAAATAAACAACACCCCCGGTGGATTTGTATATTGCCACCGGGGGTGTTGCTGTTTATTGCTTTATATTAAATGTAGATTTTTTCATCAATGATTTCGGTGTTGAGCACAATGTTGAGATTCCCGTTTCGGCAGCGTAACTTGTCGATGAATTCTTTCTGGTTGATATCGTTTTTAAGGCGAAGAGCATAGACAATTTCGAACAGGGCACCGAAGTCGCTGGTTTTAACCCGTTGAATTTTGTAATCCTGAGTGTACTGATTCAGAATATCATCAAAACAGTTCTGGTAGTCCAGATCTTCCGGGATGGTAATTTTAAGCAGCATGTTTTTGTTTTTGGGTTTGGCATATTTTGTAATGCTGAGGATAACCATGACGGTGCAGAGAATGATGGCAAAAAGAATGCCATAAGCGATGTAGCCCATCCCGCAGGCAAGACCGACACCCAGGGTAAAGAAGACATAGGATATATCGATGGGGTCGCCGGGAGCGCTGCGAAAGCGAATCAGGCTGAAAGCGCCGGCCAAACTGAAGGCCCGGGCGATATTGTTGCCGACCAGCAGGATGATGATGGCAATGATGGCAGGAAGCATGATCAGGGTGATCGTAAAACCGGGTGAGTAACCTTCTTTACCCTGGGTTTTGATATAAACCATACTGATGAATAAGCCCATGACCAAGGCAGCAAAGATGGAAGTCAACGTTGCGGTAAAAGTCAGGGTTTCGGAAATCGTTGAAGCGAATACTGTTTCTAACATTAAGATTCTCCTTTATATATTGATGATTAATAATCGATAATTGCGAAAGTGTCGTAAGCTTTACGATCAGTTTTGCGAATCGTGACTATTTATTGATGCAAGGTTTTAATTCATTGCGGTTGAGTTCGGGGTTGGTCGGAATCGGCAGGGTGATGATTTTGCCCATGCTTTGTTTGCGGTAGGCCTTGTAGGTATTGCCGTATTTTGAAAAGCTTGAAGCATAGATCTTCAATTCCGATAGTGTTTGAGTGAGCCAGAGGGGGATTGCGCCTAAAATCTTAATTTCCATAAGATAGCTGCCTTCAGGTAAAAGCGGATTCCCGAAGTCGCCATTTTCCAAAGCGAGATCGTTCTGACGGGTTTTTATATTATGGTCAAAAGTGACCCGGAATTCCGGATCGTTTTTTCCGAAATAGGCGCTGCGCTCATAACTGATATAGGCTTTGGGCTCAATGCTGTGATGATCCAGAAAGACTTCAATTTCCTCCAGCACCAACTGATTAAGTGTATTGATGGTTTGGGGATATTCTCTGTTTGAGAGAAAACGGTTGGCTTCAGCCAGCGTCATGGTGGCACGTCGTTTGTTGACAATGCCGCCAATTTTCTTTTTCAATTCCAGGAAGACCATGTCGTCCGGAGAAGACGGAATGGCGTAGCTTCGTAGCCGAAGTTTCTCTTTGTAATATGGCTTTGAGAGGGAGTGCCGGATGATATCGTAGTTTTTTGTATCATAATAGATGTTATAGATTGAATAGATATCATTTTGCGATGTAAAAGAGTCGGGCACCATTTCTTTCAGCAGAATGGGAAGCAGCTGTTCAAACTGTGATGCACTCAATTGAAATTTTTTTTCATATCGTTTAAATGTTTTCGTGATCATTTTTTATACCTCCATAGTATCTTTGTGTTGATCGGGCGATGAGCCGTTAAGATTAGCGAAATAGGCTATCACTGTTTCTGACTTGACTATAGTATAAAGGTTCAATTTGTTAAGTGTTTGTTAATTTTGTGTTTTTTCTGTGAAGGTTGTAAAAATAAAGACACACATAAGTGCAGCTCAGGTTGTCAACCCGTACCGACCAATTGTTAATCAGTTGTTTGCTTGCAATTCGTACAGGCTGATCGCCTGTTCGCCTTGATGCAAAGAGCCTGCCCCTTAGGGTGCAACACGATGTAACAATTGTCGGTACTGCGTTCGTGCTTTGTCTACAGGCTTAGACGCATATCAGTGTGCTTGGAAAAGCGGATTTTTGAGATAAAAAAGCCCCGGAAACAACAAATGTTGTTACCGGGGCAAATTTGCGGGAAATTATATTTTCAGGGAAAACCAGAAGACCGAGCCTTCATTGATTTTTGAGGTAACACCACAGTCGCCCTGATGCATACTGATGATGTTTCTTACAATGGATAGTCCCAGACCGGTTCCGGTAACGGCCCGTTTGTGGGTTTTATCAACCTTGTAATACCGTTCCCAAATGTAGGTAAGATCGGCCTCGCTGATTCCCTCGCCGGTGTCAGCTACTTCAATCTTAACCCACTCAGAATCAGAATCCTCCGGATTATTGTAAATACTCTGAGTGACAAAAACCTTTTTATCAGACCCGGTATAGTTGATCGCATTGATCAACAAATTATAAAACACCTGGGAAATCCGGGTTTCATCAGCGATAACCTTGACGTTCTGATCTGATTTAAAGCTGATCGTGTAACCGTCCTTTTCCATCAGCTTATTCATGCGGTTGACGGTTTCGCTGATGCTGGATGTGAGATCATAACACTGTGACTCAATGTTGCAACTGCCGGACTGAAGTTTGGAAATATCCATGACGTCATTGACAAGTGTTGTGAGTCGTTTGGTTTCGTCGACAATGATTTGTGCATTCTCCGAATTGTTTTCATCGGGTAAATCCCGCATGGCTTCGGCATACCCGCTGATCAGAGTCAGAGGTGTCCGCAAATCATGGGAGATATTTGCGATCAATTCCTTTCGCAAGCCCTCAACCTTGGATAGTTCCTTTGCAGTATAGTTCAGAGTGTTGGAAAGTTCGGCAATTTCGCGGTAGCCTCTTCCTTCAAAACGGGTATCGTAGTCTCCGGTAGCCAGTTTTTTGGCACTGTCATTGATCGCTTCAATGGGTTTGGAAATCCATTTGGCAATGATAAGGGCCAGAATGACCGAAAACAGAATCATAAAGGCAGTGATGTAATACAGCTGGACACGGAGGGTATTAACCGTTGCATTAACCGGGGAAACAACTGAATTGAGAACAAGGGTTACATCATTGTTGTTAGCATCTTTTATCGATTTGGTGTAAATAATGTTTTCTTTTTCCCGGGCTATTTTATCGGGAATCGGTTCTTTCTGATCCGGTTTTAGAGTCGCATCAGGTGTAGTCGTTGCAGGATCAGTCGTTGTAGCAGAACCATCCGTCGTGCCGGCAGCAGCATCGGGAACAACAGCAGTATTGTCGGTTTCATTATGTTTGTAATACTGGTAACTCTCACCATCATTTTTATCAATTCCCGATGAAAGTGGATTTTCATCAAACGAGCGGGAATTATTGTGGATCATACACTCTTTCAGTACATGGGATGAATAAAGAACCTCTCCGCTGCTGGACAAAACTTCAATGCAGATGTCATTGTTGACCGAAATGCTGGAGACGATGCTTGAGATGCTTTCGCTGTCGATATTTTTTTCAATCGTATTGGCAGCGGTTTTTATTTCATTGACTTTAATGCTCTTATAAAAATGATCCAGGAAAACAACCTGAGAAAGCCAAAGCAGAACAAGGAGAACGCCGCAAAAACCGAGCAGGAAAAGAAAAATTTTCCATTTGACGCTGATATGGTTCGCTTTTTTTGCCGCTTGGATACGCTTGGATTTATTCTTGCTTCTCAACGGATTTACCCTTCAAATCGATAACCTACCCCGCGGAGGGTGGTAATCAGCCCGGCATATTCACCCAGACTTTTTCGCAGCAGTTTGATATGTGTGTCCAGGGTGCGGTCATCTCCGTAGAAATCATATCCCCATACTTCGGTAATGAGTTTTTCTCTTGTCAGAGCGATGTTTTTATTTCGGATAAAATAAAAAATCAGGTCAAATTCTTTGGGTGACATCTCAATATTTTCATCATCGATGAGAATTCTTCGGGCGGTAAAATCAGCGATCAGGCCGTCTTTCTGATAAAGCTCATGTTCATCGGAGTGGTCCTTGGAAGTTCTTTTCATGATGGCATCGATGCGCATCATTAATTCTTTGGGCGAAAAAGGCTTCACAACATAATCATCAATACCCAGTTCAAAGCCGTGGATTTTGTCGTATTCTTCGCCTCTGGCTGAAAGCATGATCACGGGGACATCCTGGTTTTTGCGGATTTCCTTGACAGCCGAAAAACCGTCGAGCTCAGGCATCATGACATCCATTATCACGATATCGAAGGTTTGATTGCGGCATAGTTCAATCGCTTCCATGCCGTTTGAGGCTTCCACCGCCGCATGGCCTTCAAAAATTGCATATTTTTTTATTAGTGTTCTGATCTTATCTTCATCATCGGTAATTAATATTTTATACATCCATTTCACCTCTTTAACCAATTATAATATAAATAGTGTAATATTGCTAAGTGTTTATTAAGTGAACAAGCCATGATTTATGACTGAAAATTATCCAGATAAAAACACCAACTGATGAAAAAACTCATATCAGTTGGTGTGTTAGAACAGTCAAGGAATCTGATTTACTTCTGTTCGATTTCGGGAAGTGAGTCAAAACCCTTTTGCAGGTCTTCATCGGTCGGGATATAGTCGGTCATGGTTCCGGCATTGTAGCTGGCATAGGCGGTCATATCAAAATATCCGGTTCCGGTCAAGCCGAACACGATGGTTTTTTTTGCGCCGGTTTCCTTGCAGGTCAAGGCTTCGTCAATGGCAGCTTTGATGGCATGGGCGGATTCCGGAGCCGGCAGGATGCCTTCAATCCGGGCGAATTTTACGGCAGCTTCGAAAACATCATTCTGCACGTAGGCTTTGGCCCGAATGTATCCTTCATGAAAAAGTTGAGAAATAATCGGGTTCATCCCATGGTAGCGCAATCCGCCGGCATGATTGGGTGAAGGCATAAATCCGCTGCCCAGGGTATACATTTTAATCAGGGGAGTTGTTTTTCCGGTATCGCCGAAATCCAAGGCGTATCTGCCACGGGTCAGGGTAGGACAGGAAGCGGGTTCAACAGCGACAAAGTCGATATCATTTTCGCCGTGGATTTTGTCTGCCATAAAAGGGGCAATCAGGCCCAGTAAATTGGAGCCGCCACCGGCGCAGCCGATGATGATATCCGGCTTGATATCATATTTGTCACAGGCGATTTTGGTTTCCATACCGATGATGGACTGGTGCAGTCCGACGTGGTTTAAGACGCTGCCGAGAACATATCTACATTGATCAGTGGTTACTGCCACTTCAATGGCTTCGCTGATGGCACAGCCAAGTGAGCCGTTGGTATCCGGTGTTTCGGCCAGGATTTTTCTTCCGGCGTTGGTCGTGTTGGACGGTGAAGCAATGACTTTTGCCCCGTAGGTTTCCATCACGGCACGACGATGCGGCTTCTGTTCGGCGGAAATCTTGACCATATAAACGGTTAAATCAAGATTGTAGTAGGCGCACGCCATGGACAGCGCCGTGCCCCACTGGCCGGCGCCGGTTTCCGTGGTTAAACAGGTGAGCCCCTGTTTTTTGGCATAATAGGCCTGCGCGGCGGCGGAATTCAACTTGTGCGAGCCGGAGGTGTTGCTGCCTTCGTATTTATAATATATTTCAGCGGGCGTATCCAAGGCTTTTTCCAGACAATACGCACGGACGAGCGGTGAGGGACGGTACATCTTATAGAAATCGCGAATTTCATCCGGGATTTCGATGTCGGTGTCCGTTACATTGAGCTCCTGGTCCACCAGTTCTTCGCAGAAGACGGGGAGAAGATCTTCCTTGGTGCAATATTCGCCGGTTGCCGGATTAACAAACGGTTCCGGGAGCGTTTTCATTTTTGAACGGAGATTAAACCAGTATCTGGGCATCTCATCTTCACTTAAATAAATCTTATAGGGTATTGTAGCCATAATCATACTTCCTTTCTGGATGTTTTAATATATATAAACATAAACTGTTTATATAAACAAAAAAATTAAGAAATATCAATCAGAAAAATCTGATCTTGACAAATATTTGGAAATGAAGTACAATCGAATTGTAAATAAATTGTAACGAAAATTAATTTTAATGTTAATCATTGAAATTAAAACGGAGGTTCTATGCAAGAAAAAAATACAGAAGGCCTTAAAAAAGGGAAAAAAACAGTTCTTAAACTGGGAATGACGGGAATAATCGTAACTTGCATCATCGGAACAACCTGTTCTTTTGCGTTTGCAAAGGAAGTGACGGTGAAGATTGGTGATACCGAAAAAGTCCTGAGCGGCAGAATTTTTGAAAATGTCGGGGATGTTCTTGAAGACAATGGAATTGAACTTACCGATGATTATACAGTCAGTGTTGATACCGGGACGGCATTATTCGCTGTTGACACGATTGAGGTGAAAGTCAAGGCCACCGGCAATCTTCTGGTCGATGGAGAAAGCATTGCTTATCAAACCGATGCCCAGACCGTTGGTGATTTGCTGGAAGAGAACAACATTCAACTGGAAGAGCTCGACCGTGTTGAACCGGGTAAAGCCACAGCGTTGAAAGATATCAGTCAAGTCAAGGTCATCCGGGTTGAAATCTCCGAGTTGCCAAGCCGACAGGCCATTGCCTACACCACCGAGAAAAAGGACAATCCTGATCTGGAAGTCGGAAAAACAAAAGTTGTTCAGGTCGGCATCGATGGAGCATCAAGCCAGGTTGAACGAGTTCTTTATGAAAACGGAGTTGAAGTTAAACGTGAAGTTATTTCCGAGGAGATTGTGAAGCAACCGGTTAAAGAAATAATTGAGGTCGGAACAAAAGAAACAGCAGTTGTAACGACACCAGTGGTGGAAACACCGGCAACAGCAACTCCAGCAGTGGAAACGCCGGCTGTGACAGCAACGCCGACAGCGCAAACGCCAGTAGCAACGACGCCGACAGCGCAAACACCAGCAGGTGAAACAACGACTACCATTCCAGAGGGCGCAGTACAGACAATCCTGAATTGTACCGCTTATACTGCAACCGGAAATGCAACCGCATCAGGCGTGATGCCGACCGCAAACCATACGGTAGCGGCATGGAGCGGATTGCCATTCGGAACAAAGATTTATATTCCGTCAATGGGGATAACCTATACGGTGGAAGATCGTGGCGGTGCTGTTACCGAGGGTATCGTTGATATTTACATGGATACCTATGATCAGTGTATCCAGTTTGGCCGACAGAATTTAGAAGCTTATATCACTTATCCATAAGAATAAAAAAGAGGATGCCGAAAGGTATCCTCTTTTTTTAATAGGTTTTTATGCAGGACGTGTCAGCGGTTACCCGTTCGGGGTCAGGGCGCAATCCGGATGGTTGAAAAAAGCGGCGCTGGTTAGCACTGATAAATAAACATAAAGCCCATTAAAAGCAGAAGCTTTTAATGGGCTTTTATAAATATCAGTGACGGTCAGCTCAATTATCGCTGCTGTTGAGATGCCGTAATCCCAATGTCCGGTAATCGAAGGGATTGGTGATATCCCGTGAATAGGGAACCGGCGCAATGTTCAGTTTGACTTCCGCATCGATGGCATCATATTCGGCAATCAGAGCATGAAAAGCTTCAGTAATACCTTGATTGATCAGCAGCTGGTTTTTCACGGAAGTGTTTTCCATAATGATGCTGAAAATATGTCCGTCGAGGATGTAAATAAGATGGGTATTGTAACAATGCTGCTTGATTATTTTCATGGTTTTATAAAGAATTTCGTCCCAAAGTCGGGAACCGTTAATGGATTTTAGGGTTTCCAGGTGGGAAATCGAAATCATTTCAAGCGTCAGAATGGTTTCACCTCTGGCCGCCCGTTCCATTGCGTATTTCAAATCTTTGTAATGTGCTTTTTCAATGGTCAGTCCCGGGCTTTCCTCCAGGTTATCGTAGGCAGCGATCTGGCGTTCCAGCGCTTTTTTGAATTCAAAAAGTTCACGTACTTTTTTGATCATAAGGGTACTGCTCGATAAAAGCAGGGGAATGATGACAATCCACCCAATCTGGTAGAGCTCAAAGGGAACCTCCAGATAAAACACAGAAATGAACGACAAGGCAATATAACTGCACAGAAGAAGGATCATAAAAAAGATACTGGCACTAAACGGCAGGGCAATGGTGAAAATAAGACAGGTGAACAGAATAAACAGCACCGAGTAATCCACGAAATTAAACGTCTGGGCCGCAAGCGTTAAAAATACGCCAAACAAAGCAAGTCCTGCTATAAAAAAGATCGCAGGCAGGATCATCGCCGTAAGGTTGGGTTTCGGAACGGCGGCTTTAATTTTTTTATCCGGAACGGCTTTTTTCTTTTTGGCAGCGGCCGATTTTCGTTTTTCCGGCAGCATCGTCGCTTCAAAGCGAGAAGGCTGTTCGGCTTCAGGTGCAATGGAATCCTTGCCGATTAGAATCGGCTCAGTGGGTGCTGCGGTTTGTTCGGCTGTCTTTGTTTGATCCGCGGCGAGAATAAACTCGGCGGCGGATGGCGGCGCAGTTTCTGATGGGCCGGTGACATCCGGGACAAGAGTGAAGGCGTCGGTTGATGGCTGAGTCATATCTGACACGTCAGGTTGATCCGAAACGAGAATAAATTCTTCGGCAGCGGCCGGAAAATCAGACGCTGTTTCGGATTCCGGCGATTCGGTTTGGATAAAGGCCGCATCGTTTTGAAAATCATCACCGGGAGATGTCGGTCGTCCCAGAATTTTGGAAAGCGTCGGCAGTTCTTCATCATCATCTTCTTCCGGCGTGATGGTTTCGGTGTCGAACCCTGGCATGCTTTTTGATGTTTTATCGATTAACAGATCATCGCCGGCAAAAGCCAGCTGATTTCCTTTGTTATCAAACGGTCGTGAATTACGAACGGCCTGGTCTAATGCATCATCATCTGAAATATCAATACCGGAAAGAAAATGATCTTCAGGTTGATTCAAATCATGAACATCCGGATTAAAAAGATCAGGATTCATTTCTCGGGAGATGATACCTTCTTCAACCAGGGATGCGAGCTTTTCATCAATACGTATCTCGCAAGCTTTTATGGATTCATCCAGGTATTGCTTTTTTTTAAGAATAATATCCAATTTTGTTGGCTGGACTTTTTCATTATCCATCGTATATCCATCGCTTTCGCATTTAAATTTCGGTACAATTAATTATTTCATTATTGACTTTATCATCATAATAAAGGATGATAAAGAAAGTCTGAAAAGGGTGCTCTCGAGACCGTCAGAACAGAGCAGTCCTTTATAACTAAACATTATAACAAAGAATGACGCGAGATTAAAGGAAAAAACGAAAAAATGCTATATTTTGAAGGATTCTTTGTTATCAACAGGGTTTAGATGTTTTCCTTATTGTCTGAGAAGTTGGAAATGGCTTTGCAAAAGGAATTAAAACAGCGGTTATTATTTATGAACATTTTTTGTGAATATGTGGATAAGTTCGGCAGGCAGTAATCAACAACTGATGAAAATAACGACGATTCCAGGAATCCCATGCTGGACGAGTTTTTATGGGATAAAATGAAAACAATAACAACTTGTCCACAATTAGTGGACAAAAATTGATGTTTTGTGGACAAAAGCTGTGAATAACCCCGAAATATCATCAAATAGTGCACAATGGAGGAGCTAAATGTGGATAACATTTTAAAAAATGGAGAGAGAATTGAGGATTTAGGGCTTAAGAATCTGAAGATTATACAGAATCCGGAGTATTTTTGCTTTGGAATGGATGCAGTGCTGTTATCCTGGTTTGTTTCAAAAAAGACAAAGGGAGCAATTGATATCATTGATCTGGGAACGGGAACCGGTATTATTCCCCTGCTGCTTTATGGAAAAACCCAGGCGAACTCCATCACCGGGATCGAAATTCAGGAACCGTTAGTGGAAATGGCGCGCCGCAGCATGGAATTGAACGGGCTTTCGGATCAGATCAGAATTATTCATGGGGATATTAAGAAGCCCGGCGACGAGATTTTGCCGAATTCCTATGATGTGGTCGTGAGCAATCCGCCCTATATGCGGGCCCAGGGCGGCTTGAAAAACAAGCAGGATACCAAGACCATTTCGCGGCATGAGGTGCTGTGCAATATCGAAGATATTCTTGTTTTCAGCAAACGCATGCTCCGGGATCGGGGCCGGCTCTTTCTCGTCCACCGCCCGGAACGCCTCGGGGATATTATTTTCCTGATGCGGAGCTATAAAATTGAGGTCAAGCACCTTCAGTTTGTCTATTCGGCTATTACGAAAGAGGCAAATCTTGTTCTGATAGAAGGGCGAAAAAGCGGTCGCCCGGGAATGAAAACAGATCCCCCCCTGATTGTTTACGATGAGAAAGGGCAGTACACCGACGAGATTTATAAAATTTACGGGATGAAAAAGCCGGAGTGAGGATGGGAGCACCCGGATGTCCTGACAAAAAACGTCGACTAAAAAGCCAGTTGTTCATGACGGTTGCTGACGGCAAACGTCGATGAATAACTGGCTTTTTTAATGCCGAAAAAATTTAGCGGCTTTTTTTGGCTTTCAGGATGCGGATATCCTCTCCGTGAAAAGCGACGGTTTTAAAATTTCCACAGATGCGGGATGAAAGACGCTCGTCGTAGAGCTCCTGTATTTTTATAACGGTCAGATTGGTTGAAATAATCATTTTTTTCTCGGCATTGAGACGGGTGTCGATGACTTCATAAAGCAGTTTCTGACTGTAATCAGAAGAATACTCCGCGCCCAGGTCATCAATAATCAGAAGGTCGCAGAGAATCAGCGGCTGGAAAATTTCATCGGAAGCTTTGCCCTCCCGGAAAATCTGATCCTGAATGCTGGAAACCAGATGGGCGGCAGTGATATAGACGATGCCGTAACCTTTTTTAGAGAGCTCATTCACGATACAGTTGGACATAAAGGTTTTACCGACCCCCGGCGGGCCGGTAAACAGCAGATGACCGGTCAGGGAGTCGAAATTACGGCAATATGTTTTCATCAGTCTTTTGTTGGTGGCAGCATTTTCGCTGGGACTGGGAACACCTTCGATGATGGGAACATCGGAATAAAACTTGAGGTTGAAAGTCTCGAAGGTCTCTTTCTGAGCTCTTGATTTCAAGTCGTAGGTTGAAAAACTGAGTTCCGACAGGCACTGGTTGAGGCACTGGCAGATTTCGGAACCGATCATCCCTTTATCCGCGCAGAGCGGACAGAAATAGGAATGGGTCAGCAGCTCCTCATTGCCCGCATACAATTCTTTCTTGCGGTTTTCCAGGGCACTCATTTGGTTACGGACGGATGCGGCTTTATTCGTGTCGCGGGCAATGGTTGCCCGGGTCAGGGCGATGCCCAGCCGGTTCATCTCATCGTCAATGGCGGAAAGCTCCGGGATCTTTTTATAGAGGGCTTCTTTCTTCTGGCGCTGTCTGTGCTGATGGGCGTTCTGCTTCTCCAGCAGCAAGGCGAATGCTTCTTTATAGGTCTTCATCATTTATCTCCAGTTCCGGCCATAAATCTTCGGTGAAGGCGACTTCCATATCCAGGTAGGCCTGCTTGCGTGAATCGCTCATCGGTTCGACGGTATCTTTTGCTGTTTTTCGTGGTTTGGGCTTGTCGGCTTTGATGTCTTCTAGTGTCTTAAAGCCCTTTTCGTGCCAGTTCTTCAAGATGCCGTCGATATATTTCAGGTTCGGTTTATTGGTTCGGGATAATGCCTGGACAATGATTTCCATGGAAAAACCATAGTCGTAAAACCAGGTGTCCATCATTGTTCGTTCAGAAACCATGGGATTGCGCCCGATGCCAAGATACTTGAAAATCTGATAATAGGATTTCCTTTTTTGGGCAGATTCTTTGATGTAAGTATCGGCTTCGATATGGTCCCGAACGCCGGCAGTGTAAAAGCCTTCGGCAACAGTTTCCAGATAATTAACCACCTGAGCCGAGGTAAAGGTCTTGTCTTTTTTGTTGATCATGTTCAGGGAATATTCAACGATGAGAATGATGGCTTCCGGGGTGAAATGGTATTCGTTGAGCCAGTGCTTGAAAAGGTAGGTTTCTTTTCGGGATAGCGTCCGGCTTTCATACATATCCTGAATGGTTTCATACATCCGGGCAATGCGGTCTTCCAGGGTATCACCTGTTTTTGGCTTTGGGGGTACCGCTGTTTTGGGAACCTCTTCATTTTTATAAATCATGGTGCCGGTGATGTTGAAGAACCGCACGAGGGCATCCCGGGTGCCGGTGTATTCGATGGCGATGATTTTTTCACAAGCCCAGTAATCCCATGCTTTTTTCACATCGGTTTCCAGCAGATTCAGATCTTTTGCGATATCCTCATTGCTGATCGGGGTCAGGCCCTGGTTAAAGCAACGTTTCAGACCATAGAGGTAGACTTTTACATAGTCCCCCTGCGCCTGGGGCATATAGTGGTTTATAAAAATATTTTCAATCGGCGTTACCCCCAGATCATCGTGGCTGGAAACTAATTCAAAACGGTTCATTTTTTTACCTCTTGCAGTTACAATCCTAAAAGGTTTGTTTTTTTATTTTATTTGCGGGTTTTCGCAGGCTGTCTGCACGTTCAAACACGCGAAGGGTATTGCTTGAAAAGCGCTGGATGATTTAAAAATTATGCTAATGTATTATACCATATGGAATCTCATTTGTAAGGAATTGATTTTGGACTTAAGGACATTAAAATATTTAAAGTAACGATTTCAGAGCTTGTGGTAAAAATGGCGCTTTGGGGGAAAGAAACATTTATCAGGCAAAATCACATCATTCCAGTTGACAAACAGGGCAAAAACGGATATAGTATTCCTAATAAAAACTACTAAACGAACAAAAAAGTATCGGTTTGGGTAAACCGGCAGCAAAGTTCACAGCAGTTTTGCAAGTGTTTAGTAAAATAAATTTAAGGAGAGTGGCGAGATGAAAAAAACACCATTTGTAACCAGAGAACAATTAGATGAAATCGTGAAGACCTATCCGACCCCTTTTCATATTTATGATGAAAAGGGCATTCGGGAAAATGCCAAAGCGGTAAAAGAGGCATTTTCCTGGAATAAAGGTTTTAAAGAGTATTTTGCAGTGAAAGCTACGCCCAATCCCTTCCTGATCGACATATTAAGAGATTACGGATGCGGATGCGACTGCTCGTCCTTGACAGAACTGATGCTTTCCGAGGCGATGGATTTAAACGGTGAGGACATTATGTTTTCATCAAATGAAACGCCAGCCGCTGAATATGAATATGCCAACAAAATCGGAGCGATCATCAATCTGGATGATTTTACGCATATCGACTTTCTCGAAAAAACACTGGGCAAATTGCCGGAAACATTAAGCTGCCGATACAATCCCGGCGGAATTTTCACGGTCAGCAACGGGATCATGGATAATCCCGGCGATGCCAAATACGGTTTCACGACCGAACAGCTTTTTGAAGGCTTTAAAATCATGAAGCAGAAAGGCGTAAAAAATTTCGGAATGCATGCCTTTCTGGCAAGCAATACCGTCACCAACGATTATTACCCGATGCTGGCAAAACAACTTTTTGAAGTGGCGGTCAAGCTGAAAGCAGAAACCGGAGCGGAGATCAAATTTATCAACCTTTCTGGCGGAGTCGGCATTCCCTATACACCGGACCAAACACCGAATGACATTCATGTGATCGGGGAAGGTGTCAGAAAAGTGTTTGAAGAAGTACTGGTGCCGGCAGGAATGGGCGATGTTTCAATCTATACAGAAATGGGACGCTTTATGATGGGGCCTTACGGCCATCTGGTGACAACCGCCATTCATGCAAAACATACCCACAAAGAATATATTGGTTGCGATGCCTGTGCCGTCAATTTAATGCGACCGGCAATCTATGGCGCCTATCATCATATTACCGTGATGGGAAAAGAAAATGATCCCTGTGATCACAAATACGATGTTGTCGGCTCACTTTGCGAAAACAATGATAAATTCGCCATCGACCGCATGCTTCCGGAAATCGAAAATGGTGATCTGCTGGTCATTCACGATACCGGTGCCCACGGTCATGCAATGGGCTACAACTACAACGGCAAACTCAAATCAGCGGAAATTCTGTTGAAGGAAGACGGCAGTGTTCAGCTGATTCGCAGAGCGGAGACGCCGAAAGATTATTTTGCGACACTGGACTGTTTTGATATTTACAGAAAAATGGGATTTTAGAAAAAATCGTAATTGCGAAAGTGGTGCAAGCTTTGCGATCAGTTTCGCACGAACCAATTTTTACACTGTACGGCGGACAGTCTATCGACTGTTCGCCTACACGTTACAAAATAGGTTGTGGAAATTGATCGCAAAGCAATCATTGTTCGATTGTTGCAATGACCAATAAAAAAAAACAAAGTGAGGGAAATAAAATGAAAATTAATGAGAACTTTCAGAAACTGCCGGCGGGATATCTTTTTTCGGAGATCAGCCGCCGCGTAGCGGAATTCAGAACCAATCATCCGGAAGTTAAACTGATTCATATGGGAATCGGCGATGTGACGCTGCCGCTGCCAAACGCTGTAATTGAAGCCATGAGCAAAGCCGTTCTGGATATGGCGGATGCCCAGACTTTTCACGGATACGGACCTGAACAGGGCTATGCATCGCTGCGTGATCTGATCGCTGAAAATGACTATAAAGCGCGGGGCGTTGATATCACTCCGGACGAGATTTTCATCAGCGATGGGGCCAAGAGCGACTGTGCCAACCTCGGGGATCTGTTCGATGTGGATAATATTGTCGCCGTTTGTGATCCGGTCTATCCCGTCTACGTCGACAGTAATGTTATGGCCGGTCGCGGTGGTGAACTGGATGAGACGGGAAAATGGTCTAATATCCTCTATCTGAACTGCTCGGCAGACAATGGCTTTGTCCCGGCCATTCCGGAATCCAAAGCGGATTTGATTTACCTGTGTTTTCCGAATAATCCCACCGGCGTCGTCGCCAGCCGGGATCAGCTGAAAGCCTGGGTTGATTATGCTCTAAGCAATCAGGCCGTCATCCTGTTCGATTCGGCCTACGAGGCGTTCATTACGGACGAATCAATTCCCCACAGCATCTATGAGATCGAAGGGGCCAAAGAATGCGCGATTGAAATCCGCTCCTTCTCCAAAACGGCAGGTTTTACCGGCATGCGCTGCGGCTATACCGTAGTACCAAAGGCATTGAAACGAGGTGGCGCCAGTCTTCGGGACATGTGGAACCGTCGCCAGAGCACAAAATTCAATGGCGCTTCCTACATCATCCAGTGCGGCGCGGCGGCTGTCTATTCCGACAGCGGGAAACGCGAAGTTCGTGAAAACATCGATTACTATATGAATAATGCCAAAATCATCGCATCGGCATTGAAGGCAGCCGGTATTTCCTTTTTCGGTGGCGAAAATGCGCCTTACATCTGGTTTAAGGCACCAAACGAAGCAGATTCCTGGGCACTGTTTGACCGCCTGCTGAATGAAGCGAATGTCATCACCACGCCGGGCGCCGGATTTGGCCCCTGCGGTGAGGGGTACATCCGTCTTACCGCTTTCGGCAACGCTACGGAAACAGCCGAAGCCGTCAAGCGCATTGTGAGTTTGATCCAATAATTAAGAAAAATTAATATGACAAAAGCGCTTCAAATCCTGAAAAGTTCAGTGAATTGAAGCGCTTTTGTCGTTGCCGATAAAAAAAAGACTGATTTTTCAACAATATCCTTCAGATTAGCCAAAAATTATGTTATTATAGTATGTCACGTTTAATAAAATTTACGGGAAACGAGATTTCTCCGAAAAATTAAACAATAAAAGCTTAATTGAGAAACGCGCTTTCTCGTGAAAGAATAATGAAAAAATGCGATCATACCAAGAGATTTCTTGATAATCGCTGGACTTATGATATAATAACCAATTGGATATTGCATATAGATGCATTGAAAGGAAAGTAATATGGATGCTTTTATTATAGAAGGAGGAAACCAGCTGCAAGGCGAGGTTTCAATCTCCGGGGCGAAAAATGCTGTGTTGGGAATTATTCCTGCGGCAGTGCTTTGTGCCTGTACCAGTAAAATAGAAAATGTTCCGGATATCAAGGATGTCAACAAGATGATCGACATTCTTGAAAAGCTTGGAGCTGAAATATATAAAGAACAAGATACTGTTATTATCAATACCGAAAAACCGATCTCCTATGACGTTTCGGATTATGAAGAAGAAACCGGACAAATGCGGGCTTCATACTACCTTTTGGGGGCGCTGCTGGGACGTTACCGCAAAGCGATCGTGCCACTGCCGGGCGGCTGCAATATTGGTGATCGCCCCATCGATCAGCATATCAAGGGTTTCCAGGCCCTCGGGGCAACCGTTGTGATTGAGCACGGGCAGGTAAAAATGGAGGCTCCGGAACTCAAGGGCGCCCATATATTTTTGGATGTCGTGAGCGTTGGGGCAACCATCAATATCATGCTGGCGGCGGTTCGGGCCGATGGAAAAACCGTGATCGAAAATGCCGCCAAGGAACCGCATATTGTCGATGTGGCCAATTTTCTGAATCTGATGGGCGCGAATATCAAGGGCGCCGGGACCGATGTCATCAAAATTACCGGCGTGGATGAGATGCACGGTTGCGAATATTCTGTTATTCCGGACCAGATTACGACCGGAACCTACATGATGGCAGCGGCGGCGACAGAAGGTGACGTGCTGCTTAAAAATGTTATTCCCAAGCATATGGAGGCCATCACCGCCAAGCTCACTGAAATGGGAGCGATTGTCAAGGAAGAGGACAATGGCATCCGGGTGATTGGAAAACGTCCCCTTAAGGCGATCAATGTCAAAACCATGCCTTATCCGGGTTTCCCGACCGATTTACAGCAGCCAATGGCGGTTTTAATGACCATCGCCGAAGGAACCAGTACCATTACCGAGAGTATTTTTGAAAGCCGTTTTAAATATGTCGACGAGTTGAGACGGATGGGAGCAAATATCTCGATTAACGGTCGAACCGCCAGTATCATCGGCGTCAAAAATCTGTCCGCCACCAAGATTCGGGCAACCGATCTCCGGGCGGGGGCAGCCATGGTTATTGCTGGTTTAATTGCGGATGGAGAAACAAAAGTCACGGACATTGTTCATATCGATCGGGGTTACGAAAAGCTCCAGGAGAATATGCGCAATATCGGAGCGGATATCCGACGCGTTTCCGAATAAGACGATCCAGGCATTTAGTTGAGATCTCACTCTGGTTTAACCTTAAAAGTCACAAAACGGTGTTAAGTCAGCTTTAAGTAAGTTTCGATAGGATAAACCCAACAATCTGATCCCTGGACCATTCGAAGTGGAATAATTTAAAAATAATGAAGTAATGAACATAGGGAGCGAAGATTGAAATTTTGTAGTTTATATAGTGGAAGTTCTGGAAACAGTTTATTTGTCTCAAATAACGGCACAAAACTACTTGTCGATGCTGGCCTCAGTGGTATTCGAATTCAAAGGGCTTTGAATGATATTGGAGAAAACCCGGATGAAATCTGTGGAATTCTCGTGACTCATGAGCATAATGACCATATTCATGGACTGGGTGTGCTGTCCCGCCGTTTTGATCTGCCGATCTATGCCAATGAAAAGACATGGGCAGCGATGGTTGACGACTTGGGAAAAATTGCCCCTAAAAATATCAGAACCTTTGAATTTGAAAAGACATTTGCGATTGAAGACCTGGAAATAGAGGCATTTAAGACATCGCATGATGCTGCCGATTCAGCGGGATTTCTGATCAACAACGGCAAAAAAAGTTTGGGAATCGCAACCGACTCCGGAATCATAACACCTGAGATGATAAAGACTTTGGGTGGCTGTGATTTGGCAGTGGTTGAATCCAATCATGATGTATCGATGCTTGAAGCCGGAAGCTATCCTTTTTATCTGAAACAGCGGATTAAAAGCGATTTTGGCCATTTGTCCAATGAGATTGCCGGCGGTCTTGCTTTGTCTTTGGTTGAAAAAGGCGCAAGACATCTGGTACTGGCCCATCTGAGTGGAGAAAACAATTATCCCCTGCTTGCTTATGAAACGACTGCGCGGATTCTGACCGGAGCAGGTGTTGTCATAAAAGAGGATGTTGATCTTTTGGTTGCCAAAAGAGAGTGCGTAAGCGAGATAATCGAACTGTGAGAGCTTCAACTAAAGTTGAGGTGAAGCAATGAATGATGATCTAAAAAATGACGGCTTGAAAAAAGAAAAGAACTATTTTCTGAAAAAGTATTTCCCCCTGTTGATTGGTCTGATCGGAGCAGTGATTGGCGGTCTGATTGTTGGCGGCGTATTCCTGGGAATCAGTTATTTGGGGAGTGGCAATACCGTTGTTCAGGGTGGAACAAAAGAGATTGTTGTCAATCAGGACAGTTCGGATTCGGTGGTGGAAGCCATCGCTCAGGTGGTTCCGACTGCGGTAGTCGGGATTGAAACAACCGCGGTCGCGAAGACGGTTTTTGGTCAGTCGCAGGAAGAGACCGGTGTCGGTTCAGGTTTTATTTTAACCAGTGACGGTTATATTGCAACCAACCAGCATGTTGCGACGGATAGTGCCACATCCATGGTTGTTTCGCTGGCGGATGGCAACACCTATGATGCCAAACTTGTCTGGTCCGATTCCAGTCTGGATCTGGCGATCATTAAAATTGATGCCAAAAACCTGCCAACGCTTGAGCTCGGCGATTCTGACAGTATTGCCGTAGGAGAACTGGCCGTAGCGGTCGGAAACCCGATGGGACTGAATTTTGAACGGTCAGTCACTTCCGGTATCGTTTCCGCACTCAACCGCAGCATTCCGCTCGATAATGGGCTGGCTGAAGATTTGATCCAAACGGATGCATCCATCAATTCGGGCAATAGTGGCGGACCGCTGGTAGATAAAAATGGCAAGGTCATCGGGATTAATTCCTACAAGCTGAGCACCGGCGAGGGAATGGGATTTGCCATTCCAATCAATATTCTGAAGCCGATTTTGAACGAAGTTGTTGCAACCGGAAAATTCAATTCATCAGTAATGGGAATTACCGCATATGACCGGGCCATTGCTGATTACTATCTGACCGACAGCTCAGTCAGCTTCTCTAAGGGTATTTATATTGCATCGGTGCAATCAGGTGGCGGCGCCGCCAATGCCGGTCTGCAGGTCGGCGATATTATTCTGCAAATCGATGGAACCGATACAAACACCATGCTGAAAATGAAGGAAATCCTATATGCCAAGAATCCCGGCGATAAAGTTTCAGTGACCTATGAGCGAAACGGACAGACGAAGACAACCGATGTGACGGTTTCGGCGGGAGAATAAAAACGGCAACAACCGGTTAAAAAAATAAAACACACATGATTTGTGATGGCAGTTAATCCTGTCATCACTTTTTTTATTCGGAAATTGCAAGTGATAATCCGGACGGCTGGTTTGGGACGGATCGGGCTCAAATTTGACAACGAAAAGCGGCTCAAAACACTAATTTCTAATTGACAGCGACTTGCTTTGATGCTAAAATTAAAAAGATTTTAAAAAATCGTTCGGTGGATATCAAGGAGGATATTCATTGAAATTGCGATCATGATTTAAGAAGTTATGAAAGGTAATAACAGGTGCTCCTGCTATTATCATTTTTTTTGTAAAAAAATAATTGAAATCATTTATCAAAGGCGATAACAGCCATGACTAGGCGACAACAGTCATGCTTGTTGTCGTCTTTTTTTTGTTTGAATGAGGTAATCATGAGAATGTTTATTTGCGAAAGGGGGGCCTTGCAAAATAAAGTGAAAGCATCAACGTATTTGACAAAAATAAATTAGAAAAGAGGAAATTATTATGTTTAATCCTGGTGATATTGCTTTTGTTGCCATCTGCTCAATGCTTGTATTCTTTATGACTCCCGGTCTCGGGCTGTTCTATGCTGGAATGGTTCGCAGAAAAAATGCGATCAATACGATCATGTCGGTGATGTTTGTCTGCGGCCTGGCTACCGTGATGTGGTTTGTTTTCGGCTATTCATTATCGTTTGGCCCAGATGCCGGAGGCTTTGGCGTGGTGGGAAATTTAAGCAATGCATTTTTCCATGGGGTCAGTGCTTCTGAAGCCGGCCCCTATACGGATACCATTCCCGGTGCGCTGTATGCTGTTTTTCAGCTCGTCTTTTGTATTGTGACGCCGGCCATTGTTGTCGGTTCATTGTCTGGAAGAATGAAGTTTTCGGCGCTGTTTGTGTTTGTCACTGCGTGGCTGGTGCTGGTCTATTATCCCATGGCGCATATGGTTTGGGGCCAGGGCGGTCTGATCGCAGGTCTCGGTGCGGTGGATTTTGCCGGCGGTTATGTGATTGAAATCAGTTCCGGTATTTCCGGTCTGGTGGCCTGTATTATTCTCGGTACCCGGAAAGGTTATGGGATTCAATCCTACCATCCGCACAATATTCCCTTGTTCGTGATCGGCGGTGCGATTCTGTGGGTCGGCTGGTTTGCATTTAATGGCGGATCGGCTTTGTCAGCCAATGAACTGGCTGTTCAGGCCATTGTCAACACGATGATCGCTTCGGCCGCCGCGATGCTGAGCTGGATGCTGATTGAAACGGTGCTGTATCAAAAGGTTACCGTGATGGGTGCCGTTACCGGGGCGATTGTCGGGCTGGTTTCGATCACGCCAGGTGCGGGTTTTGTTCCGTTTGAGGCAGCTCTGTTTATCGGCGGAGTCGTCAGTCCGATCTGCTTCTTTTTTCTGACAAAAGTCAAAGAAAAATTCGCCTATGATGATGCTCTCGATGCTTTTGGCTGTCACGGCATCAGTGGAATATGGGGAGTCATTGCGACCGGTCTGTTCGCACAGACGGCCATCAATCCGGTGGCCCACTGGGATGGCTTGTTTTTCGGTGATACGAGACTATTTGCCGCCCAGATGATGGCATTGGCTATTGCGGTGCTCTATTCTGCCGTGATGACAGCCATCATCATGCTGCTGCTCAAGAAGGTCATGACGATTCGCGTCTCACCAGAAGAAGAAGCACTGGGTCTGGATATCAGCGAACACAGTGAAGAAGGCTATCCGGCATTTTCAGGAATTGACCAATAGCGTGTTTTCGATTAAAATACTATTGAGCGTATTATTAATACCGGTTGTCGAAAAAAGCGACCAATCGTTAACCCATTGGAGACGTCAAGAAAGGAAAATGATATGAAATTAGTCGAAGCGATCATTCGTCCGGAAAAATTGGAACCATTGAAGGATTCATTCCTGAAGGCTGACATTAAAGGAATGAATGTGCGTCAGATTTTGGGGTGTGGCAATCAGCATGGCTGGATCGCCCATAACAGGGGTTCATCTGTCATGATGAACATGCTGCCAAAAATCGAAATCAAGATTGTTGTAGCGGATGATAAGGTGGAAGATACGGTTAAGCTGATCATCGATACGGTACGAACCGGTGAAATTGGCGATGGCAAGATTTTTGTTAAACCAGTTGAAGAATGTATCCGAATCAGAACCGGCGAAAGAGGGGATGACGCTCTTTAAGTCGGGATGACATTTTTTCAAAAATCCGTTGATCAAGGGGCTTGGCACAGGAATTGATTGTGCCAAGCCCCTTTTCGGATCATGCCGGGGAAATAAAAAAGAAAATCGTTTTCATAGCTACAATCATGAAAAAAGTTCAAAATGCTTATTGACAGCGCCGTTTTTCGATGCTATAATCAAAAACATTCACAGCACATTCAACAAAGATATCGATGATGATTAAGTTGTTGAATCAGACAAGAATAGAAAAACATGAATCAATGAATTGAATGATAGTATTGTTAATCAATGGTGATAACAGGATTTCCTGTTATCACTCTTTTTTTATGCAAGAAAAACCACGAAAAAATAAAAAAACATTGACAGCGATTTTAGGCAATGCTATAATCAACCACATTCACGGTAACATTCAACAAGATAACAATGATGATTGAACGGTTGAACAGACGGGATGAGAAAACATGAATTATGAATTGAATGATAGTATTGTTAATCAATGGTGATAACAGGGATTCCTGTTATCACTCTTTTTTTTATGTAAAAAAAAGGCAGAAACACAGAGTAAAACAAAAACCTGATCAAAAAAACAAATGAGTGATCCGATCAAAGAACTGCTGCCAGGATCGAATGAATTGCCGATAGGATTTCATTGCATAGTGCAGAAATAAAAAGCGAATATAGCCATAACGTTAATCAATGATGATAACAGGAAATAATCCTGTTATCATTTTTTTTTATGCCAATAAAAAGTGATCACCGTTAAAACGATCAAAGACGATAGCGTTTTTAAAGAAGATCATGTTTTTATCAATCAATGATATATATTGATTTTAGATTACCGGATCACACCCGGCAATTTAAAGATAAATATAAATATAAGTAAAATGGAGGAAGAAAATGACACGAGAAGAAATATTAGCCAAGCTAAAAGAATCGATTGTAGAAATGGATGAAGACTTAGCTGAAGAAGCTGCCCACGAAGCATTGGAAGCTGGGTTGGACCCTCTGATTGCCATAACTGATGGACTATCAGAAGGAATGTTGGTAGTCAGTGATTTATTTGATATTGGTGAAGCCTTTGTACCACAATTGATGGTTGCTGCAGAAGCATTTGAAAAAGCGGTAGAGGTTTTAACAAGCAACTTGACTGATGATGAAAAACAGGCCTCAAAATTGGGGAAAGTTCTGATTCATACAGTTCAGGGAGATGTCCACGACATCGGTAAAAATATTGTTAAAACAATGTTTGAAGCAAATAATTTTCAGGTTTTCGACCTTGGTCGAGATGTTCAGGTTGAACTGGTGGTGGAAAAGGCAAAAGAATATGGTGTTGATATTATTGCCGGATCCGCACTGATGACGACGACCATGCCAGCGCAAAAAGATATCATTCGTCTGCTTGCAGAAGAAGGTATCCGCGATGATTATATAATTATGTATGGTGGAGCACCGGTTTTCCAAGACTGGTGTGACAAAATTGGGGCTGACGGTTATGCAGATACCGCTGCGGGAGCAGTTGAGGTAGCCAAAAAACTATTAGCTCAAAAAGCCAGCTAAAAAAGTCTGGCTAAAAAGTTTGACAAAAAAATATTAAGAAAGGTGGTACCGGAAATGGGAGCAATTAAAAAAAGAGTGACTGTTTTTGATGTATATGACCGTGCCAAGATCGGCCCGAAAATGGCTGAGAATGACTGGGATTATAAATTAATACCAAAAACAGCCACAGCGCTCAAAAAGAAATACGGTATAAAGATTGATAAAACGAAAATTATACCGGATGATCCTGAACTGATGGACAATTTGTTCAAAGCAGGAATCGAAATGTTAGTCGAATGCGGAGTTTACTGCATCGATACTGGCCGTGTCATTAAATATACAGAAGAAGAGGTTTTAACAGCGATTAAGAATGCACCACAGGATGTTCCTTATGGTGAAGGAAAAGACGCAGTGATGTTAACACCACGACGCTACAGTGAAAAAAAGGCACCGATTATTCAGGGAGGACCAACTGGCGCACCCTGTTCAGAAGCATTATTTGTGCCGATTCATCAGTCTTATGCACAGGAACCAATCGTTGACACGATTGTTGATGGGGTATTACAAACGATTCTGGGGAAAGACCCGGTACCAAACAGTCCATGGGAAATCATGGCAGTCAAATCGGAGGCAGTATTCGTACGTGATGCTCAAATGCGAGCAGGACGTCCGGGTATGGGATTGTAGGGCAACGAAACTTCTTTGTCCCCCGCAGGAGTAATCGCAGCAGATTTTCCAGGCGGGATGAGGCCTTCTGATAGCCATGAAGTATCTCAGCTAAACGAGCTCAAAATCGACGTAGGTGCGTTGGTTGTTGCTGCTCACTATGCTTTAGCTGGCAATACAGTTATGGTAGAACAGATGCCGATATTTGGTGGATACGCCGGAGGTCTTGAAGAGACCGCCATTGTCGACGTAGCAACCACCATCAACTCTTTTGTGATGATGCAGGCGACCTGGCACTTGGATGGGCCGGTTCATGTTCGCTGGGGTATCACAACAGCAAGAGAAACCCTGGCCGTCGCCGCTCACGCAGCAATGGCAGTGGAAGCCAATTCACACTTGATGTTAGGAAACCAATATTACACCGCAGCCGGTCCATGTACCGTGATGTGTCTGTTGGAAACCGCCGCCCAGGCAATCACTGATACCATGAGCGGACGTGAAGTTCTCTCCGGCGTTGCCGCCGCAAAAGGCGTCTCGACAGACTTCTTTACCGGAATGGAAGCACGAATGATGGGTGAAGCTGCCCATGCCGTTGCCGGAATGGATGTTGCTGAGGTTAATATTTTACTTGATAAACTGATCAGCATTTATGAAAAAGATTATAAAACAGCTCCTGTAGGCAAATCATTTTCTGAATGTTATGACACATTGAAAATTGAACCGACTCAGGAATACTTAGATATTTATGATGAAGCGGTAAAAGTATTGACAGATTTAGGTTTAACCTACTGGAGTTAATACAAAAAATAATGCATCAAAAGCCGGACTGGCAGATGAAAGAGCTGTGACATAGGTATGTTGCAGCTTGGTCTGCCAATCAGGTTCAGATGCATCATCATGGAGGGTGAATCGTAGTGATTGCTTGGACTCTAAATCCGTGCAGTCGGGTGCAACTCCCGAACTCTCCGCCAAATTAATCAATTAATGAGTCTTATCATCATAAATTTATCAGGGATCCGGTTTCAGACATCAGAAAAAGTGCAAGCAGAGGGCTTGTTTCATCAATAGAGGAAAGGATCATGGTAAAAAAAATGAAAATTGAAATGACATCCAGTCAACTGGAGCGGTTGAAAGCACTTGGGGGAAACATCGAAGCGGGTTATTGTTTTGAAAGCACGGCTCAAAGAGAAGCTGAGTTTAAAAGGCTGGAAAAAGCCCTGGTTTTGGAAGCCAAAAAGAATTTGAATACATTACGCACCGGTGATCGAAGACCGATGCTGTGCAAAGTACAGGAACAGCTGGTTGAAGCTCTGACGAGCGAAGGGTTTGTCCAGGTCGTGACACCAACCATTATTTCAAAGAAGTTTCTGGAACGCATGACCATCGATGATGACCATGCGCTGCATACTCAGGTTTTCTGGGTGGACAAGAATAAATGCCTGCGACCGATGCTGGCGCCAAATCTTTATTCCGTTTCCAAAGACCTCCTCAATATTTGGGAGAAGCCGGTGCGTATTTTTGAAATCGGCTCCTGCTTCAGAAAAGAATCCCAGGGAAAAAGTCATCTGAATGAATTTACAATGCTGAATCTTGTGGAATGGGGAACGGCTATTGGCAACCGGGATAATCGAATCCGGGAATTGTCGGATCTGGTATTGAAAACCCTCAGGATTGAGGATTATGAATTTGAAGAGGAAGACTCGGTCGTCTATGGAAATACCATCGATGTTGTAAAAAACGGCCTGGAACTCGGTTCCAGTTCAAAAGGGTCACATCCGCTGGACGCCGCTTGGGGAATTACGGATTCCTGGGTTGGCATCGGGTTCGGCCTGGAACGGCTGCTGATGATTCGAGAGCAGAAAAACAATATTCATGCCCTCGCAAAAAGCATTGCCTATCTTGATGGTGTAAGACTGAATATAAAATAGAAAGAAAGGTGCGAACCGATGAAAAAAATAGATGAAATTTTAGAAAAGGCGTTGGCTGAAAAGAAATTGAATTTTGAAGAAGTCGTTTTTCTTTTATCACAGAGAGATAAGGACGAGATCAAGCGCATTCATGAAGCAGCCAGAATGTTAAGAACACGGTACTTCGACAACAGAATTTTTGCTTACGGTTTTGTTTATTTTTCCACCTTTTGCCATAATGAATGCACATTCTGTTTTTACCGGTATTCCAATGCCCAATCATTGCGGTACCGGAAAAATCGGGATGAGATTATTGATTTGTCGAAAGCCCTGGCAGAATCCGGCGTCCATCTGATCGATTTGACAATGGGTGAAGATGACCTTTTCTTAACGAATCCGGATTATTTCCTGGAGATGGTGAAAGCAGTTAAAGAGTCTACCGGGTTGCCGGTGATGATTTCACCGGGAAAAGTCAGTGAGCAACTGCTCGATAAGTTCATGGATGCAGGTGTGAGTTGGTACGCCTTATATCAGGAAACCTACAACCGCGAGCTTTACCGGAAGATGCGGCTGAACCAGGATTTTGACCAGAGAATGAACAAAAAAAGAAAGGCGCGCGCGAAAGGTTTTCTGCTGGAAGAAGGACTGCTGACCGGAATCGGCGATACCATTGAAGACCGGGCGACAGCGATGTTGGAAATGGGCAGTCTGGGTGTATCACAGGTAAGAACGATGACCTTTGTTCCGCAGAAAGGGACACCGCTGGAAAACCTGACACCAACAGACAGCCGGAATGAGCTGCTGAACATCAGCGTGCTGCGGCTGCTTTATCCGGACAAACTGATTCCGGCATCCCTGGATGTTGAGGGGCTGATCGGACTCGCGGATCGTCTGATGGCCGGTGCCAATGTGGTGACCTCCATCATTCCACCGCAGGAAGGCTTGGCCGGAGTATCCCAGAGCTCGCTGGATATTGACGATGGCAGTCGTTCGCTGCCAAAAATTATGCCGACCCTTGAGGCGTGCGGCTTAACTCTGGCGACAACAGCTGAATATGAAGCGTTTCTTGAACAGGAAAAAGCAAAACAGGATTGTGAAAAATTAGAACAGGGAGCATCGTGATGAAGATATTAATTGTTGGCGGAAAACTGCAGGGTGTCGAAGCGGCATATTTATCAAAAAAAGCGGGCTGGCTCAGCCTGCTCGTTGATAAAAATGATCAGGCGCCGGCAGCTGCAATGTGTGATAAATTTCTTTGTCTGGACGCCATGAATGAAGGGGCGATGGTTCAGTTATTCAGAAATGTTGATTTGGTCATTCCGGCGATGGAAAACCGAGCGGTACTGGAAAAATTGTTGAGCTATCAAAAAATAACCGGTACCCCGATGGTTTATGATCAGAAAGCGTATGATATTTCGTCGTCAAAAATAAAGTCGGACCGTTTATTCCAGACAAAAAAAATACCGGCACCGCGGCAATACCCGGCCTGTTCCTACCCGGTGATTGTTAAACCAAGTAACCGCAGCGGCAGCGAGGGTGTAGTGAAAATCAATTCAAGAAAAGATCTTGAACAAAATGTTGAATACCTGAACGGCAACTATGTTATCCAGGAGTATCTGGAAGGCCGATCCTATTCCCTTGAAGTCATTGGAAACGGGCGGTCATACAATGTTCTCCAGATAACCGAAATCATTATTGATGACGATTATGACTGTAAACGGGTAGTGGCACCGGCATCTGTTTCGGAAGATCTAAAAAAAGAATTCGTTAGAATTGCCGAAGAGATGGCTGAGATTATTCAGATAAACGGGATTTTCGATATCGAGGTCATCCTGGATAACGGTCAATTCAAAGTACTGGAAATCGACGCCCGCTTGCCCAGCCAGACACCGATATCCGTTTATCATTCCACTGGCATTAACATGATCGAGCTGATGGCGGAGGCGATTGAGGGCAACGTCAGAAAAGTTGCAATCAGCAGTAAAAAAGTTTGTCTCTATCAGCAGGTTATGGTCAACAGCAATGGCTGTTGCGTACTTGGCGAAAAAATCATGGGCAGCGCCGGTCCGCTGAAAGTGATTGATGGATTTTTCGGAGCTGATGAAGCCATTACAAATTATGAACCCGGAAAAACGGCGTGGGTGGCGACCGTGATTATTACAGCAGCGACAGAAAAAAAGGCCTATCTGAAATTTGATCAGGTATTTGCAAAAATTCAATCACAGATTGACGAAAATTACTGCATCAAGGAGGCCGTACTATGACACGTCTGGTAAAAAAAGATATCGAGTCGATCGACAGCAACCTGAATCATCTTGATCAGCGCTTGCGAGAATCAACCGGCCATTCACTGCTTGAAATCGGCGCTTTTGCGATGAGCAAAGAGCTTCCGCTGCGGCAAACGAAAGTTGCTGTTGTGCCGATCACCACCGGGTTGGGCATTATCGATGGGTTTTCTGAAAAAGTCAAAGAAATTCTGATTCATTTGGGGACAGACGCGTTTACAACAACAAAGACAGACATCGGCGGAATTCAGGAAGCGTTTGACCATCAAGCGGCGATTGTTTTTATGGCCGATGACGACGTGTTTAGTGCCTTCCACTTACACAAGCGGAGCTACTCTGACAATGGCGCGGCAACCGGCAGAGGGTTTGCAGCTGCGCTATACCTGGCTGCCGAACAAAATGCAGCAATGGAAGTGCTTGTTTTAGGTGCCGGTCCGGTGGGCCAGGCGGCGATTGAGTTCTTATTGGAAAAGAATGTTCAGATCGTACTGGCTGAATGTGACAAACCAAAAGCCGCACAATGCCAAAAAAAATATCCCGAAATAAAACTCGCAGACGATTGGGCAGCTCGTCATTATCAATACATATTAGATGCCACACCGGCGGCCAATCTTATAAAAACAAAAAACGTGACCGATGAAACCATTATTTCAGCACCTGGCGTGCCTTTGGGAGTGGCAGCTGAGGCGGCAGAAAATGCCGATCGGATCATCCACAATCTGTTGGAACTTGGCGTGGCAACCATGCTCTGCGCGGTTTCGTAAGGAGGCAGCAATGGATACTGTTTTGAAAGTAAACACGGAAACTGAAAAAAAAGCAACCCATGCGACGGACCGAGAGAAACTGACCAAAAGATATATTTCAAAAAATCAGGGGTTGTTCAAAGTCGTCAATAAAATAAAACTTTGGCCATCCAAGTCGGGGATGCTGCACAGCATCAAGTCGATTGATCGGAATGGCGACCTTGCGGTCATTACGACTTTCTGCGGGGAAACCTTTACGGTCCGAGATTCAAAAAACAGCCGCAGCGCCCGATGGCTGCGGAATCGATGGTATATGAAAGCCTGTCCCCGGTGCGGCATCCCGGACTGGAAACTGGCGAAGTATTCAACAACCGTTTTCTATGACGGAAGACAGCGATAAATCAAGCTGCCGACGGCGGTGTAAGCGTAAAAAATAGATGCTCAAGCGAGTGGTTATTTATAAATATCAAGAAAATTATGGAGGTGTATGATGGGAAAAGATTTGATTTTAAAAACATTGAGACATGAAAAGGTAGACGGCATTCCCTGGGTTCCGTTTGCGGGGGTCCACGCAGGTATTCTTAAAGGCTACACGGCCAAAGAAATATTGGTGGACGGCGATAAACTGTTTGAATCTCTGATGGAGGTTAACAAAATGTATACGCCTGACGGGATGCCGGTGATGTTCGATCTGCAGATTGAAGCCGAAATCATGGGCTGCGAGTTGCTGTGGGCAGAGGATAATCCCCCTTCCGTTGTTGCTCATCCCTACTCAGGTGATAAAGTGATTCCCTGTAAATGCAAAATACCAAAGAAAACAGACGGACGGATTCCGATGGTGCTCGATGTCATGCATCGGCTGAAAGAAGAAATTGGCGATCAGGTGGCATTATATGGTTTGATCTGCGGACCGGTTACCCTGGCTTCGCATATCCGTGGCAGTGAATTTTTCATGGATATCATCAAAGACAAGGAATTTGCGGCGCAAATGGTTGAGTTCTGTGCCGAAGTCTGTATCGCGATGTCCAACTACTATATCGAAGCGGGCATGGATGTCATTGGCGTTGTGGATCCGATCATCAGCCAGATTTCACCAAAAGCGATCGAAAAATTATTCCTGGATTCATTCACCGCAGTTTTTGACAATATCAAAAGCCAGGGCGTGCTCAGTTCCTTTTTCGTCTGTGGCGATGCCACGATTCAAATGGATGTGATGTGCAGAACCCATGCCGACGGGATCTCAGTGGATGAAAATGTCAATATCGCGGAAGCCAAAAAAATTACAGACCAGTATGGGATTGCGATGGGCGGTAATATTCCGTTGACCACGGTCATGCTGTTTGGAAATCAACAGGATAACATGAAATATGTTGTTGAAATGCTGGACAACATCAGCCATGAGAATTTAATCGTCAGTCCCGGCTGTGATATGCCGTACAGCGTCCCTATTGAAAATACGATTGCCTGCGTACAGGCCGTCAAACAGACGGATGATGTTCGGGAAATGATCAAAAATTACGAAGCTGTGGATGACACCATTGATGTGGATTTGCCGGATTATGATCATCTTGAGCGACCGCTGATCGAAGCATTTACCCTGGATGCAGCGACCTGTGCGGCATGTACTTACATGGTCAAGGCGGCGCTGCTGGCGAAAGAAGAATTTGGCGATAAAGTAGATGTTATGGAATATAAATACACCATCAAAGAAGACATTGCCCGGACAAAAAAAATGGGCGTGGAGCATCTGCCGTCACTGTACATCAACGGTGAATTAAAATGGTCTTCAATTATTCCCAGTCGGGAAGAATTGCTGGCGGTAGTCGGTCCGTTAATCTGAAAACAATAAAAATGAGGGTTTCCAATTCAACCGTACCTCATTATTGAAATATAGAAATAATTAAGAAAAGAGGAGTTAAAATGATTAATTCAGGAGATGTTGCATTTGTTCTAATCTGTACGATGCTCGTATTTTTTATGACCCCCGGTCTGGCCATGTTTTACGGAGGGATGGTTCGCAGAAAGAATACCGTCAACACGTTAATGTCCGTTGTGTTTTGCTGTGGCCTGGCAATTGTGATGTGGTTTGCCTTCGGTTATTCACTGGCGTTTGCACCGGATGCCGGCGGTTTCGGATTCATCGGTGATTTGAGTTATGCATTTTTCAATAATACCAGCAGCACCGAAGCCGGCTTCTATGCCGCCAACATTCCCAGCGCGCTGTTTGCCATTTTCCAACTCGTGTTCTGCATTATCACACCAGCCATCATTGTCGGATCACTTTCTGGAAGAATGAAATTTCCCGCCATCTTCGTTTTTGTAGCATTCTGGCTGTTGCTTGTCTATTATCCACTGGCCCATATGGTTTGGGGAGAAGGCGGCTTAATCCTCGGCCTCGGCGCCGTTGACTTTGCCGGCGGGAATGTTATTCATATCAGTTCCGGTGTTTCCGGATTAGTTGCCTGTATCATCCTCGGTTCAAGAAAAGGATATGGCATCCAGGCTTACCATCCACACAACATTCCGTTATTCTTTATCGGCGGTTCGATATTATGGGCGGGATGGTTTGCTTTCAACGGCGGCTGTGCATTGGGTGCAAATGGCCTGGCGGTTCAGGCAGTTACCAACTCAGTGATCTCGTCAGGAGCGGCTATGTTAACCTGGATGTTGATAGAGACCGTTCTATTTAAGAAGGTTACGGTTATGGGTGCAGTTACCGGTGCCATTGTTGGACTGGTTGCCATTACCCCAGCGGCTGGTTTTGTTCCTTTCTGGTCAGCCCTGATTATCGGTGGCCTGGTCAGCCCGATCTGCTTTACAGCAATGACCGTTATCAAACAGAAATTCGGCTACGATGATGCGTTGGATGCATTTGGCTGCCACGGCATTGGCGGAATCTGGGGCGGTATTGCAACCGGTCTGTTTGCTCAAACGGCCATCAATCCAGTTGCTCAATGGAATGGCCTGGTTTTTGGCGATACCCAACTGATTACCGCTCAGCTGATGGCGATTTGTATATCAGTCCTCTATTCTGGAGCAATGACAGCATTGATTATGTTTGTCTTGAAGAAGGTCATGAAAGTTCGCGTATCACCGGAAGAAGAGGCCCTTGGTCTGGATATCAGTGAACACAGCGAAGAAGCTTACCCCGCTTTTTCTGGCATTGATCAATAAAGTTTATATTGCACAATTGGCCTATTAAAAGATGATTCAAGAAAGGATAATGAAATGAAATTAGTCGAAGCAATTATTCGTCCGGAAAAATTGGAACCATTGAAGGATGCATTTCTGAAATATAAAATTAATGGATTGAATGTTCGACAGGTTTTGGGATGCGGCAATCAGCATGGCTGGACAGCCCATAACCGGGGAACATCGGTTATTATGAACATGATTCCAAAAATCGAAATCAAAATTGTGGTAGCAGATGAAAAGGTCGAAGATACCATTAAAGTGATCATGGATGTAGCCCGAACGGGAGAAATTGGCGACGGAAAAATCTTTGTCAAATCCGTTGAAGAGTGTATTCGAATCAGAACTGGCGAAAGAGGTGACGTTGCTTTATAAAAAAGCAGCCTAAACTCCGATCAGATTCATTCTTAAAAGGGCTTTTGTAAAACAGCGACAGGCTGTTGGGCAGAAGCCCTTTTAATTAATCAGGTGACTTCACTGAAATGAAAGGAAGATATATCAAGATGAAACTTGTTTTAATAACGGGGTTTTTGGGGGCGGGAAAGACGACGCTGCTGCAAAATCTGCTGAAAGAATATGCCGGCACAAAAATGGGTGTGCTGATGAACGAGTTTGGCGAGGTGAGTATTGACGGGAAACTCATCAGCACTCAGGATTTTGATCTGATTGAACTGACCAATGGATCAATATTCTGTGCCTGTCTCAAAGAAAATTTCATTAAAGGACTGGCAGAGTTTCTCAACTATGATTTGGAAACTGTCTTTATTGAATCTTCAGGCGTGGCCGATCCATCGAATATGCAAACCATTCTGGAAACCACAACAAAAATCGCCCAAAAAAGTTATGATTATCGCGGTTCAATCTGCATCGCCGACGGACTGTATTTTCTTGATCAGCTGGATCTGATTCCGGCACTTGAAAGACAGGTGTTTTATGCCAATGCGGTTATTGTCAATAAATCAGATCTTCAGGAGCCGGATGTTTTAAAAGAAATTGAAGCAAAAATAACAGCAATTAATCCGGCCGCTGAAATTTTCAGAACATCTTTCTGTGAAGTACCGGTCAGAGCGCTGGTTGAAACCATGGGCGGGGCAAAACAGATCGCTGACAAGGAAACCGGCAATACCTGGGAATCCAGACTGAAAACATCGGTTCTAAGAACAACCGCCACTTTGAACATGCAGCAGCTCAGATTATTCCTGGACGAAATTAAAAGCTCAGCCCATCGTATCAAAGGATTTGTACAAACGGATCAGGGAAATTTCGAGATCAGCTGCGTCAATAATTTCGCCGTGATGAATTCATGGAATGAATCCGTTTCCGAGACCGAAATCGTAATTATTTCATCGGTCGGGATTCGGATCATCAGCGAATTTCATCGACTGTGGGAGAAATATTTTGCAGGGATTTCGTGTGAAATCAGGTAGCATCACGGGAACCAGTTGAAATAGAACACAACGGTTATCAATTTCAAGAAGAGAAATGAGGAGGGTAGAAGTATGAATAACGTGACGCAGATTCCCTATCGGATCGATCAGTCAGAATTATTTGCGCGGATGAAAGTTACCGAAAAAAATCCGCTGTACCGGAAGTTCCTGCGGTCTTATCAGGATATCCTCGAGAAACTGCCGGAATTATTGAATATTCAGGGAACCTTTCAATTGCGAGCAAATGATGCAGCAGAAAAACTGCATCAGAGATTATCCGGCGTCAGTCATATTGTTTACTGTATGGTGACGCTGGGATCTGGAATTTCAGAAAGATCGAATGCTTATTTTCAGGAAAAGGATTTTCTGAAAGGTCTGATGATTGACAGCATCGCAGACATTCTGGTATTCAATGCTTCCAATGATTATTACGCGATCATCAAAGAAGAAGTATTCAGAAAAAACGGCTACGCAATGACGATGCGTTATTCACCGGATGATTCATTGATCCCCATCAGTTTTCAGAAAGATATTCTGGAACAAGTTAACGGCCGAAAGCTCATGGCGGTCGACATCACGGAAGGGTATATGTATAATCCGGTCAAAACACTGGGCTATCTTTACGGTGCCGACAAGGACATCGAACTGGCGAAAAAAGATCATGACTGCGTGGTTTGTTCAAATGACATCTGTGAATACCGGAAATAAAAAGAAAATCGTTTTCATAGCTACAATCATGAAAAAAGTTCAAAATGCTTATTGACAGAGGCGTTTTGGGATGCTATAATCAAAAACATCTTAAGAGATTGTTCAAACGGCATCGAGGATGATGGTTCTTTTGAAACAGGATTTTAAGCACCAAAAAGATTATCAATGACGATAACGGGTTTTACCTGTTATCGTCTTTTTTTATTTCAAAACAGAATACTACAAACAATTTATCAATGACG
>NZ_WJBC01000007.1 GCF_014284475.1 Acetobacterium fimetarium | reverse complement strand
TTTTTACAATGATGGAACCAAACTGGTTTCCGGGTGTATGTTCAGGTAGGAGTTTGCGCAACTCTGGAAGGGTATAAAATCCTTCTTTGTAGTGATAACGTTGTTTTAACTGCTTGACCATCCCAATCACATCCAGACCTTCATCCAGAATGGAACGAATCATCGGTTCATGGGTAAACCAGGTATCCATTAAGACATAATCTGCCTGAACGCCTTGCTTTAGAGCGTTCTTGATCATTTGGATAGCAACATCTGTTTTCTTTTTGATGGCTTCGCTTCGACGTTTGTAACCACTGGTGCGTTTGTCAATTGCTTCGGAAACTTCTTGTATCCGATTTGCTTTGCTGGCGGATGACATCATCGCAAAATCGGTTGGAACAAAACTGTAACCATCGGTCCAGCCAAGAGCCAGCATGGTAAAGCCTTTGATGAAGCGATGGTCGGCGTGGTCATAGAGATTAGCCAGCAATTCAACATGCTTGCTCCGGTTCCGGCTGATAACCGAATCATCAAGAACAAAAACCTTAATCCGATCCGGACGAGTCAATCGACTGAATGACGAAATGACTTTAGCAGACAGCAATGTCAGAAACCGTCGCCAGTTGTAAGTTGAGGTATTCAAAAACCGATAGTATGTATTTTTGGATGCCGCTGTTTCCTGATATTTTGAATCCAGGTAACGATACAGATTTTTTCCCTGAAACGCAAGGAGTAACAGCAATTCGAAAACTTGGGTAACTTTTATGCCCTGTGCTTTGCGGATGCCGGAATCTCTGAGTAATCCTGCCAGTTTCAATGCTTTAAAAGCTTTTAAAGCATTGAAACTGGCAGGATGGGTTGTTTTGGTTTATCATAGTGGTATGCACCTTTCCTGTCTGATTTTTGTTTGGTTTGCATCTACATTATATCAGACGTTGGGTGCATTTTTCTGTCAACTTCTGTTTTTCAGAAGTAGCAGAGTGTGTTGTTTTAAGGTCTTAGCTGAATTTTAGAGCTGGGAAAGTTGAGCATCGTTATATTCAGTTGTATTTAATGGCGATTGTCAGTGTGTTTTGTAATTTAACAGACCCGTATTAAGCAGTTTTCGACTTGACGTCACGAAATAACACGTGAAAAAAATAAAATGACTGCTTCCAAAACAGTCTGAATTACATAAATATCTTCATTTTTACTGGGCGTTATTATGGGTATTGTTAATGATATGCGATTCACTTAAAAATAAAAACACTGAAATAGCCGGATTGTTCATTTTTCTCGAAAAAAAACAATATTCAACTAGTCTGATTCTATCAAATAATACGGCTAACGTCAAGGTAGAAGGAAAGTTTGAACAGAAATATTTATGGTAAATTCGGGAATTTCAGATTGAAACGTTGACAGTCAAATTTTCTGGTGATAACATGAAGTAATCAGAATTTTGGAAGAGGAACGCGAAATGAAAACAATAAGAGTTTGTGTTGGCAGTGCCTGCCATGTCAATGGGTCCTACAAGGTGGTCCAGGCATTCAATCGGCTGATCGATGAGCGTGGTTTAAAGGACGAGGTCGAACTGGTTGGGTCATTCTGTATGGGGCATTGTGCGGATGGTGTTTCGGTAGAGCATAATGATGTTATTTATGCTGTTTCGATGGAGAATGTGGGAAAAATTTTCGATCAGATAATAGGAGAGAATTAATTGGGTATTATTAATTTTTCAAAAGAGAAATGTCGGAATTGTTATAAGTGTATTCGGAATTGTCCGATCAAAGCGATCAAGCTGAAGGACAAACATGCGCAGATTATTGAATCGATGTGCATTGGGTGCGGTAACTGTATTAAAATCTGCCCTCATAACGCAAAGGAAATAAAAAGCGATGTTTCACTTGTGAAACAATGGCTAAAAAATGAACAAGTCGTCTTGAGTTTGTCGGGGGTTTTTCCGTCTGCTTATTATATGGATCACCCCAGACGGTATCTCGGCGCGCTCAGAGCATTGGGATTTACTGTGATTGAAGAAACATCGGTTGGCGGAGATGTGGTCGCTGATTCCTATATCAAAGATTATTACAGCGACAGACAGTTTGTGATTGCCTCCTCCTGTGCGGCGATCAAAAACCTGATCGAAATTTATTATCCGCAATATGTTTCCGCTTTGAGCAAAGAGGTTTCACCGATGATTGCTCACGGGAAAATTCTGCGGGAAAAATATCCTGATGCGAAGATCGTCTTTGCCGGGGCTTGTCTCGCAAAAAAAATGGAAGTGCTTGAAAAAGAGGTCAGCGGAATTATCGATGCGGTCCTGACATTTGATGAAATTGATACATGGATGAAAAGAGAATGCATTGATGCCACCAAAGCAGATGTGGAAGCATTCGATGTCATCGGATCAAACGTCGGCCGGTTATATCCGCAAATCGGCGGCCTGTCAAAAAGTTGTGTTGAAGGTCTGGATGGCAGCCGGAGAATCCTGCAGATCGACGGGGTTGAAGATTGCATTCAGTTTATGGATGAAATACATAATTTGGACAAAAACTATTGGATCGAAATGAACGCATGTGAAGAAGGCTGCATTAACGGACCTGGCAATATTCACAGCTTATTATCCAAATTTGAAAAGGTGGAGATGCTCCAAACCTACATTGACATGAACCGGAACAAAGTTACAGCTGAAAAACTCCCTGAAATTGATACCAGAAGACACTTTCAAAAACGACCGGTGCACCATCTCGGTGAAGTGCCGGAAGAAGAGCTGGAAAAAATTATGAGACAGATGTCAAAATTCAGCAAACGGGATGAACTCAACTGCGGCACCTGCGGCTATGATACCTGTCGGGACAAAGCCCGAGCTGTCTACTGGAATATGGCAGAAATAGAAATGTGTCTGCCGCTGATCTCGAGTCAGAATGAAGCCATCTCCAATATCATTGTGACAACAACGCCGAATGCCATTGCCATTCTGGATAAAAACTACCGCATTATTGAGTTCAACGGCGCGGCGGAAAGACTTTTCAAGGTCAGTAAGGGCGATGTTTTCCATTACAACTTCATGGAAGCGCTGGATTACGAACCGTTCAAGAAGCTGAATCCGGAAGTCAACTGCCTCTACACGGGAAAAGGCGTCTATGAACGCGAAAACCTTGTTTTTATGGAAATACTGACTTACATTCCCGAGCAGGAACTGTACATGGGGATATTTGTTGACATCACCAAACAGGAACGGCAGGAACAGGCGTTTCTCAAAATACAGGAAGAAACACTGGGCATGGCGCAGCGGGTTATCGACAAACAAATGCGGGTTGCGCATGAAATCGCAGGACTATTGGGGGAAACAACGGCTGAAACCAAGGTGACCTTGACAAAACTGCAGAAAATTGTGGGAAATCGGGAGGATGAACTGTAATGCCGTTATTTATGGATATCGCCCACGACAGTGTCAACAAGGTTCACGAAGAACTCTGTGGCGACAATGTCGAAGTTCGAATCAACGACGAAAGCGTCATCGTGGTATTGGCTGATGGCCTGGGCAGTGGTGTCAAAGCCAATATTCTGGCAACGATGACGTCAACCATTGCCGCGACGATGCTGGAAGAAAAAATGGGCATCATGGATGTGCTTGAAACACTGGAAGCCACACTGCCAAAATGCCAGGTGCGCAAGCTGGCTTATTCCACTTTTACCATCGTACAGGTTTTCCGCAACCGAACCGCCTATATACTTGAATTTGACAATCCGCCGCTGGTATACATTCGCGATGGAGAGATCATCGAACTGGACCGGAAGCCGATTCAGTTTCAGGAAAAATCGGTTTTTGAAACGACGATCGAAATTGAAAAAGATGACATCATGGCTTTCTTCAGTGACGGCGTCATTCATGCGGGCATCGGGAATTTTCTGAACTTTGGCTGGCAGTGGGAAGAAGCCTCGGATTATTTATTGGCCCGGACCTATGAAAATAAAAATGCAAAAGAAATTTCCATGGCGCTGATCGACACCTGCTATAATCTTTACGGCGAGGAACCAGGGGATGATACCACCGTGGTGGTGATCAGGGCTGAGGAACGAAAATATCTGACAATATTTTCCGGTCCGCCGCTTGACATGTCCAAGGATGCTGAAGTGAAGCGGCTGCTGGATAAGGCCCGGGGGAAAAAAATAGTCTGTGGTGGCACGGCCGGAAATATTGTTTCGCGGGAGTACGGCGAAGAAATCGAAATCGATCTTTCCACTATTTCGGAAAGAGTACCGCCTGTCGGCTATATGAAAAGTGTGGATTTGGTGACCGAAGGCGTCCTGACGATCAGGGAAACGGTGCGATTGCTGAATGAATACAAAAAAAACAATGTCGGACATGAGATCTTTAAAGAAAAAAACGGGGCTTCGATGCTGGCTGACTATCTGATCAACAAATGCACGACCATTGACATCATCATGGGGAATTCAATCAATCCGGATCATCAGAATCCCGATTTTCCAGAGGAATTAAGCACAAAATGGCGAATTACTCAGGAACTCATCGATTTGCTGCGCAGCTTCAATAAAGAAGTCAACATCATTTACGTCTGAATTAAAGTTACAACAGAAAGAAAGGCCATCCCAACCAGGAGATGGCCTTTCTTTCTGTTGTATATGCTTTGAGGAGAAAAGCTATATACAAACTATATACCCCATTTGTTTAAAACTAACATAAAAATAAAAAAATACTTTTATTTTTTTAAGACAAAAAAGCGGTGGTAGAGATAGCCGGATCCGAAGGCGATCAGGCAGATCAGCAGATACAGTCCGAACAGCGGGTTTTGAAGGCCGCCCGAGAAAATAATCAACGATCCGATGGAAGCGAGGATCGGACAGATCAGGCCCCGAAAGACGCTCTTGATTTGCTTCTTTCGCCATAAATCAAAAACCTTATAATAAAGACCGAGGTACAGCAGATAGCTGGCAACGATGGCAATTTCCGAAATATCTGAATTCGGGAACAATGAGAATTTCTGGGTGAAATAGTGAACTATCAGCCAGAACGCCACAATGATCAAAGCGAAGAGGGCTGAATTAACCGGAAAATTGAATCGGGGAGATATTTTTGCCAGGCTTTTCGCCTTTGGAATCATGTTATCCAGGCCAAGGGCGTAGGGCAGCCGGATCATCCCCATAATCAATCCGTTCAGGGTGCCGAGAACAGAGATAAACACAAACAGCATGGCTATTTTTGCGCCGCCAGCACCAAAAATCATCGTGGCGGCATAATCCAGATGTGCATCGCCCATTTCCATGATGGCAGTGGGCCCGATCAGGTTGGAAATGCCGATAAAATAAATCACATAGAGCACCAGGATCACGATGGGGCTGATTGTAAGCGCCAGCGGCAGGTTGCGTTTGCTGTTTTTTATTTCATAGGCGACGGCGGTGGAAATAATCCAGCCATCAAAAGAAAAAGCAATGGGCGCAATCGCGCCAAGCCATCCGGTGGAGGCGACCTAGGAGAGGGCTTCATTGGTAAAGTAGTCACCGCTTCCGCCGAATAGCAAACCGGCAACGCCGATCAGAATCAGCGGGAAGAGTTTGATGATCATCGCAAGGCTTTGAAACTGTCCGCCGATTTTAGCGGAAAGGATGTTGGTGATATACAAAACAGTAAAGCAGCCGATCCCCGTTAAAATCTGGATTTCCAGCGTTTGCTCCACATTAAACAGAATACAGAAGTAAATGCCGGATACCCAGGCCAAAATGGCGGTGATGGTCGGCAGATAAATAAACGTCTGGAACCAGCCATAAGCGGAGCCGATACTTGGACTGATGAATTCTTTGGCGTAGGTGAGAATACCGCCGGGAAGGTCGGTTCTTGCGGCAAGCTCGGCAATGGTCAGGCATCCAAAGACGATGCTGATTGCAGCGACGACAAAAATGAGTATTCCCAGAAAGACATTTCCACCGGTGGCGATAAGAATATTATCGCTTTTAAAAAATATACCGGATCCAACGACGACTCCAACGATAAGTGCAATTGCTGTAAACAAATTATATCCTGATCGTTTCATGGCAGCCTCCAATTATATTACTAAATATTAAAATGTAATCTGACTTATTTTGTACCGAATAGTCGGTCGCCGGCATCGCCCAAACCGGGAACGATATAGGCATGTTCGTTAAGGTGATCATCGATGGCAGCACAGAAGATCGGGATGTCCGGGTAAGCTGTCGTCACCGCTTTGAGCCCTTCGGGACAGGCAAGAATATGAACAACTTTGATGTTGGGACAATGGGCTTCTTTCAAAAGTCGGATGGTATGGATGACAGAAACACCGGTAGCGAGCATCGGATCAACGATAATCGCTTCTCTTTCGGCAATATCGGTTGGCAGTTTTTTATAGTACTCAACGGCTTCCAGGGTTTCCGGGTCCCGGTAAAGACCGATATGGCCGATCTTTGCCTTGGGGATAATATTGGTGAAGCCTTCAACCATGCCCAAACCGGCGCGCAGAATCGGGACAATGACCACGTCTTTTTCAGCCAGAACTTTCTGTGTTGTTTTACAGATCGGGGTTTCAATGTCGATTTCTTTCAGTGGGAAATTCTTGGTCACTTCCCATGCCATCAGGCTGGACAGTTCCTTTACCAGTTCTCTGAATTCCCGGGAAGGGGTTTCAATCTTCCGAAGGTGAGTTAATTTGTGGGTGATGAGTGGATGATCCACTACGGTTACATTTTGCATCTTGATCTCCTTATTTTTTTTCGATACAATAATAATACGATAAATAAGCGAATAATTCTACAAATATTTAAGAATTATTTATTGACAGTTGGCGAATAAGGTTTAAAATGAAACAATATGGATGGATTTAAACTGGAATAGTTAGAAAGGATGACCGATGGAAAAGGAGATAAAGTTATATACCTGGGCGTTTTGTCCGTACTGCAATCATGCGAAAAAGCTTCTGGATGGTAAAGGTCTGAAGTATACAGACATCGAGATTTATGATGATGAAAACACAAGGCGGCGTCTGGAAGAACAGACGGGCCAGCGTACCGTGCCTTTTATTTTTATCGGCGAGACATTTATTGGCGGCTTTTCTGAACTTAAAGCGATTGATTCCAGTGGAAAACTGGACGAATTATTACGATAAAGAGCGAGGATAAAATGGCAGCAATTACTTTTAAAATTGTAGAAGAAATCGGCGTATTGAGTGAATTGCCAAATGGATGGCAAAAAGAATTGAATCTGGTCAGCTGGAATGAACGCGACCCCAAGTATGATCTGCGGGACTGGAATGCGGATCATGAAAAAATGAGAAAGGGAATTACGCTGACAGCCGACGAACTGGCACAATTGCGTGATATTCTCAACAGCATGGAACTTTAGGTTCTAAATTAACCATCATACCGGCCATTGTTAATCAGTTGCGCGCTTTGACGCACAACCTGATATAACATTGGTCGGTATTTTTTTGCCTTGTCGGCTTTATATCATTTGACGGGTTGACCACAGTCGGCGGAGCCGGAACTCAGCAGCATTTCCAGTCCATGATCCAGTGCCGGCAGAATGGCTTCCAGGTTTTCTTTAACCGCTTTCGGACTGCCGGGAAGATTGATGATCAGCGTTTTTTTGCGGATGCCGGCCGCTGCCCGGCTTAGCATCGCTTTGGGTGTGATCTGCAGGCTGGCGTAGCGCATGGCTTCTGGAATCCCCGGGGCCGTCCGGTCACAGACGGCCATCGTGGCTTCCGGGGTCCAGTCCCGTTGGGAAAAGCCGGTGCCGCCGGTGGTTAAAATCAAATCCAGATCATCGTTGTCCGCCCAATCAATCAGAGCGTTTTTAATGGTCTCGATATCGTCGGGGAGAATGATGGTTTTTACCACTTCATAAATACCGGATGATTCCAGCATCGTCTGAATTAAGGGGCCGCTTTTATCTTCTCGCAGACCCTGGGAGCCTTTGTCGCTCAAGGTCATGATTCCTGTTCGATACATTTTTTTCCTCCTTAAATATCCAGTGTAAAGAATTCATTTGAAAACAAATCAATATACAAGAGTTGGTTGCGCAGCAGTTCCTCTTTTTTTCCGGTGATCACTTTCAACGCTTCCGATACCTGAATGGAAGCTGTCAAGGCGGGCGTGAAAGAAGGATTCCCCAATACTTTTGAGTCATAGCCTTTTTCTGCCGCAAAAAGTCGGGTTAGCGTGTCGTCGCCCGGAAATACGGTGGTCACCTGTGCGGACCAGCCACCGATGGCGCCATGAATCAACGGAATGTTCTTTTCTCGACACAACGCCTGAATCAGCAAACGGGCCGGTACATTATCCAACGCGTCCATGACCAGATCGGAGTCGCCGAGAAGGGCGGAGCCGTTTTCGGCGGTTAAAAAAGCATGGTGAAAGCTGGTTTTGACATTTTTGTTAATAAGCCTGACGCGGGCGGCGGCCGCCTCGGCTTTTGGGGTTCCCAAATTATCTTCGGTCGACAGAATCTGACGATTCTGATTGGAAGCCTCAAAAGAATCCCCGTCGATCAGGGTCAGCGAACCGATGCCGACCCGGGCCAGCATTTCAATAATATATCCGCCCAAACCGCCACAGCCGACAACACAAACCGATGCCTTCTGGATACATTCAAAGTCTTCCCGGGAAAAAGTCGGAAAATTTCGTTCATATCGTGACATATCTGACGCCTCCTTTTTAGTACCTAGTATATCAATTCTGCGGAAATAATTAAAGCCTTTAATTATTCATTGTTTTTTGGAGGAGGAATCGTTAAAATAGGGATAACGTAAATTTGTTAGAAAAGCTACGTCGGGGTTATATATTAAATATCCTGGAGAGAAATAACTCAAAAAATGCAGGGAAGAAAGCAGGAAACAGATGAAGGATCATTACGGGAGAAAAATAAACTACATGCGTCTCTCCATAACCGATTTGTGCAATTTGCGATGCGTGTATTGTATGCCGGAAGAAGGAGTGGCGAAACATGCTCATGTTCAAAACCTTTCTTTTGAAGAAATGCTTGACCTTGTAAAAGCAGGTGTTTCATTGGGCATCGACAAGATTCGCCTGACTGGCGGGGAACCATTGGTGCGAAAAGGAGTGGTGGAACTGGTCCGGGAGATCGGAAAAATTCCGGGAATAAAGGATCTGACCATGACGACAAATGGCATTCTGTTGCCGAAATATGCAAAAGAGCTGAAAAAAGCCGGATTACAGCGCGTGAATATCAGCCTGGATACATTTGATCCCCAAAAATATCATCAGATCACCCGCTGGGGGCAGATTGAAGATGTGCTGGCGGGCATTGACGCGGCACGGGAAGCCGGCATGCATCCGATAAAAATCAACACCGTTCTCATCAACGGATTCAATGATGATGAAATCGAGACCTTCGTCAATTTTACAAAAGACCACGAGGTGGATGTCCGGTTCATTGAACTGATGCCGCTGGGAGAATCCAGCGGGTTCGCTGAAAACAAGTATCTTTCCAACGATGAAGTGATAAAACGGATGCCGGCACTGGAACCAGTTATTGAATTGGATAAGTCAGGACCAGCCGAATATTACCGCCTGCCAGGAGCAAAGGGCAAAGTGGGTCTGATCAATCCGATCAGTAAACATTTCTGCAAATTATGCAATCGTATTCGGGTCACTGCGGACGGCAAGATCAAGCCGTGCCTCCATTCCGACAGAGAGATTGATATTGTGGCCCTGCTAAAAGAGGGAAAGACTTACGAAGAAATACTTTTGCAGGCGATCGGTGAAAAACCCGAGCAGCATCATATTAATGAAAATGAAAAGCAGCTGTTGAGAAACATGAATGAGATTGGAGGCTGAAAAATGGAAAAAGAAAATCTGGAGTTTACCCATTTCAACGAAGCCGGCAGAGGCCGGATGGTGGACGTATCTGAAAAAAATGTGACCGAGCGGGTGGCGGTGGCCAAAGGTGCCATCAGGATGCAAAAGGAAACCCTACAGAAAATAATCGACGGGCAAATGAAAAAAGGGGACGTGCTCGGCGTTGCCCAAATTGCCGGGATCATGGGAGTCAAGCATACGGCCGAGCTGATCCCGATGTGCCATAATATTTTTATTTCAGGAAGCGACATTGCTTTTGGAATCGATCAGGAGCACTCACGGATTCTGATCGAGGCGACGGTAAAAAACACCGGCCAGACCGGGGTGGAGATGGAAGCATTGACGGCCGTATCCATCGCCGCACTGACGATTTACGATATGTGCAAGGCGATCGATCGGGGAATGACCATCGAAAAGATCTTCCTGGCTCAGAAATCAGGCGGAAAATCCGGGATATTTATCAATCAGAACGAAAGCCTGTAAATTAAAACCGGCAAAACGCGGAAATGATCAGACAGGAAAAATTGTGTTCGCTGCGATAATAAAAAACAGAAAAAAATAATCCATAAAACGAATAATTAATAAAAGTTTACCCGAATGTATTGCAAAGTCTCAATAAAGTGTTACAATAGAAAATGTTATTGCCGTACAAGTGTCGTTCTGATGAAGACACTTTGCCTGCTGGAGGTCAATATGAATGAATTTATGAATAGTATGGCCGGTGTGGCTTGGAGCATTATCCCGATATTGCTGATCTTTTTTTTAATGTCCGGTATTATGTTCGTGTTTTATTTCAAGAAAAAGACTGAAGAAGTATCAAGTTATATAAAAAGCATTGCCGCATCATTGGAGAGGCTGTCAAATCGGTGAAATGACAATAAGAAAGAGTTTTATGGAGGAAAATATGTTTTTTGAAGAAGTGAAGGTTGCAGATCCTGAGATTTACGAACTCATGGAAAAGGAATTACATCGACAACAAAGTCATTTAGAGTTAATCGCCTCTGAAAACTTTGTGTCGGAAGCAGTTATGAGCGCGATGGGAAGCCATTTAACCAATAAATATGCCGAAGGCACCCCCGGTCATCGATTTTACGGGGGCTGTGTTCATGTGGACGAGATTGAACGAATTGCCATTGCCCGAGCTAAAGAGCTCTTCGGTGCGGAACATGCCAATGTTCAGCCTCATTCCGGTGCTCAGGCCAATACCGCGGTTTACATGGCTATTCTGGAACCCGGCGACACCGTTTTAGGCATGCGTCTGGATCAGGGCGGACACTTAACCCACGGCAGTCCGGCCAATCTTTCCGGAAAATATTTTCATTTCATTTCGTATGGTGTGGATCAGGAAACAGAAACCATTGAATATGATGAAATAGAGAGACTGATAAAAGAACACCATCCCAAACTGGTTGTTGTCGGGGCCAGCTCCTATCCGAGAGCCATTGATTTTGAACGCATTTCCAAAATGACAAAAGCGGCCGGATGCTATCTGATGGTGGATATGGCACATATTGCCGGACTTGTTGCCGCCGGACAGCATCAGAGCCCGGTGCCCTATGCTGATTTTGTCACCACCACGACGCACAAAACGTTAAGAGGCCCGAGAGGCGGCATTATTCTATGCAAAAAGGAATTTGCCAAGCAGATCGACAAAGGCGTTTTTCCCGGCACCCAGGGTGGTCCGCTGGAACATGTGATTGCGGCAAAGGCGATCGCCTTCAAGGAAGCGGCAACACCGGAGTTTAAGGCTTATCAGGAACAGGTTGTCAAAAATGCCAAAGTGCTGGCTGCTGCGCTGGAAAAGCGCGGCTTCAGAATTGTATCCGGCGGAACCGATAATCACCTGATGCTGCTGGATGTCAGCAAAGTGGGTTTAACCGGAAAAGAAGCCGATGAGACTTTAGGCAAAGTGAATATCACTGCCAACAAGAATGCCATTCCCTATGACAAGGAAAGTCCTTTTGTCACCAGCGGTATCCGGGTGGGAACACCTGCCGTTACCTCAAGAGGTCTGAAAGAGGACGATATGGAAATGGTGGCCGATGCGATTGAAGCCGCGCTGATCAAGAAAGACCTGGACTTGGCGCTTGAAAAAGTCGCTTTCCTGACGGCAAAATATCCGCTCTATCCTGGTTTGATGGAAAGATAAAGCGTGATCGATTAGTTTAAGAAACATTGATTATAATAATGGACGGCAGCCGGAAGACATTCATGGTTTCTCAGGCTGCCGACATGATCAACAATTTGAAGGACATCAAGATGAATAATTTAACGCTGTACTTAACTTTATATCTCGCCGCGATTAATCTCGTCACTTTTTTTCTGTTCTGGAAAGACAAACGACGTTCGAAAAAATCAAAATGGCGGATTCCTGAGAAAACACTGATCGGGTTTTGCCTGATCGGCGGCAGTATCGGCGGACTGGCGGGGATGCACTGCTTTCATCATAAAACAAAACATGCTCTTTTTAAACTGGGTATTCCGCTGATTTTAGTTCTGCAACTGGGAATAACGGCATTAGCTGTATGGAAATTTTAAAAAAATGCAGGAAAATTGATTAAAATACTTGACAAGAGTGATGAAAAGATGTAATATATTCAAGTATCTTAAAAAGATATTGCGAGAGTGTTGGAACTGGCAGACAAGCACGTTTCAGAGGCGTGTGCCGAAAGGCGTACGGGTTCGACCCCCGTCTCTCGCACCATTTAAAAAACAGAGCTGTGAAGATTCAGAAATGAATTTTCACAGCTTTTTTTTATATCTTAAGCGATTGACATTGGAAATTTAAGATTAATGAAATCGAAAAGGGGTAAATAATGTTGTATGATTAGGTCATGAACAGTGAGATTGCTCCGGACAGAATTTTTGACGGGATCAGTTTATTGAGGGGTGGAAGTGATATAAGGCAGCAGGCAGCTAAATAAGTCTTGACAAAAGATAATCAGCATATTATCTTATGAACATGAAGTAATGTGAAAGAGGCGGATTTATGCTGCTGTAAGTGAGGAAAGACATGGAGATTAAACGTATTTATATCGAACTGACCAATCGCTGCAATCTGGACTGTGAGATGTGCTTTCGGCATACCTGGGACACCGTTGAGGGCGATATGGATCTGGATTTGCTTAAATCCATCCGGGAACAGGTAAAAGAGCTGCCGGCACTTGAACAGGTGTTTTTCGGCGGTATCGGGGAACCGACGGTGTATCCCCATTTTAAAGAGGCAGTGGAAATGTTTGCGGGGTACGAACGCCTGATCACCAGCAATGGGATTATGAGCGAAGAAAACGCCAAGCTGATCTGCGAAAATTTCAGCGAGGTCTATTTCTCGGCTGACAAATATCACGAGGATACCCAGGCCATCAGAAACCAATTGATTAAAACCTTTGAATATTTTGCCGATTATCATAAGAGAACCCGATCATCCACGCCCAAAGTGGGCATTGCCTATGTGCTGACAAAAAGCAATGCTGAAGCTTTGTTTGATATCCTCAACATGATGCGATATTATGGATTTCATCGGTTATCCCTTTCGCATCTGATGCCCCTGGTTGAAAATGATAAAGATGATATCTTCTACGCGCGCTATGAGAATCCGGAAGGGAAAGCGTTTCTGGAAAAGATTTTCACCTACCGGGATATCAAAATCAACATTCCCGATATGGAATTGAAGACCGAACGCCGCTGCACCTTTATTGATAAAGGTTATATCTACATCAATGCCGGTGGTGAAGTCATGTCCTGTTATCGCCTGGCGAACAGTTATGACGAGTACGTTTTCGGCTCTAAAAAACGCGTCATAAAATATTCTTTTGGGAATGTGAAGGAAAAGTCGCTCAAGGAAATCATCGCAGGAAAAGAGTATCAGAATTTCTGGAACACGGTTTATAATAATCAGTATCCATCCTGTGTGGACTGTGATTTGAGAGGCGGATGCAGTTTGGTCGAAGATACCAAATACGACTGCTATTTCAATACCCCATCCTGCGCAGACTGCCTGTGGGTCAGAAATTTTATCCGCTGCCCATAGGAAAGCAGACCCCAGGAATAGAATCGGTTTATAAAACTGGTAAGAAAGACTTTGCTTTCCGGCCGATTGTCGGTATAATAGTTAATTCAGAGAGTGAAATGGCAGAATACTAAAGAAGAAGGAGAACCGGATGGGACTGGTTGAGGCGATTAATTTAAGTGTGAGCAAGGGAAAAACCGTGCGTCTCGAGGGACCCGGACGATTCATCGAAGGCTTCGGCCTGGAAGGCGACCGCCATGGCGGCAAAGAAAAAAGACAGGTAAGCCTGTTCGGGCGTGACAGCATCCGGCGCATGGAGGAAATCGGCGCCAATGGTCTGTGCAGTGCCCGATTCAATGAGAACATCATCACGGCGGATATCCGCCTGTTTGAACTGCCGGTGGGAACCCGACTGAAGATCGGGGAGACGATTCAGGAAATCAGCCAGGTCGGCAAGAAATGCTTCGGATGCGAGATATCCAGCGCCGAAGGGCAGTGCCCGCTGGCTGACGAGGTCGTCTTTACTGCCGTGATCAAAGGCGGCGTTGTAAAAGCCGGAGATCCCATCGAGGTGCAAAAATGAGACTTGGGAATCATTCCCGGTACCACAAAAAACAGAACAGATAAAAAAAACATTCATTGTGTGCAAGTGCTGATTGATGCAAGCGCTGATTGATGCAAGTGCTGGTGTTTGTTAAACTCAAATTAAGTTGAATACTGATGATACAATCCAAACTGACAAGCCTAAGGGTTGCTACGGCTTTTCAGTCGACAGAGCATGATTAGAAATGATCATACTTTCCAATGTGTAAAGGATGGTGGAATTCATAGAATTTTCCGACCGCTTTTGCGGTCATTTTTTTTGAAAACAGTTTGACGTCACCACTGGTGAAAACCATAAAATAAAAAAACAGGAGGAAAAAAATGAAAAAGAAATGGTCAGTATTGGTTATCATGTTGTTTGTCGGTGCGATAGTATTGAGCGCTGCTGCCTGTTCTCCGGCTGAAAAAAAACAGGAAGCCGGATCCAATGGCGAAATTATTCTGGCAACCACCACGAGTACCCAGGACAGTGGACTGCTGGATTATATTCTGCCTGATTTTGAATCCCAGACCGGTATTGCGGTCAAGGTGGTTGCGGTAGGAACCGGTAAAGCCATTGAAATGGGAAAAAATGGTGAAGCCGATGTACTGCTGGTTCATGCCAGAGCGCAGGAGGATCAATTCGTAGCAGATGGATATGCGACCGAACGTTTTGATGTCATGTATAATGACTTTGTCGTTTTGGGACCAAAAGATGATCCAGCTAAGGTAAAAACGACAGCCGGCAACGACGCGGTTAAAGCATTCACGGCCATCGCAGCGGTGCCTTCGACATTTGTCTCACGGGATGACGCTTCTGGTACCAACACCAAGGAACTGGCAATCTGGAAAGCCGCCAGCATCACGCCAGAAGGCGACTGGTATGTCAGAACCGGCACCGGTATGGGGGATACGCTTACCGTGACCAACGAAAAACTGGGATACACGCTAGCAGACCGTGCGACTTATTCGAACATGAAGGAGACCATGAGCGGTCTGGAAATTGTCTGTGAAGGCGGTGCGCTGCTGCTTAATCCCTATGGTGTTATGGCCGTTTCACCGACCATCAATGACCAGATCAACGGTGAAGGTGCGCAGGCTTTTGTCGACTGGATTATATCGGAAGACACGCAAAAGCTGATTGGCTCCTATAAAATCAACGGAGATCAGCAATTCACTCCAGGTACAGCAAAATAATGAAATTAGGCAGATCGCCCAGATCATGGATGATTTTTTTCATCCATGATCTGGCAGTTAAGGAAGAATTCAATGCAATACATACTTGATGGCTTTGTTGAAGCCTTTTATCTTATTTTTTCCTTCGATCCCGAAATCTTTCAGATCGTTGGATTATCGCTGTTTGTATCCCTGACATCCACTTTAATTTCAACGGTTATCGGTGTTCCACTGGGAATCCTGCTGGGGATCAACAATTTTAGAGGAAAGAGAACCGTGTCCCGCTTCCTCTATACCTTCATGTCGTTTCCGCCGGTCATTATCGGCTTGTTTACTGCGCTATTTCTGGCCCGATCCGGACCGCTCGGCCAATTCAGGCTGATGTATACTCCGACGGCGATGATCATTGCCCAAATGGTTCTGGTGACACCGATTATCATGGGCATTGTTTTCAATCATGCCTCAAACAGCGGCTATGATGTTGTTCAGACCGGAAAAACCCTGGGGGCAAACAGAATAAATATACTCACGCTGCTGATACTTGAACTCAAGGGCGGCATCATGATCGCCCTAGTCACCGGTTTCGGTCGGGCGATTTCGGAAGTGGGTGCGGTGATGATCGTCGGCGGCAACATCAAGGGGTTCACACGCGTCATGACGACATTCATCGCCATGAACAACAACATGGGTCAATACAGTGTCTCCATTGCAATGGGGATTATTCTGATGACGATCTCGTTTTTAACAAACTCTATTTTATATCATTTCAGCGAAGGGGCGAAATATGAAGATCGAGACTAACCACATCGTCAAAAAATACGGGGACAAGGTGGTTCTCGATTTAAATGGTCAATACAGCCGGCTTTTGTTCGAGTCGGGAAAAATAACCGGGATTATCGGCTCCAACGGATCGGGAAAAACGACGCTGATGAAAATCATGGCGGGCCTCATTTCCGCAATCGATGGCGAAGTCCGGTATGACGGTCAGACGTTTGATCAGGATATCGCAATGAAGATAACGTATGCGAATCAACGTCCGGTTCTTTTCTCCCGTTCGATTTACGAAAATATCGCCTATCCGCTGAGAATCCGCAAGTATCCGGAGGAGGAAATCAATCGGATTGTCCGTGGCCTGCTGGAGGAATTCGAGATCGCGGACATTCAGAAGCAGAATGCCAAACACCTTTCGGGAGGAGAGTCCCAGAAAACGGCGCTGGCAAGGGCGCTTTCCTTCTCGCCGGAGGTCGTCTTTCTGGATGAACCTACGGCCAGCATCGACCCGAAAAGCGTGCAGGTGATTGAAGCTGCGCTGAAGAGGCGTAATGCTGACACGGGGCTGACGGTCATCATCATCACCCATAATCTGGCGCAGGCTTTTCGCCTCTGCGACCGACTTGTTTTTTTGAATCAGGGCGAGTGTCTGTTGTATGATACAACCGAAAAGATGCGGCAGGCTCAAAACACGACGATTCAGGAATTTATTTCGTTCAATGCTTTCTAGATTTTTCAGCAGACGCAAGCATCAACTTTAATTGGAATTACAAATAGCGGCGAGTCACGGATCATGATATTATTATAAAACCTGAAGGAGCAAATCAACATGAAATTCTACCTGTGTATTGATGATACAGACAACCTGGATTCCATCGGGACCGGAACCATCGCCGAGCAGATCCGCGAAAAGCTGGTCGCCCGCGGCTATGGCCCCTGTTCGCTGGTGACGAGACATCAGCTTTATATCCATGAGGATATCCCCTATACCTCCCACAACAGTTCCATGTGTTTCTGCGGCGAAGCGCCGGCTTCCGCGCTTGCGGATATCATTGAAATTGCTTCTGGCCATCTGGATGCAGTCGCTGCTGAAGGCTCCGACCCCGGTCTCTGCGTTCTGGAATTCGACGCGGAAAGGGATTATCAGGAACTGATCGCGTTCGGCAAGAATGCCAAGAAAAAAATCCTGACCAAGGCGGACGCCATCAGCTGCGCCCAAAACAACCGCTTGCATCTGTCCGAGCACGGCGGCACCGGTCAGGGGATCATCGGTGCGTTGGCCGGTGTCGGCCTGCGTATTTTCGGAAGCGACGGCGAGGTTAAGGCGGGCATGAAAAATATCGAGATCAATCAGCATTACCGCGTTTCCGAGCTCAAGGAGTTGCCGGAGCTGACCCGGGTGCTTGAGCTCAGAACCAAAGAACCGCTTGATGATGCGGTGGAAGTTGAGGTGTGCGGCCGCACCAAAACAGTGCTGTACCGGCATGAATACGTCCTTTTCGTCGTCCGCTCGGCGGCGGGAATTTATCAGACGATCAACAAGTCTGAAATACGAAGAATGGGGGAATATTTCTATGAACAGTAAAAAAACGCTGCCGGCCGACGCCTGGGAGCGGGGGCAGGCCATTGCCCTGGCCTGCGCCGCCTTCGAGCAGGATGTCGAAGAGGAATGGGTAGCTCAGGAACCGGTTTCCTGCTATAATTGCCGGTACCGGCGTTTCACCGCAGCGGCCATTCTGTGCATGAAATCACGCTTCCCTGAAAACCCCAAATAGACTATTTGCGAAAGTGTCGTGAGCTTTGCGAGCAATTTCGCACGAACCAATTTTTACACTGTACGGCGGACAGTCTATCGACTGTTCGCCTACACGTTACAAAATTGGTTGTGGAAACTGCTTGCAAAGCAATCATTGTACGGATTTTTGCATTTTGCGATTCCCTGAAAACAAATGAGCAAAGGAGAAATGAGATGAAAAGAAGAAAACGATTGAGTTGGGTGCTGCCCTTTCTGCTGGGGATAATTCTGGCGTTCGGCGGTGGCGGGGTCGCTCTGGCGGCGGGCGGTGACGGCTCCGGCGGCGGGACTGGAACTGGCGGCGGCACTGGAAGCGGCGCTCAGGAGGCCACGACGGAAACGACCACGGATGCAACCGCGACGGCCCCGGGCAGCGGCGACGGTACCGGCGGCGGCAGCGGTGAGCCGCTGACCCTGGTGAGTGCCACGCCGGCAAAGGATGCCGCCGATGTGGCGGTGGACGCAGTGATCACCCTGGAATTCAGCAAAAATGTGGCCTATGCCACCGTGCGGGAAGCCAATCTCAAGGCAGTTACGCTCTGGAACGGCAACACGCAGGTTCCGGCTGAAATTGCCATGGCTGATGATCAGCTGCAGCCTGATCTGCGCGACTTCATCACCATCACACCGGCTGAAGCCCTGAAGCAGGGAACCACCTACACCGTCAAAGTCGACACGACCCTGTCGTCGAAAAGCGGGGCTGTGCTGGCACAGCCGCTGGAAATCAGCTTCCGAACGGCAGCTCCGGCAGCAGCCGATTCCGGTTTCACGCTCTGGATCGTGTCGGGTGTGCTGGCGGTCGTCATCGTGATTGCTGCGGTCATGCTGATCAGAAGAAAAAAAGCGTAGATGACGCAGAAAAAAAAGACGGTCGTTGCCGCCGTTCTCGTTGTTCTGCCGGTGGTGTTTTTCTTTGGAACGATCTGCATCGGACGTTATTACGTTTCCCTGACTGATGTCTGGCTCGGGTTATGGCAGGGAATAACCGGGCGCAGCAGCGGGCTCAGCACCGAGACCGCTGCCGTGGTTCTGCAGATTCGTCTGCCCAGGGCGTTTCTGGGCGCAATGGTCGGCGCGGCGCTGGCTGCCAGCGGGGCCGCATTTCAGGGACTCTTTCGAAATCCCCTGGTTTCAAGCGGCATCCTGGGAGTTTCATCCGGAGCCGGCTTTGGGGCGGCGCTGGCGATCGTTTTATTCAACAGCATCTTTCTGACCCCGGTTTTCGCCTTCATCTTCGGCATGGCCGCCGTCGTGCTGAGCTATTTTGCCGGTCGTATCGACAATACCTCGCCCACCATCACCCTGGTGCTGGGTGGTACCATTATTCAATCTATTTTTTCAGCCCTTATTTCGTTATTGAAATACATGGCCGATACGTCCACCCAACTGCCGGCGATCACTTTCTGGCTGATGGGAAGCCTGGCATCCACCAAAACAGCCGATGTGCTGCTGGCCTTTATCCCCATGGTGCTGGGAATGCTGGGCTTGTTGCTGATGCGCTATCGCCTCAATGTGCTGTCGATGGGAGACCGGGAGGCCAAAACCCTGGGGATTAACGTCAATGGCAACAAGGCGTTTATCATTGCGTCGGCAACGCTGGCAACGGCCGGGGCCGTCTGCGTCAGTGGCGTCGTCGGCTGGATCGGACTGATCATTCCCCATGTGGCGCGGATGCTTGTGGGCAATGACAATAAATGGGTGGTGCCGGCCAGCATGTCGCTGGGGGCCTGCTTTGTCATTTTCTGCGACACCATCTGCCGCACCCTGACCGGCGGCGAAATTCCGCTGGGGATCATTACGGCGCTGATCGGCGGTCCGTTTTTTATTTACCTGCTCAAAAAGACAAAAGGGAGGAACTGGTAATGTCATTATTAAGTCTGCACGAGGTATCCTTCGGTTATCAGGCCGATCGGCCGATCTTTGAAAACATCAGCTTTGAGATCGGGCCGGGCGAAGTATTCTGTATTATCGGACCCAATGGCTGCGGCAAAACGACGCTCATCGACAGCGTTCTGGGAATGAACCAGCCCCAGAGCGGACACATTGAAGTATCGGGTACCGATCTGCGGCGGATGAAGCCGCGGGAATTTGCCGAAAACATCGCCTATATTCCGCAGAATCATGTCAAAACCTTTCCCTACTCGGTTCTCGACATTGTGGTCATGGGCCGGACCCATGCCGCCAGAATGTTCACGGCGCCGAATGCCGCAGAACGCCATCGGGCGCTGGAAAGTCTGGCGCAGGTGGGGTTGGCCGGATTCGAGGACCGGCTGTACACCGAGTTGAGCGGCGGCGAGCTTCAGTTGGTGCTGATTGCCAGAGCTCTGGCACAGGAATCGCGGATTATTCTGATGGACGAGCCCACCGCCCATCTCGATTTTCGCCATGAACTGATGGTCATGGAAATCATCACCTGGCTGGTGCAGGAGAAAGGCTTCTCCATCATCATGGCCACCCATTTTCTGAACCAGGCCTTTTATCTGGAAAACGCCGGGGTTAAAACCCGCGTCGCCCTGATGAATCAGGGAACCTTCAAAGCCGTCGGAACGCCGACTGAAGTGCTGACAAAGGACAGCCTGAAGGATGTCTTCAGAATCATCACTTCGCTGGGAATCACCAATGAAGACGGCATCTGCCGGAAATACATCGTTCCCCTGAAAAATATTCGGTAGGGAAGCAACGACAATTTAGGAAAGGCGGTAGCTGCTATGAAAAAAACCTGGATCGTGAGGTTGGGCATCGTGTTTTTACTGGCGCTGGCGGTTTTGGCACTGACCGGCTGCCAGACACAGACGGCGACGACCACGGGGCCGACAAAAACCATCGTCGACTGCATGGACCGGCAAGTGGTGATTCCGCAGGAACCGAAACGGGTGGCCTGCCTCTACGCATCAACCGCCCATATGGTGGCGATGCTGGGGGAAGCGGACAAGATCGTCGGCATCCCCAACGGTATCAAGCGCGACGTGCTGATGGCCTACAAAATACCGGACATCGATGCGATCTCGGTGCCGTTTCAGGACGGCGCTATCAATATCGAGGAGCTGCTGGCGACGGATACCGATCTGGTTCTGATCAGACAGAGCACGGCCGTTAATAAAGGGGAAACCGAAAAACTCGATAAAGCCGGCATTCCCTGGGTGGTGGTGGATTACGCCAGCCTGGCAGGCCTGAAAAAAGCCGTTGCCGTCACCGGTGAAGTGTTCAACCGGCAGGAGCGGGCCGCCGGCTACAATGCCGATCTTCAGCAAACGCTCGATCTGGTGGCCAGCCGGGTCAGCCAGATTCCCGAGACCTCCCGGGTTCGCGTCTATCATGCCGTCAATGAGGCGGCCAGAACCGATCTCAAGGGGGATCTCTGTTCCCAGATTACCGATGTGGCCGGCGTCATCAATGTATCGACGGAGGGCGGCAGTCTGATTACCGATGCCGAAAAAACGATGACGACACTGGAGCAGATCTACACCTGGAATCCGGACGCGATCATTGCTAACGACATCAACGCGACCAAATATATGCTCAGCGATTCGAAATGGTCCGGACTCGGGGCCGTCGTCAATCAGCGCGTGACGACGCTGCCCATCGGCGTCACCAGATGGTGTCATCCGGGATCGATGGAACCTCATATGGCGGCACTGTTTATCGCGATGCATTTTTATCCGGAGCAGTTTTCGGACATCGATCTTTCACAGACCACAAAGGACTACTACAAACAGTGGTTCGATCTGGATCTCACCGACGAAAACATTGCCGCGATTCTGTCCGGAGCAGGCATGCGGCTGTCAAAATAGCACCGCAGGCAATAAGCCTAAAACAAAATAAGGAGAAAATTATGGAGTTACTTAAAGTCAAAACCGTCGATGAAATGAAGACGATGATCAAAGAACAGTTCAGCCATCTGACGCTGGAAAAGGAAACAATCAGCATCGATGACGGATTGGGACGCGTGCTGGCCGCAGACATCGTCGCGACGATGAATGTACCGCATTTCGACCGCTCCGTGGTGGATGGCTACGCTGTGAAGCTGACGGATGTACAGGGAGCATCGGCATCGATTCCCGGCTTTCTGAAGATAAAAGGCGAAGTGCAGATGGGGATGGAGACCCATCTGACGCTTGAACAGGGCGAGACCGTTTATGTTCCCACCGGCGGGATGGTTCCCGGGGGAACCGAAGCCATGGTGATGGTGGAATACACCGAAAAAATGGGCGACGGCGATCTGGCCGTCTATCAGAATGCGGGCCCCAATGAAAACATGATGCGTATCGGTGACGACATCCGCGACGGTGAAACGGCCTTTGTCAGGGGACATTTTCTGAGACCCCAGGACATCGGTGTGCTGTCCGCGCTGGGCTATCTGCAGGTGGCAGTGTTGAGACGGCCGCAGCTGAGCATCATCTCCACCGGGGATGAAATCATCCGCCCGGGGGAAATGCCGAAGCCCGGCGAAGTCATCGACATCAATACACCGGCCCTGGCGGCAGTGGCCCGGCGTCTGGGAGCAGATGTGGTTGCGACCTCCTATGCCAGAGATGACTTCGACGTCATTCAGGAAGCCGTCCGGGACGCCTTTAAAAAAAGCGACATGGTGATTCTGTCCGGTGGCAGCTCGATGGGAGAAAAGGATTATACCGTCAAAGTCATCGACCGAATGGGAACGGTGCTGCTCCACGGTCTGGCCGTCAAGCCGGGAAAGCCGACGATTCTGGGAAAAGTCGACGATAAACCGGTCGTCGGACTCCCGGGACAGCCGGCCTCCGCCATCATGGTCTTCATGATCATGCTCGGGGAATTTATGACGCTTTACTACGGCCGAGATGGTGTCAGGTACCAACGGGTTCAGGGCCGGTTGATGCAGAACATCCATGCGGCGCCGGGCCGACGGACCTTTCAGACCGTCTCGATCAAAGAAAACAGTGGGGCCATTGAGGTGACGCCGACCCACGGAAAATCCGGCATGATCACCCTGCTGTCCTATTCCGACGGCTACATTGAAATCACGGAAAACGAAGAAGGCAAAAACGCCGGCGACCTGGTGGAAGTAACCCTGTTTTAAGTTGGTAGCAGTAAAATAAAGAAATGGAGACGACGAATGAACACAGAGAATACAGCGAAAAAGGATGAACGGAATTTATATCTGAAGAATGAGGATCTGGACGCGGCGGTAGAAAAGTATCTGGCGCTGCTGTCCTTTGACGAGCAGGACCAGCAGAGCCGTTTTCTGCCGGTGACCGCATCCCGGGGGCTAGTGACGAAAGAGCCGGTGTTTGCCAAAATATCATCACCCTTCTACAACGCCTCCGCCATGGATGGAATCTGCGTTAATGCGCTGGAGATGGCCGGCGTCGACGAGCGCCACCCGAAGATGCTGACCAAGGGAGCGGATTTCAAGTTCGTCGATACCGGAGACGTGATTGATGAGCCCTACAATGCCGTCATCATGATCGAAGACGTCGTTGTGACGGATGATGAGCAGGTCAGCATCAACGCCCCGGTGGCATTGTGGCAGCATGTCCGTCCGATCGGAGAGGACATCGTCGCCGGCGAACTGATCATTCCGGCTTTCCACCGCGTCCGTCCGATGGATATCGGCGCCCTGCTGGCCGGGGGCATCACTGAAATCGAAGTGATGGAAAAACCGCAGGTTGGCATCATCCCCACCGGAACCGAGCTGGTGGAAGCGGGAGAAGCGATGGCGGCGGGAAAAATCATCGATTCCAACACCCACATGTTTGCCGGCCTGGTCAGCGAATACGGGGGCGAGCCCAACCGTTATCCGACCGTCAAAGATGACTACGGGCTGATCAAGAACGCCATTGAGCAGGCGGTGGCTGAAAATGACATCGTGCTGATTTCGGCCGGTTCGTCGGCCGGCACCGAGGACTACACGCGCCGGCTCATCGAGGAGCTGGGGGAAGTGGTCGTTCACGGAGTAGCCATCAAACCGGGTAAACCGGTGGTGCTGGGGATTGTCAGGGGGAAGCCGGTGATCGGCATTCCCGGCTATCCGGTATCAGCCTATTTTGTCTTTGAAAGCTTTGTCAAGCCGATTATATTTTCATTCAATCACCAGACGCTGACGCAGGAGCGCTCGATCATGGCGGTTCTGTCCAAACGCCTGATGTCGTCGCTGAAACATCTGGAGTTTGTCCGGATGAAATGCGGCCGGGTGAACGATAAATTTGTGGCCACCCCGCTGGACCGCGGGGCGGGCGTGACCATGTCGCTGGTGAATGCGGACGGCATTCTGAAGATTCCCAAGAATGTCGAGGGATACGAGGCCGGCGAAATGGTGGAGATCGTTCTGATGCGGCCCCGGGAGGAAATCGAAAACACGCTAGTTTCCATCGGCAGCCACGACGTGCTGATGGATGTGGTGGCGAATATCATTCACAAGAGCCGCAAAATCATGAGCCTGTCTTCGGCCCATGTGGGCAGCCTCGGCGGCATCATGGCCATCAAAAAGGGAGAATGCCACATCGCGCCGGTGCATCTGCTGGATGAAGAAACAGGGATTTATAATCTCGCCTATCTCAAACGCTATCTGGAGAAGGAGAATGTGGTTCTGATCAAGGGGGTCAGGCGCACCCAGGGCATGATGATTCCCCGGGGCAATCCCAAAAATATCGTCGCGGTCACGGATCTGTCCCGGGATGATATCAGCTTCGTGAACCGCCAGCGCGGATCAGGCACACGGGTGCTGCTGGATTTCCTGCTGAAAAAGAACCGCATCGATCCGGAAAATGTGCTGGGCTACACCCGCGAGATGAACACCCACATGATGGTGGCCTCGGCGGTGAAATCCGGCTCCTGCGATGTGGGGATCGGGGTGCTGTCGGCGGCCAATATGATGGATCTGGATTTCATCCCCATCGGCGATGAGGAATACGATTTTGTCGTGCTGCAGGAGAATCTTGACGATCCCCGGATTCAGACTTTCATCGACGTGCTCAAGTCCGGTGAATTCAAGGCGGCCCTGGATCAGCTGGGCGGTTACGGCCTGGACCGGCCGGGAGAAATCATCAGACCGTGATGACCGGTTTGTGAAATTCGCAGCGCTAGGCAGCAGTCGAAAATAGACCATTTTGTAGCCAAAAAATTTCGCAACCCTTATAATAGAGAAAAAATTTACTGTAACCATGAAAATAATAGCGATTACAATGAATGCGTTTCAACGACAAAGGCAAAGAAAAGTTTAAATATTCATTAATTTTGATATTTTAATTGATAAAAGGATAAAAATTAGCTATAATGAAATTGGTTACAAATAAATAAAATTTAGGAGGCGTACGAAATGTTTGGTTATATGGGAAAAATATTACGTATCAATTTAACGACTGGTGTTATTGGCACTGAGGATTTGGATTTTGAGCTGGCCAAGAAGTATATTGGCGGTCGCGGTCTGGGAACAAAAATGTATATGGATGAGGTTGATCCTCAAATTGATCCTTTTGCTGCAGAGAACAAAATCATCTTTATCAACGGTCCGTTGACAGGAACAGCTACCCCTACTGGTGGTCGGTACATGGTAGTGACAAAATCGCCGTTAACAGGATGCATCGCTTCTTCCAACTCAGGCGGAGAATGGGGAGCATATCTGAAATATGCCGGTTATGATGCGATTATCATCGAAGGAAAAGCAAGTCTTCCAGTATATATTAATATCGAAGAAGAAAAAGTTGAAATTTTACCGGCACTGGATATCTGGGGCAAATACACATCAGAAACAAGTGCTGCACTTAAAGAAAAACATCCGGACTCTAAGGTTTTAACCATCGGACCTTCAGGCGAAAAGCTGTCTCAGATGGCTGCCATCATGAATGAAAACGATCGTGCTGCCGGCCGTTCAGGCGTCGGTGCGGTGATGGGATCTAAAAATCTCAAAGCCATCACCGTTAAAGGGGCTCAGAAACCGGTCATTGCCAATCCGGACGGATTGAAGGCGGTTACCAAAGAATGTCGTGGCATGCTCAAGGAAAACGGCGTTACCGGCGGCGGCCTGCCGACCTACGGAACAGCCGTACTGGTTAATATCATCAATGAACACGGTGTCTACCCGACGAACAACTTCCAGGGCGGCCATGATCCTGGCGCTGAAGCAGTCAGCGGCGAAACCTTGACGGAAGAATACCTGATCAAGCGTAATCCCTGCCATCACTGCCCGATCGGTTGCGGCCGCTGGGTCAAAAGCGAACACAGCCCGGAAGGTGTCGGCGGACCAGAGTATGAAACCCTTTGGGTATTTGCCGGAGATCTGGGAATCAATGACATGAATATCGTTATCGATGCCAACTACTGGTGCAACGAATTCGGTCTGGATACTATTTCTGCCGGTGCAACCCTGGCGGCTGCCATGGAACTGTACCAACGCGGTTATATCACCGATGAAATGCTGGATGATGACGTGATCCTGAAATTCGGCAATGCTGAATCGGTTATCCACTGGCTCAAGAAAATGGGCAAACGGGAAGGCTTCGGTGATTTACTGGCCAGAGGCTCCTACCGACTGGCTGATTTTTTCGGCGTACCGGAATACTCCATGTCAGTCAAGAAACAGGATCTGCCGGCCTATGACCCGCGTGGTATCCAGGGGATGGGTCTTCAATATGCAACCTCCAACCGTGGCGGCTGTCATGTCCGTGGCTACCTGATTTCTCCGGAAATCCTCGGTTTACCGGAAAAACTGGATCGTTTTGAATTAGCGGGTAAACCGGTATGGGCAAAAATCTTCCAGGATCTGACGGCGCTGATCGATTCCACCGGCTTATGTCTGTTTACATCATTCGCATTGGGCGCTCAGCAGTATGCGGATATGTTAAACGAAGTTCTGGGAACAGAATGGACAGCGGATGATATTCTGCTGGCCGGAGAACGTATCTGGAATCTTGAAAAACTCTTCAATCTTGAAGCCGGTATTTCACCGGAAGAAGATACCCTGCCACCACGTTTTCTGGAAGAAGAAATGCCGGAAGGACCGACCAAAGGTTGGGTTCACAAACTGGATGAACTGCTTCCACTCTACTATCAGGAACGAGGCTGGGATGAAGACGGGATTCCGACAGATGAACGGCTTGAAAAACTGGGCTTATAAAACACTGTTGACGATAGAATAAATTTAAGGGGCGGTCTCAGATCGTCCCTTTTTTTCAGGAGGGATTATGGCAATTAGCATCAAACTGTTTGCGAATTTCAGAGAAGGCCGGGGAAAAATCGTGCAGATGGACTACACCCCGGGGATGACAGGCCAGGATGTCATTGACGCCCTGGGCATCACCGCACCTGAAATTGCGGCGATTATTGTGGACGGCGTTGACGGCAAGGTTGATGCCATGCTGACGGTGCCGGTGAAGGATGGCGGCTATCTGGCGATCTTTCCGCCGGTTGCAGGAGGCTGAGCAACAAAAAAAAATAAAACCAGAGTCAATTGGTTAGTTCGACTCTGGTTTTATTTTTTAAGGCGTCCCAAATATCATTATTGCGGTTACAAATAAATAGAATTCAGGAACATATGGGAAAAATAAAAAGGCCACTTCCGTAGAAATGGCCTTTTTATTCTGCACTATAGAAATGCAAAAATAACGAGGGATATACCCAAGTCAAGCCCCTTTTCCACATTGGGAGACATAATCGTTTCCGACTATACCCTTCCGGTTTACGTTCATAGTCCTGATGACCTTAGAATCATTAAACTTCGGAGTTTTTATTATTATACAATATAATCCGTTGAAATGCAATAAAAATATTGAGTTAGTTGATAAAAAGACAATGGAAATTCGTCCTGAATTTATCTTTTTTGTCAAAAAAATGTTATAATAAAAAAACGACAAAAAACATCCTAAAATTGAGAGGTAATGATGAATCTCCAAAGTATTTCAGATAAGATGGCGGTTTTCTTGAAGCGATACAATTATCTGAGCCAAACGAAAAGCAATACACTTTTTTTTCTGAAGTGTATTTTTTTAAAATATCTGGTGAACAACCATCATGTGGATTTCGGTCAGCATGAAAAAGATCTGAAAAACCAGTTCACCTTTGATTATTTCCTCGGTTTATGGACAGGTCACCCCATTGATGAAAGCTTCTGGGAAGAACCGGATGGGGAACCTATTGGCAGTGACATCTGGGCGTGGATCGATGATTTTGTGATGGCACCGCCTTATTTTGCGGGAGAGAACCCCGGGATCATCGGAGATCTCTACGAGGAAGGGCTGCTGCTGCATCACAAAAAAAATCACGGGATTTTTTACACGCCGGCTAATATCGCTGATTATATGGCAATCAAAGCAGTGGAAAAATTAAAAGTGGGGGAAGAATTTGAAAACACCCGGGTTCTTGACCCGGCATGTGGAAGTGGCTCCCTTTTAAATGCCGCATATGACCGGATATTTCATCTATATGGAGAAGGAAAGAACTGCAACGAAAAAGAGGACTTACACCGGTGGCTGCTGGAAAAAAACCTGATAGGCGTCGACCGGGATCCGGTTGCCTGTCTGGTGACCCGGCTGATTCTCGTTCTGAAAGGGGACACCTATGTCAGACCATTGGGCATTGCCTGCGGCGATATTCTGACCGAAGATCTGATTACCGGAAACTCGGTGGACGTCATCATCGGCAACCCCCCTTACGTCGGCCACAAGGAAATCGACAGCAGCTATATGAAAACACTCAAAAGCCGGTATCCGCTGGTCTATCAGGACAAGGGCGATCTGTCCTACTGTTTCATCAACCGCGGCTGGGAACTGCTCAAACAGGGCGGCACCCTGATACACATCACGTCCCGCTATTTCCTGGAAGCCTATAACGGAAAACCGCTGCGGCGATTCATGAAAAACTCCTTTGAAATTGAAGAAATCGTCGATTTCAATGGTGTGCGGATCATCCCAGGAGTCGGGATTGACCCGGCCATCATCAGGTTGAGAAAGGCCGCGACGGTTGGAGAAAACTGGGAGATTGACGTCAAACGGTTCTTTATAAAAAATCATAAGCCGGATACTTATTCCGAGCTAATCCGTTCGCTGCGGGAAAACAGCACTGCCGGCGAGCAGCCTTTTGAAGGCTATCCGGTTCTTCAGGATACTCTGGGTGATGACCTCTGGTGCCTTTATTCACCGGTCACCAACGCGATCATCGGAAAAATCGAGAAGCAGTCGCCGTTTGTTCTGGAAAATATCGTCCAGAGTTTTCAGGGGATTATCACCGGAAACGACAAGGCCTTTATTTTTGATGATACAGATGAACGACTGGATGATTTCTGCGATGATCAGCTGCGGCCCTGGATCAAAAACAAGGATGTGGGCGCTTTCGCGATCGCGAAGCCGCAGAAAAAAATTCTCTACACCAACGGCATCGATGCCATCGAGACCTATCCCCAGATCATCAAGCATCTGGAAAAACACCGCGCAAAGCTTGAAAAACGCCGGGAATGCAGAAACGGCAAACTGCCGTGGACCGCGCTGCAATGGGGCCGGGACGCCGGCCATTTCGACGGGAAAAAGATTATTTTCCCCTACAAGGCGACCAAAAACCGTTTTGCCATCGATGAGAATAAATGCTATTTCAGTGCGGACGTTTACGGGCTGATTCTGATGCCCCGGCTTTATCACCAAATCACGGAGGAAATTCTGGTTGTGCTTTTGAACAGCCGGCTTTATAATTATTATTTCAAATCCTATGCCAAAAAGCTGGGCGAAAAACTATATGAGTATTATCCCAATACACTGCTGAAACTCAGAATTCCGGATCTTGATGAAGAAAGCACTAGGCTATTTGCGGGATTCTATGATAAAATTATCAGGACCGGCGGTTGCGGGGATGAACACAATCGTGCCGAAATTCTTAAAACAGTCGATCAATGGATCAACGCATATTTTAATTTGACAGAAATAGAAATACAGGAAATAGAAAAAGAAGGGTGAGGGGAAGATGCAGGAAAGTTTTTTTGGAATCAATTATCAGGAAAAAATAGCTGATAATTCGCCATTGGCTGTTCGGATGCGGCCCCGAACCCTTGAAGAATTTGCGGGTCAGAAACACATCATTGCAAAGGGAAAGCTGCTGTACCGGCTCATCGAGGCGGACAAGCTTGCTTCGGTGATCTTCTACGGCCCGCCCGGAACCGGCAAGACGTCGTTGGCAAAAATTGTGGCAAACCGCACGAATTCCGCCTTTTATGAACTGAATGCGGTCACTTCGGGAAAAAAGGAAATCACCGAAGTGCTGGAAAAAGCGAAAAACAATCTGGGTGTCTACAACAAGAAATCCATTCTGTTCATCGATGAAATTCACCGCTTCAACAAGGCGCAGCAGGATGCACTGCTGCCCAGTGTCGAAAAAGGACTGGTTACGCTGATCGGGGCAACCACCGAAAACCCCTATTTTGAGATCAACTCACCGCTTCTTTCCCGCTCGACCATCTTTGAATTCAAGAAACTGACTCCGGCAGATATCCGGGGCGTCATCGAACGAGCCATCACCGACAAAGTCAACGGTTACGGCGCGATGAAAGTGAAATGCGATGAGGACGCCATGGATTACCTGTCGGAAGTGTCCAATGGCGATGTGCGCAGGGCGCTGAATGCGGTGGAACTGGGCATCCTTACGATCGACAAGGATCAGGAGGGCGTGATTCGCATCGATCTGAAAACGGCGCAGGAGTGCATTCAGCAGAAAGCGGTTCAGTATGACAAGGACGGGGACAATCATTACGATACGATTTCCGCGTTCATCAAGAGCATCCGGGGATCGGACCCTGATGCGGCGCTGTACTGGATGGCCAAAATGCTGACGGCCGGCGAGGACCCGAAATTCATCGCCAGACGGATTGTCATATCGGCTTCGGAGGATATCGGCAATGCCGAACCGCTGGCACTGCCGGTGGCGATGGCGGCGGCTGATGCGGTTCAGTTTATCGGCATGCCGGAAGCGCGGATCAATCTGGCCCAGGCGGTGGTTTTTCTGGCCTGCGCGCCCAAAAGCAATGCCTCTTATGTGGCAATTGATGCGGCGCTGGCGGCGGTTTCGCATGCTTCAAACAGCAACGTGCCGGCGCATCTCCAGGATACCCATTATTCGGGAAGCGAAAAACTGGGCCGGGGGCTGACGTACAAGTATCCCCACAGTTATCCGGGGCATTATGTGCCTCAGCAGTACCTGCCGGATGACCTGGTGGGCACCCATTTTTATGAACCCACCGAGATGGGCTTTGAACAAAAAATGATGGAATATCTCAAAAAAAATAAAATAATCGAATAGGTATCTGCAAACCGGCATCAAAGCAACGATTGTTCGGTTCTTTTGAATTTTGCAATTGCCAAAACCAGAACATAGAGAAGGAGAGACATTTGAAAAAAGAAATAATGGATCAACAGAAAATAATGTTTAAATTGGAAGAAAATGTCGAGGGCTTTATCCTGAAGAAGGAAGAGTTCATCGAAGAAATAGATGGGTTTGCCAGGAGTTTTGTTCATCAAAAAACCGGCGCCCAATGCCTGTACATCTCAACGGAAGATGAAAACAAGGTTTTTTCGATCAGTTTCCGAACGCCGTCGGCCAACAGCACCGGGGTGCCGCATATTATCGAGCATTCGACACTGTGCGGGTCAAGAAAATATCCGGTCAAGGAACCGTTTGTCGAGCTGGCCAAGGGTTCGCTCAACACGTTCCTTAATGCCATGACCTATCCGGATAAAACGATGTACCCGATTGCCAGCACCAATGCCAAGGATTTTATGAACCTCATGGATGTCTATCTGGACGCCGTGTTCTATCCGAACATTTATGAGAATCCCTATACCTTCTACCAGGAGGGCTGGCATTACCATATTGAAAAACCCGAAGATCCGATCACCTACAACGGGGTGGTCTATAATGAAATGAAGGGGGCTTTCTCGAATCCGGAGGAGGTGCTTCAGAACAAGGTTTTTGAATCACTTTATCCCCAGTCCTGCTACCGGTTTGAATCCGGCGGTGATCCGGATGTGATTCCGGAGCTGTCCTATGAGGAATTTCTGGCTTTCCACAAGAAATACTACCATCCGTCCAACAGCTATATTTACCTCTATGGTGACGGTGACGTCAGGGCACACTTGAAATATCTCAATGAGGAATACCTGAATGCCTTTGAAAAACAGACAATCGACAGTGCGATCGGGAAGCAGGAACCGCTTTTGCAGGAGCAGAATCTCGTCGTTCCCTATGGCGTTTCCCGGGAAGAACCGCTGGCGAACCGCGCTTATCTGTCACTGAATTATGTGCTGAAAGACAGCTTATCCTATGAGGAGGCCCTGGCCTTTGATATCCTGTCGCATATTCTTTTGAACAATAATTCATCGCCCCTGAAGGAAGCCCTGCAGGCGCTGCAGATTGCCGAGGATGTCAGCTATCATTACAGCAGTGCCCTGAAACAGCCCTATTTTTCAATCGTACTGAAAAACACTGAGGCCAAGCATCAGGCGCTTTTTGAAGAGACTGTGGCAGCGGTGCTGAGCAAGCTTGTCAAAGACGGACTCGACCCGTTGAGCGTGGAAGCGGGCATCAATATCTATGAATTCTCCCATATTGAAGCGGAATACGGCGCCTATCCAAAGGGGTTGATCTATGGCATCGATATCATGGACAACTGGCTCTACGACCATGAACCGACGGACTATCTCAAGTATAAAGGCGCGTTCAAGAAGTTCAAAGCCAGCTGGCAAGACGGCTATTTTGAAAAGATGATTCAGCATTTTCTGCTTGAAAACACGCACAAATCACTGGTGACCATCGTGCCGGATCCAAATCTGCAGGAACAGGCAGACCAGAAACTCGCAGAAAAATTGGCGGCTTTCAAGGCTTCCCGGTCAGAGCAAGAGCTGGCGGATCTGGTCAGCGAAACGCAGACGCTGATCAAGAGGCAGAATGAGGAAGACAGTCCGGAGAACCTGGAAAAAATTCCCAAGCTGGCACTTTCAGATATCAGCCGGGAAGGACGCAAATATCCGCTTGAAATCAAAGAAGCGCTGGATACGACGCTGCTTTTTCATCCGGGATACACCGGTGATATTTCCTACCTGAAACTCTATTTTGATTACAGCAGTCTGCCCCAGCAGGATCTGAAATATCTGTCCCTGCTGTGCAAAATGCTGGGCGGACTGAGCACAAAAAATATGGATTTCCATCGCCTCAATCAGGAAATCGAAATCCATACCGGGGGACTGTCTTTTGGCGTGGAATCCTACGATGATGTCCATCAGCCGGGTGCGTTCAGATCCAACTGTTATGTGAAGGGAAAAGCGATTACCGAGAAAATACCGACTCTGATCAGTCTGATCACGGATGTGCTCACACAGACGCAGTTCACGGAAAAAAATCTGATCTACGATATGATCCGGGAAATCAAGACGCAGAAGGAAACGCAGTTTCTGACCGCCGGGCATGTGGTCAGCGTTCAGCGGCTGCAGTCCTACTATTCGCAGTCGGCCCGTCTGTTTGAAGAATTCGGCGGCATTGAATTCTATCGTTTTATTGCCGAGCTGGAAGCGCATTTTGACGAAAAATTCGATGAATTGGCCCAAAAACTGGCCCAGATTGCAAAGGCTTTATTCACCACCAAAAAACCGGTGATCAGCATTACCGGATCGGAAGCGATCAAAGACAAGACGCTAAGCGCGCTGGCTGGCTATCTGTCGCCACTGCAGCAGCGGGAGGAAAAAAAGAATCCCTATCGATTCGATATCGGCATCGCCAACGAAGGCTTTCTGACGGCGGCTAAAATTCAGTACGTATCCCAGGGATACAATATCCGGGAGCTGGGTTATACCTATTCCGGCGCGCAGCTGGTACTCAAAGGCATTCTGTCGATGGATTATCTGTGGAACCGGGTCCGCGTTCAGGGCGGTGCCTACGGTGCATTTTTCAGCATCGGCCGCAGCGGTGATCTCTATTTCGGCTCCTATCGCGATCCGAAGCTGAAAAAGACGTTCGAGGCCTATGCCGGCACGGTGGACTATATCAGAAATCTGGATCTTTCGCAGCGGGAGTTGGAGAAATACATTATCGGAACGATCAGCAGCAAAGATGTGCCGTTGAGCACGTCGGTAAAAGGTGAGATTGCGGACAATTTCTATTTCAGCGGCATTACGCCGGAAGACCTTCAGAGAGAAAGAAACGAGATTCTGGAGACCACGGTTGAACAGCTGCAAAGCTTCGCCGGGATGATTGAAGCGGTTCTTGAGAAAAACGTGCTTTGCGTCCTGGGCAGTGAAGAAGCAATCAAGGAAAATGAAGAATTGTTCAAGATCACACGTTATATCAAGTAGCGTTTGCATGGAGGGGATATGAAACGAAAAATAGGACTATTGGTGATAATTAGCCTTGTTTTTTTTACGACAGGCATCTGTGCGGCAGGTCTTCCAACCTACGGCACCGACGAAGGTGTAATAATTTTTGAGACCAACAGCGGGGATACGCTTTTTCAACAGAAACAGGACGAAAAATGCTATCCGGCCAGCACCACCAAGCTGATGACGGCGCTGGTGGCGGTTGAAAAAGGAAATCTGGATGAAACCATCACGATCGGCGAAGAGATCGACACGATTGATGCCTCAAGCAGTGTGGCGGATCTGGAAACCGGCGAGACGATCACCCTGAAGGAATTGCTCTACGGACTGCTGCTGCCCTCGGGCAATGATGCGGCGGAAACCATCGCTGTCAGTGTGGGACGAAAGATAGGGGGCGATGCGACCCTCGATGCGACAAAAGCCTATGATCTGTTTATCAAGGCGATGAATGAAAAAGCAAAAGAAATGGGCATGAAAGGTACCAATTATGTAAATCCCCATGGCCTGCAGGACAGCAATCATTACACGACACCGGCGGATATGCTAAAGCTGGCCCAGGCAGCCTTTGCCGACAAGACGATCAGGGATGTGACCCGGGCCAAGGTACATGAGATCCAGACGAACAAGGTCAAACATAAATGGTACAATACCAATTTGATGCTGTATGCCAACTTTGATGAACTGCCGGCAGACTACCGCGTGGCGAACAACCTTTCAGCCGGCACCAATGCGCTTTTCAACGGCTATGCCACCAGCGGGAAAACCGGATTCACGGAAGAAGCGGGAAAATGCCTGGTTTTTGAAGGTGAAGGCAATGGCGAGAATATCATCGGGATCATCATGGATGGGGAGGAAACGACGGTATTCAAAGAAGCCAGCGATACCATCAATACCCTGATCAAGGAATATGATTTTATCGAATGGACCAAAGATGACAATGCCTGCGGCGAAGTTCAGATCGAAAACTATCATGTGTTTGACGGTAAAATGCTGAAGATCCGCACTGATAAACCGCTGATCAGCCTTGTTCCCGAAGCCAAAAAAAATGGCTACACTTCAGATATCAAATGGGATACAAACCGTCTGATCGGCAATGAAACCCTTGCCTCGCTCAAGAGCGATGTCAAAGAAGGGGACGAGCTCGGCGTGCTGGAGGTTTACAACGGCGATAAAATGGTCGAGTCCGCACCCGTCTATGCGGCCAATACGATGAAGGCCCGCAACTGGATCGACTATCCGATCATGTACTGGTACGTGACCATCGTCGTGCTGCTGATTCTCGCGGCGATTCTGCGAATCATGTATGTCGATTTTATGCGCAAAAATAAAATTAAGTATAAAAAAATCAAACTCAAAAACAGCAGCGGTAATCGAAGCAGTCGCAATGGCAGCGGCCGGAACAGGCGATGATGCCGGAGCAGCGCTAATCAGGTTTTGAATATTTTCCTTGACAGAAACGGCAGGATTGACTATAATATAACAAAGATCAAGATGATCTGGATGACCATAAAAGTTTAATAAAATTAACAATGCCATGAAGGTATTTTCTTTGCAGAAGCAGGGTTTATTACTTCATGGCATTTTTTATTTAATAGGAGGGTTTTATCATGCATATGGCAGACGCGCTGGTTTCACCGGCGATAGGAGGAATCATGCTTGCGGCAAGTGCCGGAGCAATCGCTTATTCGGCATATAAATGCAAGGACGATCTGGATGAAAAGAAAATCCCCTTGATGGGTGTAATGGGAGCCGTTATTTTTGCGGGACAGATGATTAATTTCACGATTCCGGGAACCGGTTCCAGCGGACATATCGGCGGCGGCATTCTGCTGGCGGCTTTGCTCGGACCATTTCCGGCGTTTTTAGCCATCACGGCAGTGTTGCTGATTCAGAGCTTATTCTTTGCCGACGGCGGGCTGCTGGCGCTGGGCTGCAATATCTGGAACATGGGCTTTTATGCCTGCCTGCTGGTCTATCCGCTGGTATTCAGACCGATTGTCAAAAAAGGCTTCACGCCGACGCGGCTGACAGTTGCCTCGATTGTATCCGTCGTTCTGGCGCTTTCATGCGGAGCATTTTCAGTCGTACTTGAAACCCTGGCATCCGGCATTACGGAACTGCCGTTTTCAACTTTTGTCGGAATGATGATGCCGATTCATCTGGTCATCGGTACCGTGGAGGGCATTGTCACCGGTGCGATTCTGGTGTTTGTCTACAAAATGCGACCGGAGATTCTGGAATCCTCGCTGGAAAATAGCAAACTGACGCCCGGCGTTTCCCTTAAAAAAGTCATGCTGTCATTGCTGGTTTTCGCGGTTGTTTTAGGCGGCGCAATTTCACTCTTCGCTTCCGCCAATCCGGATGGACTGGAATGGGCGATGCAACGTGTTGCCGGCACCAGCGAACTGGAAGCCAGCGACAGTGTCCACAATGCCTTTGCCGGCATTCAGCAAGCAACGGCATTCCTGCCGGACTACGGCTTCAAATCCGGCAGTGAAGAAGGCTCGGCGGCCGGAACCAGTTTCTCGGGGCTTCTGGGAGCAGGGGTAACGCTGCTGCTGGCCGGCGGAACAGGCTATCTGATTTATGCGGTCAAGCATAAAAAGAAAAATCAACCGGAAGCTTAAAAAGTTTGATATTTCGCTTATCATTTACTGATACATATGATAAAATAATAAAAGATTCTGCTGATAACCTCTGCTGAAAAGTAGAGGTTATTCTTTGTCTATGTGAATGTAACGAACCGGGGCGGCCGCACTGACAGATCGTTGCGCAAACCGTTCTGCGGCGGTCCCGGATTATAAATTTTTCTGGAAGGAACTACTTATGGCAAACATTTCAGATTCCATGAGCACCATCAATTCGCTTGAAGAAATGGCTGACGGCAAAACCATCATCCATCAGTTTCATCCGATGGTCAAGCTGGTGATCACACTTTTATATATTGTCCTGGTGGTGTCGTTTGATCCCTACAATATTACCGGCCTGGTTTTCTTTGCTTTCTATCCGGTGATCATGATGGCGCTGGCGGAAATTCCCTACAAACCACTGCTGACACGGCTGCTGGTGGCTTTGCCCTTCGCTTTTTTTGCCGGCGTTTCGAACATCATCTTCGACCGGGACTTGCTGTTTCTGATCGGAACGGTGCCGGTTACGACGGGTGTCATCTCGTTTTTTTCAATCATGATCAAAACGGTCTTTACGGTCATGGCGGTGCTGATTCTGATCGCCACCACCTCACTGCCCCAGATTTCCTATCAGCTTTTGTCCATCAAGGTGCCGAAACTGATTGTCGAGCAGATCATGCTGACCTACCGCTATATCTCGGTGTTGATGCAGGAGGTTTCAAATATGTACACGGCCTATATGCTGCGGTCGCCCGGAGCCAAGGGCATCAAGATGAAGGACATGGGCATTTTTGTGGGGCAGCTGTTGCTCAAGAGTTTTGACCGGGCGGAAAATATTTATTTTGCGATGAAGTGCCGGGGGTACGATGGTCATTATGTCTACGCCAAGCCGGACCCCATGAAGTCGGCGGACTGGCTATTTTTGCTTTTGACCGCTGGTTTATTGTTATTGATGCGATTCTTCAATTTAAGCCAGTTTATCGGCAGTTTCTTATAGAGAGGTAAAAAACGTGTTAGAGATAGAAAAATTGAGCTATGTTTATCCGGATGGACATAACGCTATCCGGGAGATCGATCTGAAAATAAATGAAGGGGAAAGCGTGGCTCTGGTTGGTGCCAACGGTGCTGGAAAATCGAGCCTCTTCAAGCTGATCATCGGGATCTCAGATATCAAGGAAGGCTCCATCAAAATCGGTGGCCTGCCGGTGGAGAAGAAAACCCTGAAGGAGATCCGCAAAAAAGTCGGCATGGTCTTCCAGAATCCCGACGACCAGTTGTTCATGACCAAGGTTTATGACGACATCGCTTTCGGACCGAGGAACGAACTGCTGTCCGACGAGGAAGTCGAAGAACGGGTTACCGGGGCGCTGGAAGTGTTGGGAATTACCCATCTGCGGGATCGGATGCCCCATCGCCTTTCCGGCGGTGAAAAGCGGGTGATCGCCATCGCGTCGGTGCTGTCGATGAAACCGGAGATCATCCTTTTTGACGAACCGACCTCATTTCTCGACCCGAAGGCTAGACGCAACGTGATCAACACGCTGGATAAACTCAAAATGACCAAAATCATCGCGACTCACGATATGGACATGGCCCTCGAAATCTGCGATCGCGTCATCATCATGAACCAGGGCAGTGTCTTTGCGGACGGCCCCGTGGAAAAGCTGTTGCTTGATGAGGAACTGCTGCTGCAATGCAGCCTGGAGCTGCCATTGTGCATGCAGAAACTGGAAAAGCTGGAACGGATCAAGATTGAACAAAACCGGCAGTCCCTGTTTTCAAACCAGATTTAACCAGAGCATCACAAGCATCGGGCGGGCAATGCCTGCCCGTTTTTTTTTATGCTGATTAATCTTAAGAATAGGCAAGAAGGTTTGGATTCATAATTGTATTTTAAGATTCAATACGATATAATGTTTTCATTAGTTGGAGGTTAGATGATGGCGAAAAAAGACTACTCGAACTTGGGGGACGATATCAGGAATATCGTACAAGATGCTCTGAGCTCAACAGATTTCAAGAAACTGAATCAGAATATTACGGAAACAGTCAATCGCGCCCTGGATGAAGTCAGAAAAAACTCGCAGAACTGGAACCAGGGCAGCGACGGTTCGAAACAGTTTAAAAAACCGGAGACGTTTACTGATTACGAAACCGTGGAAACGAAGGAGTTAAAACAAAACAAAACCGTGCTGCAACCAAATAAAACAAATTACTTAACCGACAAAAAGACAAATTATATCACAAAGTCACCCCACGGCCGCATCTCAGGGATGCTGCTGACCATTTTCGGGAGTATCGGGATCGGTCTGACCGTGATCTTTTCCCTGGTGGTTCTGATTCTGTCCAGCGTGATCACCGCATCGATCGGGGCAATGGAGTTTTCGTTGGGAACCCTGCTGTTCATTCTGCTGCTGTGCATCGGCATGGTGGCGAAAGGATCAAGCCTGCGCGGACGGGTCAAGCGCTTCCGTCAGTACGTTTCGCGTCTCAAGGGACGGACTTTCTGCGAGATCAGGGAGCTGGCCCAGCCGCTGGGACGCAATCCGAAATACGTCATCAAAGATCTGAAAAAAATGTTCCAGGTGGGGATGTTTCCCCAGGGACATATCGATGAGGCAGGGACCTACCTTTTTATCAGCGATGAATCCTATGATGCCCAGCTGAAGATGCTCGCGGGCAAACGCCTCCAGGATGAGGAAAAGAAGCGCATGGAAGAAGTACAACGGCAGAAAGTTATCAACCGCAGTGATCCGGATTTGAAGGCGGTCCAGGATGTCATCGACGAGGGTGAGGAAACCATCCGTCAGATCCGGAAAGCCAACGACGACATCCCGGGCGAGGCCATTTCCAGCAAGCTGGATCGGCTCGAAACCGTCATCACGAAGATATTCACTTATATCGACGAAAACCCCGGGGAAGTTCCCGAGATCCGCAAATTTATGAACTATTATCTCCCGACTACGCTGAAGCTCGTGAAGGTCTATCAGGATATGGATGCGGAGCCGATTCAGGGCGCCAATATCATGGCCACAAAAAAAGAGATCGAAGAGACCCTGGATACCATCAATCACGCTTTCGAAAACCTGCTTGACGGTTTTTATGAAGATACCGCATTGGATGTTTCAACGGACATATCGGTGTTAAACACCATGTTGGCTCAGGAAGGGCTGACGAAAAAAGATTTTGAAAAAGGAGAATAACATGGAAGATCAACAGAATGATTTTGACCAGGTAACCCCAACCCTCACTTTTGAGCCTTTCGGTGCAAATGCTGCGCCGGCATCAGCTCAGAAAAATCAGCTGGCGACGGAAGACCGGATTTTTGACGAGTCCCGTCTGTCACCGGAAGAACAGAAAATGGTTAGCGAATTTGCTGCGAAAATCGATCTGAGTAATTCGGCGCTGATTATGCAGTACGGCGTGGGGGCGCAGAAAAAAATAGCCGAATTTTCAGAAACAGCACTGACTAATGTGCGCACCAAGGATCTGGGCGAAGTGGGTCAGATGCTCGGGGACATGGTCAATGAGCTGAGAAATTTCGATGCCGAGGAAGAGGAAAAGGGCTTTTTCGGTTTCTTCAAGAAAAATGCCAATAAAATTGCTTCAATGCAGACGAAATACGCGGCGGCGGAAACCAATATCAACCGGATCTGCGAGGCGCTGGAAAAACACCAGATCCAGCTGATGAAAGACGTGGCGATGCTGGACAAACTCTACGAGGTCAACAAGACCTATTTCAAGGAATTGTCGATGTATATTCTGGCAGGCAAGAAAAAGCTCGAACTGATCGAGAGCACGGAAATGCCGGCGCTGATTCAGAAATCCCAGATGACCGGCTTGCCGGAGGATGCCCAGGCAGTCAACGATTTTTCCGCGATGGCCAACCGTTTCGAGAAAAAACTCCATGATCTGGAGCTGACCCGGATGATCTCTTTGCAGATGGCACCGCAGATTCGTCTGGTTCAGAATAACGATACCCTGATGGCGGAAAAAATCCAGTCCTCCCTGGTCAACACCATTCCGCTGTGGAAAAGTCAGATGGTGCTGGCGCTGGGTGTGGCTCATTCCGGCGAGGCGGCCCGGGCTCAGCGGGAAGTCACGGATATGACCAATCAGCTGCTGCGCAAAAATGCTGAAACCCTGAAGATGGAAACCATCAACACGGCCAAAGAATCCGAACGCGGCATTGTCGATATTGAAACCTTGAAGATATCCAACGAATCCCTGATTTCAACCTTCGATGAAGTCCTCAAGATCCAGCAGGAAGGCCGCGAAAGACGCAAGACGGCCGAGGTTGAGCTGCAGAAACTGGAAAATGATCTGAAACAGAAAATGCTGGAAATCAAACGATAGCTCATGAAAGACGGATTTTATATGGCCGCGGTGCCGAAGGCAGCGGTGGGGGCGGATGCCCGGGCTTTTTTGAGCGTCGCGGCGGGAGAGCGCGCCGCTGCCTACCATCGGAGCTTTCCGGCTTATACCGAAACGCCGCTTTGCGAGCTTGACAAATTGGCCGGCATCTTGGGGCTTACAGGCCTGTACGTCAAGGATGAGTCGTGCCGGTTTGGTCTGAACGCCTTCAAGGTGCTCGGCGGCAGCTACAGCATTGGAAGATGGCTGGCAAAGCAGCTGGGAATCAGTGAAGCGGAACTGACCTATGACAAGCTGACCTTGCCCCAGACGAAGAAACAGCTCGGCAAGCTGACCTTTGTAACCGCCACCGATGGCAACCACGGCCGGGGTGTGGCCTGGACCGCCCGGGAGCTGGGCAGCCACGCTGTGGTCTACATGCCCAAAGGCAGCGCCAAAGAGCGGCTTGAGAACATCCGGGCCGAAGGGGCTGACGCCACCATCACAGACTTGAGTTACGATCAAGCGGTGCGGCATGCGCTGCGCAAAGGTGAAGAAAACGGCTGGATCGTAGTCCAGGACACCGCCTGGGAAGGCTATGAGGAAATCCCGCGCCTGATCATGCAGGGCTATCTGACCATGGCCATGGAAGCCGTCACCCAGCTCGGGGAGGCGGTGCCGACCCACGTCTTTCTGCAGGCCGGCGTCGGCAGTCTGGCCGCGGCGATCGCGGCTTTCCTGACGGATTTCTACGGCGACCAGAAACCCGTGATTACAGTGGTGGAACCCAACGGTGCCGACTGCATCTATCAGACGGCGAAAGCCGATGACGGTCAGCTGCATTTCGTGACCGGTGACCTGAACACGATCATGGCCGGGTTGGCCTGCGGTGAACCGAGCACCATTGCCTGGGACGTGATCCGGGAATGTTGCGACTACGCCGTTTCATGCCCGGACTGGGTAGCGGCGGAAGGCATGCGGGTGCTGGGAAATGCGGCCGGTGCGGATCCGAAGATCATCTCCGGTGAAAGCGGCGCGGTCACCACCGGTCTGGTCGTCGCTGTGATGACCCGGCCGGACCTGAAATGGCTCAAAGACGAACTGAAACTCGATGAACATGCCAGGATATTGTGCTTCAGCACCGAAGGGGACACCGACCGAAAGAACTACCGTTGCATCGTCTGGGACGGGCATTATCCGGCTATCAAAATTGTTTAGTGAATAACGATTCAAATGAATCGAACCGTTGTTGCTTTGATGTCAGTTTCCACAACCAATTTTGTAACGTGTAGGCGAACAGTCGATAGACTGTCCGCCGTACAGTGTAAAAATTGGTTCGTGTAAACTGGCAGCGAAGCTCGCAGCTGCTTATATTTTAGCAGAAAATCTGACAATTTGATTTGACAAGCGCGCAGAAATCGGTTATTATAATATAAGAATAATATTGAAGAATTTGTGGTGCCTTGAAAGAGGAGAATAGGGAATCAGGTGCGAATCCTGGACGAACCCATCACTGTGAATGGTTTTGTTTTTACAGATGTCACTGGTAAAACGGGAAGGCGTAAAGACAGATAGACCTGAGTCAGGAGACCTGCCAGAAATTATTTGCGAGAAACGAAGGTAAAGTTTCGACTATATTTTATAGTCGGAGCTTTTTTTTGTTCACGAGAGGAATATCAGTAAAAATGGAATCCATGATAAGCATCGATATAAAGGCGCTGGTTTTTCCGGAGGAAAAAGAGGCGGCCCTGAAAAATATAAAACTGGACATCAAAAAGGGCGATTTTATTGCGGTAACCGGCGGCGCGGCTTCGGGAAAATCCCTGCTGCTGCATACCATCACGTCGGCTGCGCCGAAATTCTATCCCTGTGCGATCGACGGCACCGTCAGAGTGGCAGACCGGAATGTGGCGGAAATTCCGCTTTGTGAAATGGCGGATTACGTGGGATACATGATGCAGGAGCCCCAGAACCAGATGATCAGCCGGACCGTCTACGACGAGCTGGCCTTCGGCGTCGCCAATATGAATCTGAGCAATGGCGAAATTGAATCCCGAGTCAAAAAAATCATGTCATTTTTGTCCATCGATGATTTCGCACACCGCTATACCGATGCTTTGTCCGGTGGTCAGGCCCAAAAAGTGGTGTTGGGCAGTATCCTTACCTTAAAGTCACCGGTTCTGCTGCTGGATCAGCCCACCGCAGAGCTTGACCCCAAAACCAGCGCGGAATTATACAGACATCTGGCCCGGATTAATCGCGAGAAAAATGTCACAACCATGGTGGTCATGGATAAATCCAAAGAGGTTTTAAAATATGCCAACCGGGTTGTGGTCATGGAAAACGGCACCATGAAGGAGTGCTTGACGGTAGACGACTATCAGAATAAATACCGGACCGACACAAAGATAAAAAATAACCTTCCCATCAGGGTTGATCGGGAAACGGACATTGTCAGATTAAACGGAGCATCCCATCTTTACAAAAGTGGGATTGTCGGGTGTCAAAACATTCATTTCACCTTGAAAAAGGGCGACTTCACCGCGGTGATCGGACAGAATGGCTCTGGAAAATCAACAATGCTAAAACTGATTGAAGGACTGCTGAAGCCCACCGAGGGCACCGTTGAATTGTTTGGGACGCAAGTCACCAAAAAAAATATCAGTCAGCTCCGCCGACGCACCGGCTTTCTTTTCCAAAATCCGGACGATCAGATCTTCTGCAGCTCCATTAAAGAGGAAATCGGATATGTTTTAAAAGGAAAAGCCTGCGAAGAAGAGGAAAAAAACCGAAAAATTCAGGATACCCTGGAATTTGTCGGACTTAAGGGCTGGGATGAGGTGCATCCGCAGCGACTCAGCCGGGGGCAGCGACAATTGCTGGCGTTGGGATCGGTTATAATCAACGAACCGGAGCTGATCATCGCTGATGAACCGACATCCGGACTGGATGAAATCCAAAGCAGACTGGTGCTGGAAAAGCTGGCGACACTTTCTGCTCAGGGCAAAACCATTCTGCTGGTCACCCATGATTTAAGTGAGGCCAAATATTTTGCCAATCGGATCGTCGTGATGAACCAGCATCAATTGATACTGGATTTCAAGGCGGACGAGATGGATGAATATACCAAGGCGTTGGTAGAAATCGAATTGCTGGAAGGAGAGGCTATTTAAGATGATTAACGTGAAAGAACTGGATCCCCGTGTGAAGCTGACTTGGTGCCTGTTTCTGATATTGACCGCTCTGGTTTCGCAAAGCATGGTGCAAAATGGCGTGTTGCTGTTTTGCATTGTCGTCATCGAAATAATGACCCAAAAGAGCTTGCAGCGGCTAAAAGTCCCGGCAATCCTGTTGCTGCTTGTCGGTTCCCAGATTCTGATTATTAATCTGCTGTTTGGCAGAGCGGGGACGCTGCTGTTTTCATGGGGATTTCTGAGTATTTACAGCGGTTTTATCAGTGCCGCCATCATGGGTTTTTTAAGAATCAGTGTGATTTCACTGGGAGCCATTCAATTTGCCTGCAATACCGATGCCACTGACATTGCCCAGATGCTGATTAAATGGCATGTGCCTTACCGCTACGCCATGCTGGTGCCCATTACCGCACGTTTTTTTCCGGTGATGGTCAACGAATACAAGTCGATCTGCGACAGCCATTCGGTGAGAGGCGTTCCCTGCGACACGGTGATGGAGCATATCAAAAATTTGCCGGCAGCGATGTTGCCCCTGATTTACCGGGCTTTGAGAATTTCAAACGATGCTTCTCTTTCGATTGAATTGCGAGGCTATGGGAGATACGATACCAGAAGTTTTAACAAACCCATTGAAATGAGTACTTTTGAAGGAATTGCCATTCTGTTAATTATCATTGCGTACATTTCGCTGTTGCTGTACACAGTGTTTTTATAAAAATTCAACATAAAAAAGGAGAAAGAAATGGAAAAAGAACAGGCTTTAGTAAAAGGAAATATTTTCAAAACGGATACCAAATCGCTGATTGGCGGCGTTATTATGGGGATTGTTTTTGTTATTGCATGCCAGATCACCGGGCAGATTGATGATATGCTGCCGACCGGAAAAATGGGGATGTATTTAATTAACGGAACCGTCTGGGCATTTTTTACCGCACTAATTACCCTTATTTACAAACAGCCCGGCGGAATCATTGCAGCAGAAGTAGAGGCGCTGGTATCTGTCTCGTATTCACCGCTTTGGGTCTCTTTTATCTTTGCCAATGGCATCGGTACGATTTGGGTATCGATTATTGCTGCAAAATACGATATGACCAAATGGTCGCATCATATTCTGGCCCAGGCTGGGGTTTGTATTTTAGGTAATATCATTGTCGGGATCGGGATGCTCTTTATCTTTGGGATTCCGGTTAACGTGGCAATCATTGAAACCCTGATCACCATTGGGGTCACTTGGCCTTTGGCAACCATCTTGACCAAAAAAGTCTATGAAGCAGTTAAAAAATCAGGTCTGGTCAAATAATCTTTTGGCCTAATTAAATCAAATGAGTATCATTAACGGCAATTGTTTTATCCCTGGGCTCGCAAGAACAAGGATGAAGCAGTTGTCGTTATAGTCGTTATAAAGAAATTTAAAATTGCAAAAGTTGATCGCTTGGCAGTCGGTTTCGCAACCTGTTGTGTAACGTGTAGGCGAACAGTCGTCAGACTGTCCGCCGTACAGTGTAACAACTGGTTCGCGTAACCGGCTGCCAAGCAGACAAACGTTTTTGTCAACATCAAAATCATATTAAGTGAGGTAAACAAATGAGTCAGGATCTACGCGATTTTTTGGAGCAGCTTGAAAAGGACGGCGACATTATCCATGTGCCGGAAGAGGTCAAGCGGGAGTATGAAATCAGTACGCTGATGATGGAACTGGAGAAAAGACGCCAGTACCCGGTCATGTGGTTCGATAAGGTGGAAGGCAGCGACATTCCGGTGGTCACCAATATTCTGGGATCGCGCGAGCGCTTTGCTAAAGCCATGGGCGTTGAGACCGAAGACATTTCGATCGAATTCGGCGAACGGGTCAAGAACCGCTTCGACGATCTCAAAGTCATCGAGAACCCGCCGGCCAATGCCAATCTGATGACCGGTGATCAGGTCGATCTGTATAAATTCCCGATCATCAAACATTTCCCGATTGATGCCGGCCCCTACATCACCTCCGGACTCTGCGTCGCCAAGGATCCGGAAACCGGTTCCGATACCTGCGGCTTCCACCGGCTCCAGCTGAAGGCCAAAAACAAACTGGGTATCTCCTTTCATTCCCGCGGCCGCATGTGGGAATATTTCAGACGCAGCGAGGAGCGCGGCGAAAATATGAAGATGGCCATCTGCATCGGCGTGCATCCCAATATTTCGCTGGGTTCCCAGGCCTGCATTCCCTATGAGCTGGGCAAATTCGGTGCCATCGGCGGCCTGTTCGGCGAACCGCTGGAAGTAGCCCAGTGCGCCACCATCGATCTGCAGGTACCGGCCTATGCCGAAATTATTCTGGAAGGTGAAGTGCTGGCCAACGTCCGGGAACCGGAAAGCCCCTTTGCGGAATACACCAACTACGCATGCTTCCGCAGCACCGAAAATGTCTTCCAGGCCAATGCGATCCGCTACCGCGACAATCCGATTTTCCACGATCTGACGCCGGCGATGAGCAGCGAGCACATCACGATCGTTTCAATCCAGCGCGAAGGCGATATCCTGACGACACTCAGACAGAACCTGCCGAATATCAAGGCCGTGCATTCGCCGCTGTCATCCTGTGGGATTTTTCACTGCTATATTTCAATGAAGAAAATTGCCGAAGGCCAGCCGATGCAGGCGATTCTGACGGCACTGGGCATGGATCATCACATCAAAATGGCCGTCGTCGTCGACGAGGACGTCGATGTCTTCAATGAGCAGGAAGTGCTCTGGGCCATGGCCACAAGGCTCCAGGCCGCCAAAGGGGTGATCGTGATTCCGAATGCCATGGGCGAAACCCTCGACCCGTCTTCCGACGAGCTCAGCCGGACCGACAAAATGGGGATCGATGCCACCAAACCGCTGTCCGGCTTTGCACCAAAGATCGAGATCGATGCAAATGCCCAGGAAGCGATCAAACGTTTATATCAGTACATTAAGTAAGAAGGCGAAAAGATGATAAAAATAGCAATTGATACCGGGGGAACCTTTACGGATTACACCGCGGTGGGGAGTTTCGGCGGCCGGACCGACGGCAAACTATTTGTCAAGAATCCCACCAACCATGAACGACCCGCCGCGGGCATCATGGCAGGCCTGGTGAAACTGGCCGACGAGTGGCAGACGGATCTTGCGACACTGCTTTCCGAAACGGAAAAAATAACGCTGGGGACGACGCTGGCGCTCAATGCCCTGCTCGAAAAAAAAGGTGTCAAGACGGCGCTTTTCACGACGGAGGGCTTTCGGGACGCGCTGGAAATCCGCCGTTCCCAGTTAAAAAACCAGTGGGACCTGGCGGTGGAAAAACCGCTGGTGCTGGTGCCCCGCAGACTACGGCTGGGGATCGAAGGACGGCTGGACTACCAGGGGGAGGTGGTCACGCCCCTCAACGAAGACAAAGTCCGGGAAGCCTGTTGCAAATGCCGGGAGCAGGGGGTTGCGGCCATCGCGGTCTGCTATCTGTTTTCTTTCCTCAATCCCGAACATGAACGGCGGACGGCCGAAATCATCAAAGAGGAACTGCCGGACGTGTTTGTGTCTCTGTCATCTGATGTCGCGCCCCGCATCCGTGAATACGAACGGACCACGACGACGGTGATCAATGCCTATCTGACCCCGGTTCTGGCCGATTACCTGGGCGTGATCAAAAAGGAACTGGCGCGCTACGGCTTTAAAAAACCGATTCACATCATGATGAACAACGGCGGCCTCAGCGATACCGACGCGATGGCGACCTTTGCGGTCAAAACCCTGCTGTCCGGCCCGGCCGGCGGCGCCGTCGGCAATGAAACCATCGGCCGGCTGCTGGGCAAAACCGATACGGTACTGGCGGACATGGGCGGCACCAGCTTCGACATTCATGTCGTCAGCGGCAGCAGCAACCAGCTGGTGCCCCAGACCGAGCTGGCCGGTTATCCGCTCAGCATTCCGATGATCGACATCAGCTCCATCGGCGCCGGCGGCGGCAGCATCGCCCACGTCGAAGTCGGCGGACGCGTCTTCATCGGACCGGATTCCGCTGGCTCCGTGCCCGGTCCGGCCTGCTACAACCTCGGCGGGGAAGAACCCACCGTGACCGATGCGCTGCTACTGCTCGGACTGATCAACGCGGACAACTTTCTCGGCGGCAAGCTGGCCCTGTCCCGGGAAAAGGCCGAGCAGGCGGTGCGTGAAAAGGTGGCCGTGCCCCTCAACCTGTCAGTGCTGGAGGCGGCCCGGATCATCTACGGCATCGCCGCCGAAATGATGGCGGATGCGGTCCGGCTGGTCACCACCCAGAAGGGCAACGATCCCCGGATTTACAGCCTGATCAGTGCCGGCGGTGCTTTCCCGCTGTTCGCTTCCAAAATCATGGATTCCCTGCAGATGCCGGAAGTCCTGATTCCCGTGCAGGGGCCGGTTTTCTGCTCCTGGGGGATGCTGGGGGCGTCCAGCCGTTACGACGTCACCCGCAGCTTCTTCATGGAAAAAAGCCAGTGGGATGCACAGCGCATCAATCAGACCCTGGCGCTGATGCGACAGGAAGGCGAACGCGAACTGGAACGGCTTGATGTCGGGAAAGAGCAGCGGCGGTTCGACCTGATTCTGGAAATGCGCTACGTCAGCCAGCATCATGAAATCAGCGTACCGTGGACGCATGGTACCTTCGATCAGGACAGCTGGAAAAGCGTGGAGAGCGAATTCTACAATACCCACGAAGCGATCTACGAATATGCGCAAAGAGACAAGGACTGGGAAATCATCGACCTGCATCTCGCCTGCTGCGAAGAAAACGGTCAGAATGCGCTGTTTCCGATGGGGTCCCAAAAATCAGCAGCAGTCACGAAGCAGGTTTCTGGCTACGCCTTTAACCGGGACGGCGAGATTGCGGTTCCTGTCTACAATGAAGGCGATCTGCAGGAAAAAATTGTTGGTCCGGCGCTGATCGATTTTGCCTACACGACGCTGGTGATTCCGGAACATTATTTCTGCACGATGGCAGACGAGGGAATTCTGGCCCTCAGAAAGGCGGTAGATTAGCATGAATCAGCGAACAGACGATATTATCAACCGGGCGGTGATCATCAACCGTCTCGACAGCATCACCGGCGAAATGGGCATTGCTCTGGAGCATTCCGCCCATTCCCCGATTTTTGCGGAAGCCTGTGATTTTGCCTGCTGCATCTGCGACCAGGACGGCGAGCTGGTCTCCCAGATCAGCGGCATTCCGATTCTGGCCACCGCCGGCGCCTTCAGCGTCAAGGCGCTGCTGCGCAAATATGGCAGCCGCATCGACGACGGCGATGTCTTCATCATCAATGATCCCTACGACGGCGGCAACCATCTGCCGGATATCGGCATCATCACGCCGATTTTTTACGACGGCGAGCTGCTGTTCTTCAGCGTCAGCCGCGCCCATCACGGGGACATCGGCGGCTCCACTGCCGGCAGCTACAATCCCAAGGCGACGGAGATCTTTCAGGAGGGCATCCGTATTCCGCCGACCAAACTGATGAAAAATAATGAGATGATCCAGGATGTCTTGGATCTGATCACGCTGAACACCCGGAACCCGGAGATGCTGACCAGCGATTTTCTGGCCCAGATCGGCTCCAACCGGGTGGCCGCCAAACGGATCAAAGAAATGCTGGCGACCTATTCGGTTGAGACGGTCAGAAAAGCCGTGCAGGATACGCTCAAACAGACCGAAGCGCTGACCCGGAAACGCATTGCCGAGATCCCCGACGGCACCTACGCGGCGGTGGATTATATCGACGACGACGGTTTTCAGGAAGAACCCGTCAAGATTGCCGTTTCCGTCACCGTGACGGGAGACCACCTGCTGGTGGATTTTGCCGGGACCGATCCGCAGGTGAAAGGCTTTATCAACACTTCGGTGGTCACCGCCACCTGCGCCTCCGGCATCGCCGTGCTCTGGTTTCTGGGCAAGGATATTCCGCGAAACGGCGGCGCCTTCGGTTGCATCGATGTCAATCTGCCCAAAGGCTCGCTGGTCAATCCGTATGAGCCGGCGCCGATGACGCTCTGCACCCTGACCCCGGCCAGCGAAATCATCGGCACGATTTTTCAGGCGCTGGATCAGGCCATTTCCGGCCGGGTGGCGGCGGGCTACCACCGCTATCTGGGACCATCCTATTACGGCGTGGACCCCCGCACCAACCGCTACTATGTGGGCTTTTCATTCTGCTCCCTCGGTAGCGGTGGGGCGATGCAGGGGCATGACGGCAATCCCTATATGGCCACCCTGTCGAATTTCGGCGGCGTCAAGGCACCGAATATCGAATCCAATGAAGTGCAGTATCCCCACATCACGCTCTATCATGAAATGGACACCGATACGGCCGGAGCCGGGGAATACCGCGGCGGCTGCGGTATGAAATACGCCTTCGAGCTCTATGCCGAACAAAGCGATGTCGTCAATTTCGGCGACGGCATCAAATTCGCCCCCTACGGCCTGCGGGGCGGCCAGCAGGGCAGCCTGAATCGGGGCGTCTTTGTCCACGACGGTCAGGAAATCGTCATGGCGAGCAAGGAAAACCCGCGCCATGCGGTCAAGGGCGACCGGGTCTGTCTGAACACCAGCGGCGGTGGCGGCTGGGGTGATCCCCTGAAGCGTCCGATCGAAAAAGTCTATGAGGATGTCCGCGATGAGATTATCACGAAACAAACGGCCGAGACGGTTTATGGCGTTGCCATCACCGCAGCCGGCATTGATTTTGAAAAAACCGAAAAACTGAGAGGCACCAAATGAAAATTACAGTCGGAATAACCGGCGCGTCCGGCGTCATCTACGGCATCAGGCTGCTCGAAGCCCTGAAGGAAACCGAGCACCACATCGCTCTGATTCTCAGCGACTGGGGCCGCCAAACCATCGCTCTGGAAACGGACTACAGCGAAGCCGACGTCCGGTCCCTGGCGGATGTCGTCTATGACAGCCGTGACATGGCGGCGGCGGTTTCGAGCGGCTCTTACGGCACTGAGGCTACCGTGATCGCCCCCTGCAGCATGAAAACACTGGCCGGTGTCGCCAATGGCTTCAGCGACAACCTGATCGTCCGGGTCGCAGACGTCGCGCTGAAGGAACGAAGACCGCTGATTCTGATGGTCCGGGAAACCCCGCTGACGCTGATCCATCTGCGCAACATGACCACCGTCACCGAAGCCGGCGGCATCATCCTGCCGCCGATGCCCGGTTTCTACCATAAGCCCGAGACCATCGACGATGTCATCAACCAGAGCGTCGGCAAGGTCTTCGATCTCCTGCGCATCCCTCATACGCTGTATCAGCGCTGGGGGCATGAATCATGAAATTGACAGTGGGCAGCGGACCGACCGCGCTGCACTACGAGATCACGCTGGTTGGCGCCGATGTGCTGATTCTTCTGACCGGCGGCACCGTCCACATCGGCGGCACGGCCGTCGGCGACGATGGCCGGATGTGCGTCTATACCGCCCGGGAGCACCGCGATGACGCCCTGGCCATTCCCCTGGCCCGAAAAGTATCCGCGGCATTCCACTGTGTCTGTACCGTCTGCGCCGGCTTTCATCTGGACGACATTGACCAGGCGCAAATCAGACAGGTGATGACCAATGGGGAAGAGGGCATCAGACAGATCATGGCGATGATAGAACAGGCGAAAACAAAATGACAGCATCAAAAAAAACCGGATCCGGGAGGGATGCGGTTTTTCAAAGACACCACCCATATTTATATTGCATATGGAGCCACTGACTTCAGAATGCAATATAAATATGGGTGGTCTGGCAGTTGTTGAAGAATGTAATGGGATAAACACTTAGACTACTCATTTCTTAAAAGCAGTGATTTCCAGTCTTGACGGTCTTTAAGTACCCGCAAAATAGTAACTGTCCGTTTGCTGGTATCGACGATAAAGAAAATATTATAAGAATCATAGGGTTTCAGTCTAATTTCGTAACCTCTGTATTCAAAACTGATGCCTCGATAGCCAAAAGGGAAGGTTTCCAGGCTCTCAGCCATTTGATAATACCTGTTCAAAAAATCATTGGCAGCTATTTGGTTTTTTAGAGTGTTAACCAGATAGTCTGCCAATTGAAAAATATCATTTTCAGCTTCAGGCGTTTGTAATACCTTATACTTCATGGATTTCCAGCTTCTCCCTAATCCGTGCGATTGATTCATTTAAATAAATGGCCTGTCCTCGCTCCATTTCATCGATACCTTTATCAAGTTGCTTGAATAGATTTTTTTCCTGTTCGATCAAATCGGGTTCATGTTCTTTTGCCAATGGTGACATTTGAATCAGCTCCTTTCCATCGGTTAATATTATTATATCCATATTGGTGACGATATTCAATTATTTTGTGTAATTGAAAAGAATGACTAAACTAAGATGAATAAGGCATGATTTTTCACGCAATTTTCCATAATCGTTTTTATGCAAATTCATTGATCATGCCACTCTCTACTAATTTTTTATACGTCTGTTTGGGATAATTAATCAGCACCGGATCAAGAACAGTTCTCAAAAAGTGTTCGTTTTTCAAATAAGTTCTCAAGCGATTGACCTGTTCTTTATCATTAAAATCAATATTTGACACGGCTTCCAGAAATTCAATGATGTTGATGTTTGTTTCCGAAATTGGGGTTTTGGCACACCGGAGTATGACGCTTTGGCTACCGACCTTAATCAACCTTTTTCGGTTCGTTTCATTGTTGGTTACTATTTCAATAACGTTTGGAACCTGAGTTGTAAGCCCCCATTTATTCAACAGTGACAAACCAGTCAGTACGCCATACTGCTTTTTACCGTTACTTAAGTATTTTCGTTTGATGACATCAGCCGGGTTGAGTGATGATTCGCCGTAGATTGTTTTTTCTGGAATATAATAAACGCCCTTTTGAAATCGCTTGATTAAGCCGGCACGAACCATCCTTGATAAAAATTTTCTTAATGCATCACTTGAAATTTTATTTCTATTTTCCAAGTCAGATAAAAAAATTGGGGTATTTGGTTCGAATTCAGATTTGATTTCATCAATGGTCAACATGTGCATCACCTCGTCTTTATTATACCCAGATCACGAACAACATTCAAGTTATTATAATGATTATGTATAAAAATGTGACATTTCTTGCTTTAATTCAGATTCAATAAAGTTTTGTCAGTTGAAGAGGTGTAGGGCCAGACTTACAGAATCGGTTCGCAAATGAAGAAAAATATTTTTTAAAAAACCTGTTTGTTTTCATTTTAAATCATGTTACATTTCTTATAGACCGGTCGAATCGTTGATTGAACTGAGCTTGGAAAGCAGATAACGCTTCTTATACTTGATCCGGGCGTATTTACCGATTTTATTGACCATCAAGGGATTGACCACGCCACCGATGACGCCCACGATGGGCAGTCCCTGGATAAATTTGGCAGTCAGCAGGGTGTTGGATAAAAGGTCGGAGGTTTCTTTCATGACCGCTTTCAGATCAATGTCCATCGGCGTTTGGGCATCAATATGCTTGCCTAAACGCTCGATTTTCTGATCATAGGCTTTTCGCAGATCCTCTTTCGTCATGGCGGCACAGATCAGATAAAGGATGTACGCTTTTTCCTCATGGGAGGTGTACTGGTAGCCGTAGGACAGGGCAATTTCATTGATGGTTTTGATGATGACGCCAAGAAACAGCGGGATATCCGGAAGTCCAATCCCCAGCAAGCCCAGAACGCCGCCTTCGATTGCCGCAATGGATTCATTGATGGCTTTGGACTGCTGTGAGGATTTATCCAGCGTTTTCAGATGTTTTTTACTCATATATTTTTCAAGCGCGTAATTATTTAAATCGTATTTTACATCGATGTTATCTTTGTTGTATGTTTTTTCGATGAGACTGTTTCCTTTTTCGAACACAAAATGAAAGCCCATGTAGAAGGCTGTGTCGAGGGTGGCTTGCAGTTTTTCCGGTATTTTAGCCTGGATTTTATTGACCACAGGAGTGAAGTTTGATTTGATAAACGGACTGTCTTTCTGATTCAAAAACTTCTGCTCCTGCTTTTCAAGAATCGCCAGCTGTTTGGTCAGGATAAGGTCTTTCTTCATTTTTGTAACTCCAATCGGTAGATTTGATGAAGGTATTGTATCATTCTTTGTTTAATAAAGACTGTGGTACAGCATCGGGGTGGTTTGTTGTGTGGATTATTGACATTTGTTAAAAGAAGTGAATGCAGGGAATAAGCATGGCGTAAAAGTGTGATTGGGAATAGCCATATCCATATGAAAAGCGTATAATTATGAATGAATGAAAAAATAAAACACTGCAGAATAAAACCTGCTTGGGCAAATAAAATAGATACAGGAAATCAGGAGAAAAAATGATCACAGGCGAAGTAAAAAACAAAGTCGATAAAATATGGACCGATATCTGGGCGGGCGGGATCAGCAACCCCCTCACTGTCATCGAACAGCTAACCTATCTGATGTTTATCCGGTCATTGGATGAAAAAGAACTGGAGAATGAAAGCTTTGAAAATCTCACCGGGGAAACCATGCCCAAAGTCTTTCCCCAGACCGAGGCCGGACAAGCCATGCGCTGGAGCCGCTTTAAGGAAAAAGACCCCCGGGCGATTTACGAGATCATCAGCCAGCAGGTCTTTCCCTTTATCAAAAAGATGAACGGGTCATCCCAGACCGCCTTCTCCCGCTATATGGACGATGCCATGTTCCTGATGCCAACCCCCCAGGTGCTCCAGAAAGTCATCACCGGCCTGGACGAGCTCTACGAGCAGGATCTCAGCGGCCGGGACATGCAGGGGGATCTCTACGAGTATATGCTGGGTAAGCTGGCTACCGCCGGACAGAACGGGCAGTTCCGCACCCCCAAACAGATCCGGGATCTGATGGTGCGACTGGTGGCGCCGACCCCGGACGACAAAATATGTGATCCCGCTTGTGGCACCGCCGGATTTTTAGTCACCAGCGCCGAGTATATCCGGGAAACCTATGAGGCCCAGATGACCGCCGACCAGTGGCAGCATTTTGACAGCGCCGCCTTTTCCGGCTTTGACACCGACCGCACGATGCTGCGGCTGTCGGCCATGAACCTGATGCTCCATTCAATTACCAACCCCCATATCGACTACCAGGACAGTCTCTCCAAACAGAACGAGATTGCCAGCCAGTACGATGTGATTCTAGCCAATCCGCCCTTTACCGGCACCGTCGATGCCGAAAGCATCAACGATAATCTCAAAGCCGTCTGCAATACCAAGAAGACTGAGCTGCTGTTTATTGCGCTGTTTTTGCGGATGCTTAAAAAAGGCGGCCGCTGTGCCTGCATCGCCCCGGATGGGGTGCTGTTCGGCTCCACCAAAGCCCACAAAACCCTGCGCGCCGAACTGGTCGAAAACCATCAGCTTCAGGCTGTGATTTCGATGCCCTCCGGCGTCTTTAAACCCTACGCCGGCGTGTCCACCGCCATTCTGGTATTCACCAAAACCGGCGCCGGCGGCACCGACAAGGTCTGGTTCTACGATATGAAGGCCGACGGCTACAGCCTCGACGACAAAAGAAACCCCATTGCCGCCAACGATATCCCCGATATTATTGCCCGCTTCCATAATCTCGATGGGGAAGTGGATCGGGCCAAAACCGAGCCGTCTTTCTTCGTCGACAAACAGGCCATCGTCGACAACGGCTACGACCTCTCGATCAACCGCTACAAAGAAGTGATCTACGAGCAGGTGGAATACGATCCACCGGCAGTGATTATGGCCCGACTGGATGAGCTGGCCGGGGAGATTGGGGCAAAGATGGAAGAGTTGCGGGAGATGATTAATGGGTAAGTGGGAGAAGGTGAGGTTGGGGGATGTTGGTAGCTACGTTAATGGATTTGCGTTCAAACCGGAAGACTGGTCTAGTCAAGGTTTGCCAATTATTAGAATACAGAACCTTACTGAAAGCAGAAATGAAGTTAATTATTACGCAAAGTCTGATAAAAATAAATATGAAATCAATGACGGTGATGTTTTAATTTCATGGTCGGCAAGTCTTGGTGTATATCAATGGTCGAAGGGGAGAGCACTATTAAATCAACATATTTTCAAAGTTGTTTTCGATAAATTGGAAATTAATAAAAAGTACTTTATCCATGTAATTACTCATTTGTTAAAAGATATGTCTAAAGAAACACACGGTTCAACTATGAAGCATATTACAAAATCTAGATTTGATAATATGCAAATCCCCCTTCCACACCTGGAAATCCAGCAAAAAATCGCGGCCACTCTGGACACCGCCGCCACTTTATTAAAGCTCCGCCAACAGCAGCTGGCCGAGCTGGAGGCGCTGATCCAGTCCGTGTTCTATCAGATGTTTGGTGACCCGGTACGGAATGAAAAAGGGTGGGAGAGTGGTACCTTATCAAAACATCTTTCAATTGTTGCGGGATATGCTTTTAAAAGTACGGGTTTCATTGAAAAAGGAATTCCCGTTTTGAAAATTGGTAATATTAATACAGGTGTATTTAAAAAACTGAACTTAGTTTATTGGGAAGAAGATACTGCACTTAAGCGGTATTTACTATATCCAGGAGATTTGGTAATTTCGCTGACTGGAACAGTAGGTAAGGATGATTACGCAAATGTATGTATTCTGGGGGGAGATTTTGAATGTTATTATCTTAATCAGAGAAATGCTAAATTGGTTCTAGGAAAATCACTGGATAAGTTCTATTTGTCATACTATTTTAAAGATCCTGCCATTAAGGGAAAACTAACTGGTATAAGTCGAGGAATTCGGCAAGCTAATATTTCGAATAGTGATATTTTAAGTTTGAAAATTTTGTTGCCACCATTATCCCTCCAAAACCAATTCGCCGCCATCGTCCAGAAAATCGACCAGCAGAAAGCCCTGGTCCAGCAATCCATCGATGAAACCCAGACCCTCTTTGACAGCCTGATGAGCCAGTATTTTGACTGAAAAAGCATTGAAAATTTGTGGTTATTGGCGGTTTTCGGTGGATTTTTATCGGGGAATTGGGTTGGATATGTCTGCAAGGTATATTTGAGGTAAAATTGCACTATTTCCGAAACCATTGGGTATTTTTTCGAAAGGATTAAATGGCTGTATTAAGCCATTCGAAAGGATCGAAAGGCAAAAACCCTATTATGGCGAAAATCCTTGATTAGATTTTTCTAATCACTATATTACAAAAAAACAGCCACTGATCCTTTCACCCTTTCTTTTTTTGAAAAAACAAGGAATTGGTCGAAAACAACCGCTGGTTATAAAAAATGCGGCGTTGACCGCCCCCTTGAACGATCAGATGGATTGGCTCCTTGCGGAAGGATTTTCCAAAACGGATTGTATTTTCAAATATTTAAATTTTGCCGTCTTTTTTGCGGTAAAAGAAGGCGTTTGAGCTGAGTAACAAACCTGAAGTCATCATCTCCGTTGGCTACCGGGTTAAATCTCACCGGGGCACCCAGTTTCGCATCTGGGCGACTCAACGGCTGAAGGAATACTATTAAAGGTTTTGTCATGAATGATGCTTGCTCAAAATGTAATACAATTAAGAAGAAAGGAATAAAAAAACATGTATTTAGAAGAATATCAAGCTGGTACATATGAACGCCAAACGGATTACAGTGCTTTTATTCCGTCACATATTAACAAACAGTGGGAATGGAGAACACCAGAAATTAATGTGTTGCTGGAACAGGCTAACCTTGAATTGGGGAGATTAGGCAGTTATTCTGAACTGGTTCCAAATATAGACTTATACATTAGAATGCATCTTAAGGTTGAAGCAAATAAGTCAAACAGAATCGAAGGGACCCAAACCACCATTGAAGAAGAACTTATGCCAATCAGAGATCTGGATCCAGAGAAACGCGATGACGCCCGAGAAGTTCAGAATTATATTAGAGCCCTGCAACATGGGGTTGATCGCATTATTCGGGATGATTTTCCTCTCAGTTCTCGGCTGATTCGAGAAATACACAATGAACTCATGCAGGGGGTAAGGGGTGAACACAAAACGCCAGGGGAATATCGCACCAGTCAAAATTGGATCGGTGGGAGTATGCCGTCCAATGCATCCTACGTGCCGCCTTCGCATCTACATATCCCGGAGTTGATTACCGATATGGAAAAATTTATTCACAATGATGAAATTTACGTGCCTTTACTCATTCGTATCGCAATGATTCATTACCAGTTTGAAAGCATACATCCATTTTTAGATGGAAATGGAAGAGCTGGCCGGATTATGATTCCTCTTTTTTTATTGGACTCAGGTCTTTTGAAAAAACCGTGCTTTTATATTTCTGATTATTTCGAGATACATCGAACTGAATACTATGATGCCTTGAATCGGGTACGTTTGAATCAAGATATGATTGGATGGATTATCTTTTTTCTAAAAGCATCTGTTGCGACGGCAAAATCGGCACGGGTCAAATTTGGAAATGCAGTGATGCTTGTTGATGAATATAATCGACTTGTGCCTCAGATATCAGGCAGCACAGAAAATGTACAGGCAATATTCGATGCATTTTATGATAACCCAATACAGAATGCAAATGTTTTATCAGAATCGAATTCGATTAGCAAGCAGACGGTAAGCCGTATCCTGGCAGCAATGCATGAGAAAGGAATTCTAGAAGAAATAACGGGATATTCGAGAAATCGAGTTTATACTATGAGAAAATACCTCGATGTCTTTCGGATTTGAGTTATAGACTTCGCAGATAAAATCCATAGTTCCAAAAAAGATGAAAGTTGGAACTATAGAAATCCATAGTTCCAAAAAAAGCGAAAACTGGAACTATAAAAATCCATCGTTTCAAAAAAGACGAAAACTAGTGAAGAAGAAAACAATTATCAAAACGAGGTAACCTTATGCCATCAAATTTTGAATACCTGATCACTCAAAAAGAATACGTCCTGTTCGCTAATGCCTGCACCGAAGCCGAGCGGGTTTTTGCGTCCGCTCCGGCGATGTGCGCAGTTGGTTGCCGGAAAGCTCTGGAGCTGGCGGTGAAGTGGGTCTATGCGGCGGATACGACCATCGAGATGCCCTATAAGGACAACCTCCAGTCGCTGATCCATGAGGCCAGCTTCCGTTATGCGGTGGTTTATGATACCTGGAAAAAGATACCCTTTATCATCAAGCTGGGGAATCTGGCGGTGCATACCGAAAAAGCCGTCTCTGGTAGCGATGCCATCCAGGCGCTGAAGGGTCTGTTTGAGTTTGTCCAGTGGATCGACTACTGTTATGGGTCAGACTATCGGGAACGGCGCTTTGATGAGGCCGCCATCCCGCGGCAGAAGGTGGTGGTGGATACCGCCAAAATCCGGGAACAGGAAAGCCTGCTGACCCAAAAGGACAGTGAGATCGACGCCCTGCGTTTAAAAATTGAAGCCCTGTCCCAGCAGTATACCGCCGAGAAGGATCAGCACCAGGAACAGCGGGCCTTTACCGCTGATGATCTGTCGGAATTTAAAACCCGGAAAACCTATATTGATGTGGATTTAAAACTGTTGGGCTGGACCCTCGGCGACGACGCGATGGAAGAGGTGCCGGTGACGGACATGACCGGACAGCCGGGTCATGCGGGCTATGCGGATTACGTGTTGTTCGGGAAAGACGGCCTGCCGCTGGCGGTAATTGAGGCGAAGCGGACCAGTAAGGACCCCAACATCGGCCGCCAGCAGGCGCTGCTTTATGCCGACAGCCTGGAACGGCAGACCGGCCGTCGTCCGATGATGTTTACCACCAACGGTTTTGAAACCTATTTCTGGGACGATCAGAGTTATCCCCAGCGGCAAGTCAGCAGTATTTTCGCCAAATCCGATCTGCAGAAGCTGATGAATCGTCGTCAGGAAAAGCGGGATCTGAACACGGTAGTCATCAGCAACGCCATCACCGACCGCTATTATCAGAAAGAAGCCATTAAAGCGGTGTGCGACAGCATCTGCATGGGTCATCGCAAAAATCTGCTGGTGATGGCCACCGGCACCGGTAAAACCCGGACTGCCTCCAGTCTGGTGGATGTGCTGTCCCGGGGCGGCTATATCACCAATGTGCTGTTTCTGGCCGATCGCACCGCCCTGGTCAAACAGGCTCGGGATGATTTCAAAAATTATCTGCCCCATCTGTCGCTGTGCAATCTGTTGTCCAATCGGGAGGACAAAAACGCCCGGATTGTCTTTTCCACCTATCCCACCATGCTCAACGCCATCGACAGTGAAAAGAACGAGGACGGTCAGCGGCTGTTTACGCCGGCTCATTTTGACCTGATTGTTATCGACGAGAGTCATCGCAGCATCTTCAAAAAATATAAAACCATCTTCGACTATTTCGACGCCATTCTGGTGGGACTGACAGCCACCCCTAAAACCGATGTTGATCGTAACACCTATGATTTCTTTGAAATCGAAAAGGGGGTACCCACCTATGCCTACGATTTCGAAACCGCCGTGGCCACCGATCACGTGCTGGTGCCCTACTACAATATCGAAACCGCGACCGCCTTTCTGGAAGCGGGGATCAGCTACGATGACCTGTCCGAGGCCGATAAAGATCGCTATGAGCAGGACTTCACCGAGGACGACGGCAGCCTGCCGGATTTTATCCCATCACCGAAAATCAATACCTTTGTGTTCAATGAGAAAACCGTCGATACGGTGCTCCAGGATTTAATGGCCAACGGCATCCATGTGGCCGGTGGCGACCGGATCGGCAAGACCATTATTTTTGCCCAGAATAAACAGCATGCCGAGTTTATTCTCAAACGGTTCAACCACCTTTATCCCCATCTTAAGGGTGGCTTTGCCAAACGGATCACCTGTGAGGACAGCTACGCCCAGTCGATTATCGACGATTTCAAGATCGCTGAAAAAGAACCCCATATTGCCGTATCGGTGGATATGATGGATACCGGTATCGATGTCCCGGAATGCGTCAATCTGGTGCTGTTTAAAAAGGTTCGATCGAAAACCAAGTTCTGGCAGATGATCGGCCGAGGCACCCGGCTTTGCCCGGGGCTGGACTGCACTGATCTGATCGACGGCAGCTATGCTGACAAGCGGCGCTTTTTTATCTTTGACTATCTGGGCAATTTTGAGTTTTTCCGGGCTCACAAGGAGGGGATTGAGAGCCGCGAGACCAGTTCTCTCAGTGAAGCCATCTTTGCCAAACGGGTGCGGCTGATGCGCCACCTGCAGGTCAGCGACTTTGCCGCGGACAGCTATCAGGACTGGCGCCGGGAGCTGACTGAAACGGTGCTGACCCAGGTTCAGAGCCTCAACCCGGAACTGATTGCCGTCAACTTAAAACGGCGGTTTGTGGAGCAGTTTCGGCAGGCCAGCGCCTATATCTGCCTGAGTGAAGCGGATCAGGGCGCCCTGGTTAATGAAATTGCGCCGCTGGTTTTTATCGATGACACCGACGAGCCGGCCAAACGCTTTGACAACCTGATCTACGGTTTGATGCTGGGTCAAATTGAAGCCTTGCCAGCCTATAAAATCGCCAAACGCCAACTTTGCAGTCTGATGAATGAACTGGAAAAGAAAATCACCATCCCCCAGATCAAGGCCAGACTGCCCCTGATTCAGACCGTGACCACTGATGAATTCTGGGCGGCTGGAGATCTGCTGGCCTTTGAAAAAGTGCGGCAGGAACTCCGGGAGCTGATCAAGTTTATTATTGAAGGCGGTCAGGAAAAATCCCCGGTGATCACCAGTCTTTACGACCCGATTCTCGACCGCAAAGAGGGGCTGGTGATGGAAGCGGCTTATGACTATGGCGATTATAAAATGAAGGTGAACCGCTATGTTAATGACCATCAGGACACGCTGGCGATCCAGAAACTGCGCAAAAATATCCCCCTGACCCAGACGGACTATGGGGTGCTGGAGCACATCCTCACCAAAGAGCTGGGCAGCAAGGCTGATTATCAGCGGGAATTCGGCGAAACGCCTTTCGGCCTGTTGATCCGCAAGATCGCCAAACTGGAACCCCAGGCGGCGATGGCGGCCTTCTCAGATTTTATTGACGACCAATCCTTGAATCAGCCGCAGATTGTCTTTGTCCACAAGGTCATCGACTACGTGGTTCAGAACGGCTACATCGAAAACGTCACTGAATTGATGAAACCGCCCTTCGACAAACCCCAAAGCTTCGGCAAGCTGTTCGATCTGTCCAAACAGCAGCGGCTGGTGGAGATTGTCAAAGCAGTTAAGGAGAATGCGGTAAGAATTGGGTGATGAGTGTTTGGTGGCTGTTTTGCAGAAAGAAGTGATTGGCGTGGTATGGTCGAGACTGTTTCCGGCTACTTGCCCGGGATATGGTTATTATGACGAAACGACGCCAGAGCTCTCAATTGCAGTGAAGCCGAAATGGCGGGGCCAGGGGATTGGGTTTGACTTGATGACAGCGATGCTAAAAAGGCTTCGTGAAGCCGGTCATACCACGGTTTCGCTCAGTGTGACACAAAACAATCCGGTAGTGGCGCTTTATAAAAAATGCGGCTTTGAGATTCTTGCTGTTCAGCAGGAGGATTTTCTGATGTTGTTAAGACGGTGACGATGAGCCTTTTGTCCTGCACAATTTGAGAAAAGCGCGGACTTTATTAGCGAGCTGGATTTTGTGATCGAGGCTGACGGCGTGATTGTTGGCAACATTGTCTTCAGCAAAGCTTAGTAGAATATTGACTTGCGTGAAAATGAGAAAATGGGATCAGATGAATGCCATCAAGATTACTTGAATTAACATAACGGTTCCTCTGATCACTCTTTGTGTAAAACATATTGAAAGGTAACAGAAAACATGAAAGATCTGGAAATAAAATGCCCATCGTTTGAAAATAATGGAAATATGCTAAAAAAACACACTGGTTTTGATGCCGATATGTCGCCGGAGTTCCAATTAATAAATCTTTGCGCTGATACGAGTTCGATTGCCATCATCATGGACGATTTGGATATTCCCTTCATAAAGGAGTTTAATCATTGGCTAATATGGAATATTCCCAAAACAGATAAAATCCCGGAAAATATTCCGTCTGGTTCACCGGTATTTTCGTTTCAGCAGGCGATGCAAGGTGTTGGATATGGTGTAAACCGGTATCGAGGGCCGAAGCAGCCTTTTTTTGTCAGAAATAGCCATCGATATGTTTTTCGCTTTTATGCACTTGACTGCTTTTTAGATTTGGATAACAGCACCAGAAAGAAAGATTTGCTTGAAGCGATGGGCGGACATATCCTCCAAACGGGAAGCATCACTGGCAAATACAAGAGATAGCAACTGAACTAGTAGATTGGCTATGAATACAAACCTGAAAGTGAGAAAAAATGGGATCAGATGAATTCTATCAATTTAATGCCAAGGTCTACGATGTGCTGGATCGGACCTACTTTAGAAAGGCAGCCACCAGCCCCCGAAATGCTGTCATTTCCATATTAGGGGATGAACCGTTAATGGTCTTGGACATGTGTACCGGAACCGCGGCTAATGCCATTGCCATTGCCGGGGCCAGAAAATATACCAAGGTGGTCGGTATTGATATTTCTGACGCAATGTTGCATCAAGCTGCAGCTAAACTGGGACAAGAGGGGATATCCAATGTTGAGCTGCTTCATATGGATGCGGCACACCTGCAGTTCCCAAATGAGAAATTTGATGTGGTACTGATATCGCTGGTATTGCATGAGTTAAGCCCTGATCTGGCGGGGAAGCTGCTTTGGGAAGCCAGAAGAGTTTTGAAAACTACCGGAAAGCTGATTGTCGTGGAGTGGGAGGAACCTGTCAGCCGGTTCAAAAAGATCCCGTTTTATCTCGTTAAAAAAACGGAACCCAAGGGCTTTGAGGATTTTCTGAAATGTGAGATGAATCAGTATTTTTGCCGGTTCGGTTTTGAAATGACGCGAACTATTCATTGCGATTACAGTAAAGTAATGATATCGAGCAAGAAATAATCACAGTGAACTGACTGTTCCTCCAAATAAAAAGGGCCGGCATAAACGCCGGCCTGTTGATTTGTTTTACTTCAATAATGAATCAGGATTCCCAGGGAACAAAATAGACACCATCGGCGCGTTTCTGGCCTTTGCCCAGCTCGGCATGTCTTAAGACACTTAACTCTAGGCTGACCTCTTCCGCGGTCAGTCCGAATTTTTCCACAAATTGGCCAACAGTGACGCCGTTATTGGCCACAAGGTACTCATATAATTCTTTTTGACGGGGGGTTAAACCCTGGATACCGGTGTGGCCAGAGCGTTGCCGATCCAGTTTGGCACTGTGGACGGCACTCGGATCACAGGCCTGAACCAGTTTGTGCTGACCGAGGGCACAGTCATCGCAAAAGATTTTTCCTTTGACGGCATAGATTTCTTCTTTTTCCAGTTCAATACCGCATAAACAACATTTTTCCATAAAAAATCACCTCTGATATTTATTTTGAATCTGATTATAGATCATGATTACATATTTCTTTGCAAATGCCCATCCTTCCAGTGCGTATCGAATAAAGGATGTTAATGTTTTTTATCACGATCTTCAAATTTTTCCAGTTCATTTAGAAAGAATTCCATGTTTTTCTTTCGTTGTTCCAGTTCCGTCTTGAATTCAGATAACATCAGCATGCCTTTGTCCGTAATGGTATAAAACTTTTTGGCAGCTCCTTTTGCTGAAGTATCCCAGTGGGCGATGATGGCATCATTTTTTTCCAATTCATTGAGGGCTCGATAGACGGCCGGACCATCCGAAAAATTGTAGGGCATTTCGTCCTTCATCTGTCTTAACAGGGCGGATCCGTAGGTAGCATCTTTTGCTAAAAACAATAAGATAAATGCCGGCAAATGACGGCCATATTTAGCATGTCTCATGGCTCGGTTCCTTTCTTTTTTCACAGAAGATGGTTGCATCAAAATCCACAACTGAAATATTTTACTTGCATATAGATGTCAATCACACTATAATATTAATCATAAAAAATGTCAAGAAAAAAAGGGGATACGAGCGTGATGGTTTTGTTGGGGGAAACTCCATCGTAGCCCCAAAAAAGAACCGTCCCTCTGATCCACTGTCAGAAAGGCCAGGGGACAAAGTGCTTTTTGTCTTTGTGGTTATTTGATATAATGCAACAAAGTACCATGGCCATGATTTTCACGCTTGAGCAACGCCTGAAAGATGGGGCTAAGTCACCATCAGTTTTATTTTGAATTTTATCTCGATTTAAATTGTCAATGGGGCTGGTATGATGATAAAATAAAAGAATAAACCATCGGATTTTGGAAAAATCTGAAAACGATTCACACACCAGCATTCGGGCCGCTGCTGCACTGGCAGAAAAACTGATCAAACGTTGCACTGGCCATCGTCATTAAAAGGAGTGAAAATGAAAAGAAAACTGAAAATAACCTGTCTGCTCTTGAGTTTACTGGTCGTTGTGATGGCTGGGACTGCGTGTTCAACTGCCAGTCAGAAAAAGACCGCGCTGGATCCCAAAAACCCGGTATCCATCACATTGTGGCATTATTATGTCGGCGATAATAAAATTGCCCTTGAAAAAGCGGTGGATGAATTCAACAAAAGCGTCGGTTCCGAAAAAGGGGTGGTGATCAATGCGGTGGCTAAAGGCAGTATTGTCGATCTGGAGGAAGCCATCACGAATTCGGCCAAGGGCGTGATCAATGCCGAACCCATGCCGGATCTGTTTTCCTGCTATCCGGACAAGGGTCTGGAAATTGATCAGCTGGGAAAACTCTGCGACCTCAACGATTATTTTACAAAAGATGAACAGAATTCATATGTTGACGAGTTCCTGAAGTCCGAAAAGTATGACGAAAAACGGCTTCTGAATATCCCTATTGTCAAAAGCACAGAGCTTCTCTACGTGAACAAAACAGCCTGGAATGCTTTCGTGTCTCAAAGTGGGCTGAACGACAGTGCCCTGTCAACCTTTGAAGGGATCTATGATGCAGCGCGTGCCTACTACCAGTGGACTGATGCCCAGACTCCGGAAACAGCCGGAGATGGCAAGAGCCTGATGGGATTTGATTCCGTGGCCAACTACATTATCATCGGCAACAAGCAGCTGGGAACGGAAATCATCGATGGGACGGATTCGAAAGCTGTCCTGAATAGGGCCGATCTGAAAAAAGTGTTCGATCTCTATTATGGCGGGATGTGCCTGGGTTATTTCAATGCGGTCAGCAAATTCCGTTCGGATGATATCAAGGCGGGGGATCTCGTCGCCTATGTCGGTTCATCATCCGGCGCGGCCTATTTTCCGACCTGGATCGAAAAGGACAATACCCAGTCACCGATTGAATTTCTAGCTCTGTCCTATCCGGTCTTTGCTGGCGGTATACCGACGGCGATTGAACAGGGAGCCGGTATGTCGGTGACGAAATCCACTCCCGCAAAAGAGGAAGGATCAGCGCTGTTTTTAAAATGGTTTACCGCGAAAGAACAGAATATCAACTTTGCGATGACCACCGGTTATTTACCAGTTGAAAAAGCAGCTTACGAAAATACGGATTTTAAGGCTTCCCTCGATGCGATGAGCGCCGGCGATCAGTCCGAAAAAAATGTGGCTGCGGTCTATGGCATTGCCCTGGATCAGATCATGAATGCGGATACTTACGCGTCCACGCCGTTTGACGAGAGTTATGATCTGCGTACGATTCTGGAAAAATCGCTGATGACAACAACCGTGGCAGGACGCCAGGATGCAGCAGCATTCCGGGCACAGGGAATGAGCGAACAGGAAGTGCTTGACGCGCTGAATCTGGATGCCCGCTTTGACGCGTGGCTGGCGAGCCTCCGCAGCCAGCTCGACGGACTGGGAATTGCCTACTCGGAAGAATAATTACAAAAGGATAAAGGAATGAAGAAAACTTGGACACTCCGAAGACAGCTGAATATACTACTGGCATTGATTGTCATTTTTCAAAGCCTTGCATTGGTCTTTGCGCTATTTATTTCCCGGGTGTATTTCATGCTGGATGCGGAAGCGGTCCGGCTGCTGAACAACACGACTGAAACCCGGGCGGAAACGTTTGATACCTCGGTCGGTCAGATGATTGCCGGTCTGGCCGATGAGTCAAAACAGCTCAGTACACGGATGACAGATCTGGCACAGCAAACGGGAAGCACGCCGCAGGCCATCTATCGTGATGACATCGCCTACAACGAGTCGGCACAGATTGCCAGTGATGCGCTGGTATCGATTCTGAAACAGGATCGGGTGACTGGGGCATTTTTCATCCTGAACGGCTCCAATGCGGAAAAAGCGAACGGTCAGGCTCACTCGGCCGTTTACATCCGGAACACGACGCCGGACTCGGAAGAAACGGCCAATTATTCCCTTGAGATCGGCCCGACGGCGGTAGCCAAATCCTACGGGATGGCCACCAGCATCCGCTGGGATCTCGATATGAAGGAAAATGAAGACGGCAGTCAGTTTGATTTTTATGAAAAGCCGTTCTGGGCTGGGACTGCATACAAAGGATCGGAAATCGAACGGTTCGGTTACTGGACCAAACCGATTGACCTGCTAAAGGACAATCAGCAGGTGGTCTGTTACACGCTGCCGGTTCTCGACCAGGATGGTAATCCCTATGGCGTTCTCGGCGTTGAAATCGACATGCCCTATTTTTCGCAGTATTACCTGCCGGATTCCGATCTCCTCTATCATAACAGTTTTTACGTGATTGCCGGCATGCACGATCAGGCGTTGGATCTGAACTGGTTTATTCCCGGGGGTGTTCTGGCAAAAACCTATCTCAAGAGCGGTGAACAGCTCCCAATGAAGGCGCTCAAAGACGAAGGAATCTCTGAAACAACACTGAATGATCTGGGCGCGATGTACAGTTCGATGCGGGAACTAAAGGTCTACAGTGAAAATTCACCCTTTGTCGACGAGAACTGGACCTTGGCCTGTTTTGTTCCGAGTCAGGTTCTGATGGAGAATTCACAGTCGGTCAGAGAAAAGCTGTTCGCTAGCATCGCGATCACCACGCTGCTCGCATTTTCAGGTGTTTTCGTGCTGGTCTATTTCTTCACCCGCAAGATTTCACGATTATCCGAGTATGTCAGTGGGCTTTCTCCCTATGATGAAATTCAATTCAAGCCAACCGGGATGCGTGAAATCGACGATCTGACATCAGCCGTGGAATTGTTCAATCAGAGTCTGGTGACGGCATCACAGACGACTTCGAAAATCCTGGAGCTGAGCCTTCTGCCCATCGGCGGGTACGAGGTGCACGACAGCAGCCGGAATGTGATTCTCACGGATTTCCTGTACTGGCTGCTTCATATCGAGCCGGGAATACCGGTTTCAAAAGAGGAATGGAAGGCCTGTCTGAATCGGCTGAGGGCCAATCCGATGGAAGATCACGCGAATATCTACCGCTATGATGACGAACAACGGGAAACGCAGCTGTGGCTGCGCATAATCGAAGCCAAACAGCCAAGCGGTGTGGTTGGCGTCATTCAGGATGTCAGCACCGAGATTGAGGAAAACAGGCGTTTGGTCAATGAGCTGGATTACGACGCGTTAACGCATCTTTACAGTCGGACTGCGCTCAAACGCGAGGTGAACCGGAAGCTTCGGGAAAAACCCGATAAAATCGGGGCGATGATTTTCATGGATCTGGACAATCTGAAATACATCAATGACAGTTTCGGACATGAAGTCGGGGATCGCCTGATCGTCCGGGCCGGCGAGATTTTTCGCTATTTTGAGCCTTTTGGCGGAATTATTTCGCGGATTTCCGGCGATGAATTTGCAGTTTATCTGCATGACTTTGATCATCCGGATCAGGTGCGCGACATTATCCGCGAATTCCACGATCAGAAAGAAAGCTTTTGTCTCAGGACGCCGGATGGCGAAAGCCGGCGCATCCGTTTTTCATCCGGCATTGCCTGGTATCCTCAGGATGCAGATAATGTCACCGAACTGCTGAAGCTTTCAGATTTTGCGATGTATGAAGCGAAGAACACGGAAAAGGGGAGACTGTTCGAATTCAATCGGGAATACTATGAGCAGACGCTTGGAGAACACAAGGGAGAGAGCACAGACAGCACAGAAGAAGAACCGTCCCCTTGTATCTGCTAGATTCCCCAAATGGGCACAATCAAATTTTGGCTGTCAAATGCCGATAACCGGTCAGTCGTGCAAAGCACTGCTCCTGTCCCACGTTGCAGGGGCGCTTTATCAATGACCTCAAACACGCGGGTGAGCTTGCGCTGTGGGGTGGTCGTTTTCTTGATTTCCATGGGGTAGAGCTTGCCGCTGTCCTCGAGCAGAATATCAATCTCCTTGGTGTCCTTATCCCGATAGTAATAAATAAAGGCTTCACGTCCGCAGTTCTGATAACTCTTGATAATCTCCGATACCACAAAATTCTCCAGAATCGCACCGCTCATGGCACCGTTCATCAGGGTCTGGCTGTCACTCCATTTGGTCAGGTAGGCCACCAGGCCACAGTCGTAGAAGTAGAGTTTAGGCTTGGTTACCATGCGTTTGAGCATATTGTTGGAATAGGGATGGAGATAAAAGACAATGCCCAGTCGCTCTAAAATTCCAAGCCAGTTTTTAGCGGTAACCTGGTTAATGCCGGCAGCGTCGGCAATGGTCCGGTAGTTGAGCATCTGTCCACATAGGGCGGCGGCCGCCGTGATGAAATCCATAAACTTCAGGGAATCGATCGCACCGGAAATCTCTTTGACATCCCGGTCGATATAGGTGCCGATGTAGCTGGAATAAACTGCGCGATCGTCCCGATACTGCCCGCTGATGAGGGCCGGCATCCCCCCCTTGAAAATACGCGCATAGAGGGCGGGTGTATCAATGCTGTGACGCTGTCTGATGCGTTGTGACAGTTGCTCCAAATCCAGCACAAAAGGGGTCGTTGCGGCGCCAGCGATTTCCGCCTGTGACAGGGGGGCCATGTGGAGCAGGCAGACACGCCCCGCCAGCGACTCCTGGATTCCCGTCATCAATTTGAATACCTGCGAACCCGTCAGCCAGAAGTCACCGGCCCGATGGTTTGCGTCGACGTGGATTTTGATATAGGTAAACAGCTCCGGTGCATACTGCACCTCGTCGATAAATACCGGCGGTTTGTGAATTTGCAAAAACAGTTTTGGGTCATTCTTGGCCATTTGACGCTCGGTTAAATCGTCCAGCGTAACATACTCCCGCCCGGCATTCTCTTCGGCAGCCAGCTTTTGCAGCATGGTTGTTTTGCCGACCTGTCGCGGCCCGGTGAGCAGCAATGCCGGAAACTGCTGGGAAAGACGCAGAAACGTCTGCTCTATGGCTCTGGGTAGGTAGTTCATCAGATCACTCCTTCGGCTAAAGTTAAAATCAATTATATTATAGCCGGATTAGTGTTGGCAGTCAATAGGACATAAGGGGACGGTTCTGTACTGATCAAAAAAATCAGCACAGAACCGTCCCCTTGATCTATTAGTCGATGACGCCAGATAAGACACTCGTGATAAAACAGTACCGGCCCTTGCCGCATGATCTGCAGCAAGAGCCGGTACGTTTTTTTTATCCTAAGACATGATCAGATCGACCGACTGGTTGAATGACCGCACGTAGATATCGCGATTTTCAGCTGTCATTTCGCCGCTTTCGAATTCATTGAGCAAACCGGCGAAGGAGTACACCAGCAGCCGGTTGACCAGGTCGTACTGGCTCAGCGTCGCCGGATCCTTTTTAAAACTCAGTTCCCAGGTATCCTTCATGTAAGCGAAAATATGGTTGGTCATATCCCGCATCATGCCGGCCATGGTGGCAACCTTCGGGTTCTGGTAATCGGTGTCGGCCTCGTATGTGGAATGGTCGGAAATATTGAGCCGACCCTGATCCTGCAGGGCTTTGTAGGAGGCACTGCCCTGGAGAATGATCATATGATGATAGAGTACGTTGACGCTGATTTCGAGCTTCTCCAGCAGATCATTGCGCTTCAGGAAGTCATAGTTGATTTTGAGATCTTCGATGGTGGAGTCTGGCTCGAACATGATAAAACCGACGCTGGGCTCGATGCCGTATTTTCTTAAAATGCGCAGCGCTTTTTCATTGTCCGATACGGAAGTCAGCTTGTTCAAGCGTTTGAGCGATTCATCCCGGCCGCTTTCCAGACCAATCAGGATATGACGCAGGCCGGCATCCACCAAGGCCGAAATGGCTTGTTCTTCGATATCGTTAACTCGGGCTTCGATACCGAAAGTGATGTTTCGCTCCTTCAGCAGGGCGGCGAGTTTGAGGACCCGGTCTTTGCCCGCATTGCCGGGGCCGAAGAAGTTGGGGTCCACAAAATAGAAATAGCGGATCTCCGTTTCCTTCATGATAGCGTCGATTTCGGCCGCGATATTTTCGGGGCTTCGGCCTCGCCATTTTCGTATGGCTTCGCCGTAATAGGGGTTAATGTAGCAGAAGGTGCAGCCGCCGTAGCAGCCGCGGCTGCCGGCAAGGTTGACCTCGCCGAAAGAATAAGAGCCTTTGCTGCGCAGTGGAAACGGCAGTGAATCCACATCCATCATGATTTCCCCGCGGGACGCGGTGATGCCGCCGTCCTTGCGGTAGGCGATACCCTGAAGCTCCTGGTTGGGGAAATTCTCCACCAGCCTCAGAAAGGTCAGTTCGTTTTCGCCCAGCAGTGCCGAGTCGATGGCCGGGCAGCGGTTCAGGATTTCCTCGTAGGCAAAGGTGGGATAGAAACCGTAAACGGTAACGTAAGAAATGCTGTAGGCGGCTTTCACGTGTTTGATGAACTGGTAGAGCGTCTGGTTGTTCTCCCAGTGGTAAACCAGGTGAATCCCAAGGATCGTCGGGCGGATTCTGGCAATCTCCGCCTCGATTTGAGGGTAATCCAGCTTTTCCAGATAGCCGTCGACGATGGTGACGTCGATATTTTTTGAAGCCAGCATCCCGCCGATATAGCCCGTATTCAGACAGGCGGACAGCGGCGCATTGGCGATGTCGTTACAGCGGTCTTCCCCGTAGGATCGGGGGTGTTCTAATAAAAGTACTTTCATGGTGTGACCTCCTGCCACATAAAGATATTTTTCTTGGTATGATAGATTTCCAGGTCGTAACGCACCCGGTCAAACGGGGCGGGGTTGTAATAGGTGGGATAGAGCAGATCGGTTTCCGGCGTGATCACGCTGTTTTCAAGCGCCTGCTGTTCCACCTTGGTACCGGGCAGAATGCGGATGTTGTTCAGAACGATCGTGCCCAGCGTCTTCGACTGATGATGAATCTCATAGATGGCATCGATCAGCGCCTTGGCTTCTCTAATCGTTTCCTCGGTGTCGCCCGGGGTGTTGACCAGGAAGTGGTAGACAGTCACGACGCCACTGTTGGCCAGCACCCGGGCGGTATTGAGAATGTCGGTGGTGGTCATGTGTTTATCCATCGCATCCAGAGCGGTCTGGCTGAGACCGTCAGGCGAGAGGGAGAAGCATTCGCAGCCGGATTGGGCATACAGCGCCACATTTTCTTCGGTCAGCAGGTTCTCCCGGAAAAAGCCGCTCCAGTTGATTGCAAGTCCGCGTCGGAGAATTTCGGCGCAGATGTTATCCAGGTGATCAACCGGCAGATTGACGACAGAATCGGTAAAATGAATCCTGGTGACGCCGTAGGTTTGATAAAGAAATTCGATCTCATCGACCACGGATTCCGGCGTGCGGCAGCGCATCTGTTTCCCCTGCAGCAGGGGATAGGAGCAGTAGCCGCAGCTGAAACTACAGCCGCGTTTTGTTTCCACGCCGATGCTTTCCACGTATTTGTTGACGCTCAGATAGGGGCGGGGATCCAGCAGTTCCCGGTTGGGCATCTGGTAGTTTCCCATGTCGTAATCCCCCACCGGCGGGACGATGCTGACCTGATTGTTTTCACGGAAACACAGGCCGGGCAGATGCGGCGGATTGTCCAGATTGTTAAGCAGCGGGACGATGATTTTTTCGGCTTCGCCGGTGACGCCGAAGTCGATTTCCGGGTATTCACTCATCAGACGTTCGGGAAACAGCGAGAAACCGGTGCCGCCGACGAGAATCTTCGCTTCGGGACAGTACCGGTCGATGAAGGCCAGCGTCACCGCAAAGTTAGGAATCAGTGAGGAGGTTTTATTGCCGAGGGGATCGATGTTTCGCAGCGAAACGCAGACCACGTCCGGCTTCTGGGCATCCAGCTGCTGGCGCAGATCGCCATAGGGGTCCGGTGACATGTTCATGTCGAATAGATGAAGCGGGTAATTGGTCTGACGCTCGACCGCGGAGGCGAGCACGACGATGCCGATGGGGTAAACCCGCTCGATATCGATGCCCTCCATCGAGAGCGCCTGAACGAATAGTATTTTCATGATTGCTCCTTGAATGTAGTTTTGCATGTAACGAAATTGCCGTTAGCTTCGCTGCCGGTTTACACGAAACTATTTTTACACTGTTCGCCTACACGTTACAAAATAGTTTGTGAAAACCACCATCAAAGCAAGATGGGATCACGTAGTACCGACAATTGTAATATCGTGTTGCACCCTAAGGGGCAGGCTCTATGCATCAAGGCGAACACGGCGTAGCCTGTTCGAATTGCAGCATACAACTGATTTACAATTGGTCGGTACGGTGCCTTAACGGAACCACTTGGTAACAGACGAAAAGACCGCGTTACTCCAGTAACAGCAGTCCATAGTATTTGATGATGTCGCCCTTGTTCGATCGGGTTTCCAGAGTTTTGCCGTTGCCGCGGACGGTTTCAAAAACGTCGATGCCGGAGCCCTCCATTGAAGGCCGGCGGTTCTTGGTGTTGCGGCAGGGCTTGTCGAGGTCGCAGCTGGGACAGATGGTGCAGGGACCGGCCCAGAAGGCGAAAGCCTTGTGATAGCCCGTTTTGAAGGCGATTTTTTCGGCTTCCAGTATCTGGTGCTGGAAATCGCCGGTGGGCGGTTCGCCCTTTAGCAGCAGCGCCCGGGAATAGGTCGACAGCAGCCGTCTGGTTTCATCCAGCGGGATGTCGTTGGCTTTGCAGTGTTTCTTGTCGACGGACGAGCAGCCGAACTTGCACTTGTTCTTGGGAAACTCGGTGACCACCACGGAATCCGGTGAAATCTCAAAGACATCATGGAATCCGATCGCCTTGATCGGATGAATCAGCTTCTGAACCGGCGTGATAGCCAGACCGTCGAGAACGGCTTCTGACCGGGCGCCAAAAATCAGCGCGGTGTCGGTCGCAAGCGGGATCAGCGGCGTGGTGGCCAGGTCGTTTTTGGCAAGCTCGTCAAGTACCCACTTTCCGGAGAAAACCTTGCCGTTGTAAGTGTTGAGCATCATGTTCAGATCCGAAAAGTGTGCTTTGACAGGGTCGTGCTCATTGAAAAAATCATGAACGAGCAGGATACCGTCGTCGGCCAGATGGCTGGCGGCGTTTTTGAGCACCAACTCATTTTCGGCGTCAGCATAGGCATGCACGATATTGGACAGGATGATCAGTTTGTATTTCCCAGTCAGCCCCCATTCCGGCTCCAGAATGTTGCCGGGATGATAGGTGACCCGGTCGGCAAACGGTGTCTTTTCGACCATCTTTTCGGTGTGTGGCAGGACCTGGCGGATATCCAGCAGGGTGGCCGTCGTATCCGGAAACTGCTCCAGAAAAGCCAGCGCCATGGCGCCGGACCCGGTGCCCACATCGAGGATCGCGCCGGACAGATTGTCACAGAAGGTGACACACTCTCGGGCCTTGATTCGGGCGATGTTGTCCATGGCCCGGATGTAGCTCTCCCGGCGCGCATTGAGCTCGTCCTCGCTGGTATCCTCCGGCAGAAAATTGACCCGGCCGCCGGCTTTGAGCGATGCCTTCAGGGTATTCCAGTCGGCTGTCAGATTCTTCCGCCACAAAATCGAGTCACCCTGGTAGAGGGGACTCGCCTTCAGCAGATACTCCTGAGTCAGCAGGGAATTGGAATAAACACTCTGATAGCGATCCAGCAGCCCCAGACTGGTCAGCAGTTCAAGGTAGCGGCCCAGTGCGGCGGCGTCACAGTCCAGTTGCGTGGCCAGCTCCGACGGCGTTGCCTCCTGGCTTTCAAAGCTTTTTATCGTTTCAAAAAGATCCATCTCCAGGGCAGTGAACAGGGCGTCGGACGCCCAGTAAGCGGTGGCCAGGTCCTCTAGATACTGGCCGCCGTTTTTATGGGGATCATAGGCTTGCATTGTCATGGCCCGCTCCTTTGGAAACACCGGAATCTTCAAAGGTCAGCATGTCGCACATCACCCGGGCGGATGATTCCACCAGATGCATGGCAACAGCGGCGCCGGTTCCTTCGCCGAGTCGGAAATTCAGATTCAGCAGCGGGGTCAGTCCCAGCGACTGCCACATCAGCTGATGACCGGGCTCCTCCGACTGATGGGAGGGGATCATGTAGTCCAGCGACGCGGGGCAGAGTCCCTTGGCGATCAGGGCTCCGGCTGTGGAAATGAAGCCGTCCACCAGAACCGGCACCTGATGATAGGCGGCGCCGAGGATCACGCCGGCAATCCCGGCGATTTCAAAGCCACCGACCTTGGCCAGCACGTCGATGGGGTCATTTTTATCGGGCTGCAGGCGGTTGATGGATTCCCGGATCACCTTGATCTTGTTGATCAGGGCGGCGTTGTCGATGCCAGTCCCGCGACCGGTGACGGATGAAACGGGATATTCCGCCATCACGGCCAGGATTGCGGCGCTGGGGGTGGTGTTGCCGATGCCCATGTCGCCGGTGGCCAGCAGGTTGATGCCCTGCTCCTCGATCACCTTTGAGGCGACATTGATGCCGGCTTCCAGGGCCGCAATGGCCTGTTCACGGGTCATGGCCTGTTCACGGTAGAAGTTTTTGGTGCCGTAGTCGACCTTGCAGTCGATCAGTTTGCCACTTGCCACCAGCTCGGGCAGATCGACGGCGATGCCCATATCCACAACGATGACTTTAGCGCCGGCGGCCTTGGCCAGCACATTGATGCCGGCTCCGTCTTTGGCAAAATTCTCAACCATTTGGGGCGTCACCTCCTGAGGACAGGCGGAAACCCCCTCGGCAACCACGCCGTGATCGCCGGCCATGGTGATCACCATCTTTTTGTCGACATTGGGATGGATGGTCCGCTGGATGCCGGCCAGCTGTTCGCCCAGAGTCAGTAGCTGGCCGAGACTCCATGGCGGAATCGCCAGTTTTTCAATATGATCTCGCGCCGCCTGCTGCCATTTCGGATCAGCCGGCGCGGTGTTTTCGATGACTTTTTTGAGTGTATATTTTGTATCGATCATGTCTTGTCCTTTCATTCGTTGCTTTGCCGCTTTTAGTTTAGCAGTTAATGCGCTTTCAGGCAAGGCCGAAGAATTCGGCCGCCACGTCGGCGGGGCAGCGGGTGTCACGGCAGACGGCGCAGCCGTGAGACGGGCTTTTGGCAAAAGCGGCGGTCAGGTTGGCCTGATTGATGGCCAGACGGATCTGTTCCTCGTCGTTGCGCGCAACCCGGGCTTTCGCCATCGCCAGATCGCGATCCCAGGCGGTACCGTGTTTCAGAACATTGGCGGCCTGAGCGGCGATTTTGGTGGTCCGCACGCCGATGCGCACGTCCTCTTCAGTAGGCAGACCCAGATGCTCAGCCGGCGTCAGGTAGCAGAGGAAGTCAGCACCGTGCATGCCGGCAAAGGCGCCGCCGATAGCACCGGTAATATTATCGTAACCCGGAGCTACGTCCGTTGCCAAAAAGCCCAGAATATAGTAGGGGACATCGTAGCAGAGACGTTTCTGCAGTAGCATTGCGGAAGGAATGTGGTTCAGCGGCACATGTCCGGGACCTTCAACCATGACCTGAACGCCGGCTTCCAGCGCCCGTTTGGTCAGTTCGCCGGCCACCATCAGCCCGCGCAGATGGGACTGGTCCAGCGAGTCTGCATTGGCTCCCGGCCGGATAGCATCGCCGATGCTCAGCACCGTGTCGGTGGCTTTGAGAATTTTCAGCAGGCGGTCAAACTCTGCGTAAAGTGGATTTTCCTTGTCATTGTGAAACATCCAGCCGGTCATCAGCGAACCGCCGCGGCTGACGATGTCAGCCGTCCGGCCGGTCTTCTTCAGGATCTTCAGCAGATCCATGTTCAAGGCACTGTGAACGGCCATGAAATCCATGCCTTCCTCACATTGCTGTTCGATGACGGAAAAAAGATCATCCGAAGTCATGTTGACCATCAGGCCTCTTTTTTCAACGGCTTCCACACTGGCCTGATAGACCGGCACGCAGCCCACGGCGATGTTTGACATCGTCAGGCTGAGCTTCCGCATTTCATTGATATGGTCGCCCATGCTCAAATCCATAAAGGCACTGGCGCCTTCCTCTTCCATCGCCTGAATTTTTCTAACTTCCATTTCCATGTCGTCACGGTCGCTGGAGGTTCCCATCAGGCCGTTGATTTTGATGTCCAGTCCGCCGCCGATGCCGCATATTTTTGAACGGTTCCGGTTCTTGTTCTTCGGAATAACAATCCGGCCGGCGGCAACGCCATCCCGCACGAATTCCGGAGTCACACCTTCCTGTAGGGCGACCATTTCCATTTCTTCGGTTATTTTCCCAGCCCGGGCTTTGATCATCTGTGTCATTATTAGTTCCTCGCTTCCTGATTTTCGTTTCTCAAGTATTTGCCAATCACTTTCATCGCGCAAAAGTCGCCGCACATGGTGCATTCAGAAGAAAAATCGGTACTGCGTTCCTTCCAGGTTCTTGTCGCGGTTTCCGGGTCGATGGCCAGTTCCATCTGTCGGTTCCAGTTGAGTTCCCGACGCGCCACGGACATGTCATGATCCCAGGCAACGGCAGCGGGATGGCCTTTACCGACATCGCCGGCGTGCGCCGCAATGCGGCTGGCCATGACGCCCATGTAGACATCATCGACGCTGGGCATGCCGATATGTTCGGCTGGGGTGACGTAACAGAGAAAATCAGCGCCGTAGTAGGAAGCGATGGCGCCACCGATGGCACCGGTGACATGGTCCATGCCGACGCCGGTATCGGTGGGCAGGCATCCGAACACAAAGTAGGGAGCACCGCCGCAGAGGCGTTTCTGCAGTTTGACAGTGGTCTGGATCTGATCCAGCGGCACATGTCCGGGTCCCTTGACCATGACCTGAACGCCGGCTGCCCGGGCTCTTTTGACGAGTCCACCGAGAATGACCAGCTCCTGAACCTGAGCGCCGTCCAGTGAATCGGCAATGCAGCCGGGGCGCATGCCGTCAGCGAAACTCAGGACCACGTCGTATTTATGGCAGATGTCAAGCACCCGGTCGTATTGGGTGAAGAACGGGTTTTCGCAGTGATTGTGAACCATCCAACCGATCAGATGGGAGCCGCCATAGCTGACGAGCGGATCGATTCGGCCTTCCTCTTTGGCCCGGTTGATCACATCCATCGTGGTGCCGCAGTGCAGCGCCAGAAAACTCACTCCTTCAGCGGCTTGCTTCTCCATGACCTCAAACATATCGTCGGCCGTCATATCCAGCGCGGTGCCGTATTTTTCCTGGGCAACAGCCAGCGTCTGGTAAAGCGGCAGGGTACCCACCGGGCGGTCAACGGTTGACAGCACTTGCTCACGCATGGCATCGATGGGACCCCGGACGCTCAAATCCATCAGCGTATCGGCATGGGCTTTGACAGCGGCCGCGATCTTTTTCATTTCACCATCAATGGTGTCCGCATCTTCATACATCCCGACGCTGGCAGATACCTTGGTGAAAAGGCCTTTTCCGACGGCGACCGGACTGATGTTTTTCCGGGTGCTTTTTAAAATAACGATTTCACCGGATGCTACACCCTGGCGAATGATTTCAGGTTCAATTCCTTCTTTTTCGGCCGTGAAAATCATTTCCCCTGTGATTTCACCGGCTCTGGCTTTTTCTAGAATGGTCATTATTTTCCTCCTGGTTTGAAAATTTTGTTTTTGTGTCAATAAAGAAAGATAAGCGTTTGACCCTTTACCATCGGGAAAATAAAAAAGTCCATCGTCATTAAACTAATAATAACGATGAACTTTACCTTCATTCATGCAAACCGTACATAGGCAGGTCTCCTGACTTGGGAATCAACACAGGCCACACCTTCCCATTATAAAACAGTGGTTGTCGTAGTCTACTCCGCCCTTACAGTGATGGGTTCGTTCAGGATTTTCACCTGATTCCCTATTCTCCTTGAATTCAAGGCACCATATGTTCGCTTCTTTTATTCACTTGTTTTTAATTATACACGTAAAAACGGAATGCGCAAGAAAAAAATGAAAAATGTGGTATAATGTTGCTTATCAAGGAGGTGATGACGATGAAAATCAGCATCAATATTATCGAAAAAGTTATGCGAAATCATGTTGTCCTAAAAAACATCCGTGACGATGCGGATATGACGATTGATACGTATGAAGTCTATGATCCCAATCATGCGGCATTTAAGGAAAACTGTCTGTATCTGTTGCGGCCGGAAGGGCTGACAGATTCGGAAGGGTTTCCGGATGGACTGAATCTGGTCTGCTCGGGAAAACCGGATGGATTTGATATCGAAAAATACCAGCATATCAATCTCCTGATCATCGAAGGGATTACGCCGGAAAAAAACATGAATCTGATCATCAGTATTTTTCATCGCTACAATTCCTTTGACGAGCGGCTGAATTCACTGATTCTCGAAAATGCCCCGCTGCAGGAAATCATCGATCTGGCGACACAAATGGTGGAAATGCCAATCAATATTCTGGATTTGAATCACAAGGTTCTGGCCATCAGTTCAGAAATGGACGCGCCGGATGATCCAATCTGGAAATCACTGAAATTGGGCTATATGAGTGAATATTACGAGAATATTCTGAACACTTCACCGACGATGGGCGATATCATCAGGGCGAAGGGAAATTCGATCGAGATTACGTCGAGTATCAGCGGACATCACGTCCAGATCTCGCTGCTGAGAAGCGGCGGCCGCCCGATTGCCTATTTCGGGATGCATAAATTCTATGAAACGCAGAAACCCTTCGAAAAGCATACACTTCAGCTCTACGAGTACCTTTTCAGAAAAATCAACCGGAATGCGGGTCAGTATTTTGCGATAAAAGCCGACCGGGGTTTGTTATATGAGGAGTTCTTGCACAATCTGTTCGATCAGAAATTCAAAGATTCAGATGAAATCGATGTGTTCTTGCTGAAGCTTGGTTTCAATCCCGGGGTCAGCTATCAGATGGGTCTGATTTCATTCCGGGACAGTGACGTCAAGGCGGATTTGTATTTTACGATGATGGATTTCCTGGAAAAACTGATACCGGATTCAAAATGCATTGCAATGGATCTGTTTATTTATATCATCATTCCGATTGACGGGAACGAGTATCTGTCCGATGAGAACCAGAAAATCCTGGCGGAATTTCTCGGTATTCATCATTGCCTGTGCGTATTGAGTCCTCCTTTTGAATCGTTCCTGAACCTGCATAAGTTCAAGCCGATGTTTGCGGCGGTTCTCGGTTTTATCAAAAACCAGGGCAGAGGGGATCGGCTCTATCATTTTTATGAATTTGCCGATCTCTACAGTATGAAGCTTCTCGCCGATGAGATGCCCGGAAAACGGATGGTGCATCCGATGATTCAGAAGCTGATTGATTACGATGCAGAGCATCATTCGGATTATCTTGAAACACTGAAAGTGTATCTCAGAAATGAAAGCAGCATTTCAGTGACTGCCAGCTTGTTGCACATGCACAGAAATTCGTTGCAGTATCGGATCAACCGCATCGAACAGCTGCTGGAAAGAAATTTTGACGACTGGCAACTCAGAGAACAGCTGCTGTTCCAGCTGACGTATCTGGAATATCAGGCGGTGTTTTCAGAAAAATAAGTTGCTGAAAAATGACCTTTAAGTAACAATTGTCGGTACTGTTGTCGATATTCGCAGGACTTGATGGATCAGCTGGTTCATCAGGTCTTTTTTTATGGACTTTTTCTCGCGCGTTGCGTGTTAGTTGCATTTAAAAACAAATGGATGTTTTTGGAAAAATAGATGGAAAACATAGATCAGTATGATTTTTTGAAGTCGACAGAGAGAAGCCGCTGTTTATTTTGTTAATTATTTACGAATATAATAAATGACTGATAAACGGCATTATAAAGACGTTTGAATAAAACTACCAGTGGCGCTGCGATCGGATCTTTGTGTGTTTTGAACAATCTTCCCCGTTGGTTTTGTGCAATTCTACATTGCCATATTTTCAGAAAAGCCTTAAGATATACAAAACAACAAAAACTGTACGCATATAAATTTGCATCGTTTTGATTAAAAAAAATCCCAGTCATCAAATAACATTGAAGCAAGAGAAATTATTATGAATTTATTAATGGGATAAAATGAAAACGATTGCCAGATGCGACAGCGGCGAGAAAGGATGTGTTACTAAAAAAATCAGCTCGAAGCACACGGCACTTTTGCAAATATCGAAATCGTTTAAAAATTAGGAGGAAAAGATGAAAAATAATAAGTTTCTGAAAATTGCGGTTCTTTCCGTTTTCTTTGTGCAGATGGGCGTGGGGACCATTACACCGGCCCTCGCCAACATCGCTGCGGCGTTCCCGGATATACCATTTACAACCCTGCTGCTGGTATCAACCCTGGCAGTCCTGATGTCCGTGCCGGCAACCCTGATTTCCGGCCGACTGGCAGGTTCTGTTGTTAGCTATAAGACCCTGTTGATCGTTGGTATGATCCTCTTCCTGGGTGGTGGCGTGGCCCCTTATTTCATGGCTACCTCATCCTTCACAGCCATTCTGATCGTTCGTGCCATCTTTGGTATCGGCCTGGGAATTACCGTGCCGCTTGGCGCTGCTCTAATTATCGCCTTCTTTGACGGCGAAGAACGCGCTCAGATGATGGGTTTGAGCAACGTTATTGCCAACGTTGGCGGGATTCTGTTCCAATTGCTCGGTGGCTTTGCCGCGACCGCATCCTGGGAATTGGCCTTCCTCGTTCATGGTCTTGGTATCATCACACTGATCTTTGTGCTGTTTTTGCCAGAACCAGCCAAAGTACCGGTTCAGGCCGCTGGTGAAGCCAAACCAAAAATGCCGGCTTCGGTATACGGCTTTGCCGCTGCAATTTTCTTTATTATGGCTTTGATCTATCCGATGCTGGTTAATATGTCTTCAATTATCGCAGGATCTGGTATGGGCGGCGCCGGCGACGCAGCTCTGGTTCTGACCATGTTTACTGTCGGCGGGATGCTGGGCGGATTTATTTTTGCCAAAGTATTCGGCATCTTCAAGAAAAATTCGCTGACGCTGGGCCTTGCGATGCTGACACTTGCTATGGCCAGCATTGGTTTTGGTAATTCCATCGCATTCATGTACATCGGAACTACGGTTGCCGGAATTGGTTTCAGCTTCATCATGCCGACGGTCTTCATGGATCTGGGTACTGCTGTTCATCCCAGTCAGATGCCAACCGCTTCCGGAATCATCATGGCCTGCCTGAACATCGGCGGATTCTGCTCGGCCTATATGTTTGCTTTCATCGCCGGAATTGCGGGGATGACAGAAAGCATCAAATTCCCGTTCTATGTGTCAATGAGCGTTTTCGCAGTCGCTACCATCGCTTACCTGTTGATCAAACCAAAAGAAGCAGTAGCACCACAGCCTGAGTAATCAAGGTTGTCTTAAACCCCGTACCGACCAATTGTTATAGTAAAGACCTTCATCGGAGAATATTCGATGGAGGTTTTTTGTATGCGCAAAAACTGTGGTATAATTGATAACAGGAAGCTGTAACGAAATTGCAAACTGAAGTAATTTCAAGACATCAACGTAAGTTGTTTCGCTGCCGGTTTCCGCAACCAATTTGGTAACGTGTAGGCGAACAGTCGATAGACTGTCCGCCGTACAGTGTACAAATTGGTTCGCGCAAACCGGCAGCGAAACTCACCGCACTGTTTCACAGCTGAAAATGATGAAAGGAAACGAAAATTTGGAAAAAGAACACAAAAACACATACCTGTTAAAACGCTTTTTACCCTACTACCGAAAATACCGATGGATTCTGGTGCTGGATCTTTTCTGCGCCATGCTGACGACGGTCTGCGACCTGGTGCTGCCGCTGATTGTCCGGTATCTCACCAATATGGGAATGACTGATATCGAAGGGTTGACCGTCAAAATCATCCTGTCACTTGGTTTGTTCTATTTGCTCCTGCTGGCCATGGATGCGGCCGCCAATTATTTTACGGCGTACATCGGTCATTTGATGGGAACAAAAATTGAAACCGACATGCGGCGGGATCTTTTCTGTCATCTTCAGAAACTCTCCTATTCCTTTTACAGCAATACGAAAATCGGGCAGCTGATTTCACGCATCACTACCGATCTTTTCGATATCACTGAATTTGCGCATCACTGCCCCGAAGAATTCTTCATCGCAGCACTCAAGATCACGGTTTCTTTTGTGATTCTGGGAAATATCAATATCTGGCTGACGCTGATTATTTTCATCGGATTTCCGCTGATGCTGATTTCAACGGGCTATTTCAGGAAAAAAATGCGGGAAGCCTTTAAGCGCGCCCGAGTGCAGACCGGGGAAATCAATGCCCAGGTTGAAGACAATCTGCTGGGGATTCGGGTGGTAAAATCCTTTGCCAACGAAGAAATGGAAGAAGAAAAGTTCGACATCGGTAATCGGCTGTTTCTGGCGATCAAGAAGCAGTCCTACCGCTACATGGCCGGATTCCAGGCGACCACCCGGGTGTTCGACGGATTCATGCTGATCATGGTGGTGGTGTGCGGATCGCTGTTTATGATCAACGGCGCGATCAATGCCGGCGACCTGATGGCCTATCTGCTTTATGTCACGACGCTGCTGGCATCGATCCGGCGGATTGTCGAATTTGCCGAACAGTTTCAGAAGGGGATGACGGGAATCGAACGGTTTATTGAAGTCATGGATGAACCGGCTGAAGTCTACGAAGCCGAAAATGCACAAGAATTGAAGCAGGTGGTTGGGGATATTTCCTTTGAAAAGGTGAGCTTTCAGTATTCGGACGGTACCGATGAGGTCCTTTCCGACATCGATCTCAATGTGACCCACGGTCAGAATATCGCCATCGTCGGCCCGTCGGGGAGCGGAAAGAGCACCCTCTGCCATCTGATTCCGCGGTTTTACGATGTGACCTCCGGGCGCATCTGCATCGACGGTCAGGACATCAAGGATCTGACCCTGCATTCGCTGCGGTCCCGGATTGGGATCGTCCAGCAGGACGTTTATCTGTTTTCCGGCACGATCCGTGAAAACATCGCCTACGGCCGGCCGGATGCTCCCCTCGAGCAGGTCGAGCTCGCCGCCAGACAGGCGGGTGCCCATGATTTTATCATGAAGCTGCCGCAGCAGTACGACACCTACGTGGGCGAACGCGGCGTCAAGCTGTCCGGTGGGCAGAAGCAGCGCATCAGCATCGCCCGGGTTTTTCTGAAGAATCCGCCGATCCTGATTCTCGATGAAGCCACCTCGGCGCTGGATAATGAAAGTGAACGCATCGTTCAGGAATCACTGCGGGAGCTGACCAAAGGCCGAACCACCTTCACGATTGCCCATCGGCTGACCACCATCCGCAATGCTGACATCATTCTGGTTCTGACCGAAGAAGGCATTGTGGAGCAGGGACCGCACGAGACGCTGATCAGAAAAGAAGGCGTTTATTATGACCTCTACCAGATGTACCGGGATCTCGATGGCGTAAACGGGGAATTCTAACTGTTCATATTGCCGCAGCCGTAGCCGGCCAGATCCAGGGTGACGGTTCGGATGCCGAGGTCTTTCAGGGTGGCTACCAGAACTAGACGGTTTTCGATGATGGTTTCGAAATCCGCAGGATCGCATTCGATTTTGGCGGTGTCGCCGATCAGCCGCAGACGGTACTGGTGGAGTCCGATTGATTTCAGATAATCTTCGCCGGCTTCCACCGCTTTGAGCGCTTCGGGCGTAATCCGGGTATTGGTCGGAATGCGGGTCGCCAGGCAGGCCATGGCCGGTTTGGTGGCGGTGGGCAGACCATAATAAGCCGATAGATCGCGGATGTCCTGCTTGGTCAGGCCGGCGGCTTTCAACGGACTCATGACGTTTAACTCACCCAAGGCTTTGATTCCGGGCCGGTAATCCTTCATGTCATCAAGATTTGATCCGTCGAGAATGACGCGGTATCCATTTTCGATGGCAGCGTTTTTGATCTGGGTGAAAATGAATTTTTTGCAGTGATAGCAGCGGTCGGAAGAATTTCTGACGAAGTCATCCAGTGCGAAAACATCGGCTTCAATGACGAGGGGAGGTACGCCGATTTCTTTGGCAAGTGCTTGAGCCTCGGCAAATTCGGAGCCGGGAAGCATGGCGCCGTTGACGGTAATCGGCAGGACATTTTCACCGAGAACGTCAACCGCGACTTTCAGCAGCAGCGTGCTGTCCACACCGCCGGAAAAGGCGATGCTGACCTTTGAGAAATCTTTCAGAGAAACTTTCAGCTGGTCGAGTTTGGCGTTTAGTTCAGGGGATAAGATTGTTTGATTAGCCATGGAAATCTCCTTTTATAGAATGACGGCTTTGACTAAATCGCTTAGTCCGCCGTCTTTCGTTATATTATAACTCCTTAAATGGGTTTCCTGCCACTTATTATTTTGGTATAATGATTTTTAGAATGAATGAAAGGGAGGAAGAGCATGGTCAATAAAAAATGGATCCCTCTGGCTGCAGGCATCGGAATACTGGTTCTGATCGTTGCCGTCATTTATGGATGCACGAATATGTATAACAATACGCAAAGCGAAGAGCGCTACGTGAGGGGGGTGGATTTGTCAGCCTACCAGGGTGAAATTGACTGGCAGACACTCGCCGAACAGAATATAGATTTTGCCTATATCAAGGCAACGGAAGGCCATGATTATGTGGACAGTCAGTTTAAAACCAACTGGGAAAAAAGTCAGGATACCGATATCAAAGTCGGAGCCTATCATTTCCTCAATTATGATACCACCGGGAAATCGCAGGCTGAGAATTTCATCGCCAATGTACCGGTCTCCAAGGATAATCTGCCGCCGGTACTCGATCTGGAATTGTATGGTCAGTATGAGGAGAACGCCCTTCCGAAAGAACAGGTCAAGGTGATCCTGGATGAGTTCCTGAAAACAATCGAAGAGCATTACGGTGTTAAACCGATCATTTATACATCCCAGCGCGTTTTCAATATGTATATCGGAACGGATTACAAGGACTACAAAGTATGGATCGTCGATCTGGACAACAGCTGGCCGGAAAAACTGCCCAATGGCACCGAGTTCACGTTCTGGCAGTATACCCAGCGGGGCATTTTAGATGGCTATAACGGAAATGAAACCTTCATTGATATGGACCTCTACAAAGGTACCTACGATGAATTCCTGAAAGAATTTTTTTAAATCTGGAAATGATCAGACAATAAAAGAAGCTGCCAGCAGAGGCAGCTTGAGACTACAGACAAAGTACTAACGTAGTACCGACAATTGTTACATCGTGTTGTCTGCATCAAGGCGAACAGGCGATAGCCTGTACGAATTGCAAGCAGACAACTGATTAACAATTGGTCGGTACGGGGTTTGTCGACAATCTGAAGCTGCCTGAAAAGGCAGCTTCTTTAAAAGTTGAAGAGAATTTAAATTATAGACTTGCTTTCCATAAACCGTGAAGGTTACAATAAGCATAAGCAGCAACGGCTTTATCGCCAGGAGTCAGCGCGAATTCCATATGCGGTGCGCCATCAACGGCCAGGCATTTTCGCTGTCCGCCCTGTTCGGTTTCAAGATAAACCCAGGCAATGTGATGTTCCGGTGTCATCGGATGCGGAACGCTTCCGATATCGATAGTGACTTTGTTTCCGTCAACTGCGATGACAGGAACATGTTTTTCCTGTGCAGCATCCGTCGTGTTGGGAACAACTTCAGTCATGGGATCGCCGCAGCAAATCATTTGAACACCAGATGCATGGATCATACCGACAAAATTACCACAATGTTTACAGACATAAAACTTAGGTTCTTTACACATAATAGACCTCCTGAGTCATAATTGATATTTTATGTATTATTCCCCAAAAATCAGGAATTAAACATCAACAGATTAGATTAATTCTAATCTATATTATAGCATAATATTTCAAAAAGAGAAGACTCTTTTTGAAAGTTTTGAAAGTTTTGAAAGTTTGAAAGGAGAGAAGCGTAGCTTCGAGAAAAAAATGGAAAAACAATGGATCGTATGGGCAAGAGAGTTACAATCGATATCACAGTCGGGTTTAACATACTGCAAAAACGATTATGATTTAGATCGCTACCGGGAAATTGAGCGGTTATCACGGGAAATCATTGAGAAACACACCGAAGTCCCGAAAGAAGTGATTGAAACCTATTATCAGAATGAAGACGGCTATTTAACACCGAAGGTTGATGTCCGCGGTGGGGTCATCGTCGATAACAAGATTCTTCTGGTCAGAGAGAAAGTAGACGGGTGCTGGTCTCTGCCCGGCGGCTGGGCGGATGTGAACAGAACCCCCCAGGAAAATGTCATCAAGGAAGCCTTTGAAGAAGCCGGGGTGCTGGTCAAACCGACCCGGTTGGTGGGCTTGTTGGATCGCAGCAAATGGGTGGAGGATGCCTGCCCGTATACCATCTATAAAATACTGATGCTCTGCGATTTGCTCGAAGGCGAATTTAAAAACAACACGGAGACCGTTGAAAGCGGGTTTTTCTCGATGGACAGTCTGCCACCGCTGTCTCTGGGACGGACAACCGAAGAACAGCTGGCGCTTTTCTTCAAAGCGCATCAAAACCCGGCATTCTATCCGATCTACGACTGAAAACTGACCCTACTTCTAAATCAAATCAAGTAAATTGAAAGAAAAAATTAAGGCTGCCATCATCGTTTTCGAAACGACAATGTCAGCCTTGATTTTTTATCTGAATACAAGAGGATTAAACTTCAAAAGTGAACGGAATATTCTGACAGTTAATCGGTGTTGTGAGCAGTCGGGCGGCAGCCTTGGTGCCCTGGCTCTGAAGCATGGCCTCATTCGCCGCGTTAACCGGAAGCGAACCGGGAACGATGGTCCCATCTGTGTTGGCCGGGAAGAAATTGCCGTTCTTTCCGGCAAACGTTTCATAAACCCGGAAGACAGTTGTTCCGGTAACATCGGTGAAGGTATAGACACCGGTTTGTTCAGTTGGAGTATAAAAGGCGAAGGGCAAATCACCTTCATAATTCGCTGGTGTTCCCGTGCCGTAATTAACTTTATCGAGCGAGGAACTGCCGTTCTTCAGCGACAGGCTGACAGTCTGTCCGTCATAAACGTAATTGACATGATAAAAACCTTGTTCGATCAGGTGTATCTGGTCATTCAGAACGGATTCTTTTTTTCCGTAAGCGTAGTATTCAACTTCTCCCTGCGTGTTTGTAAAACCGAAAATGCCGAACTGGGCATTTGTTACAGCTTCGGGATTGTTGGGATCAGTATTGGTGATGTTCAGGATAGCGTCGAGATGGAGCCCATTTGGTATGGTTGCTTCTATCGGAACGGTCATCAGAGTGATATAGGTTTTGGTACCGTCATCTTTCGTGCAACCGGTAAAAAATAAAACAACAAAAGTGATAATTGTGATAACTAAAAGTGTTTTTTTTGACATGCTTATCTCCCGCTTTCTGTATGACTCTATTTTATAATAATTTTCACGGAATATCAATCACGCTTTGGTCACAATTATATCAAAGATTCAAACATTCCCCCGGGAATATGATGCTTTTCGTCTAAAATGAGTGCATTGTATGTAAACCGTGTAAGCAAACGGGCGGCGTCAGGATAAAAATTCGATTGGCATTCGGTGCGGTAGGACGGCGATCATGACAGCCGAAGCCCAGGTGTCGCGTGAATAATTAATTGTGATTGTAAACCAGTCATGATTAATGGTATAATTCCTGAAGCAAAATAAATAAAGTGAAAGAGATATGCCATGAAGAAAAAGGGGACTGACTACAAAAATTGGATTGAACAGTACTTCAGCGAATTCTGGGAAGAGGCGCGCGAAAACAAAATCAAAGCTTTTGTTTATATCGCCCTGAGAATTCTTGTGGTCGTCGTCCTCATTGCAGAGGTGTTCAATCACAATTACAACAATGTTTTTCTCTGTGTTCTGACTCTTTTGCTGTTTATGATCCCTTCAGTTTTGAATAAACGGCTGAACATTGTACTGCCGGGTACACTCGAGATCATCGTGCTGCTGTTTATTTTCGGCGCTGAAATCCTCGGAGAAATTAATGAGTATTACCTCATTTTTGACCGCTGGGATGATATGCTTCACACCATCAACGGATTTCTCTGTGCGGCCATTGGTTTTTCCCTGATCGATATTCTGAATCGGAATGAAAAAGTCACCTTTTCGCTTTCTCCCATTTTTGTGGCTTCGGTGGCATTCTGCTTTTCAATGACGGTCGGAGTGGTCTGGGAATTCTTCGAGTTTGGCATGGATATGCTGTTTCATACGGATATGCAAAAAGACACCATTCTTTCGTCCATCAGCTCGGTCATCTTAAATCCGACGGGAGCAAATGTGGCCGTCGTGCTTCCCATTCACGACATCATGGTGAACGGGGTCACCTGGAATTACGGAGGATACATCGATGTTGGTCTGCATGACACGATGAACGATCTGTTTGTCAACTTTATCGGAGCGGCGATTTTCTCGACCATCGGTTACTTCTATATCAGTAACCGCAGCAATGGGAATTTTGCGAAGCGGTTTATGCCGCGGCGCAAAACCGAACAAGAAATAGAAGAAGAGCGCGAACGCAGCGAAATGCAGCATCATTTAAAAAATAAATAAAAAGCTTTACAAATAAATTCTTGCTATGCTATAATATGTTTCGTGGCCAACGGAAGTATCCCTGGCCACGACTGAATATGCGCCCGTAGCTCAGCTGGATAGAGTGTTCGGCTACGAACCGAGAGGCCGTGGGTTCGAATCCCGCCGGGCGCACCATTTATCGTATAATAAAGCCATTCGCAGATCATCTGCGGATGGCTTTTTTAAAATTAAAAAAACATCCTATAACGCATCCAGAAAAACCGCGACCACCGCATTGAAAACCAGCGGGTTGTCCATATTGGAATTATGGCCGGCAAGGGGGATGATCTCGAGGGGATAGCCGGTTTTGGTTGCCCAGGCATAATTGTACTGGGGCACCTTGCCGAATTTGTCGTATTCTCCCAGAATCAGCAGCACCGGAAAGTCAAACGTCGCATCCCGGTTTTCTCTGAGAAAGCTGGCATAGCAAATGCCCATGATCCGGCAGAGCTCCGCCTTCCGATAAGATGCCAGCATGGCCATCATGTTGTCATAGCCCCTGCTGGTATGGGTGGCTCCTTTGGCAATGCCCGTCAGCAGTTTGTCATGGGGATAGCATCGGGCCATCCATTCCACCTGTCGCACCCAGAACCGGTCCGTCGGGGAATAATAGGAAAGACCAAAGGGGGAGGTGTCGACTCCCACAAAAGCCAGCTAAAAGGGTTCGTCAATGGAAGAATTCAGAGGATCACATTTTAAATGAATTTACATCCCCTTAATATAAACTTCCCAGACCGTTAACATACGGTGCTGATGGTCATGTTAGACTTTTAACAGCGATCAGGATAACCGGAGCATTTGGTGATCTTTATGGCTGTTGTTTTTTGTTTAATGGACTAACAGGAGCAATCAGCGTGAGATGGGGAGATAAGAAGATGAAATGGTTTTACAATTTAAAAACAGGAAAAAAACTGATTCTGGGATACTTGATGATTGGTGCAATCGCCGTCGGGATTGGAGTCATGGGATTAACCGGAATCAGGCAAATCAGCGAAAAAGATGTTTATCTTTATGAAAAAATGGCAAAACCACTGGGTGAACTGGTTTATATCGTGGACTCGTTTCAGAGCATACTTGGTGATTTGCAGGATTTGCAGGGGGCAGCAACATCGGAAGAAATTGATGCCATTGAGAAGGATATACTTAAATGTAATTCCAGATTCGACGCAAATCTCAAGACATTTCAGGCCACATTGACCTCACCGGAGGCCGTGAAAATTGCGGATGAAACTTATCTGATTAAAGACCGGTTTGATGCGATGGTCTCAGAGATGATTGTTTTGGCGCGTCAGGGGAACAATGCGGGGGCGGCGGCCATCGCCAAAAGCAGTGACTTTGAAACCGTCCACACCCAGATTGAAAGCAATTATCGGGAAATGATGGAGTTGAAGCTGAAGATTGTCAAAGATACGGCCAAAAGCAATGTGGCAATCGCTGAAAACGCGACGATCATGACCGTTGTTCTCGTGACCGCGGGTGTACTTCTTTCATTGATATTGGGTGTTTTTATTGCATCCACCATCACTAAACCCATTTCAAAAATCAGAGCGATGATCAAAGAAATGAGCATGGGGCATCTGGGGATGCGTCTGAATATGGACTGTCGGGATGAGGTGGGGGAAATGGCCGAAGTAATGGACCGTTTTGCCGATGATCTTCAACATATGGTGATTGAAACCATGCACCAGATTTCTGCGGGAGATGTGTCAGCTGATATTGAACCCAAAGACGAAGATGACGAGATTTCGCCGGCCCTTAAACAGACCATTGTAACGGTCCGAGGTCTTATTGCAGAGTCTGTTCTGATGTCCCAGGCGGCGGTTGAAGGGCGGCTTTCGTTTCGCGGAAACGCCGATGGCTTTCAGGGTGGCTTCAAGGAGATTCTCGAGGGTTTCAACACGACTCTGGATGCACTGATAACGCCGCTCAATGTGGCGGCGGACTGTGTCGGACAAATTGGCAATGGGGTAATTCCCCAAAGAATAACCGCCACCTATTACGGCGATTTTGATACCTTCAAAAACAGTATCAATGCCTGTATCGACGGGCTTGCCGCATTGGAGGAAGGCAACCGCGTGCTGGGTATGATGAACAGCAATGATTTTAGCCAACCGATCAAGGGCAGTTATCTGGGGATCTACGCAGAAATTGCAGAATCCATCAATGGCATACGGCGGCTGCTGCTCACGATTACTCGGATTGCCGGCAACATCCGGGAGGGAAATCTCAACGATTTGCCAAAGCTTCAGCTCGAGGGAAAACGAAGTGAAAATGACCGACTGATGCCCACCCTGGTCGCGATGATGGAGAATATTTTTATGCTGGTGGAGGAAACAGAAACCATGGCTCGAATTGCGGTGGAAGGAGATCTCAGTTACCGGGGAAACTGCAATAAGTTCAAAGGGGAGTACGCCCAGGTCATTGAAGGTTTCAATCAAACGCTGGATGCAGTCATTGAGCCGGTCAAAGAAGCTTCAACGGTCTTACAGCAACTGGCCCGGGGAAATCTACATACCATGGTTAAGGGAGAATACCGGGGAGATCACGCAAAAAATAAAAATGATCTCAACGAGACCATCATGTCTCTGGCAAGCTACGTCAGTGAAATTACCGGCACCCTTGAAGCAATGGGACGAGGAAATCTCAATCAGGAAATTGATTTTGAATTCAGAGGCAATTTTCTGCCTATTAAAAGCGCCCTGAATGATATCAATACCCGGTTGAGCAACACCCTTTCAGATATCGATGGGGTTTCTGCTCAGGTAGAAATGGGCGCCATTCAGATATCAGACAGCGGACAGGCCCTGGCCCAGGGCACAACTGAACAGGCGTGTTCCATTCAGGAACTGACAGCATCCATTGAAGAAGTGGCAGATGAAACCAGACAAAATGCCATCAGGGCGGATGAAGCAAATGGACGGGCAATTGCAGTCGGTAAAAATGCCAGAGTTGGTAACCTGCAAATGGCAGAAATGACGAGTGCCATGGTGGAAATCAATGAATCATCCAATGATATTTCAAAAATCATCAAGGTCATTGATGACATTGCTTTTCAGACGAATATTCTGGCGCTGAATGCCGCAGTGGAAGCGGCGCGAGCCGGAGAACATGGCAAAGGATTTGCGGTAGTGGCTCAGGAAGTGAGAAGTCTGGCAGCTAGAAGTGCCAAAGCGGTGAAAGAAACCACCGATCTTATTGAAGGCTCTATGAATAAGGTGGAAGCCGGAACCCGGATTGCGGATGACACGGCTGAAAGTCTGAGAGAAATCCTGGACGAGATCGAGAAAGTAGCGGGTCTGGTCGGAAATATTGCCAAAGCGTCCAACGATCAGGCCCTGCAGATCGAGCTGATCAATCAGGGCATTGAGCAGGTGTCCGTGGTGGTACAAACCAATTCCGCCACCGCCGAACAAAGTGCAGCCGCCAGTGAAGAACTCTCCGGACAGGCCCAGCTCCTTAAACAAATGGTTGAAGCCTTTGAAATCAAAGCATGATCTTTTTCAGAAAAATGCCAGCTGAACCGCAAAGACAATAAAGACCGCATTATTTTTGTGACAAAAAAACGGCTGGGAGAGTATTCACACTACTCTTTCCCAGCCGTTTTTTATTTAGTATTTTTGGGGACAGCCCATTCAGACCAGATCAGCCTTGGCCTTCTTCTGTCCGTAGGACTCATTGAAGATGTTGATCATTTTCGTCATTTCTTCTTCGCTGAGCAAAACCGGCGTGCCGATGGAGCGTGCCTTCACATAAACTTCGGCACAATGTTCAATTTCTTGGGCAATATTGAATGCGTTGAGAATATCATTCCCACCGGCCAACAGACCGTGATTGGCCATGAGAACGGCTTTGCGGTCTTTCATGGCGTCAAAGGCCGCTTCTGCCAGCGCGATGGTTCCGAAGGATGCGTAATCGGCGCAACGGACATCCAATCCGGCCAGGGCAATCAGGTAATTCGATGCCGGCAGGCCCTCTCGCAATGTTGCAAGAACTGTTGCATAGACCGAATGGGTGTGAACGATGGCATCAATGTCATCCCGCTCGGCGTAGAAAATCCGGTGCAATTCATGCTCACTGGATGGCTTTCTGCTGCCATCGACGATGTTGCCATCGAGGTCAAGCACAACCACATCCGCCGGTTCGGTTTCAAAATAGTCAATCCCGCTGGGGCTGATGGCCAGCAACTGCTGGCTTCTTTGATAGATGCTGATGTTTCCGCCGGTTCCTTTTGTCAAACCCGCCTGAATCAGCTTTTGGCAATAGCGTACCACGTCTTCCCGTTCTTTTTGTAGAATCATTTTGTTCCTCTTCTATTTGTATTTTTCAATCAGCTCGAGGACTTCCCATAAGGATTGGCCGGAACTCTGAGCCAATTTTTTCACATCCTCATATTCCGGGGTTTCTTTGTGAATACTGCCGTGTTCGGAAATTTTGATCGTCACATCGCCTAAGGGTGTGGTGATCGTCCGGAAATGGCGGTGCATGCAGGTCCGGACCACGGGGTATTTCCGGATCCCAAGCGTGGATGTTTCCCGGAGAATAATTTCTTCGATGACGGGCAGATCTTTTTCATTGCATAATACGGTGAGGTGGATGCCTGGACGGTTTTTCTTCATATAGACAGGGGTATAGAATGCATCCAGTGCGCCCTTCTGCAATAAAACTTCAAGAACATAACCGGCCATTTCCCCGGTCATATCGTCGACATTGGTTTCCACCACCATGGTTTCCTGTGACTCGTTCTTTCGGCCCTGAATAATCCGTAAGGCATTCAAAATGCCGAAATCTTTTCCACCAAATCCGTATCCGGTTTTTTCCGGAATAAAACTCGGCGTCGTGGGAGAGTAGGTTCCCAGTTCGGACAGAATGGCAACACCGGTTGGCGTTGCGGATTCACCGTCGATGCACTTGGAGTACATTTCGAAGTTGGAATTACACAGAATTTCGGCCGTTGCCGGAGCCGGAACGGGCAGGAGCCCATGAGCGCAGCGCACCCAGCCGCAGCCCACATTGATCTTTGAACCATAAACCAGATCCGGTTTCATCGCATGGTAGCAGATGGCCGCCCCGACAATATCAACGATCGAATCAAGCGCGCCGACTTCATGAAAATGGACCCGATCCACCGGCACGTTATGAACTGTAGCTTCCGCAACGGCGACGCGCATAAAAATTGCCAGTGCTGTTTCTTTCACCTCATCCGAAAGCGTTGAGTTTGCGATGATATTCCGGATATCTTCAAAATGCCGGTGATGGTGACCGTCCTCGCTTAGGATCACATGGCAGCGCGTGCCGGCGATCCCCTTTTTCATGGTCCTTTCCGCTTCAATGCTGAAGCCAGAAAGATTGAGCTTTTTCAGTTCCTTTTCTAAAAATACGGGGTCAATACCCAGGTCGATGAAAGCCCCCAATACCATATCGCCGCTGATGCCGGAAAAACAATCGAAATATAAAACCTTCATTGGTAAACTCTCCTTAATTGGGCCAGGCCCTGATGTAATTGTTACAGTTTGTTGATTTTTGAAGCCATGCAGGCGGCGCCGAAGCCATTGTCGATGTTGACGACGGCGATGCCGCTGGCGCAGGAAGTCAGCATCCCCAGCAAGGCGGAAATGCCGCCAAAGTTGGCACCGTAACCGATGCTGGTGGGAACGGCGATGATGGGTTTATCGCAAAGTCCGCCGACGACAGATGCCAGGGCCCCTTCCATGCCGGCGACGACAATAACAGTTTTGGCGTGGTTGATAATGGCAACATTGTCCAAAAGCCGATGGATACCAGCCACGCCGACATCGTAAAGGCGTTTGACCTGATTGCCCATGACCGTGGCAGTGACGGCCGTTTCTTCGGCCACGGGAATATCGGCGGTACCGGCAGTGACAACCAGAATGTAGTCATCCGTCGTTTTGTATTCCTCACGCTTGACGACAACAGAACGGGCTGCCTCATAATAGATCGCATCGGATGTGACTGATTTTATGGCTTCGAAAACATCCCGATCCGCTCGTGAAGCCAGGATATTACCTTTGGAGCGCTTCATCATATTTTCAACAATGCCCTTGATCTGATCCAGGGTTTTCCCCGGACTGTAAATCACTTCAGGATAGCCATTTCTCAGTTCACGATGGTGATCCACCTTGGCGTAGGAAAGGTCCTCATAGGGAAGCGTTTTTAGCAGTTCAAGTGCGGTGTTCACGTCGCATTCGTTGTTTTTAACATCTTCCAACAATTTTGTCAATTGATCAACATTCATAGTTTTCTCCATAACTGCTGTGTTTATTCAGCTCAATCGCAAGTTTCGCTGCCGGTTTGCGCAAACCGACATCAAAACAATATGTGTTCCTGCTATTAGCATTTAATACTACCTAAAATTCTACCGGACTGTCTGCAGATAATCAACCATTTCTTTCAGGGTCAGCCGATGGCGGATGATCTCGGGTTCAATGGCTTTGCCAAAGGCAGTTTCCAACTGGCAGACCAGATCAATCAGCCCCAGCGAATCGCCGCCGAGATCGAATACAAAATGGCTGTTGAGGGAAATCGCGGACAGTGGTATTTTTAATGTTTTCGCCCAGTATTCTGCCATTTCCTTGTAATCGCCGGTCAGTGTGGTGGCTGAGCAGTCCATCAAAGGAATGGCGTCATTCTGAAACGTCCCATTTTCCCAGGCAAGAGACAGGGAAAGTCGATCGGTTTTGCTGGAGGCCGTCTGCAAAATGGAATCAATCAGAACGCCCCACGAAATGGGAATATGCCAGGTATCAGCAATGGCTTGGCCGGCTGTGATCAGAATCTCCGGATCTTTGCTGTCGCTAAAGAGAATGAGGCAATTCTCATGATTCTCCCGGTCTTTTCCCTGAACCAGAATCAGGCTGATGCCTTCAGGTAAGACCTGCCGGCCGGTTTTTTCCAGATCGGAAACAAGATAGTTTTCACCGTTGACGATGATGATATCTTTGTATCGGCCGAAAACGGTCAGCCAGCCATTGCGGAAGAATCCGAGATCCCCGGTATTGAACCAGCCGTCTTGATCGACTGAAGCAATGCCATCATCGGTTTTTGTATAATAACCCTTCATAACATTGGTTCCCCGGATATGGATCAGACCGAGATATTCGGGATCAAGGACATTGCCGGAAAGATCCCGGATGACGACCTCATTACATTCATCCAATACGCCGACTGCGACCCGGCTGATGGTGTCGTCGTCGGGATCGCAGAAGAACAGTTTCTCCCCGACAGCGATCCCGCTGCCAAGAAAATGATTCACCCGGAATTCACAACCGTAAGGTGTATAGGCGACACCCATGGTGGTTTCGCTGAGGCCGTAAGCCGGCTTTAAGGTGTTCTTGGCCCAGCCCAGCGGCGCAGCCTGGGATTCAAAGGCAGAGAGGGACAGGGGATTGACATCTTCGCCACCGCAAAAACAGATATAAACAGCGGCGAGATCGATGGCCTTATCTGTTTTCAGACCGACTTTCAGCAGGTGTTCGATTCCGAAAAGCGCCGCTCCGGTAACCGTGGCGGAAAAATCGGAAAGCTTTTCCAGCCAGCGGTTCGGGTCGCGGACAAACTGGACGGGGCTCATCTGGTACTGCGAGAAATTATTGACGATGGGCACCAGATGATAGCCCACAAAACCAAAGCAGTGAGAAAGCGGAAGCCAGCTTAAATAGCGCTCAGACGTATTTTCCCGGACGATAATGCTGCTCGCAAGCCCGCCTTCATAGAGGTTTTTATAGGTGAGAACGGCACCTTTGGGAGCGGATGAAGTGCCGGAAGTGAATTGGATCATGCCCGGTTCGGCGTCTTCAACTGCAGTGATGCTACCGATTGGCGATTCGGACAAGGCCCGGTATATCAGCTGATCGTTCCCGGCAAGCGCCGCGAAGCCTTCCCGGTCACTGATGATGACGGGGGACGCCAGGGATTCCAGCACAAGCTCAAGGGCGGCTCTGGATTTTTCATCCTGGGCGGGTGGAAGAAGCACCGGAACCATGCCGCCGAGAATACCGGCCCAGAATGCGGTGATCTGGGCTTGAATGCTTTTTAATTGAAAGACGAGAATGGCGCCCTTGTTAAGGCCTCGGGACTGTAACCCACTCAGTATTTTCATGGCGTTTTCAAAAAGAGCGGCATAGGTTTCGGTTGATTCCCGACCGTTTGCCTCAAGATAGGTGATGGTTTCGCTGCTTTTTTTCAGCTGGATAAAAGCGTCTTGAATATTCATCGGCGTACTCCTCAGCATTTCTGTCAGATTTCTGTTAAATCATGGTGTAGCCGCCATCAACGGAAATGGTCTGACCGATAATATAGTCGCTGCCTGGTGAGCAGAGGAAGGAGATGATCCCGAACAGATCAGCTTCCGTTCCCAGTCGGCCAGCGGGCGTGTTTTTGGTGGCTTCGCTCAGCGCATACTGGGGGAAATTTGATTTGGCCATGTCGGTTTCAACAATCCCCGGGGCAATGGCATTGACCTGGATATTCAGTCGGGCCGCCTCGCGTGCCAGCGCCTTAGTGAAGGCGATGACGCCGCCTTTGGCGGCTGAATAATGGGTGAAGCCCAAGCCGCCGATGCGTCCGGCGACAGAAGCGATGTTGATGATCTTTCCGCGTTTCTGTTTTTCCAGGACTTTGTAAACGGCGTGGGTGGCAATGAATGTACCGTCAAGATCGATGGTCATGACTGAACGCCAGTCTTCAAAGGTCATCGCACTGAACGTTTTGACCGGGAAAACACCGGCATTGTTGATCAGAACATCAATTTTGCCGTATTTTTCCATCACGGTATCAACCATTCTTTTCACATCCGCTTCGGAGGATATGTCGCACTGGACGGCGATGGAGTCGGTGGGGAGTTTGTCAGCTGCCGCCTGCGCGGTTTCAAGGTACCGGCCGATCACAACAATATTGGCGCCTTCATTGCTGAGGTATTCGGCAATTGAATAGCCGATGCCCCGGGAGGAGCCCGTGATGATGATCACTTTATCTTGATGTGTTTTAGCCATGATCTTAACCTTCTATTTCGCCGATGATTTGACCGACCAGAATGCGGTCGCCTTCTGCGGCTAGAATTGCGGTGATTTTTCCATCGGCTGGAGCTTCCACATAGATGGAAATTTTATCGGTGGCGGCTTCGGCAATGTTGTCACCTTTTTTTACGGTATCGCCGACGGCAACCATCCACTGTCTTAAATTAATCTCTTCAGCGCCTTCAGCAAATTCAGGCATAATAATTTCATATTTCATTTTAATTCTCCTTAAATTTTATTAATGGTCTGTTTGGCTGTCTGCGTTCCGAACATCGCATCGAACGCGGTGATAAACTGATCACGCACTTCAGCCAGTGGTGGTGGAATTAATCCGCATGCTGCCATGGAAGTGACATCTCGGTCTTCGATCCCGCAGGGAATAATGGTTGCAAAATGCGCGAGGTTCGGATTGACATTGATCGACATGCCATGCAGGGTGACCCCATGCGAGATGGCAATTCCCAGCGCAGATATTTTGCTTTCTGTGCCGGTTCGGGGATCGTTGACCCAGACGCCGCTTAGTCCTTTTATTCTTTTTCCCGACAAGCCGTAGTGACCCAGAACGTTGATGACCACCTGCTCCAGACAGCGGACGTAGTGATGGGCGCCCTTGATATAACGTTCAAAGTGAAGAATCGGGGAGACGATCAGTTGCCCTCGGCCGTGATAGGAGACATCGCCGCCCCGGCTCACCGCACTGAGGTTGATTCCCATCGCAGCCAGTTCACCCGGTGAATACAACAGGTTTTTGTCATGACTGCCGCGCCCCAGGGTGATGATCGCAGGGTTCTCCTGGAAAAGAAGGGTATCCTTTGCGGCACCTTCCACACATTTTTGATGAATCCTTTCCTGGAGCTCAAAGGCCTGTTCGTAAGAAATCAGTCCGAGATCAATCCAGTTCAAGTCCTTTTTCATGCGCTAATCCTCCAAATGGTACTGTTTTAACTTGCGATAGAGGGTACTGCGTGAGATACCCAGATACTCAGCCGCTTTTTTACGTTCCGGAAAAAGCGTCAGTGCTTTTTTTATGGTACTCAGCTCAAGCTCTTTCAAATCCACATTGGTATCCTCAAGCGGCGGTGATCCGATGCTGACGGCAGTTAATTGCTCATTGATATTTGGCAGATAATTGGCAATAAAGTAGTCGTCGATTCGATTGGTTTCAGTAAAATTAACCGCCTGTTCAATGGCGTTCTGGAACTGTCTCACATTTCCCGGCCACTCGTACTCCTGCATCGTTGCGATGGTTGACGGGTGCAGGGGCTCAATGAATTTCCCGCAGGCGGTTGTGATTTCATTAAGAAAAAAATTGGCGAGAATCGGGATATCTTTTTTTCGCCGGCGCAGAGGTGGAATATCAATCTGCAAAACGTTGAGTCGGTAGTACAGATCCTGTCGGAACTTTCCCTTTTTCACTTCTTCGGCAAGATTCTTATTGGTGGCGGCGATGATCCGCACGTCGATCGGAATATCTTTTGAACTCCCGATCCGCTGAATATAACGTTCCTGTAAAACACGAAGCAGAACGGTTTGGGTGTTTAATGACATTTCGCCGATTTCATCCAGAAAAATCGTGCCGTCTTTGGCCAATTCAAATTTGCCGATTTTCCCATGTTTGCTGGCACCGGTGAAAGAACCTTCCTCATAGCCAAAAAGAACACTTTCAATCAGGGCTTCCGGAATACCGGCGCAGTTGATGGCGATGAAAGGTTTGTCCGACTGATTGGCATTATGAATAGCCTGGGCAAACATTTCCTTGCCGGTGCCGCTTTCGCCCTGCAATAATACGGTGGAACTGCCTTTGGCGGCTATCTCCGAAAGATGAATAGAGCGCAGCAGTTCTGAGCTTTCACCGATAATATCATCAAAGGTAAACCGGGTTCCTTTTCTTTTGTTTTTCTCCGGAACAATCGCTTTGATTGCTCCGTCTTTGAGGGTTGCAACAGCGCCGACGACGGTGCCGTTATCATGGAGTATTAATTTGCTGTTGACCAGGCAATTGATTTTTTTGCTTTTGGTCACGACATGTTTTTCTTTTTCATTAACCGGTGATGGCTGCTGGCCAGTATGGTCTAAAATGGTTTCCCCATCCATAATATCCAGAATGTTTTTGCCGTAAGATTCAAAAGTGGTGGTTTTAAGAATTTTAGCGCCATGAGAATTGATGCCGATTATTTTTCCTTTTACATCCACGGCAACAACACCATCAGATATGGAATCAATCAGGGTGCTGAGGTAATGATTCGTTAAATCAACCTGACGATTGGATTCAGCAATGCAAAGCTGCCGGGATATGGCTCGAGCGCTTGCCACAACCATCCCCAGGGTATGAGGATAGGCCAGCTCCCGGGGACCCGACATGTCAAGAATACCGAGTAATTTCCCTGTTTCATCAAGAATCGGAGCCGCGGAACAGGTTAAATCATGGTAGCACTCGTAATAATGCTCGGCGCCGATAACCTGGATTGGCTGCAGCAGATCGATGGCTAGACCGGTCGCATTTGTGCCGGCCATGGCTTCATTCCAGATACTGCCGCGGACCAGATTTTTGGTGAAAGCTTCTTCAATAATTGATTGATCACAAATCAGCTCGAGGATGACCCCGTTAGGATCCGTCAGCGTCGTTGAAAAACCCGATTTGTTGACGAATTCCTGCAATTCAACCATGAAAGGAATGCTGACATCCAGCAGTACCTGATTCAGTTGCAGGCGTTTTTGAAAATTTTCTTCACTCACCGTAGGGGTTCGATTGACTGTCCGCGGATCGATGCCTGCTTTTTGACAGCGGATCCAGGAATCAACAATGGGTTTGCGAATAATATTACCGATGATGCCATCATTCACAAAATCAGTCCAGGTCTTTTTTATCATATCGACATCTGAATGAATTTTCAAAGCGTTCACGCTCCTTCTTTTCAATTAATCAATAATGGGAAGGTGACAGTATGAATCATCCAGACAGTGTCATTCACCGGGGGAAAAGCCCCCGGTGAACAATGAAAATTATTTACCGGCTGCCAGTTTCTGAAGATCAGTATTAAGTTGAGCAAAAATATAAACTGGAGCACAGCCTGGATAATACGTTACTGTTTTAGCAAGCGCTGCACCTTCTCGTACTTTATCAACCGATGGGAAAAGTTCCCAGCAGTCGCCGCAAATAAATACATTTTTGTCTCTACAGCTTTCAGGGTCGAAATCCGGAACTCCGCCGGCGATGACAATGATTTCACCATTTTTTTCAAGGAATTTTTTCATGTCAATGCCGCTGATGGCAAACGAGTCCAAAGCGCCACGAACATTAACATGACAACCGCCACAGGTTTGCTGCATCACACAAGTCAAACCGGCATACATGCCAATGGGGTCGCCGCCGGGACGTTTGAAGTGTTTCATAACGGATTCAATCGAGTTGCCGACAACGTCGATTTTATTTAAATCGATTTCACCCTGGCCTTCAGTACCGGCACAACGAACGGCTGGAATTTCCATCGGGTCAAAGCCCATGATTGAACAGGCAACAGAATCCACAGCAACGGTATCAGTCCCGGCAACAATCAGGTTCATTTCGATCGGCGTTCCGGCATGCGGCCCCTGGCCTTCCATCCCGATAACTGCATCGACGATGACAAGATCGGCATGTCGAACGCGATACAAGTCAGCCATTTTCTGCCCTAATTCAATACGGTGAGCACCTTGCTGCTGAGCATCGGGATGACAGTTCGGGATAATCCCATTCCAGTTTTTAAGCCCCAGCGTGACGGTTCCGGCCAAATGCACTTTCATTTTTGGCAGGTTGATGACAACGTCGGCGTCAAGGAAAGGTTTAAAAACCGTTGCGTGTTTAAATACTTTAGCCCCTTCAATTTCTACCGGAACGACATCGTGTTCGTCAAAATAGATGACTTCATCAGCTCCGCCCAGTTTAGCAGCTTCTTCCATTCTTGAATCTTTAAAGGCTGGTTTAGCACGACCAACATGCATGCCAAGTGATGGATTATCGCCAACGACCACTTTTCCGGCTTTGGAGTTTTCTTTCACATAAGAAACAACAGCTTCGATGGTTCGCGGATCAACGACAGCAAAGCTTTCTGGTGGCGCCTGGAAAGCCAGATTCGGTTTGATCAAGACGGTATCGCCCTCTTTAATGATGTTATCAAGGGATCCAATAGATAATTTAATTGCTTCACCAACAGCAGCTTTGATTTTTTTAATGTCGTCATCAAGTCGGACATATTTTCCGGCCATGAATTGGGCATTGCCTTCAGGTTTTTCAACTTTAACAACGGATATGACTGGTTTACTCATGATAAGCTCCTTTATTTGGTACATTTACCATATATTTATCCACGCATATGGATATGGATTATTAAAGAAGCAATTATCATGCCAAAAGAAGAGCATAAGATGAAATCCCATTAGAAGCACATTTTGGAAGAGTTTAATGAAAAGCAGGATCAGCTCTGTCGCAAAAAGAGACGGGCTGACGTGTCGTTTTGAAACATGACACACGGTTCGTGTTTCAAAATGGGATTATTGTTTATTCCATTATAATCGAATTATGGGGTATTCTGCCAGCGTTATTTTTGATATAATCTTTAAATAGACGAAAAAATACCATTTTGCGAAGAAGGAGGGAATAATGAGTAAAATTTTAGTATTAAATGGCAGCCATAAAAGCAGCAAAAGCTTTACGCTGAAAATAGCGGAAAGTTTTTTAGCCGGATTATCGGCAGATGCGGATGACTATGAAATTGAGATCGTTCATCTGGCAGAGCAGAACATCAATGCCTGTACCGGATGCTTTTCTTGCTGGACAACATCACCGGGTGAGTGTGTCGTTCAGGATGATATGGCGGAGCTTTTACAAAAATATGAAGAAGCCGAAATCATCATCTGGGCGACCCCTCTTTATCAATGCGGAATTTCAAGTGTTATGAAGAAATTTATGGAGCGTACGACACCCACGTTGTTACCGTTTATTGATTCGGAGGGCAAGGGAACGTATGGACGTCCTTATCGGAACCCTGAAAAAATGGGAAACAAAAGGCATGTCTTAATCAGCACCTGCGGTTTGCCGACAACCAAACGTAATTATGAGGGCGTTGAGGCGCAATTCAACAATCTGTTTGGCGAAGGCAAATGGGAAAAAATATTCTGCATTGAGGGCGAGCTTTTGGGCATCACCCAACTTGACGGTCTGACAGCACCTTATCTTGATTTAGTCAAGGCGGCAGGAAAAGAATACCGCGAGCATTCAGAAATTCCGGAAAATATCAGAGCGGGCCTTGCAAAACCATTCATCGAGATTCCCGCCTATTTAAAAACAGCCAATCTGAGCTGGGGAATCGATGATACCCGGATGAGAGATATGGACGGCGGACTGATGGCGTGGGGCTATATGAAACAGGTACAGGCCGACTTCAATCCCAAAGTAAGTCCCGGTCTCGATGCCGTGTATCAATTTGATTTCACCGATCTTAAAGAACGCTACCAGCTGGTGGTAAAGGATGATGCGTGTACCTTACTGAAAAATGATTTTAAGGAGGAAGAAATCTCGATCAGTCTCAGCTTATTAACGCTGGAACGGATCCGCGAAGGCAAAATCGATGCGGCCCACTCGTTGCTGGAAAAAAAATATTCGGTAAAAGGGGATATGAATTTGCTGAATGTTTTCATGGATGGGCTGTTTGGAAATGTTCTGCTGAATCCGGAAAAAAGAAAGAAAATCGTTCCCGTCAGTTTTAAGAATACGCCCTACTGGTTTTTCCTGACCGTGGTGCCATGGATTGTCAGTCTGCTGGTTCTGGATTACAATCCGTTATTCGGCATTGTCATTCCGCTGGTGATCAGCGGGATTTTATTCACCATCAAAAGAGGGGCGGATTTGGTCTATTTCGAAAAAGGGACACTGGTCTCATTTTCGCTGGTCACGCTGATCTATATGACATTTGGAAGTACTTTCGACGGCAATACATTTGCAATCATTGAATATTTTGGACTGGCGCTGATCTGGCTGGCGTCGGTGCTCAAAACAATCCCGTTAACGGCAGATTACCTGCACTTTTTCAACGGGCACAACGCCCTCAAAAATGCGCTGTTTCTAAAAACAAACCGGATTCTGACGCTGGTCTGGGCAGTTATTTTCGTCATGCAGGGCGGCATTGCCATCTGGCTTGACACGACGTTCATGGTCCATTTGGCGGCGATATTTCCACTGGCATTACTGGTTCCCGGTGTGTTCTTTTCGATGTGGTTCATCGAATGGTATCCGGAACAGTGTGCAAAACCGGAGTAGCCCCCCCGTACCGACCAATTGTTAATCAGTTGTCTGCTGCAGAATCGGACACTCTTCGAGATGTCCGCTCTGAGGCAAACAACACGATGTAACAATTGTCGGTACTACTGTATACCTTTGTCTACAGTCTCAAGAAAGGCGTCAGCCTTTTTTTTATAAGTTGATAAAAAACAAATCAAAAAAACAGGAGAAATTAAATGTTGACACTCGATAAAATCTATCATGCATCTTTTACATTGAAAAAATACATCCGTCCCACGGATTTGATTCATGCGCCCAAAATCTGTCCGGACAGTGAAATCTATCTGAAAACAGAAAATCTGCAGATTACCGGTTCTTTCAAGGTTCGCGGGGCCTGCTATAAGATTTCCCAGCTTAACGAAGCCGAACGGGCCAAAGGGGTGATCGCCTGTTCGGCCGGCAATCATGCTCAGGGCGTTGCGATGGCGGCCGCCATCAACAATATCAAAGCCCTGATCTGTCTGCCGGATGGGGCACCGATTTCCAAGGTTGAAGCAACCAAATCCTACGGGGCCGAAGTGTGTCTGGTGGAAGGCGGTTATGATGAGGCTTATGCCAAAGCCATCGAGCTTCAGGCGGAAATGGGCTATACCTTTATTCATCCCTTTGACGACGATGATGTCATCGCCGGACAGGGCACCATTGGATTGGAGATTCTCGAAAGCCTTCCGGATATCGATGCAGTCATCGTGCCGGTGGGGGGCGGCGGGCTCATATCGGGTATTGCCTACGTCATCAAGTCGCTGAAGCCGGAAGTGAAGGTTTACGGCGTTCAGGCTGCCGGAGCGCCAAGCATGAAGCAGTCGCTGAAAGCGAAAAAAGTATGCTGTCTGTCACAGGCCAATACCATTGCCGATGGGATTGCTGTCAAACAGCCGGGGGAAATCACCTTTGATCTGTGCAGTCAGTACGTCGACGAAATTGTCACCGTCACCGAAGATGAAATTTCAACCGCTATTCTGACGCTGATTGAGCAGCAGAAGCTGATTGCCGAAGGAGCCGGCGCGGTGGCAGTAGCGGCGGCGATGTTTGGCAAACTTCCGATCAAAGGCAAAAAAGTCGTCTGTCTCGTTTCGGGAGGGAATATCGATGTGACTATTCTATCACGGATCATCAAACGCGGACTGCTGACATCGGGGCGGATCTGTTCACTCAATATTGAACTGGTCGACAAACCCGGACAATTGAAAGGCGTTTCACGAATCATCGCAGATTGCGGCGGCAATGTTATTTCGATTCACCATGAACGCAGCAATGAAGGTTCGGATATCAATGGCTGTTTCCTGCGCATTGAACTGGAAACCAGAAATTACGAACATATTCTGGAAATCCGCAAAGCATTGATGGAAGGCGGATTTAAATTACAGGATTAAATGCAAAAGATTTGGGTATAATAATAAAAAATATAATCAAAAAGAGGAGGAACGAAAAATGTTGGAAAATATTAGTGAAGACATCAAAAAAATATTTTTGTTTGGAATTGGTGCCGTGGCAACTACTGCTGAAAAATCGAAAGAACTGATCGATGAGCTGGTGGCAAAAGGGGAACTGACGGTAGAACAGGGAAAAATACTGAATGAAGAGCTGAAACACAACATCAAGGAATCCTTTAAGGACGCGACTGCCACTAAAAATGAAAATCCACCAACGGCGGACACGGTTGTGGAAAACATGGATAAAATGACAGCGGAAGAAATTCAGAAAATCAAAGCAAAAATAGAGATGATGGAAGCAGAACCAGCCGCTAAAGAAATTGTTTCTTTAGAAAGGGCCGATAAAAGCGGAACAGATGAATCAAAGTGATCCCGTAAAAATAGCGGATCAACAGAACAACAGCAATCAGATGGACAGCAATGGCAGGAGAATGGGGAAAATCATTGCCATTCTGCTCAAACACGAAATCACGAAAGGGCTGACCCCGGAGAAATTGAGACTGATCATCGAGGATCTGGGGCCGACCTTTATTAAGATCGGTCAAATGATGTCGATGAGACGTGATATTCTGCCATCTGACTACTGCCTGGAGCTGGAAAAACTCAGATCACAGGTAAAACCGATGCCCTTTGAAACGGTCATCAAGATCATTGAGGAAGAATATCAGCGCCCGGCAGATGAAGTGTTCCGCATGATCAACAGGGAACCATTGGGCTCCGCTTCGATCGCTCAGGTGCATGAAGCCGAGCTGAATGACGGCGCTAAGGTGGTCATCAAGGTTCAGCGGGTTGGAATTTATCGGGTGATGGCTCAGGATGTCGTTCTCCTGCACAAAGCAACCGGAATTCTGAATGTTGCCAGCGGAATGGGCGATATCGTCGATTTTAAAATGATTGTGGATGAAATGTGGAGCACGGCCCAACAGGAAATGGATTTTCTGATTGAGGCTCAGAATGCCCAACTGTTCAATGAATTAAATGCAGACATCAACTACGTCAGCTGCCCGCGCATCTACAATGCATTCACCACCTCAAAAGTACTGGTGATGGAAGCGATCGAGGGTATCGAAATCGATGAACTGGACTCCTTGCTGTCGGAAGGCTATGATCTCCAGGAAATTGGCAGAAAGCTGGCGGACAATTATGTGAAGCAAATTATTGACGATGGCTTTTTTCATGCCGATCCGCATCCGGGCAATATCTTCATTCGAAATGGCCAGATTATCTGGATCGATTTGGGGATGATGGGGAGATTATCCAAACGCGAAATGAGCGTTTTACGGCGCTATGTCAAGGCGATTGCCACCGTTGATGTGGAGATGTTAAAAGGTGCCGTGCTGGCATTGGGCGTTCCCAAGCGGCGGATCAACCATCCCCAATTGTATGAAGCAATCAACGGCATCCTGGAGGAATTCGGAACCGAAGAGCTGAGCAATATCAATATGGGCAGAGTGCTGGAAGAAATATTGCGGATTGCCGGCGAAAATCATATCGCGATGCCAAGAGGCATCAGTATGCTGAGCCGCGGCATGATCACCATCGAGGGGGTCATTGCCGAAGTATCCCCGGAAGCCAATATTGTCACGATCATGGGCGATCACATCGCGGTTCAGGAAGCTGGCGATTTTGATTTAAGCAAGATCATCGAGACCAACGGTCGCAGATTTGCCATATCAAGCGAAAAGGCAATCGGCATACCGGGACAGGTAGCGGATTTTCTGACCCTTGCGAACAAGGGGCAGGTTAAGGTCAATCTGGAGCTGATGGGATCGGAGGAGCCACTGGCGGAAATTGATAAAATGGTCAACAAAATTGTCATTTGTGTCATTAACGCGGCTTTGCTGATCGGATCAAGCTTTATTGCCACCACAGATATGACCCCAAAGCTGCTGGGAATCCCCGCTCTGGGAACCATCGGCTACATTACCGCGATCATTCTCAGCGGCGGCCTGATGTACTCGATTCGCAAAATGAAAAAAAGACGTTAATATAAAATTGAAAAAAATGCTGCATTTTGTGGCAGTGAAACTGTAGACAGCGTTCTAACGTAGTACCGACAATTGTTATATCGTGTAGTATGCATCAGAGCGGACATCTCGAAGAGTGTCCGATTCTGTAGCATACGACTGATTAACAATTGGTCGGTACGGTGGGACTGGTCGACAGCTTGACTGCTGCAGAAATGCGGCATTTTTTTTGCAGAAAAGTCTTGACAGAATTGTATTATTGAGTTACTGTATTAATCAATTAGTACAACAATACAATAATACAAAGGAGGACAGCAATGAAATGGTACATTGATTCAGATCGACCCATCTACAAACAGTTGGTGGAACAGATTGAGCTTAGAATCGTATCCGGAATTTATTCACCAGGCGATAAACTTGCTTCGGTAAGAGATTTGGCTTCGGATGCTGGTGTTAACCCAAACACAATGCAAAAAGCATTAGCAGAGCTGGAACGAGAGAACCTGGTTTTTGCACAGAGAACAAGTGGACGATATATTACGGAGGATAAGAAAGTGATAGAGGAAGTAAAGAAAGCTTTGGCATTAACCGAGATTGACCGGTTTTTCGACCGAATGAAGCAGCTGGGATTTGGCAAAGAAGAGATTCTGACATTGATTGAAAAGGCTGAGGAGGGGGAAGACGGTAATGACAATACTCAGCGCTAAGAACCTGACCAAGAATTTCGGAAAAAAGGTGGCCCTGTCTGACGTCAATGTCGAGATCCCGAGAGGTCGGATCATTGGGCTGCTTGGGCCAAACGGCAGCGGCAAAAGCACTTTTATTAAACTGGCCACCGGTTTGCTGGTGCCAACCGGTGGAGAAATAACCATCGATGGGCTTGCTCCCGGTATTGAAACGAAGGCAAAGGTATCCTACCTGTCCGAGCGAACTTATCTTAACGGCTGGATGCGGGTTGAAGACATCATCGCTTTCTTTGAAGATTTTTATCAAGACTTCAACCGTATCAAAGCTGAAAACATGCTGCTCGATCTGAATATCAATCCCGGAGATCGGCTGAAAACCATGTCCAAGGGGACCAAAGAGAAAGTCCAGCTGATTTTGGTCATGAGCCGGCAAGCAGAGCTTTATCTGCTCGACGAACCAATCGGCGGGGTTGATCCGGCCGCCAGGGATTACATTCTCAATACCATCATCAACAATTATAAAGAGAATGCCTCGGTCGTGATCTCAACCCACCTGATTGCAGATATCGAGCAGGTGTTGGATGACATCATTTTCATTTCAAAAGGAGAAATAACCCTGACATCCACTGTTGATGAAATCAGGGAAAAGTACAACAAATCGGTAGACGGTCTGTTCCGGGAGGTATTCAAATGTTAAGAAAACTGCTTAAACATGAAGTAAAGGCGACGGGGAGAACGTTTCTGCCGCTGTATGGTGCTTTACTGATATTGACAATTTTCACAAAAGTGGCCATGACCATCGGGGCACCGGATTTTTTCAGCGACAATGTTACAACCGGTCCGATTGCTGAAATCATTCTGGGAATCGCCTTTACCCTGTACTTTGTTCTGGTCGTCGCCTTATGTGTGATGACGCTGGTGGTGATTATCCAGCGGTTTTACAAGAATCTTTTTACTGATGAAGGCTATCTGATGTTCACCCTGCCCGTAAAAACATGGGAAATGGTTTTCTCGAAATTAGTGGTGGGATTGATGTGGTCGGTGGTCTGCGGTTTAATGCTGGCTATCTCCGGCTTCATTCTCTCACTGGGAAGTTTTTCGATGCTGGAAGTCTCTCAGGCGATCAGTGCCGGTTACGCCGATTTTTATGCTCAATTTGGAATGAGCCTCAATGTTATTCTGTTTGAACTGTTCCTGGGCATGCTGGTAGGCGGGGTTGCATCGATTCTGATGATTTATGTATCCATTGCTATCGGGCAGTTGTTCAACCAGCACCGGATTATTGCGGCTTTCGGAGCCTATATCGTGATTACCATCGTGATGCAGATCATCGCGTCAGTCATCATGGTAGTCGTACCTTTAGCGAATCTGGAAGCATATATGGAAGGTATTGAGGCAATGAATGCGATCCAGTGGTTGATCAATGGCACGACCATCTGCAATGTGATCTTGTGCGTCCTGTTCTATTTCGGCACCCAGTACATCATGCAGAAACACCTGAATTTGGAGTAAGCGCCAGAAAAATAGGTATTTCCAGAACTACCATGTTTACTGACGGTTTGCGCGAATCAATCTGTACACTGTACGGCGGACAGTTTTCCAAACTGTTCGCCTACACGTTACCAAATTGATTGCGAAACCGTCAGCAAAGCAACAATTGTTCGTGTTTTGTGCAATTTATAAACAAAAAAATTAAAGAGGGAGAGAGGTATGGACCGATTGAGAGATCGGGGCCATACAGGAAAATAATGAAGAAAAAAGGAATCATACTGTGTATCGTGCTGGGGTTAGCCATCGTGATCGGCGGCGGCGCCTATGTTTATGCCGGCACAAAAACACCGGCTGCCGCCACCGTCAAGACGTCAGCACTGGCGAAGGGAAACCTTCAGAATTCCATATCGGCTACCGGCATTGTCGAAAGCAATACGAAAGTGAAAGTCAGTGACAGCAGCGGTGATACGATCGAAAAAATCTATGTCGCCGTTGGTGACGCGGTCAGCAACGGCGACTGGTTGTGTCAGCTTTACAACAAGCAGACGGATACCTATACCAATGTCAAGGCCGGGAATAGCGGTACCATCACAGCGGTCAGTGCGGTCAAAGGCGCGATGGCAAGCGGCGAACTGTTCACCATTGAAGATACCAGTGATCTGAAAGTCCGCGGAAAAGTCAAAGAGGCGAATTTGAACCTGATTCATGTTGACATGCCGGTAACTATCAAATCCGATGCGACCGGAGCCGCAACTTTTCAGGGCAATCTTTCCAAAATCGCACCAACTGCAATGGAGACAAAACTTTCAGCAGATTCCACGACAAAAAATGCCGAGTTTGAAATCGAGGTTGATCTGCCGGCCGATGTGTCCGGACTTAAAATTGGAATGACCACCCGGCTGAGCATCGTCAGCGAAGAAAAAAATGATGTCTTCAGCGTTCCCTTCGAGGCCCTGGTGACGGATGATTCCGGCAAGACCTGCATTTATATTGCCCAGGAGAATCCGGATAAAGCAGGAACACAGATGGTTGCCGCCATTCCGGTAAGTCTCGGGATGGAAACTGATTCACTCGTGGAAATAGCCGGCGATCAGCTGACGGCTGGAATGGCCGTCATTAGCCAGCCTCAGGCTGTACATCCTGGCGATTCGGTTTCTCTTGAGGAAGGAGCAACGGTGTAAATGAGAAAAAAAATCATTGAAATGAGAGGAATCGTCAAATCCTATTACCTCGGAACGCCCAACGAACTGGAAATACTTCACGGTTTAGATCTTGACGTTTACGAAGGCGAATTTTTATCCATCGTCGGGGCTTCCGGATCCGGCAAGTCCACCCTGATGAACATTCTCGGGGCGCTGGACCGTCCCACCCGCGGAAGCTATTTTCTGGACGATCTGCCGATGGAAAATGTCAAGGATGAAGGTTTGTCAAGAATTCGCAATCAGAAAATCGGCTTTGTATTTCAGACCTTCAATCTGATTCCCCGTTCCTCGGCGCTGAATAATGTGGCGCTCCCGATGCTCTATGGCGGAAAATCACGAAGTGAACGGACCCAACGGGCCAAAGAGCTGCTGCAAATGGTGGAGATGAGTGCCCGTTCCCATCATCGCCCGAACGAATTGTCCGGTGGGCAAAAGCAGCGTGTCGCCATTGCCAGAGCGATGGCCAATGACCCGGCCATCATTCTGGCGGATGAACCGACCGGGGCACTGGATACGCATACGGGCCGGATGGTCATGGATATTTTTCACCAGCTCCATCAGGAACAGGGCAAGACAATTATCCTGATTACCCACAACACCGAGCTGGCCGAGGAAACGCAGCGAACCATTCGTCTCAAGGACGGTTCCATCGTGGAAAACTATGTAAATCAGAAATTTCATTTGGAGGGGCGCTATGAATCTGCTTGAAAATACCCGGCTGGCTCTGGAAGGTTTGAGAGCGAATAAAATGCGCGCCCTTCTGACGATGCTTGGGATCATCATCGGGATCGCTTCCGTTATGGCGATTTCGACGCTTGGTTCCGCCATGACCGGCTCAGTTTCAAAAACAATGGACAAAATCGGCAGCAAGAATATCTCGGTGTACCTGACGCCGAAGAATTATGACAGCCAGCCGACAATGCAGCCGGAAGACTACATCACGCAGGATGAGCTTGACAGCTTCAAAACAATGTATTCAAGTCAGATTCAGGCCATCAGCCTGTCCAAGAGTATGGGTTCCGGTGAGCTCGACAGCGGGTATATTCATAAGGACGTCAGCATCACCGGCGCCAATCCGGACTATCGTCTGGTCAACAACATCAATCTGGTTCAGGGGCGTTTCGTTTCCGACCGGGACATCCAAAGTTCTCGGAATGTCATCATCATCGATACAACCCTGAGAAACAATCTGGTCGGCGTTGATGGCGATCCGACGGGAATGGATATTACCGTGAAAACCAAAACCACGAATGAAACCTATACCGTCATCGGGGTCTATGAAAAACTGGTAATTGACAATCCGCTCTTTAATATGGGCGACGATACGCGTGTCGAGTGCTTTATTCCGATCACTACGGCGATGGCGCTTGGTTCGGAAGCAACCACCATCCCGGGGTATGACAGCTTGACGATCATGGGAGCAGCCAATGGCGACACCACCGCTTTTGCCAAAACGGCCAAGGATTATTTCCTCAAGAGTCTGGATCCGCTGTCCGACTATACAATTGAGTCCCAGAGCATGGAGTCCATCGTCAGTGAAGCAACCGGTATGTTGAGTACCCTTTCGCTCGGGATTTCAGTCATTGCGGGGATATCGCTGCTGGTTGGCGGGATTGGTGTAATGAATATCATGCTGGTTTCGGTAACCGAACGGACGAAGGAAATCGGCATCCGCAAAGCTTTGGGCGCGAGAAATTCAGCCATCCGCAGTCAGTTTATCATCGAGTCGATCATCATCTGTCTGATCGGCGGAATGATCGGCGTAGCTCTGGGCGCGGCGCTCGGTATTTTCGGCAGTTCGCTGCTTAAGTTTCCGACCACACCTCCTTTCGGCCCGATGATTATCGCCCTGTGCTTCTCAATGGGGATCGGCGTTTTCTTCGGCTATTACCCGGCCAATAAGGCCGCCCACCTGGATCCGATTGATGCGCTGCGCTATGAATAAGCCAGACTAATTCTATCGAAAAAAGAAAAATCGTGCTATAATGCAGTAAAAATGAATCGAGGTGCAGGATGGGAATCGGAATCGATTTAGGTGGGACGAATATCAAGGGCGGCATCGTGGATGAACAGGGAAAAATTCTGCGGGAGCTTTCTGTAAAAACGGACAGTGCCCGGGGGTATGCTGACGTAAAAAATGATCTGCTGGCGCTGATTAAAGAGCTGCTTCTGCAGGCGCCGGCGGAGCAGGCGATCGGCATCGGGATTCCGGGTATTCTCTCTGCGGATGGCAGTACGGTGGTATCCTGTCCGAATCTGGGCTGGAAAAATGTGGACTTGAAAAAGGATCTGGAAGACGGATTGACCCAAGAGGTGCAGCTGGTCAATGATGCCACAGCGGCTTGTATCGCTGAAGCAACATTTGGAAGCATGGCCGGCTGCGACAATACCATGATGATTACGCTGGGTACGGGCGTCGGTGGGGGACTGATTCTCAATGGCCGGATCATAACCGGAGCCCACGGTGTGGCAACGGAAGTCGGCCATATGATCATGGCGGAAAACTTCTATTCCTGCGGCTGCGGAAAAAACGGCTGTCTGGAGACGTTTGCTTCAGCAACCGCATTGGTTCGGTATGTAAAAATGCGGTTGCAGAACGGCGTCACATCACCTTTGATAGCTGAAAAAAAACTGGACGGAAAAAAAATCATCGACGCGGCCAAAGCCGGCGATCCTCTGGCAACGGAGGCGGTTGATCGACTGGCCAAATATCTGGGCTGGGCGATCGCCAATATCAGCGATATCGTGGACCCGGAGATCTATGCCATCGGAGGCGGTTTGTCGAATGCCGGCGGCTTTTTGCTGGAAAAAATTCGCATAGAGGCACATAAGCGTCTCACCTATCCGCACAATGCCATACCTGAAATTGTGCTGGCCAGGTTCAGAAATGAAGCCGGAATGATTGGTGCAGCAAACCTGGGAAAATACCGGTAACAGAATTTTATTTTGAAATAATTCATAAAATAGATTGAAATATTTGTTAGAATAATTATAATAGAGATATAAAAACAAAATTCAGAAATGGGGGAAATAACAATGCAAAAATTTGAATGTGATGTATGCGGTTATATTTATGATCCAGCTTTTGGGGATCCGGATAATGGAGTCGCTCCTGGGACGGCATTTGCCGATATTCCTGATAGCTGGGAGTGCCCAACCTGTGGCGTTGGCAAAGATGATTTTTCACCAGTAGACTAATATTAAAAAAAGAGCTTCGGCTCTTTTTTTATTTGCAAAGAAATGGCAAATTCAGTTTTAAAGGCCCCACAGCCCCATCATCCAAAGGATCAGAATCGGCATGATGATGGCCGGCAGGAGATTGCCGACTTTGAATTCCTTGATCTTGAGCATGTTGATGCCGATGGCCATGATCAGAATGCCGCCGACGGCGTTCATTTCCGTGATCATGGCGGTTGACAGGAAGGGTTTGATTGAAGTGGCCAGCAGAGCAATGCTGCCCTGATATAAAAAAACGGGAATCGCCGACAGCAGCACGCCAATGCCCATGGTTGAGGAAAGAATCATAGCAAAAATTCCGTCCAGCAGTGATTTGCTGAGTAAAATACTGTAGGTTCCGGTGATGCCGTTTTCCAGGGCGCCCATAATGGCCATGGACCCGGTGCAGAAAAGCAGGGATGCGCTGACAAAACCGAGTGAAACATTGTTGCTGCTGTTTTTCAGTCGTGATTCAAGCGCGTCTCCGATGCGTTTGAGCTGTTTTTCAATATCGATGAGTTCGCCGACGATGGCGCCAAGCAGAAGGCTGACGAGCATTAGCGTAATATTTTCAGTTTCCAGCGCCATCGTTGTACCGATGATGACGACGCCGAGACCCAGGCCCTGCGTGATTGTATCGCAGAGCCGCGAGGGCAATGCTTCCTTTAATAAAAGTCCGATGAAGCCGCAGATGACGATAGCGGTGGCATTGATAATTGTTCCGAACAAGATTCTTCCTCCCGATGATGATGTTAATTCTCAACATATTGTAACACAGAATAATCGCCGGAGGCACGAAACAAATAATTGATAACAATTGCATTATAAAAAAAAAACAAAAATATCATCACTTCACCGACTTTTAACATCCATTTCATCTGAATTATGATAAAATGAAAGAAAGCATGGGGAGGGATTTTATGATAAAACGATTTTCAGTTATCTATATCGGTTCCAGCAGATGTGAACTGATCATTGGACAAAGGGGAAAAGGCTGCATCAATATTTTGGACCGGGCAATCTATCCCATCAGTTTTGGCAGCCAGAGTTTTGCAAAAGGTGAGATCAGTTTTAAATCAGCCTATGCATTGTGCCAGACGATTAAAGATTATATCGAAATGTCCAATGCCTATGCCGTGGAATCAATAAAAATATTTGGCACCACCGCGCTTCGTGAAGCTAAAAATCAGCTTTATATTCTTGAGCAGATCCGGATCAATACCGGTGGTTATGAAGTCGAAATTCTGGAGAAAGAAGAAGAAATCCATTTGATTTACCGTCATATGGTGTTAAAATGCAATCCGGCATTTAATATTACCGGAGACGATACGGAAGAGCAGATGCTGGCGGCGATTTCCAGCGGCAATGTGTCGGTGGCGTTGCTGAAAAATGGCGTCATCGACTATCACCAGACTGCCGAGCTTGGCTATCTGAAAATGAAGGAGATTCTCAAATCCATCGAAGAAAACTCGGAACGGTTTGAGACCCTGCTGACGGAATTCATTTCGACTTATACCCAAAATATTGTTGAAAACATTAAAAAAAGAGAGATCAAACGGCTCTTCATCTCTTCCCATGAGGTGGGGGTGATCGCTCAGCTGTGCGGATTTACTGAGCAAAAAGAGTATTATGTCGTGAATGCCGGGGAATTCCGAAAATTATGGAAGTCAACAGCGGATCTGACCGCCAACCAGCTGATGAAAAAAAATCCTTTTCTGGACCAGTATGAAGCGGAAACCCTGAATCATACCCTGGCGCTCTATCTGAAACTGCTGGTGGAAACCGGTGTTGAAACCGTTGTTCTGATTCCGATGATGATCGGTGACGCCTATCTCGATTTTGAATTCCAGGTTACCAAAAAACAACAGCTGCTGGAGTGGATCGATGAAGGCAGCTATTATTCGGCGAAGGCTATTGGCGTGAAGTACCATACCAATCCGAATCATTCAGAATTTATTGAAAAGATCAGCCTCAAAATATTTGATTCGCTAAAAAAATATCATCAGCTGGGGAAACGGGAACGGCAGCTTTTGTCGATAGTATGTTATCTGCTCGAGGTCGGTACTTTTATCAATCGGAAAAACTATCAGATTCAGAGCTGCAATATTATTGAGACGACAGAAATCGTCGGCGTCACTCAAAAGGAAAAAGATCTGATGGGGAAGGTTGCAGAAGCGGTGAGAGTCAGTTTTATTGCAATTGAGGAGAGCATTTATTTAAAAAACGATCAGGAGCAGTTGGTCGTTGCAAAACTCGCCGCGATATTAAAGCTGGCGATTGCTTTGGACAAAAGCAGCCAGCAGAAAATTCAGAAACTGCAGTGCCGCTTGAAAGAAGAAAAATTACTGATTGAAGTCACAACCGCGAAAAATTTCCAGCTGGAAGAGCATTTTTTTAAAGTAAGTCGTAATACAATGGAAGCAGTCTATGGCATTAAGCCAATCTTGAAAATTAAGAGGGTAGAGTCATGAAGAATAGATTATACATCAATCGTGAGATCAGCTGGCTGGATTTTAACTACCGGGTTTTGGAAGAGGCCTACGATAAAGGCAATCTGATTATGGACCGACTGAAATTTCTGGCCATCACCGCATCCAACCTGGACGAATTTTTTATGGTGCGGATGGCGGGGATTATGGATCAGATCAATGTCGGTTACAACAAGAAAAGTATCGATGGTTTTACCCCGAAAGAACAGCTGGCGGAGCTTAGAAGAATTACCCAGGAGATGATGGACCGCCAGTATACCTGCCTGTCAAAATCGCTGATGCCGGAACTGAATCAGAATCATGTGTTTTTCCAGAATTATGGAGAACTTGACGAAGAAGGCCGGGATTTTGCGCTGCAATATTTCCGGCATGAATGCTATCCTGTTTTGACGCCACAGGCCATTGACAACAGCCGGCCATTTCCGTTGGTCAAAAACAACCAGGTCTATCTCTGCATCATGCTTCACGACACTGAAATGAAGAATAAGGAAGAAAAAGAATTTATTGCCATACTTGAAATTCCTAAAGTGCTCGACCGAATTATCGCCTTGCCGAGAAGCAAGGAGTCGCAGAAATTGTATTATATCTTTATTGAGGATTTAATCAGTCCTTTTGTCGAGGAGCTCTTTACCGGATACGATGTCAGGCAGGTGGCTGAATTCAGGATTACCAGAAATGCGGATTTGGCCATTGACGAGGATGAAGCGGAAGATCTGCTGATCGAAATTGAAAAATCGATTCAGCAGCGTAAATGGGGTGCCAGCATCAAGCTGGAAGTATCAAAGACCATGAGCAAAAAAATGAAAAAATGGCTGATGAGCGAACTGGAAATCGAAGAGAACGAACTGTATGAGCTGAAGGGCAATCTGGATCTGACCTGCTTCATGAAGTTTCATGGCCGTCCGGAGTTTGAGGAGCTGCGAGAACCTCCTTATACCCCCCTGATGTCAGGTGAATTCTATGGCGTGGATGATATTTTTGAAGTCATTCGTGAAAAGGACCGGCTTTTGCATCATCCGTATCAGTCTTTTGACACCGTGATCGATTTTGTCCGCACCGCCGCATCCGATCCGGATGTGCTGGCGATCAAGCAGACCCTCTATCGCGTCAGCGGCGATTCGCCGATTATAGCCGCGCTGATCAAGGCTGCTCAGAACGGCAAACAGGTGACGGTGATGGTCGAACTCAAGGCCCGTTTTGATGAGGCCAACAACATTGTCTGGGCAAAAAAACTGGAGAAGGCGGGCTGCCACGTCATTTACGGATTGGCCGGCTTGAAAATTCACTGCAAAATGATTCTGGTTGTCCGCAAAGAATCGGACGGCATCAGGCGCTATGTTCACCTTGGAACCGGCAACTACAATGATGTTACCGCCGCGCTGTATGCGGATTTTGGCATGTTCACGGCCAAAGAAAGCTATGCTTCGGATGTGTCCACCCTGTTTAATGTGCTTTCCGGCTACAGCCACTATACTTTATGGAAAAAAATCGAAGTGGCGCCAAAAACCATGCGAAATGCCTTTTACCTGGCGATTGAACGCGAAATCGGAAATGTGAAAATGGGTGAAAAGGGAAAAATCATTGCCAAAATGAATGCCCTGATCGATGAAGGGATCATCAACAAATTGTATGAGGCCTCTCAGGCGGGCGTCGAGATACAGCTGATTGTGCGGGGAATGTGTTCGCTGATACCGGGAATTCCAAAGATCAGTGAGCATATCACCGTTCACAGCATCGTCGGAACCTATCTGGAACACAGCCGTATTTATTATTTCTACAATCAGGGAAAAGAGGACATTTTCCTGTCCAGTGCGGATTGGATGGAACGTAATTTAAACCGCCGCATTGAAACGCTTTTCCCGGTCGAAGATGAAGAACTCAAGAATAAAATCAAACACGTGATCGATATCACGTTAAGGGATACCATTAAAACGCGGCTGATGACGGCAACCGGTGAATATCAGCGGATCGATAAACGCGGAAAAGAACTGCTTTCCTGCCAGAAGTATTTTTGTGAAGAAGCGGAAGCGGAACTGGCAGCGGCGAAAAAGGCAGCACGACTTAAAAAATGATAGTGGAGGAAACAATCGTGGTAAGACGTAACATCGGGGTTATCGACATTGGCTCAAATAGTGTGCATCTGGTGATCGGCGAGTATTTCAACAATGAATATTTTCAGGTCATTGATGACGTGAAGGTCAATGTCCGCCTCAGCGAAGGCATGGCGGAAACCGGGCATCTGCAACGGGACCGAATGGATTTTGGCCTGGAAACATTGGCCATGTTTAAGAGCATGTGTGATGCATACGGGATTGAAAAGGTCATCACCGTGGCAACGGCTGCGATCAGGAAAGCGGCGAACGGAAAAGACTATGTGGCGGAAATAAAGGAAAAAATCGGCATGGATGTTGAGATTATTTCCGGCGACAAAGAAGCTGCCATGGATTATCTGGGCGCGGTCAATACGCTGGAGATCAAGGACGCCTTGCTGATGGACATCGGCGGCGGCAGCACCGAATTTGTACTGATCAGGGAGCGCAGAAAAGTTGATTCCATCAGCCTGCCATTCGGCTCCGTTGATCTGTCTGAAGAATTTGACCTGGCGGATGAAATAACCGGGGAAAAGATCGACGCGGTGGATCGCTATCTCAATAAACTTTTTGAAAAATTGCCGATCTTATCGCAAGCAAAAGGATTTCCCGTTATCGGAGTCGGCGGAACGATCCGAAATGTCGGCCGGATTCACCGCAATATCATTGATTATCCCATGGAAATTGCCCATAATTATCACATGAAAGCCGAGGCGGTTCGCCAGGTCTGCGATCTGGCGGCAGGGATGAATTTAGTGGAACGCAGCAACCTCAAGGGGCTTTCCAAGGGCAGAACCGATATTTTTGTGGGTTCCAGTCATACGCTGGAACGGGTGATGGGCTACATCGGCTCGCCGGAGCTGATCATCAGCAATGCGGGAATTCGCGACGGCATAGTTTTCGACTATTTTGGCTACAATGAGGACAATCTGGTTTATGATATCTTCGAACTGTCGTTGCTGGACATCGTGCTGAATTATAATGTCAATGTTCCGCATGCCTACCATGTGCTGCGACTTGCCAGATCGTTGTTTGAACAGCTGAAACCGCTGCATGGGATAACCCAGGATGTCGAAAAGATGCAAAAGGCCAGTGCCATGCTGCATGATTCCGGCATAAAAATCCAATACGGCAACCACCATGAGCACAGTTTCTATATTATCCTCAATGCCGGCTTGCTGGGGATTGAGCAAAAGGAAATCCTGATGAGTGCCTTTATTGCACTTAATCACCGCACCAATAAAAAGATCAAGATTTCCAATGAATACGTAGGTCTGTTGAAAGAAGCGGATCGTTTATTGATCGATCAGCTCAGTCTTTTTCTGCAGATTGCCGAATATCTGGACCGAAGCATGGATGGGGTTGTCAAAGAAGTGGACTGCGTGATCCTGGCCAAAGAAGTTCAGCTGCATGTGTTAACAACCGGGCATTCGGTGTTTGACAACATGATCGTCAGTGAATGCGGGAAAAAATTCAAACGGGTATTTAACCGCACGTTGTCGATCAAGAACGAAGTTATTATTTAGTAAATGAAAAAAGCTCCGGTTATTCATAAGAATAACCGGAGCCTTTTACTAACGCAATCATTACGACTTATTTATTTCGTTGGCTTTTTCCGAGATAAGCTTCCTTGATGCTTTCATCATTGAGCAGTTCTTTACCGGTGCCCTGTTTGGTGATTTTACCAGTTTCCAGGACATAAGCATAATCTGCAATCTTCAAAGCAGAGTTGGCGTTCTGTTCAATCAGGAGGATTGTCATACCTTCGTTGTTCAAGGTTTGGATGATATCGAAAATGCCCTTGACGACAAGCGGTGCCAGTCCCAGTGATGGTTCATCCATCATCAGCAGTTTCGGTCGGCTCATCATGGCACGGCCGACAGCAAGCATCTGCTGTTCACCACCGGAAAGGGTGCCGGCCATCTGCCAGGACCGTTCTTCCAGACGGGGGAAAAGACGATAAATCTCTTGAATATCTTCCTTCAGACTGTCTTTTCGCATATAGGCGCCGATTCTGAGGTTTTCAAGAACCGTCAGGTCAGGAAAGACATGACGTCCTTCCGGTACCAGCGTGATGCCCTTGTCGACAATTTTAGTCGTATCCATTCCGATCAGTTCTTCACCATTATAGGTGATACTGCCGGCCTTGGGTTTGACAAGATTGACGATGGAACGCAGCGTCGTGCTTTTTCCGGCGCCATTGGCGCCAATCAGCGTGACGATACTGCCTTCAGGAACTTCTAGATCGATCCCCCTGACGGCCTGAATGCCGCCATATGCGACTTCTAAATTACTAATTTTCAACATCGTCGTCTACCCCCAAATATGCTTCAATAACCTTCTGATCATTCTGAATTTCATCTGGTGTTCCGTGAGCGATGGTGCATCCGAAATCCAATACGTAGATATGATCTGAAATCTCCATAACCAGATCCATATGATGTTCGATCATGAAAATAGTCAGATCAAAATCGGTTTTTAATTTAAATATCAAGTCGGTCAATTCATCCGTTTCCTGTGGATTCATTCCGGCTGCCGGCTCATCGAGGAGTAACAGCTGTGGATCTGTAGCCAGAGCCCGCGCGATTTCCAGATGCCGTTGCTGACCATAGGGAAGCGATGACGCTTTTTCAGCTTTCAGATCAATCAGCCCCATTCGTTCCAGTAGAAACTCGCATTTTTCTTTGGCCAGGCGTTCGCCTTTACGTGCTTTTGGCATTCGCAGCATCGCTGAAAGGAAACTGTAATCAATGTTCAGGTGCGTTGCAATCATGACATTTTCCAGAACCGACAGATCGCTGAACAAACGAATGTTTTGAAAGGTTCGCGCAATCCCCAGAGCGGTGATTTTATCAGGTCGTTTTCCGCTGATGTCAACTTCTTTGACGCTGCCGGATTTATCAGTAGGTGAAAAATGAACGGTTCCGCTGGTTGGCGTATAAACACCGGTGATGACATTGAATGCCGTCGTTTTTCCGGCCCCGTTAGGGCCGATCAGAGCGGCGAGTTCACCTTTCTGGATGTCCAGATTCAGATCATTGACAGCGACAACGCCACCGAATTGCATGATGACATTTTCAGTTTTTAAAACACTCATTATTTGTCACCTCCTTGCGTTGATGCCGCTTTTTTAGTAAAACGTGCTTTGATGGACTGGTATTTTTGGCCGATGAAATCCCAGGTCAGCTCGTTGGTGCCCATCAGACCTTTTCGATAGAAGAGAACAACAACCATCAACAGGAATGAGAAAACAACCATTCTCAAACCGGGTTTGAAAATAGGCAGATCGAGGCCGAAGGCCATCGGTTCGTCAAGAAAACGCAATGCTTCCTGACCTAAAGTGACTATAAAACTGGAAATAATGGTTCCTGAAATACTGCCCATACCACCAAGAACGATAATCAGCACGAAATTGTAGGTCAAAGTGAAATAGAATTGTTTTGGATCCACGGTGCCGAGCAGCGCTGCATATAATCCGCCGCCGATTCCGGTGAAAAAGGCACTGATTAAAAACGAGGTCATCTTCGTTTTAAATAAGCCAACACCCATGGCTTCAGCAGCGATTTCATCTTCGCGGATGGACTTGAATGCGCGTCCGTAGGAGGAACTGATCAGCAGAAAACAGGCAATAATGATGATGATTGCCGTACCGAAGGTCCACCAGAGACTGCTGATGGTGGGGATGCTTTTGATACCAAGCGCACCATTGGTGATCGTCTGGGTATTCGTGAAAACAATTCGGATGATTTCTGAAAAACCGAGCGTTGCAATCGCCAGGTAATCGCCACGCAGTCTAAGACAGGGCGCACCGATCAGGAAAGCGACGATGGTGGTCAAAACGCCACCCAGCAGCAGCGCGACAACAAACGGCAATTGGATATTAGCCAGGAAAGGTGCCATCGGCGCCATGTAAAAAATGGTGGCGCGGAGTCCGACCGGCACGGTGAAGATCGCCACGGTGTATGCCCCGATGGCCATAAAACCGGCCTGGCCCAAAGAAAACTGTCCGGTGAAACCATTAATCAAATTCATCGACAGTGCCACAATGGTATAGATCGCGCTTAAATTAAGCAGTCTTCGCACGAAAGAATTGACCATCTGGTCGGCAATGCCGATGCCAATTAAAACAACGATTAAAAAAACAACTGTTTTCCAGTGTGTTTTTAAGTAGGTACCTAAACTGTTTTGTGTATTTTTCATTTCTGGTACCCCCCTTAAACCTTTTCGACTTGTTTCTTGCCAAGAATACCGTTGGGAAGAAACAGAAGAATAACGATTAGAATAATAAATGCGACAGCATCCCGATATCCGGTCATGGCAGGGAAGAAAGCGACCATCAGAACCTCAGAGAATCCGAGGATCAGACCACCGATAACCGCACCCTTGACGTTTCCGATACCACCGATTACAGCGGCGATAAAGCATTTCAATCCCGGTACAACGCCCATCAGTGGCAGTACCGATGGATATTTCATACACCACAGGAGTGCGCCAACAGCGGCAAGGCCGGAACCCAATGCAAAGGTTGAAGAAATAACGTTATCAATTTTAATACCCATCAGTTTTGCCGTATCATAATCGACAGAGACAGCTCTCATTGCCATTCCAACTTTTGTTTTGTTGATAATAAAGAGTATTGCAGTCATCAGCACAAATGCAACAATTGGGATAGCAACGGAAACCGGCTGAATGGATATTCCGCCGACAAAGATAGGCGTTGTCATCGCTGGAAATTCAGGGAAAGCCTGAGGTTTACCCGAGAAAAGATAGGTAGCTAAATTTTCCAGTAAGAATGAAACACCGATGGCGGAGATCAAAAGCGATGTCTTTGGCGCTTCCCGAAGCGGACGATAGGCCGTGCGCTCGATAAGGGCACCCAATGCCATCGTCAGTAGAATTGTAATAATAAATGTGACATACCAGGGCAGTAAAAAGACTGCAATACCAAAATATGCAAAATAGGCAGCCATCATGAATATATCACCATGGGCGAAATTGATAAGCTTCAATATACCATAAACCATTGTGTAGCCGATAGCAATCAAGGCGTATAAACTTCCAAGGGATAATCCATTTATGAGTTGCTGCAAGAATGTTGAAAGTGTCATTCCGACGACCATAATTATAACCTCATTTTATCTTTTGAATTGAATTGAGGGTATCCGAAAACAAATACCCTCAAAGTTTAACTATCTCATTGTATTTCTGTTTTATTTTGTAATGGTGACATTATCCAGGTAGGTGAATTTTCCGTCTTTGACAACTTTGATAATTGCACCGTCTTTTTCAGCGTCGCCGTTTTCATTGATGGTGATCATGCCGGTAGCGCCTTCAAAATCTTTTGTCTGAGCCAGAGCATCACGAATTGCCTGCGGATCTGCAGATCCGGCACGTTCGATGGCATCAAGCAGCAGCATGTATCCATCATAACCAAGAGCGGTTACAGCTGGTACATTGGCGCGGTCTGGATATTCAGCTTTGTAAGCAGTAACCATTGTTTTTCCTGCTTCAGTTGGTGGGTTGGTATCGTCAAAGAATGTTGACATAACAGCGCCTTCAACATCAGCGCCACCAACAGTGATGAATTCATTGGTTTCCCATGTATCGCCACCGATGATTGGGCAGGTAATGCCAAGGGCACGCGCTTGTTTGATCAGCAGAGCAGATTCGGTGTAGTTGCCTGGGGCAAAGATGACATCAGGATTCGTTGCTTTGATGTTTGTTAAAATACCGTTGAAATCCTGGTCGCCAGTGTTGTAGTTACCGGTAGCAACAATAGCACTGGAATCGCCAGTTAATTTTGTAAAGGCATCGGTAAAGAATTTAGCTAAGCCAACCGAATAGTCATTGGAGACTTCCTGAACGATGGCAACTTTTTTAGCACCCAAAGTTTTGGCAGCATAGTTGGCCATTACTGTTCCCTGGAAAGGATCAAGGAAACAAACACGGAAATAGTAGTCATTTCCTAATGTAACCTGTGGGTTGGTTGCAGAAAGAGCAATAGCTGGTACTTTGTTTGATTTTACAAGGTCGCCGGCAGCCATGGAAAGCGAAGATCCCCAAGAACCCAGGATGGCACAAACTTTGTCTTTCTCAATTAAACGAGCGGCAGCAGTTGTCGCTTCAGCCTTGTCTGATTTATTATCAGCAGTGACAAGCTCAACTTTCTTTCCTAATACTTCAGGGCGGGCTTTGTTAGCCAACTGAACCCCTTCAAGTTCCAATTCTCCGCCGGAAGCATTTGCACCGGTTAATGGTTCAAATACACCTACTTTGATAACGTCGCTGTCTGATTTGCTAGATGATCCAGAACAGCCTGCAGTCATGGTAGCAACGAGTGCCAGACATAACAGCAATGATAATGCTTTTTTCATGGTAAATTCCTCCTTTTTTTCATTCCTAATTTTTACCTGTTGCTATTATACCAAAATACAATCTTTCATTGCAAGGTTATATTGAAAAAATGTTTGAAGACTACGGACACTTGTCCATATTTTACCTGTATTTTGATTACCAGAGACAGACAGGTGTTTGAACGGGAATTTGTTAGCTGCGTTTGTAGGTTTCATTCAATTTTTGCATCCAGTTGACATCGATCAGCGACATGTTTTTGCGGGTCATCCGAAATGTCCAATTGCCACCGGTGGTTCCCGGCTCATTCATGCGGGTGTCTTTGCCGAATCCGCAAATATCCTGGATGGGGAGAATCACCAGATTGGCGACACTTTGCCAGAGCGTGCGAATCAATGCCCGGCATGAGGGGCTCTGAAATCCGCCAGTCTGCCATTGGTTTTCCCATTGATCGGTGTAGCCGCAATAGCGAAAGGCGTAATCTCGTTGCTCCGGGGTATACTCGATGATCGAACTGAACAGGGGATTGTTGTCATGCGTGCCGGAATAGGCAACCATGTTTGGTTTGTAGTTATGGGGCAGATGGATGTTGTCTTCATCATCGATAAAGGCGAATGCCATGATCCGCATACCGGGAAAACCGGTCTGGTCAAGCAGCTGGGTAAGTGCGTCATCCTGCAGGCCCAGATCTTCCGCAATAATGGGGGGATGGGGGCAGAGGTGAGTTAGGGCCTTGAAAAAATCAATCCCCGGACCGGGGATCCAGCGCCCCTTGATCGCCGTGGTTTCAGAGGCGGGGACCGACCAGTAGGCGGAAAAAGCGCGAAAATGATCAATCCGGATGTAGTCAAAAGCGGAGAATGCGCATTTTATGCGATTCATCCACCAGGCGTAGCCGTTTTGTTTCATGGTGTCCCAGCGATAAAGTGGATTGCCCCACAGCTGACCGTTTTTTGAGAAATAGTCCGGCGGAACCCCGGCCACTGCAAGGGGACGTCCGTTGGGGTCCAATTGGAAAAGTTCAGGATGACTCCAGACATCGGCGCTTTCATGCGCGACATAGATGGGGAGGTCGCCGATGATGCTTATCCCCTTTGAGCTGGCATAGTCTTTCAGGGTGCCCCACTGTTCGGCATAGACGTACTGGAGAAAAGTATGATAATTAATGGCTTCCCTTAATTTTAGCCGGGCAGCAGCAAGGGCCGATGGCTTGCGCAGCACCAGATCGCGGTCCGGCCATTTTGTCCAATCGTTTTCAGAAAAAAAATCGGCAAGCGCCGTGTAAAGAGAAAAATCGGGAAGCCACGCTTCGTTGGCTTCACAATAACTTCTGATTTTTTTATGCTGTTCAGGTTTCAGACGAGCGTAAGCGAGCTTGAAGATGGCTTCCCGATTTTTTATAAGACCGTGATAATTGACGGAATAAGGTAAATCAACCGACTGGCAGTTTTGCAACTCTTCTGTTGATAACAAACCCCATTGAAAAAAAAGCGCCGGATCAATCAAGAGCGGATTGCCGGCAAAAGCAGAAGTGCTTTTATATGGTGAATAGCAGTCGTCGATTGGTCCGGTCGGAAGGATTTGCCAGTAAGTACAATTCATATTAACGAGAAGATCAATAAAATTTCGAGCTTCTTCACCTAATGTCCCGATGCCATAATCACCCGGAAGCGATGAAATATGCATCAGAACGCCACTGGAACGTTTTGTCAACGGCATTTTATTCCTCTTTCTTTACTTGATTTATCTAGGGAATAGACGTAACGCTAAAATACTAACAGAAGTTGCTTCACGGCCGGTTTCGCAACCAATTTGGTAACGTGTAGGCGAACAGTCGATAGACTGTCCGCCGTACAGTGTACAAATTGGTTCGCGCAAACCGGCAGCGAAGCTCACGTTCGTTTTGTTATCGCTTATATGTCTTTCTCTGAAATCAGATCGATGATTGACTGCAGATCAGCGGCCGAAAAATGATATTTCTCCCGGCAGAAATCACAATTGACTTCGACATCCTCCTGATCGGCAATGATATCGAGCAGATCAGCTTTGCCGATGGCGGACAGGGCTTTCATGACACGGTCCCGGGAACAATCACAGAAAAAACGAATCTCCTGGGTTTGCGAGATTTTCAAGCCGATGTTTTTAAAGAGCGCTTCGATAATTGCTTCCGGTGATTTTCCGGCATCCAGGAGTTTTGTCATGGAAGGCGTGTTTGACAGCGCCAGTTCAAGGGCGTCAATCGTCTCATCATCCGTGTCCGGCATCAGTTGAATAATAAAACCCCCGGCCTGCTTAACGGAACCATCTTCATTTAAAAGAACACCCAGGGAAATCGACGTGGGAATCTGTTCCGACTGCGCATAATAATAGGTTAAGTCTTCGGCTATTTCGCCGCTTACCAGCGGCGCATAACCGACGTAGGGCTCTTTCAGGCCGATGTCTTTCATGATATTGATGGCGCCTTTGCCGATCGCCTCTGAAACAGACATCGGTGATGCGGATGAATCAGCTAAATCACTGATATACGGATAACCCTTAACATCGCCTTTGGCATCGGCAGTAACCAACAGACCGCTCAGCGGTCCATCGCCGGCTATTTTTAAAGTCATCACTTCATCGGCATTTTTCATCATTGAACCCATCAGTGATCCGGCCGTGAGAAGCCGTCCCAGGGCTTGCGTCACAACGGGACTGGTCTGATGAAGGGTGTGGGCAGTTTCCACAATGCCCCGGGTTGTGGCAGCAAATACGCGGATCTGCCCGTTTCCCGCGGTGGCTTTTACTACATAATCTGGCATATTTTACCTCTTTATATTTTGAATTTGTAATTAATTTAAGGAAAGGGCTTTTGCAAAAATATTTGAAACGCATTCATAGTTTCACTAAAATCTCAATAATTGTCCGAGGCTGCTCATTATCCTATGATGCGCGTTGAGGCGAACACTCGTTAGAGTGTCCGATCTCATGCGTGTCATGGATAATAGCAGCAACGGACGATCACATCGGAGTTTTGCAAACGCCCTACAGGTAGAGCTTTATGACAACTTCTAAGTGAAACGTCTATTTATGATAGGTTTCACCACGAATGATTTTGAATGCGCGATAGATTTGTTCCAACAGCAGAACGCGAAAGAGCTGATGGGGAAAAGTCATTTCTGAAAAAGACAGTTGCCAGTTAGAGCGGCTGGTAATATCGGGAGAGAGCCCGATGGAGCCGCCAATGACAAAGGTGAACTGGCTTTTCCCCTGAATACCATAGTTCTCGATTTTTTTGGCGAAAGAGACCGAATCCATCTGTTTTCCGCGGATTTCAAGGGTGATTAAAATATCATCTTCCCGAATATAGGGAAGAATCCGTTTCCCTTCCAATTCCAGAGCCTTGTTTAGCTGGGCTTCACTTGATTTTTCAGGAATCTTTTCATCCTTGACGGCAATTATTTCCAGCCGGCAATAGGCGCTTAAGCGCTTTGAATACTCGTTAATCGCCGCTTCAAGATATTTCTCTTTGATTTTCCCGACAGAGATAATCCGAATGTTCATTTAGAGTGCATATAATGCAAGCATACTGATTGTAATTACACCGACCAGAACCAGGGCGCCAATACGAAACCATTTATTATTTTTGTGCATAATTTTTTTCCTCCAAAGGGATTGATATTTTTTTAATTATAGTTTACAATAGATGAGTCGGAATTGCAATCGAAACTGCAGCCGATATAAAATAACGGGGTGTGGCTCAGCTTGGTAGAGCGCATGGTTCGGGACCATGAGGCCGGAGGTTCAAATCCTCTCACTCCGACCATTTTTTTATATTATACAATCAGCACCTTGAGAAGGGTGCTTTTTTTTATTTATTTTTCTAGATTGAAAAATTGCAACAGAGAAAGGACAATCATGAAATTCATGCATATTTCGGATCTGCATATTGGAAAACGCGTCAACGAGTTTTCGATGCTGGAAGACCAAAAGGTTATCTTAAGTGAGATCATTGAGATCGCAACAGAACAGGAAGTGAACGGCGTTATCATTGCGGGCGACATTTACGATAAAACGGTTCCGTCGGCCGAGGCGGTGGACGTCTTTGATGATTTCATTACGGAGCTGTCTTCAAAAGATATCCCTCTGTTTATCATCAGCGGCAACCACGACAGTCCGGAGCGATTGGATTTCGGCAGCCGGATCATGGGAAAACACAAGGTCCATATTGCCGGTCAATTTGATGGAGAAATTAAAGCCGTGACCATGGATGATGACGATGGAAAAATCCATATTTACCTGATGCCATATTTAAAACCGGCGCTTGTAAACCGAAAACTTTCAATCGAAAGTGTCTCTTTTGATGAATGCGTCAGAGCAGCATTAGCTAAAACGGCAGTAAATTTTGAAGAAAGAAATATTCTGGTGGCCCACCAGTTCGTTACCGCCGGCGGTAATGCGCCGGAACGCTCGGATTCGGAAAGCAAGTCACTGGGCGGCATGGACAACGTGGATGTTTCCGCCTTTGCGGGGTTTGATTACGTGGCGTTGGGTCATATCCACGGGCCACAGCAGATGGGCCGGGAGACCGTCCGTTACAGCGGGTCGCCGTTGAAATATTCATTTTCAGAGTGCCGGCATAAAAAATCAGTCACCATCATCGAGCTGAAGGAAAAGGGAAACCTCACATATAAACAGATCGAGCTGCATCCGCTGAGAGACATGAAAGAGATTCGCTGTTCACTGAGTGAACTGATGGCTGGCAAGACGCTGAAGACGGTATCCGCGGACTGTTATGTCCATGTCATTCTGACCGACGAAGACGAAATTATCGATGCGATCGGCAAGGTTCGCGAGATCTATCCGTTTGTGATGCTGCTCGATTTTGACAACCGGCGTACCCAGGAGAATTTGAATCTGAACCAACTGACCGGGGAAGATTTGAAACAGAAATCACCACTGGAACTGTTTGGCGATTTTTACGTCAACCAGAATAATATCGAAATGACAGAGAGTCAGAGCAATCTGTTTGCCGAAATTGCCGAGCGGATGGAGGGGAGAAGCCTGTGAAACCGAAAAAACTGACGATGAGCGCGTTCTGCCCCTATTCGCAGGAAGTCGAAATTGATTTTGATGCTTTCGATGGCAGCGGATTATTTTTAATAACCGGGGAGACCGGCGCCGGGAAAACGACGATTTTCGACGGCATTTCTTTTGCGTTGTTTGGCGAAGTCAGTGGCGAGAACCGCGGCGCAGACATGTTGAGAAGCGATTTTGCCAAGCCGGAAACGCCGACTTTCGTGAAACTTATTTTTGAAGATCGGGGCGAGCGTTATGAAATCAGGCGAAATCCCAAATATAATCGCCCGGTAAAACGCGGCGACTCCGGCAAAACGACCACGCAGAATGCGGATGCTGAAATTTTGCTGCCAAACGGCGGCATCGTGGCGGGAACGAAAGAAGTGACCGAGAAAGTAAATGACATCCTCGGCATCAATCACCGACAGTTCAAGCAGATTTCGATGATCGCCCAGGGGGAATTCTTAAAACTGCTGTTTGCCGACAGCAAAGAAAGAGGCGAGATTTTCAGAAAAGTTTTCGGGACTGAGCTTTATGAAAAAATTCAGCGCGAACTGAAAAACCAGATGCTCGGCCTGGGCAAGCAGCTGGAGGCGATCAACGCGGCAATCATTCAGTACAATGACGGGATTATCTGCGCTGCCGAAGATGAAAACTATGCGGCGTATCAGGATTTGAAAAACAACGTCAATGGCTTATCTGAGCTCATTCTGCTGCTGGAGACACTCGTCGCAAATGGCAAAGCGGAAAAACAGGGGCAGTCGGAAGAAGTTAAGCGGATTTCCGAGCAGATCAATGAGCAAATCCAGAAAATTACCACGGGAAAACAGATCAATGCGTGGATCCGAAGTCTTAAAATAGAGACCGAACGATCAGCGGAACTTGCAAGCCAAGCCGAGGTGGTGGAAGCTTTAAAAACAAAACTGGAATTGGGTAAAAGGGCGGTTTATCAGGTAAAACCGCATCACGATGAATGGATCCGACTGGAAAAACAGGGCCGGGATTTTGACCGCAGCATTAAAGAAAATCAGGAAAAAATAATTGCCGATACTCTGATAAAGCAGGATCGGGAAAAGGCATTGGACCGGCAAAAAAGCGAAGAACCGCAGCGGGAAGCGTTGGCGACGGAAATACAGACACTTAAAAAAAGCCTGCCGGATTACGAGAACCTGGAAAACAGCAATACCGAGCTGAAAAGGTTTGAAGATAAAAGAAAAGCAGCCGATGAAAAATACCTTAAAATCAGCGCTTCGTTAAAGGCCAATAAAGAACGGCGGGAGGCTGTTTGTGAACAACTCAAACAGTTGCAAGACATTGAAACCAGAAAACTCGGGTTTGAACACGAAATAAAAGGGCTGACGGAAGAAAAAGATAAGCTGGGTGAACTGGACGATTTGACGCGAAACTGCCGCGATCTTTCAAAGAAACAAAAGACCACTAAAAAGGACTTTGTGAATAAGGAAGAAACGTACAACCAGTTCAAACAGGCGTATGATCGTTCAGAAAGTCTCTTTTACGGGGAACAGGCCGGCATTCTGGCGCAAAAGCTGACTGAGAATGCCCCCTGCCCCGTATGCGGATCACTTGTACATCCGAATGTGGCGCAACTATCAGTTGCTGCGCCGTCCCAGGAAAAGCTCAATCAAGATAAAAAAGAACTGGAAAAAATCAGAGAAGCATGGCAGGAATCCAGTGTTGCCAGCCATAACGCAATGACAGAATACCAGGGAAAAGTGGAACAGCTTAAAACAGACGCCGGGAAATTGAAGCTTGAGATCCCGTCAAAACTGTCCGAACTTGAAACGATGATTGCAACCCGGGCAACCGAATTGCAAAAAACAATCGCATCGGCCGATAAGAAACTCAAAAAAGCAACGGATCTTTGCACCCAAAAACAGGATCTGGAGAAAGAACAGAGTAAGTTGCAGAAAAGCAACGATCGGGATGAAGCCGCAGTAAACACGATCCGAGAAGAATTATCCCGAATCGACATCGCGGTTTCGTCGCTGCACACCCAGATCAGGGGACTGCAAGAAAACCTGAAATATGAAAACAAAAAGACCGCCGAACAGACAATCGGGCAAAAGCAAGACGCGCTTCAAAAAATGAAGGATCAATTGGAAGCGGCGCAACAGGCATATCAGTCGGTCTGCGACAGCATCGGCAAAGCATCGGCGCTGGCAAAGGCAGATACTGACCGATTAAAAGAAACGAACCGGTTGCTGGAAGCTGCCAGAGAGGCATTGGAAACGCGCTTGACCAGCTGCGGCTTTGCTGATCTGAACGATTTCGAAAAGGCGATTCTGGCGGCGGATGATATCAACCGAATCGAAGCGGAGATCAGCCAATATCACGAAGCACGCACCAGGGTGAATCAGGCTATTCAAAACCTGAAAGATCAGATCAACGGCAGCGCCGAAGTGGATATTGCCGCGCTGGAAGAGGATCAGAAAGCGCTGAAGCAACAGCAGGTACAAATACAGGATAAACTGGAAAAAAGCGGACATGTTATCCAGAATAACGAAGGAATTCTGGCATCCCTGAAAACAAAGCAGCAAGAAAGGGCAGAAACGGAAGGCGCCTTTGGCGAAATGAAAAGGCTGTCGGATACAGCCAATGGCGATTTGAGAGGAAAACAGAAGCTGCCGTTTGAGCAATACGTCCAGGGTGTCTATTTTGACATGGTGCTTTTAGAGGCCAACAAACGGTTCGGGACAATGACAGACAACCGGTATTCGCTGGTGAGAAAAGACGGCGGCGCCAACAACCAGAGCAAATCCGGCCTCGAGATCGATGTCGAGGACAAGTGGACGTTAAAAAGAAGAAGTGTGAAATCCCTGTCCGGTGGCGAATCGTTCAAGGCATCATTGGCGCTTGCCCTGGGCCTTTCTGATATCGTCCAGAGTTTCGCCGGCGGGGTTCAGCTGGACACCATGTTTATCGACGAAGGATTCGGCTCCCTGGACAGCGAATCCCTTGAAAAAGCAATGGAGATTCTGGCCGGCCTGACAGAAGGAAACCGCCTGGTGGGAATCATTTCCCATCTGGATGAACTCAAAGAAAAGATCGACAAGAAGATCGTTATTACCCGGGATCCGCAGGGAAGTGGTGTCAGTCTGGAAGTATAGAAAGTCCGATCAGTATGATTGAGAAAATTAAAAAAACGTTAGTCTGTTACTAAAAATTATCGACTGATGCAAGCGAGACTAAGCGCTGAAGAGTGCCTGGTCTTATTCAGTTCAATGCGAATAGAGCATTGAACTGTTTTTTTTTAGACTTTAGTCTGTTGAGCACGCAAAGCGGGCGAAACAATAAACCACCTGCTATGCGGGTGGTGGTCAAAAGGGTTATACCCAAAAATCACCTTTCCATGTAAGATAGAGATGTTCAGGCTCT
>NZ_WJBC01000076.1 GCF_014284475.1 Acetobacterium fimetarium | reverse complement strand
AGCAGTATATCACGTGGTTTTTAGAGGGATTAATCGACAGGTTATTTTTGAAGATCAGGAAGATCATGTCAAATATCTGGAGCTATTAAAAAGCTATCAGGAAATCAGCGGATACCAAATCTATGCCTACTGCCTGATGAGCAATCACATCCATCTATTGATAAAAGAAGGCCATGAAGAGCTAGGGATCGTCTTTAGGCGATTGGGAGCGGGCTATGTCTATTGGTATAACTGGAAATATAATCGCCGTGGCCATCTCTTTCAGGATCGATTTAAAAGTGAACCGGTTGAGGATGATGCGTATCTGCTAACCGTCGTTCGTTATATTCATCAAAATCCTGTCAAGGCAGGGATTACTGACAATCCGATTGATTATCCATGGAGCAGCTATCAGGAATATTTTATCGATCAGGGGCTTTGTGAAACCAAGTATATTTTGGACTTATTCTCTGAAGACCTAACAAAGGCTAAAATGCAGTTTGAAACCTTTAATCAGGCTGCGGAAAATGTCCAGTGTTTGGAGATTGATGAAAAGAAAAGATGGAAGGATCCCGAGGCAATTGATTTGATTAAACAACTTGCAGGGGTAAAAAACCTTTCCGATGTTCAGCAATTAGACAAACTAAAGCGGAACGAAGTGCTCAGAAGCTGCAAAAGCGAAGGGTTGTCGATCCGGCAGATTGAACGATTGACTGGAATCAGTTTTGGTGTCGTCAGAAAGGCATGAAAAAGGGTCTTCAGTGAATAGCCCCAGATCACCAAAGGACACAAGAGAACCGTCCCCCTGAT
>NZ_WJBC01000075.1 GCF_014284475.1 Acetobacterium fimetarium | reverse complement strand
AACTTCTGTTTTTTAGAAGCTGCAGCGTGTCTTGTTGTAAAGTCTCAGCTGATTTTTAGAGCTGGGAAAGTTGAGTTATGTATCATTATATTAAAGATTTTAAAAATAATCGATTCCCCAATATTAAAGGTTTAGACTTGGAGTTGTTTACACAACAAATTGAATTTTTGCAAGAAAATTTCAATATAATTACCATGGAAGAAGTTATTGAAGCGGCTTATAATAAAGAAAGTTTTTTATTGCCAGAGGATGCAGCACTGTTGACTTTTGATGATGGCTATATTGATCATTATACAAATGTTTTTCCGATTTTAAAAAACAGAGGGATTCAAGGTTCCTTCTTTGTTTCAGCGAAACCTTTGGTAGAACAAAAAGTCATGGATGTAAATAAAATACATTATCTTTTAGCTACTGCGGATATTCAAACTTTATTAGATGATATTTTTTCAATCTTAAATCGTTATAGAATAGAAGGATATTTAATTGAATCGAATGAAAATTTGTTCAAAAAATATGCCGTTAAAGATCGATTTGATACGAATGAAGTAATATTTATAAAAAGAATTTTGCAGGTTGGCTTAGAAGAAAAGCTGAGGAATATGATTGTACAGGAATTATTTAATAACTATTTGGATGTAAGTGAAGAAGTGCTTTCAAATGAATGGTATCTTAATTTAGAACAAATTAATTGCATGAAGCAGGCTGGTATGTATTTTGGCCTTCATGGATATGAACATTATTGGCTAGGTGAACTATCAGAAGATCAAATGAAAGAGGACATTGAAAAAGCACTTAATTATTTTGATGGAATTATTGATAAAAATAGTTGGGTTATGAATTACCCTTATGGTTCATAT
>NZ_WJBC01000074.1 GCF_014284475.1 Acetobacterium fimetarium | reverse complement strand
ATTTTTGGAAAAATCCCTTTGTTAGATTTAGGCGAAGAAAGCTTATGGTAAAATGTCATTAACATAGAATTAACAATACCTAAAATATAATTAGTGTTTACTGTAAAATTAATACAGTTTATTATTGACGGGGTATTATAATATTCATCAATTGTATAACCAGCCAAAATTTTGGGATTCGTTATTTCTCTGATTAATATTCTAGGTGATGTAAAAAATTCCTGTTTTCTAGGTGCAGCTAGCCACTCACCGTAACTTATCCACTTTTCATTGTTCCATTTTACTGAATATCTATCAACATCCTTCCCCGCAAGTTCTCTACGATAAGTATGATCCTTTTGATAACTTGCGTGCCAAATCCTATTCTTGATCGTTTCTTCTGTATGACCTCTATATTTATCATACGGTATTAAGCCTTGTGATATTTCTGCCAATTCTCCTAAAGGGGTGCTATTCTCTAACACTTTTTTTAAAATAATAAGCTGTTCTTCGCTTTGTTCTAATATATTCAACCAATTATCAATTAGTTCAATCAGTTTTTCTTTTGAAACCTTCTTTTCTTTGCTAATTGCTATGTTTTTTTTGACAATAGTCAACTTCGTCAGCTTGGTTTCAAAATCAAGCCTTTCTTTCTCGAATAATATTATGCAATTTCTCACTTTTGCGCTGTCAAAGACTTCAATGGAAGACAAATTATCAATTGCTAAAAACGACCAACTATTTACTAAAGTAGCGCGATATTTTTTCGCAAAAACGTTTGACATAAACATATTTGGTATAATAAATGACAACACACCACTTGTACGTAGCAACTCATATCCCTTTTCCACAAAATAATTTGCTGACTCATAATCAGGTACCGTTGGATACTTTGCGGCTAAATATTGCTTATCTTTTTTTGAGAATTTTGCCCCATACGGCGGATTTCCAATTACAATATCAAACCCGCCTTTTTCTTTAAATATCTTAGCAAATTCCAGTTTCCACAAAAAATATGGTTTTGTCTTCTGTTTCAAACTCTCTTCATATTTTTCAAGCCCTTCGTTATTACCATCGTTTGTTAATTTT
>NZ_WJBC01000073.1 GCF_014284475.1 Acetobacterium fimetarium | reverse complement strand
AAAATAAATTTTAAGGAGAATAACAAATGGCAAAAGCAAAATTTGAAAGAAATAAGCCCCATGTAAATGTTGGAACAATCGGACATGTCGATCATGGTAAAACGACATTAACAGCAGCAATTACATTTGTATTAAACAAAAGATTTGGAACAGGGGAAGCGGTAGCATTCGAAAACATCGATAAAGCTCCAGAAGAAAGAGAACGTGGAATCACGATTTCAACAGCCCATGTTGAATATGAAACCCCAAATCGACATTATGCCCATGTTGACTGCCCAGGCCATGCCGATTATGTTAAGAACATGATCACCGGTGCCGCTCAAATGGATGGTGCCATCCTGGTTGTTAGTGCTGCTGATGGTCCAATGCCACAGACACGTGAACATATTTTATTGAGCCGTCAGGTAGGCGTGCCATACATCATCGTTTTCTTGAACAAAGTAGACATGGTAGATGACGAAGAACTGCTTGAACTGGTCGAAATGGAAGTTCGCGAGCTGTTAGACGAATATGAATTCCCAGGTGATGATACACCAATCATTGCCGGATCTGCATTAAAAGCATTAGAAGAGCCAGATGGTCCTTGGGGAGACAAAATTGTTGAACTGATGGAAGCTGTTGATAGCTGGATCCCAGATCCAGAACGAGACACCGACAAACCATTCCTGATGCCAGTCGAAGATGTTTTCTCGATCACAGGTCGTGGAACTGTTGCAACCGGACGTGTAGAACGTGGTGTTGTCAAAGTTGGTGAAGAAGTCGAAATCGTCGGTATTCACGATGTTCGTAAAACTGTTGTAACCGGCATCGAAATGTTTAGAAAACTGTTGGATGAAGGCCGTTCAGGCGACAACATCGGAGCCCTGCTTCGTGGTGTTGACCGTACTCAAATCGAACGTGGCCAGGTCCTGGCTAAACCAGGTTCAATCAATCCACATACTCACTTCATGTCAGAAGTATATGTATTAACCAAAGAAGAAGGCGGACGTCATACTCCATTCTTCGATGGCTACAGACCACAATTCTACTTCAGAACAACTGACGTAACAGGTGTCATCAAATTACCAGAAGGCGTAGAAATGGTAATGCCTGG
>NZ_WJBC01000072.1 GCF_014284475.1 Acetobacterium fimetarium | reverse complement strand
GGCCTGTTCGTGATTGCCGGTGCTTGCATAGGCGCCATCGGCCAGCAAGGTGGCCGCTTCATCCTGATGTCCCAGCTTGCTGATTGTTTCTTTGCAGAATTGACTGTCGCTGTGGCTGTTGATGTCATAATCATAGCCGGTAATGATGGCACCCTGTTCATCGAAGGTTTCGATGATATTACCCACATAGCCTTTATGATTTTTCCCGGCTTTACGCCGAAAGGTTGCATCCGGATCTGACGGATTCTGCAGGCTGTCGGGGGTGATGGACTTTTTATCTTTTGGAATCGGTTTTCCGGTGCGATCCTGTTCGGTCTGTTCCATGAGTACCCGACGAAGCAGCTGATATTCGGGAAGTTCAAAGGCATCGTCTCCAAGTTCGGCGATCAGCTGGGTAGCATCATCAATCACCTGCTGCAGACGTGCTGAAATATCTTCGTTTTTTCGATGATAAATGGTGCGATTGAGATCTTCGGCTTCCAGGTAGTGCGCCAGATCCTTATAAACGGCGGTTTTATCGGCTTGATGAATGGCCTTTATCATATTTGCGGTACAGGTGTACAGGATTTCCAGCCGGGTCATTTTTTTACAGTTTGAAGCCACCATCACACTATCCATGCGTTTCATGGATGGTTCAATATTCAGGTAATTCAGAAATGCTTCCGCCATGGATTCCATTTCTTCCTGAAGCAGATCGATTCCGGTTTCCAGCGTATACAGATAGAGTCGCTCCCGGAAGCGGCTGAAGGTGCGGTCACTAAAGGGCTGCTCTTTGAAACTCGTCGTGTGGAGAGCATACTGGAACCGGACATCACACAGAATACTGGCCAACAGCTCATCATCGGTCAGACGCAACAGTTCTTTTAAAATCAACGAGCCAACCACCGCATTCACTGGATTATTCGGTCGGGATCCTTTGGTTTCACTGTACAACACCGAAAACCGTTCCTCGTTGATCGCCGGGAAAATGATTTCTGAAAAACCCTTTGCCCAGGAACTCAAAACAAATTTCTTTGTCCGTTCATCCACCTGTAAAAAGCGATCATCCAATGTGAGTTGTTGTTCTTTGTTGGTCTTAAATGACATCGTTTTGTAGCCTCCACTGCTTTTGATTCTGTATCTATTTTACCAGAAGTCAACCCTCAGTTGGAGAGAATTATTAATGGGGTGAAAATACTTTTGACACCCTAATC
>NZ_WJBC01000071.1 GCF_014284475.1 Acetobacterium fimetarium | reverse complement strand
AAACCCGCCGGTACCACAGGCGAAGTCGCTGATTTTTTCACCCAAGACTGGCTTAACAACTTTCACCATAAAGTCTGTCACTGCTCTTGGGGTGTAGAACTCACCGGCATTTCCGGCGCTTTGCAGATCCTTCAGGAAGGATTCATAGATGGTTCCAAACTCATGGCGTTCCTTATATTCGGTGAAGTCAATCTCATCAATGACATTGACCACTTGTCTTAGCAGGACACCGTCTTTCTGATAGTTATTGGCATCCTCAAAGGCATAACGGACAATGACTTGACTCATGGGGGTTTCTTCATCAATTTCCAGATTCTTCAGGGTTGGGAAAAGGGTGTTGTTGACAAAGTCCAGGAGGGCATCGCCAGTTAAGGCTTCCCCATCTTTTCGATCGACGGCCCAATCTCGCCACTTGAGTCCAGCTGGGATAATGGACGTGTAATGATCATGATAAAGCTCCCAGGCTTCTTCTTTTGCATCGTATATTTTTAAGAATAGAATCCATACGATTTGTTCAATCCGCTGGGCGTCCCCGTTGACACCGGAGTCATTTCGCATCACATCTTGAATTCTCTTTACAAAGTTACCAATTGCCATTTTTTATTTACCTGCCTTATCTATTTATGCGTAATATATCTCGTTTTCTAATTCCTGGACGGCCTTTTGATAGGCTTCTTTGCCACCAAAGGCTTTGACAATTTTCATCGGACTGCCGATCTTGGCAAACTCTTCCAGCTGCAGTACCTTTGTTTCTTCAATTTCTTTAATGCCATCATTGGCATACTTATCCAGGAGGGCGGCAATCACTTGTTCGGCGAGATCCGAATATTTGTATAGATAATGCCTTTTCTTCACATTCGCTGCCCGTTCTTGTTTTGTCAGCGGTTTTTTGTCATAAGCAATGTGACAGATAAGATCAAAGTCATCCAGCTCCGTTTTACCCAATTCCTGTCTGACAGCCTCAAGCAGCACCCCATCATCTTGAAGTTCATCAATGATGGCTTGTTTTTTCTCGGCTGCTGTCCAGCTGCGAAGAAACTGATCCAAACGGGCATACTGCTGGAGGATGTTTTTCCTGGTGTAGTCAATCAGGCTTTCGGTAATCAGTTTCCCGTCTTTATCGACATACTGAATCCGTTCTGAAAGAACCTTAACAACAACATCGCCGACATAATATTTTCGCGGCTTGTCGTCACCGTCATCATTAAAGGGCGGCG
>NZ_WJBC01000070.1 GCF_014284475.1 Acetobacterium fimetarium | reverse complement strand
CTAGTCTCGCGACGATGGCGGAAGGGCCACACCTGTTCCCATACCGAACACAGAAGTAAAGTCTTCCAGCGCCGAAAGTACTTGGTGGGTAACTGCCTGGGAGGATAGGACGTTGCGGGATTTTAAATAATCCTCAGTAGCTCAACGGTGGAGCACTCGGCTGTTAACCGATAGGCTGTTGGTTCGAATCCAACCTGGGGAGCCATTAGTAACCAAAGCGGGTGTGAAGCAGATTGTTTCATATCCGCTCTTTGAAACAAACTTGATAGTCATGGCCCCTTGGTCAAGCGGTTAAGACACCGCCCTTTCACGGCGGTAACAGGAGTTCGAGTCTCCTAGGGGTCACCAAATTTAATATCCATGCGGCCTGGTAGTTCAGTTGGTTAGAATGCCAGCCTGTCACGCTGGAGGTCGAGGGTCCGAGTCCCTTCCAGGTCGCCATTTGACGTTTTATCCCAATTTCTGCAAGAAATTGGTCGGAAGTTGAGCGTAAGCGAAACGACAGTGATAAAACTAACGCATTTTAATTGAAAACTCATCCAATCAGGATGAGAAGAGTTTTCGATAAAAATACGATCCAATTCAATATATAAAAACACTTTTTATTAGGCTGATGTGGCTCAATTGGCATAAGCAGAGAACCCAAATCTTTGATTTGGTGTGAATCGCTTAGTTATGTGTAGCGGATCAGGAGTAACTAAATTAATACGTCAAAACTTTATTATTAAGCTGATGTGGCTCAATTGGCAGAGCAGCTGATTTGTAATCAGCAGGTTAACGGTTCAAGTCCGTTCATCAGCTCCATTTTTTTGTCAAAAATCAATGGGAGAATGCCCGAGTGGCTAAAGGGGGCGGACTGTAAATCCGTTGACGACGTCTACGATGGTTCGAATCCATCTTCTCCCACCATAAGCATGATCCCAATTTCTTTTCAGAAATTGGTCGGCAGTCGAGCAGAGCGAGACAACAGTGAGAATGCTTACGCATTTTAATTGAAAACTCATCCAAACAGGATGAGAAGAGTTTTCGATTAAAATACGATCCAATAAAAAAATGTGTATTTTATCTGACCCATTAGCTCAGTTGGTATAAGTAGAGAACCCAAATCTTTGATTTGGTGTGAATCACTTAGTTAGGCAAACTTGAGTATTACACAATCGTCTGAAGACACACAATAACTTAATATTTTATCTGACCCATTAGCTCAGTTGGTAGAGCATCTGACTTTTAATCAGGGTGTCGGGCGTTCAAGTCGCCCATGGGTCACCATTTTACAAACATAACCGCAGAGATGCGGTTTTTTTTA
>NZ_WJBC01000006.1 GCF_014284475.1 Acetobacterium fimetarium | reverse complement strand
CAAAAGAAGAGCTTGGCGAATGTTAGCGCATTTAGCCAATTCAAAACCTAGACTCTTTTATCATTGGGAGAAGGGTATTAAACCAACGATTGGATAACAAGAGCCGTATGACGCGAGAGTGTCACGTACGGTTCTGTGAGAGGCTTGGGGTGAAATTCCCCTTGCCTACTCGACAAAGATGACGTAGTGCAAAACAATTCGAATTATTGTAGACTAACCGAAAAGGCATTCAGGAGGTTAAGGATACAATGGACGAATCAAAAAGACAGCTTTGGGAAGAGCGTTTATGAAAAATACAAAGCAAAAAACCGCGATAAATGTAGCGGATATGGAAACGGTCAAATCCTTTATTACCCGGCTGCCAGCGGAGTGGGGAAAAATGTCGCTTTATGAACGCCGGAATTTCCTGCGTGACGGTGATTTTGACAGTCAAAAAAATGATGGCGGGGTGCAGAGACAATTGACCTGCAACATGGAAATCTGGTGTGAATGCTTTGGCAGAGATGGGTCAGCCATGAAGCCAGCCGATTCCTATGCCATTGGCGCAATCATGGGAAAAATTGCAAGCTGGGAGAAAGTCGACCGGACAACCTTTGCCATTTATGGCAGACAGCGTGGCTATCGGCGGGTATTGTCCAGCTAAAAAAAACGGACGGGCGCTAGCAGTCTCTGAAACTGTCCGGTCAGCCGTCCTCTTAAAAAAGGTGATTATCGTGGGAAAAAGAAAGCGGTCAGGACAAGCGGACAACCAGAAAGCTTTGCGGATCATCATCAAGAATAAGGGTGTCTGGGATGCGCCTGCATGAATGTGTGCGTGTATAGGGATTTTGGGACAGCTGTCCCACCGCTTGTCCCGTCCGAGCGAGTCGTTTCAGTCGCCTGACGACCGATCTGTTGGATGCTCGGGTCCGCCTTCACCGTATTTGTTAATGAAGTTCTGAAACCGCAACTTAATGCGGTGTTCAGAGCTTTTTTATTGGTCAAAAAAGTCAAAATAAATAGGTTGAGTGATCGGTTACTGAGGAACAAAGAATTTTCATGATTTATCAGTCAAATCAATAAAACTCCGTAATTTATTTTTCAACGATACAACAATAAGTAAAAAGATACCGATTTAAAACGTTATAATAGTGTTAGTAACCAATTAATAAAGTTACAAGTATTTAGCTGGTTGGGTTAACAAAGGATAGGAGAATTAATATGTATTACAAAGACTATACCAATAATTTGAAAGAATATGACTTGAAAAGACAAATGTGGGAAAATACCGGATTAGAAAAATCGAAGAACTGTATCGTCGATGTGGCCGATTACTGTGGGATTTCAGAAAGTCAGTTAATTGAAATATTCAATTCCGATGACCGTTATGCCATTGAGCGGTACCTTCTATATCGTGCGGAATTAACCTTGTGCTACGACTGTGATAAATCAAAGATTGTTAGAGACTTTTTTAAAATAGAGACACGAGGCACTGTCACCGGATATGATTCGTTATTTTCTTTCCAATATATTTGGGGAAAAGCCGTCAGAGCAGTTGTTGAAGTTCCGGAATTGCCTTCAGAGGATTGGAAATACTTTGAATCCAAATACGGTCACAATGCGATAAAGAAAACAGCAGTTTTCATTTCGCAGCTCAAACATTTAAAACTCATTAAAGAGAAGCTTAGGGAGCAAGATAAAGAGCTGCCCGAAGAAAAGCAGTTGTTGCCAGCATTAGAGAAATTGGCGCAGTATTATCATACCATCGGCAATCTGACACCGTGTTGTAAGGGTAAATATAATCTCGCAAAGGGGGATTACCGAAATGGATTTTATGATCGATTGGATTTATTTTATAAATGGTTAAAAAACCCGATCAGGGAACTAAATACGCTCAGCGGCAAAGTATCGGAAACAGAAAAGAATGAAATGGTAAAGTGGTTTTCTGAGGAAAACATTGAAAAATATAAACTGAGTACGATTATTGATTGTCAACTGCCTGACAGTATTCCCGATCATCCGGCTGAAATGGCCGTTTACTCTAATGATATAATCAAGACAATTCGCATACGCAGCGATGAACTGCTGGTTCATACGGCATAGAATATAATATCAGGCGTATAGATATTTTAGTATTAGGATCAGGAGGTTGCTGATGTCAAGCTTATGTTTTGGTTATCCGTTGCATGGGATTCTTTTGGATGAAACAAGATCGTTTATCGAAAAAGAATTCACCAGAGAATCTGAAGAAATAGCGGCGATTGATGGTTTAGTGGCAGGCGAGTATTATGACTATTACTTTTATAAGAATATCATCATCTTGCCAGGCATAGCTGAAAAAGATGCAGAAGCAATAAAAGTAACGGCTTCGCATTGGGAATGTCAACTTGACGGAATGGGTGATTATTGGCTTGTTTTTAATCGGTTTTTATTATTTTTCGCCTATCAATCGCTTGACCCAGATAATGAGAATAGCCCGCTTCTTATCAATTCCCTTAACTTGCCGGATCGGCAGTTTGTAAAAAATCAATTGCGTTTCAAAGCGGTTGAGCGGAAAGAGACGATAATCTATTTATAAGTTGAAGAAAAAAGGCGGATGATTTATTGCCTAAAATGCTTATGTAGGTTTTTAGATAGGGATAAAACAGTTAAACGCATTTTTATAAGCAATAGAAATTAGAATATGTTAAACTATTAAGGATGAGCCAAAAGCATCAGCGTATTTAGTGTTAGTGGAAGAATCTGAAAAAGTAACTTTACGGTATTTTTGGGATAGGATCCAGCCGTTAATTACTATGGGTACAAGGTTATGGATTTCAACACTTCTTATTCAGCCTATCAGATTGAACCAACGCTATCCTCGGCAAAAATGTATCAGAATTTTTTAGATAATCAATGCCAGATTATGGCGCTTGAAGATCTGACAAAGGACGATATGGACTATAATGCAGCTACAACAGCATCGCCTAAGGCACAGATGAAGAACGAAGCTTTTGACATTATTGCCTATTTTGGCAGCATTGAAGCAAAGACGTTTTCAGAAATTGTCGAAAACGTGAAAATTGTGGATAAGGATGGGCATGTTTCTGAGTAGATCGAACACTGGATGCCTTAAGGTAAATGTAAACGATAGCGCAATTAAAGTTGAAAACTGAAAAATTAATAATGTTGTATGATATACCAGCGCCTTTTGGTGGCTGTGTATTTTTAAAGGAGAAATAATAAATGTTAGAATGCAAAAAAAATGTTAGCGAGTTATTAGAAGATAAAGAACCACATCTGTATGATTTCAAAAGGAACCAAATATTGGTTTCAGAAAGACCGAAAAATCATAAACGGATGATAAACAAAATCAAAGAACTGAGAAATGAATTCCCATATGCAAATAATGAAGGTAGACCAATGGAAAATCTTCTTAAATGTAAATATCTGATAGAAGAACATGGAATTATATTTGATCCCGATAATTCAGATGAAACATGTGATTTAACCGGCGAAATCTATAATATTTTATGGGGATGGAGTAAAGAAAAGGGGGGATTTCGAATCGCATCGTATTTTGATGAAAAGATGCTTTTGGGCGGAGACACAATGAATTCCGTGCAAACTACACTGAATTTATTAATTGCAAAATCTCATGAAATGGGAAAAGAAAGTGATCGATTTAAAGAGTATAAAGACATAGTTAATCCGAGGGGAAAACAGCAAATCAGCAAGAGATATATTTTTTGGCTATTTCGACAATGTCAAAAGGATTTCGAGAAGCTGGAAGATCGAAATGTCAGTTTTTCAGATTATTGCATTTATACTCATTCTATTGGAAATTTTTGTTTGGTACCTGCAGGTTTTAATGGTGGAAGAGCTGCCAAGACAAAAGATTACTGGGATCTTTCGCTTGCAATTCTAAAAAAAGAGGGTTATGAAAATGGCGGTTTCGAAAAAGATCAATTTAATAAATACATTAACACGTTCTTTTTATGGGATTACGTTGATAGAGAATACAATCCAAAATCGCTATTTAGTGAAAATTTCTATGATGAGAATTATAAACGTCAGAATGAAAATGATTCACATTCAAAGTATATGGAAAAAGAAGGGGGAGCGAGACTCCCTGAGAATAAAGAGGAAGTATTATTTTTCTTAAACAACGTCAATTGGGCAATTAAACGCCGGGGCATCTTTATGGTCGCGATGCTTAAAATTGCATTATTAGACAATCCCGATTGCGAACAAGATGAATCATGGGTGACTTCAGATATTTATAAAAAAATTATGTATAAAGTCTTTTTGAGCGACAAATGCTATTCTGGTTATAATGACGTATTTAATAAAATAAAAAATGCGGTGCCAGAAACTCAAGAAAATAAAGAAATAAGAGCAATATTGAGAAAAGCTAAGTATCAAATATTAAATTAAAGAAAGAACCGGAAGTCCGATTTGCTTTGCGAATTTTCTTTTTTGAGATGCTTATAATTATAAAGGAAAGCACAATAAACTGAATAATAAAGCGCATAGGTGTAAAAATATTTTGATAACAACAATGCCGTTTTGAATCGGGAAAAACAGCTCGCCCACAAAAAGTGAGCGGCACCCTATTTGGCAGTAAATTATAAAAATAAAGGGGAAGGTGTCCATGGCAAAGAAAAAAGCTAGAGTGGAAGAAAAACCTGCAGCAAAAAAACAGAAGGGTCGACAGTCTGGGATCGCTCAAAGTGATTCAGTTATTCTGGCGCTTGCGACTCTCGAAGTTCTCAAAGACGAAACGGATAAGGAATCTCCGTTAACGCAGAATCAGATATTGAGATTGTTAAAAGAAAAGAGTGTAAAATGCACAGCCAAGACATTAAGCAGCACGTTAAAAAAATTGACATGGGCATTAAACCCGCCGGTCTATACAGAAGAAGATAAAGACTACTTCAGAATCGTCTATTCGGGATATGATCGGGAACTTGAAGAAGATGATGATACAAAAGAAAATTCAAGGTATATGTCGAATTTCTATTACGCCCACGATTTTTCATATCAGGAAATTGATCGTTTAATCGAAGGTATTCAATTTTCTAAAACCCTGACCACAGATGAAGCCAATAAAATTATCGAGAAAATAAAAAAGTTGACCAACCGCCACTACTCCAATATCACAAGCCAGATTTATACGGTTCCGGAATTTGCGACCGCACCCCAGGAACAATTAAAAGAAAATCTCAAGACCATGCAAACTGCCATTGCCGATCAGGTTAAAATGACGTTTGTATTCAATGGCTATGACAAGAATAAACAGCTCGTACCGATCAGAGAAAAGAGGTATACTGTTTCGCCCTATTATGTTGTGGCATATAATGGCAAGTATTACCTCCTGGCCAATACTGATTATTTTGATAATGTGTCAATCTATCGGGTCGATTTAATGTCAGCGATTGAAATTCCTGAAAGAAACGAAAAGAATGGAAATAAAGGAATAGATGCTAAAAAAATGAGTGAAGTCAAAGGACTCAAGGAGAAATGGGATCCGGATGATTTTATGCTTAAACATCTGAATATGTTTTATGATGAACCGCAAACAATCACATTGAAAGTCAGAAATAATCGCTATACGATGGTGCATGACTGGTTTGGAGATCGCTACACAACGGTTAAAAAGCGTGCTCAGAACCTTGATGAACAGCATGATCTGATCCGGGTGTGCTGCAGTCCCAATGCCATCATTAATTGGGCTTTGCAATACAGCAATGATGTCGAAGTCGTGGAACCAGTAGAGATACGGAACGCAATTGTACAGCGTTTGAAAGATACATTAGCAAAATATGATTTATAAATAGTTGGAATCGTTCACAAAAATTTTGAACGAATAGGAGAAAGCCATGATCAATTATGAAACTTATTTAACTGAAAAAAACATTCTCACATTTGAGGAATCGCTGGAAATATATAATCAACTTGCGATAGAAAACGATTTTAATGATGAAACAACAAAGATGTTATGGAATAAATTGATAGAATCAGCCGTTTCCTATGCGGCAATTAGAAGCCGTTGGCATTTGTATTCACGGGAAGAACGGATGGAAAAAGACGCTGGAAGAACAGCAAGTCATAATGCGTTCATTTCGTCATTAAACATGTTTTGCCGCTTTCAACAAAAAAATGGATTAAGTACCGCCTGGCGTGAAAAATTGGGTGACGAAAAGGATTGTCGTAAAAAAATCGGTGATTTTGCATGCTTCATTGCTTATATCTATGGAATCAATGCAAGATGATCAGAAATTGACAGGAAATTGTTGTGATGGAATAAAGTAAAATCTGACATTCAGCAGTTTCTTTAAAGGGGCGCTGCTCGAATGAGAATACTGGTATCCTGTTGAAAACATGTGAAATATTGTGATAAGAGGAGAACGAAACTTTATGAAAAAAATGAAATGCGTATTAATCGTGATATTTGTGGGGGTGCTGATGGTTACAAGCATGGCTTGCAGCAATAACCCAAGCAGTGGAAATATGGAAAACAAGGAAAATTCAGAGCAGACGGCTGCAAGCACTGAAGCAGCTTCGGAAGCGGTAAAACTCAATAACACCTACACGACAAGGTTTCAGGAAGTAAATGCGGTTACATATCCGCCTTTTATGTTTGACTACCCGGATAATTGGAAGATATCCCAGGAAGTAGTTACGCCAGAAACAGAAAAAGTAACACTTGAAAACGATAGAGGAGTCGAAATAAAGTATGCCTATTTTGGCTATCCCAAAGGGTATAATTTTGGAACAAGCACTGTTAGTATGACACGTGTTGATGTTTCAAAAGTCGAAAATTCTAATTTCAAGCCTGGTAAAGTACAGGGAACTGATCATTCAGAACTAGGGCCTTTCATGGTGGCTAAACTTAAAGTAACCGGTAATTTAAAGATGAAAACAGATTTTGATTATACTGTTGTTGATGGACCAGTGTCTTATGCTGTTTTGCCAGAATCTCAGATTGGTACGGTTGAAGGGATAAGAGGACCGTTTGAAGGAGAATTCTCTTTTTGGTATAGTGGATATGTGTCTTTTACCAGTAGCGCACCTGATGGCGAATTTACGGATGAAGAGCAACGAGAGGTTAACACAATTCTTGCAAGTTTTAGGAATTAAGTTGATCGGGTTATTTGATCTGGTTAATCGGTAGAAAGCGAAGTTTAAGCGATAATGTTTTCGGTAAATAATGGGGACAATAAGTGTCTAACGATGGTTTGTGAGAGGAGGTAGAAAAATTTATGATTTTTTTATCAGGTGACATACATGCAGATTTTGATATTCAAAAAGTAATAACTTTTTTTGGTCAACATACGGATCAGTTATTGTCAAAAGAAGATTATCTCATTATTCTTGGTGATGCAGGGATTTGCTGGGATGACGGGAGCCAGGATGACTGGGTAAAACAAGCATTGCAAGACCTTCCAGTTACGACGCTGTTTATTGATGGGAATCATGAGAATTTTGATCTGTTATCCGAGTATCCGGTTATGGTATGGCAGGGCGGTAAGGTTCATGAAATCGAAGAAGGAATCCTTCATCTTATGCGTGGACAGATATTTGAAATTGAAGGGAAAACATTTTTTACTTTTGGCGGCGGAAACTCTGTTGATAAAGAGAATCGGTATGAAGGTACCAGTTGGTGGCCGGAAGAAATGCCATCATATGATGAATATGAACAGGGACTAAAAACCTTGGAAGAAGTTGACTACACCGTTGATTATATCCTGACGCATACAGCGCCACGGGAAGTTGTAGCAGAAATGGGCATTGATATTTATGAAGGTGAGGAAGAACTGCAACTTTATCTTCAAAGAATTGCCGATAAGACAGATTTCGAAGAATGGTATTTTGGGCATTGGCACATGGATGAAGATATTATGGAATATCATTGTCTGATGGAAGAAATTGTAGAATTATCATAAATTGATACACCTGAATCATCAACAAACGTAAAATGTTACGCATTGATATTGTTATAATATGAATATAGCATGATCATTGATAATTAAATATAGCCAAATGAATTTGGGTCATTGCGTAACAGAAAGCGGGGAACAACCATTATGAAATATTTTTATGTAGCAATTACGAAAGAAGTGGTAAATCAAACAACCTTTAACGATGTTCAAATGGCAATTGATTATTTTGAGAAAAATTATGGTCATATCATTTATGAGATGACATTGAAAAAAATAAAACGATTAAAAAATAGAATAGGCAATTATGAGCAAAGATTAAAAAAACAGCTCGAAGATATAAGAAAGTGGCAAGAAAACGGGACTTGTACATGGGCAGATTTAAATTTCGAAAATATGCTTAAGGATAAAATACTTAGTTCGAAAATAAAACTAGAAGAAATTCGGGATAGTTTAAATGTAAAGCCAGTCAGTTTTGAAGTGAAACATGATCGGTATAAGCAAAAAATATGCCTATCTGACGAGCCCCAGTTAATCTTACATATTTCCAGCATATATAATCAAGGTTACATAATTGATGTGGTGAAGAAAAATACTATTGCATTAGTGGCGTGGTCGAGAGTGACAATATAATTGAAACGGCGAGAAAAGAGATAGACGAAAGAAAAATCAATAATTATATCTTCCTTCATATGGTTATCGATAACGATGAAGCAATTCAAAAGATGAACAAAGAAGTTTCAAGGGTTCGCGCTCAAACACTGCGAGATTATCATAAAATTAGAACGCGCCTAAAAAACATTGCATAATCTATCAAGAAAAGAATGAAGAAAAGGTCGCAACAATTCAAAGAACCACATAAAAGGGGGATTAAAAATGGCTTATATTTTTGCAATGAGCGATATACATGGTTGTCTGGAAGCGCTGAATGAGAATCTGCAGTTAATCGACCTGAATGATTTACAAAACAAACTGATCCTCTGCGGTGACTTTATTGATTATGGAAAGAAGAGTTGTGAAACGATCCATCACGTTAGGCAATTAACAAAGCAGTATCCTGATCAGGTAATTGCCTTGAGGGGGAACCATGAGCAGATGTTTTTAGATTTTTTGAGTTGTTCAAAAAAAGATGTCTGGAATTTTGAGTGGCTGAGTGCTGATCGCGATTTTGATACAGTCAGAAGTTTTATATCTGACGATTTATTCAAGAGAATTTCAGCAATTGCGATCATGTCGAAAGACGCATTTGCGGCTTTCATGAAAATTGCGGAACTCTTCAAACAGTACATTCAGGAAAACCACTGCGAATTAATTCAGTGGCTAAAAGCCCTTCCGTATTACTATGAAATGGAAACACAGATATTTGTCCATGCCGGGATTGATGAAGAAGCCGAAGAATACTGGATGCATGGAACCTCACCGGAATACTTTACCTCGAAGTATCCGGCAACTTTTGGAACGTTTTATAAAGATATTATTGCGGGTCATATCAGCACCAGTTCGCTTAAAAAGAAACGTGATTTTCATGATGTGTTTTGGGATGGCAAAAGCCACTACTTCCTTGATGGCAGCACAGCGGAGACCGGAATGTTACCCTTGTTGCGGTACGATACAAAAACAAAGGAGTATCATCACAATAAAAATGGCCGATTTCAAAAAATTCTAGTATTTTAGTAGAGGAGAAATTTTATGCTGTCAAATAAATACTACTTTATTGCTGATACACATTTTTTTCATCAGCGAATCATTGAGTATGAGAATCGACCTTTTGAAAATACAAACGAGATGAACGAAATATTAATTAAGAACTGGAATCGGGTTGTTAGAAATGGCCACATTGTATTTGTACTAGGCGATTTCGCTTTTTGTGGTAAAGAACCAATGCGTGAAATATGCAAGCAACTCAATGGAAATAAGCATCTCATAATGGGAAACCATGATGAGAAGAGTGCGAACTTCTATCGCAGCATCGGCTTTGATGAAGTATCCAAGTACCCAATAATTTTTCAAGAAAATTGGATTTTATCGCATCAGCCGATGCCGTTGTCACCCGATTCATTTTTTAAGAACATCTACGGGCATGTACATGCGAAACCGGAATTTCAAGATTTCAATTTCCAATCTTGCTGTGTAAGTGTCGAAAGAATAAATTACACACCAATTGAATTTGGTGATATACAAAAGAAAATGCAATTATATAGACCTGACGAAGACGAACAGCTGTTTGAAACTGAAATAAATGTCAGTGATCAAGCCATAAATAGCGTTGCTCGTCGGATTATTTCAAAACATAAAGTTGCATTCAAAGAGTTAGCAAAATGAAACGTATCAACTTCAAACAGACTATTATCCTACATGAACTTTTAATCGATGAAACAGGCGGTAGCAGAGGCATCCGAAATAAAAGACTATTGGATTCTGCTTTAAACGCTCCGTTTTAAAGTTTTAATGGCGAATACCTATATCGCAGCGCTGAGCTGAATAAGGAAGAGCAAGAAGATATTTTAGAATACTTAAGCGAATTCCGACTTTTCGAAAAAATAAAAGTTGAGGATAATAGTCTTATTTTAGTAGATGCAGGCATCGATAACTTTTCAGATGAAAAAGAATTAGATGATTAAGTGAATTGTAAGGAGACATTTAATGATAGAACTGATCCCATCTAAAGATGTTAGAGATTTCGTTGTAAAAACGGACTGGATATTTTCAGATTTTGAAAAGGCTGAAATCATTTATCATATGGATCTGCCATATGATGAAATGAAAACTGAACTACAAAAGATCTCTGATCAAACTGATGATGAAATGCTAAAAACACAAATAATTGAACACATTGAGCGTGATCAGAAGTGTATCCAATTATTTAAAGAAAACTGCGAAGGATTCATGTATGCAGTTGAAGTGGATGAAAAGGATACACCTTGTGAATCATACATTTGTGGTTACTTTGCAGAGGCGGATCTCGCATATACACATGGAAAAAAGCAGGGATGTAAATTCGATATCCAGAAATACCAAATTGTGGGATTTATTGGTCGTGAAGCAATCAAACCGAAAGGCTATATAAACCCCTATTTATTTACTGATAAAAATCCAGATGAGCTTATTCTCGAATATGAGTATGACGGGGGATATGTAGCGGAATTCAGGTTCGATAAAAAAGGACAATTGATTGGTTTTTACAGTGATGAAGTGGAAATTACAGATCAGTTTGATCCTTCAAGATTCGAGAATGCTTATATTGAAGTTCCGAATCCTTTCGAGGAAGGTGATCGAGTTAAATTGATTGAGACCGATCTTTGTGGAATTGTGAGAACTTCTCAAAAAGAATGGAAAAAGTATAATGAAGAAATGAAAACTTCTGATTGTGCGGATTATGAGGATGTAGGTATAATCGTCGATTTTTTTATGGATAATAAAAAAACAACGCATGGACATTTTTGTCCCATTTTTTTAGAAAAAGTTGAAGAAAACCAAAACGATGAAACTGAGTAATATTCTGAATGAAAGGATATTTAAATGATTTATTCCATTTCTGACATTCATGCTCACTATAGAGAGCTTTATGGACGTATTGATCAACTCGGAAACCTTGAGCCATTTATATCTGGCGATAATCAGCTGATTTTGCTTGGTGATTATTTAGATAGGGGACTCAACAGTAAAAAAGTTCTAGAATTAATTTTTAGCCTCCAGCAATCGATTGGATCTGAAAATATTATTGTTTTAAAGGGCAATCATGAGTCGTGGTTTTTACAGTTTCTTGACGGAGAAAGTAACGAGTGGCTTCCTGAAGACACCAATCTATTGACTAGCCGAACGTTTCTTGATAGTGAACAGATGGCCAAAATTCAAGAAATGGCCTTTAATGGGCGATTGAATGTGATCTATGATTTTATTAGAGAATCCATAAAATCAAATGATCCTGAGCTGATCGCATGGCTCCGGAAACTACCCAATTATTGGGAATCCCCCGAAACTGGAACAATCTTCACGCATGCTGGAATTGATGAGGAGTCCGGTGAATTATGGAAATCCACAACACCGGACGATATGTTTACAGGCAAATATCCACTAACAACAGGAAAATTCTATAAAGACATCGTTTCTGGACATGTTGCTGCCTCATCAATAGCTGAAAATCAAAATTTTAAAGGAATCTATTATGATGGAGAGAGTCACTATTTTATCGATGGAGCAGTTGAGCAGACCGGAAATTTGCTTGTGCTTGCCTACGACGAAAAAAACAGAAACTATTATGAATTAGAAGAAGAAACTACTGAAGACAAACACCTCAACTATACACGGGAAACAAGATTGCAAATAAGAGGTAATTTAAAAGCATTGAATTAGCAGGGAACGATGTATATCGCAAGGAAAGAATGAAAAATGGAAAAATATGGATAGAATCTGTAAATACTACTGGGAAGCAAGACGTGCTTTGGAAGAGCATTACTTCAAAAGAAAATATTTTAACTGCATGCCGAAAATTTATTATGATCAAAGACATGACGCTTATGTCAATCCCAAAATAATAACTGAACGGGGATGTGCAGAATATGTCTGCAGTGAAAGTGTTTGTTATGGACCGATTTATCATTACAATATCAATGGATCTGAAACCCATGAGCATACTATAGCAGCTGTCTTTATAGATGCATATAATGACGCTGAAATATTTTCGCTTTCAGAAGAACACATAGAACAATATAGCAAACAGGAACTTGTTATGATTTACAAGTTAGTTAAACAGGGAACAGAAGATCGTTTATCATACGAAGGAGAAAAATGAGTTTAGCAGAATTAGCTCTGGAAATCGCTGAAAAAGCGCATGCTGGTCAAATTGACAAAGCGGGCAGACCGTATATTGAACATCCTAAACAGGTTGCCCTCGCATTTGAAGATGAAAAGAAGGTAGCTGTTGCACTTTTGCATGACGTAATTGAGGATACCGATTTTGATGCCGCAACTTTGCATGACATGGGGATTCCTTATGACGTTGTTGAAGCAGTTGAATTGCTATCAAAACCAAAATGGGAACCCTACATGGACTATATCGAACCCATCAAAACGAATCCGCTGGCAAGAGCGGTTAAAGTCGAAGACTTAAAACATAATATGGATATGAGTCGGATTGAAAATCCGACGGATAAAGATAATAAGCGAACCGAAAAATACAAAAAAGCATTCGAAATTTTAAGCAAGTAAACCTGCAAGTGCATTTCGGAAAATTTTGTTGTTTTGTTGATAAATTACTTAATCCGATAATAATTAAGGGGGATTTATGATCTATATCACAGGAGATACACATGGTGATTTTAGCAGAATTGCTGAATTTTGCTTTGAGTACGGTACGACCACCAATGATATCATGATTATTCTTGGTGATGCTGGAATTAATTATCACCTTTCAGAAGCTGACCAATATTTAAAAGAAGAATTGGCGCAACTGCCGCTTACGTTGCTTATTATTCATGGGAACCATGAAGAGCGGCCTGAAAATATCCAGACCTATCTGGATAAAAAATGGCATGGTGGAATGGTCTATTTTGAAGAGGAATACCCCAATCTTCTGTTTGCTTCTGATGGAGAAATCTATGACTTGGATGGTGCAAAAGCCATCGCTATTGGTGGCGCATACAGCGTCGACAAGTATTATCGATTGCGGCAAGGGTTAGCCTGGTTTGAATCCGAACAACCGGATGAATATGTAAAGTCATTTGTTGAATCTCAACTAGAGCAGGTAAACTGGCGAATTGACTTTGTTTTATCACATACTTGTCCGGAAAAGTTTATACCATTTGAATCGTTTTTGCCGAATATTGATGATAATGCGGTTGATCGCTCGACCGAAGAATGGTTAGATGAGATCGAAAAAAAACTTGATTATGATCGCTGGTTCTTTGGGCATTTTCATACTGAGAAAAATATGGGACAGTACTCTTGCCTTTATGAAAACTTTGAATATTTGGATGATTTTTAGTTTCTGATGTATATGAAAGGGATGATTAATGCTATGAAGAATAATGATATTTTATTTGGAACAATAAGAAAATTTTGCTCGCGTATTGACCGAGTATCCATATGTAGAAAAGAAACTTTAGATTATGAAAATTATAAAAGTATTAAAGATGTGCCAGAAAATTATGATCAATATTTCTTATATGGATTTGGAATGATTGAGAGTGAATTTGATGATACCCTGAAAAACTGTATTGAAATTATGATATCTAAAGAACCAAGAAATGATATCTAAAGAGGACTTGGCTGATCACTTCAAAATAATTGATATTTACAGTGCGTTTATTTACCCCTTGAATGAACAATTCAATTAGGAAGGTCACAATATCTAAATTTCTAAATTAATGAAGATCAACATTGGAAATGGAGTATTTGACAATGATTTTTGTAACTTGCTACATTTTTATTTTACAATAAACAGATGAGGTGGCTTTTGTACTTTATGGTACAATAAAGTTTATAAAATCAATCGAAGAAACGAGGTATGGTTATGAAAGTTGGATTGATCAGATGTATGCAGACCGAGGATTACTGTCCCGGAACGACTGATTTCAAGTTTATCAAAGAAAAAAAAGGTGCCTTTGAGGGCATTGAAGAAGATATTGAAATCGTAGGTTTCATCAACTGCGGAGGATGTCCCGGTAAAAAAGCTGTTTTACGGGCGCGGGAACTGGTAAAAAGAGGCGCCGATACCATCGCTTTTGCATCCTGCATTCAGCGCGGCAATCCGATCGGCTATCCCTGTCCTTTTGCCAAAAAGATGAAAGAACTGATACAAAAGGATTTACCGGAACATATTAAGTACCTGGATTATACGCACTAATTTTGCGAACATCGCTGACAGTGCAACAAAGCCAGGCACACTGCGTCCCGTTGAGCAGAGTGCCTGGCTTGTGATTTTGTCTTGCTTCCGGTTATGGGCGCTTATTTCGTTGGCGCAGGAGCCTTGACAACAATTAACTCCAGGGTTTCATCGTGCAAGTTTTTGACATTCATTTTGGTTTGAAAGGGAATCTTTAGAAGTGAACCCGCTTCGTATTCGTGGTTATTCTGGTCGTCCAAACCGATGGAGAGCTTGCCGCGAACTACTGTCATGTAGACGTTTGAATTGGAAAAATGCTCAGGTAAACCCTCGCCTTTGTTAAATACCATGTGCAGATAGTGAAGATTTTCATCGAATATCACTTTCTCCACCGCCTTTTCATTACCTCTGGCTAATTTAAATATCTGTTCAACCATAACAGAGTACCTCCTGAATATTATTTGATCATGTGATTCTAAACGCTGTCTTTAGTTTATTATATCATATAGAACTTCATCGGTTATGTTGCAATTGCAACAAGGACAAGTCTGTTTTTCATATAAATCATTTGAATAATTCAAATCACAGCAAAAATTCGAAATAACAGTTGCTTTTTGTTGGCTTCATAAAGTAAAGTGCTAAGCAATCATACTTTGTCAAGCGTGGAGCCTTCTCAGGTTATACGCGTTGTTTGTCTGAACGCAGTCTCGTGTTCAATCAGCGTTCCTCATCATCCCAGCGGTAGCGCTTATTCTTTTGCAAAATCTCGAGATCACACCGGAGACAGAGTCCGTTATGACAGCAAATAGGATTGCCGCATCTGGGACATGCCCATCGCTCTTTTTCGCTTTTCAGAAAAGCTGCCATCCCGTTTTTCTGAATATCTTTCAGGTTTTCAATCATGCTCATATGATATTTGGTCCGATAACGCTTATCCAGTCCCTTTAGCCGCTTGCAGGGAAAATCACGGCATTCATAACAGAAACGAACCCGCCCGTTTTTGAGCAACTCACACTGATCGCCCATATGGGTACAGTTTTCACCTCTGGGAATGCAGCCGGGGCAGTATTTCCGATGAAACCCCTGTTTTTTTAAATCATCTTTCATCATTTGATAGGCGATACACAAGCTGCAATTCATGCCACAAGGCGCAATTAGATTTTCTTCCATATCATTACCTCCAGTCTGAGCATATATAAAACCATATTACAGAAGTTTCGCCTTGTCAAGCGATCTCAATTAACGATGTAAACAGTTGTATAATGAACAACAGATTTCGATTTGTAACGGTGACATGATGGAATTTTCAAACGGACACAAAACTGCTGCGACAGGGATTATTTTAGCAATACAAATAGCAGATGCCGTGATATAATTTGAATTGGATTTGTGTTGAAAGTTATAAAATGCATATACAGGAAATTGAGATAGTTATGTGAAGGCTCTAATTCTACGCTTGGCAATAAGGAAGTGAATTATGAAAAAATTAAATGATTATTTATACTCAGGGGATACCGTGCTTAAGATTTTACAAAGGTATTCTGAGGATTTGAAACAGTCGGCGAAAGAAAGCAATAATCAGATTGATCTGTTACATTGTAATTTTCTGCTGCAAATTGCGGAACTTTTGGAGCACAACGATTTTTTGACTTCGCAATCGCAGCGGATTCGGGAATTCTATAAACTGATGGCCAATGACTATCCTTTTCTGGCCTTTACGTTTAAGGGTCGCATTAAATCGCTGATTCGCGCCGAAGCAAAGTTCAACGGATACATTGTTGAGTATATTCACGAGTATTATACGCAATACGGCAATTATCCTTCGCTTCCAGAACTGAAAAACGCGTTAAACTGTTTCCGTGATCTGATTGCCTACCGAATCGTGATTTCGCTGCCCAAATGTCATCTGAAAGCAGGGGAGACCAGCGCGGATGAAGAAATCAAATACCTCTATGATGTTGCCAACCAGTTGCCCGGTTTTCTGGAGGAACGCGGATTCACCGCCGAGCTGTCTGCTCTGACGGGCCAGAAAAAATCGCCCTTGTTAAAAGAGAACGTATGTCCGTACTATCGGGATTATATTGCCAATTCAGAGCCGAATGGCTATCGTTCACTGCATATCACTTTTTATGATAACATTGCCCGTTGTCATGTGGAAGTCCAACTTCGCACCAAAGAAATGGACGATTTTGCCGAGATTGGTCCGGCTAATCATCTAGGTTATGAAAAAAGACAGGAAAGTGAGCGGGCCAGACGCGATGCCATTCCCACAGGTGAAAACATTTATTTTGATGATGCCTATGAAAGAGGGATCATCCTGCAGCAGCTTGATTTATCAGAATTGGATGTCAATATGTTTGCAGCCGTGAATAATTCCCTGATCAACGATGGCTGTGGTCTCTACCGCGGCAGACTGATTCTTCCCTATGAGCATCTTTCACGATTCCAGAATGATCTGATTGATTAATTTCTAGCACTGAAACAGTATCAGTTTCACTCAGTAGTTTGGTGTAGAATAGCTTGGCTTCGGGGCGACTTGAAAAAGCCGCCGTTATCCGGTAAAATAGGGATAGTCTATTTATAAGGAGAAATCATTGATTAATCATACCTTCAACCACGCAAAACGTCGCATTATCATCCTGACGCTGAGTCTCTTTTTAGGCCTCAGCCTGGTCTATTTGGGGATCAGTCTGTTTGTTGCCTGGCAGCAGCAAGAAGCCCAAAAACAGGCGGTCCTGGCCCGCGAGGCGCAGCTTGTCGAGACCGAGCGGCTGATCCTCTCGAATCGTTTCAGTCGCCTGACGACCGATCTGTTGTATGCTCGTGATGCCCTGATTCTCGGCAATAAAGCTGGCGATTACACGGTCGCCAAAGAAAACTGGCTGGCCTTTTCCGACCGTAAAATGATCTATGATCAGATCCGTTTTATTGCGGCAAATGGCAATGAAATGGTCCGCATCGATTATGATGCCAACGGCGCCCGGATAATCCCCGATAGTGAGCTGCAAAACAAAGCCGACCGCTATTATTTTACCGCTGCGATGGCCCTTTCTGAGGATCAGATTTATGTTTCACCGCTCGACTTGAATGTCGAGGGCGACCAGGTCGAACTGCCTGAAAAGCCGATGATCCGCCTGGCGGCACCGTATTTAAACGCCAGCGGGACGCGTCTGGGAGTCGTGGTTCTGAATTATACGGCCAGCGACATGCTGGGCCAGATTGAGACCGTTGCCGGTGGCGCGCAGGGCGCGGTCTACCTGATCAACAGCGATGGCTACTGGCTCTTCAACAGTGAAAACCCCGAGAGTGCCTTTGCCTTCATGTATGACAACCGTCTTGACCAAAGTTTTAAAAACGCCGATCCCGAGGCCTGGGCGGCCATTTCTGCAAATCCGGAAGGGACGGTGACCACCGCTGCCGGTGTTTACCACTATAGCAGCGTTTTAACCGACAGCGACTTTTCGTTGGCCCGCAACGAGAAACTGGCCCTGGCCACTGGCGACTGGAAGCTGGTCTCATTTCTGCCGATCGATTCCGCTGCCGGTCAGCTGGCAACCCGCAGCTTACTTGAAACAATGCCGCTGGTTCTGAAAAACAATCTGCCGGCGCTGGTGCTGATTGCTTTGATCTCGATTTTTCTGGCGATGGTGCTGATGATCAATCAGGTCAAAAATGATGAAATCCGTTATTATTCAGAAATTGATGGCTTAACCGGCATCTACAACCGCCGGGCCGGCTACGAAAAATTAAAGCAGCTCTATAAGGGCATTGAGAAAGGCAGCGGTCCGGTCTCGATCTGTTTTCTTGATATCAATGGCTTAAAGGACGTCAATGACTACCTCGGCCACGATGCCGGTGACGAACTGATTACGACGATCACCCGGGTGATCGGAGAGCAGATCCGGGCGAACGATTTTGTCGCCCGTCTTGGCGGCGATGAGTTTCTGATTATTTTTGATGGTCTTGATGAAGATCAGGCCGAGGCGGTCTGGGAGCGAATCGTGACGGCTTTCAAAACAATCAACGAAAGTGAAAACAGACGCTATGAAATCAGCGTCAGCCACGGCATCGAGGCGATTGTCGCTGGCTCCAACGACTACATCGACAGTATCATCAATCAGGCCGATGAAAAAATGTATCGCGAGAAAAAGCGCCTGAAGCAGGATTTGAAGGTTGTCCGCGAGGGGTAAAAAGGCGCGCGGGCAGTCGGAAGATTTATCAAAAAACTGCTTTCGTGTTATGATCCATTCCGCCTATACAGGAATGGATTGTTAAAGAGCCGGCGATCTTAGGTGAGGAATTACTAATTTTCCAGAAAGGAAAGGCCGAATACAATGGAGCTGCAATATTATTTTGCCGATGATTTTTCGGCATTTGAAGATTATTTCGCGGAGATCAAAAATTCGGTCCGGCGCTATCATAAAAATGAGCCGGTGTGCGGATTCGGGGAACCCATGGATGAGATGTACTATATCACCTCCGGCACGATGTCCGGGTCCTTTATTCATGAATCCGGGAATGTCAAAACCTCGTCATTTTATGGCAAGGGTTATCTGGCACCCCTGTATTTTCCCGGGGAGATCGAAATGATGCGATCCTTTGCCTTTACCGCCGTGACCGATCTGGAAGTCTATGTCTTTAACCGGGTTGGCTTTGAGCAGTATGTCAACACCAATCCGGCTCTGAACATTGCCATGTATCGCGCTTATATCAAACTGGTTTCTTTGAATGGTCAGGAATTGGCCAACCAGTTGTTTTCAACCGGCATGGAAAAGATCTGCAATTTCTTTTATATCTATTTAAAAAACACCAACGATCACGAAAATCGGATTCCCTTTTCGCAGCAGGCCATTGCCGAATTTGTGGGGCTGAACCGGGCCAATGTGGCCAAATATCTGAAGGTGCTCAGAGAAGAAAAAGTCGTCGATACCCAGCGAAACCAGATAATTGTCATAAACATGGAAAATTTGCGTCGATTCTGCTCAGAAAACATCTAAACATTCTTAAAATAAATAATATTTACAAAAATAAGCGTCCTTATGTCTTTTGCGAGACAGAAGGGCGCTTTATAATTTGCTATCATGTTGGTAACGATGTAAACCTTTAACGGTCGATCGGGGAACCCGATAATAAAGTTATATCTATTCAAAACAATCTTAATGCTTGGAGGAAAAAAATGAGCGATGTTTTAGCGTTGCAACAGCAACGGAGCAAATTGTACAGTGATTTTTATACCAACACGATTCCCGAACGGATGCCGATGGGGATCACCCTGCCGCAGCATCTGGTGGCCGAATACGGTGGCCAAAACCTGTTTGATTTTCAATTCAATTATGCGATGCTGGCCGATCCGGCCCGGGAGTTGTGCGCAAAAATCTATTCGGATTCCTGTCTGGTGGCGCCAGCCAATTTTCTGCTGTCCCGGACCCCATCGATGTACCAGCTTTATGGCTCGCAGTCATTTGTGATGGGGAATGGCGGCTTTGTTCAGCACCCGGAGGTGGTGGGAATGATGGATGACGAATATCCCCAGTTGATTGAAAAGACCTTTGATTTTCTGGTGGAAACCGTTATCCCGAGGCAGCATAAAAACCTGAATCCCCAAAACCCCATTAAGATGGCCACCGCGATCCAGATGGGGAAGCTGGCCTTGCAGAATGATGAAGCGGCCTTTCTGCCGACCTTTTTTGAACTGATCCAGCGCCATGGCTATTATCCGGGCAGTCCGCTTGGTTCCTTCAATTTTACCGAAGCCCCGCTGGACTTCATTGCCGATCAGTTGCGCAGTTTTTCCGGGATCAGCATGGACATCCGCCGTCATCGATCGCAACTGAAAGAAGCTGCAGACGCGGTCATGCCGCTGCTCTATCACTGGGGACTACCAGGCAATATCCATCCGCAGGGATCGGTCTTTATTCCACTGCATATGCCGACCTTTATGCGGGAAAAGGATTTTGTCGAGATCTACCTGCCGTCTTACAAAACCATGCTGCAGCAGTATGCGGCAGTGGGCGCCCGCCCCAATATGTTCTGTGAGCATGACTGGAGCCGCTATCTGGATATCCTGCAGTCGGAAATACCAGCCGGCTGTCAGATGGCCTTTGAATACGGCGATCCCCAGACCATCAAGGATAAGCTGGGTAAAAAATTCCTGCTGACCGGCTTGTTCCCCAGCAGTGCCTTGAAGTCGGATACGCCGGCACAGATTGTTGACCGCGCCAAAGCCTTCCTGGATGTTATGCTGCCCGGCGGCGGTTATATTTTTGGCTTTGACAAAAACCCGCTGACTCTGAAGGAAGTGAATCTGGAAACCCTGGCCGCACTGACCGAATACATCCGGGACAATGCTGCTTACGAAAACGCCGGCGCATCCTTTGGGACGCCACTCAACAGCGAAGGTTTTGTCTTTGATGAAAATCGGGTACCCAAACCCCAATCACAATATTTGTTTGATTGGGAAACATTCACAGAAACCTATCCGCTGACCCCGGATTTTGCCCGGGCAAACTTTGAGCGGTTCAGCAAAGAAACCTTTGATTTTTATATGAATTTGTTGATCTAAGCAAAAAAGGAGTAATTATGATTATAATCGGAGAAAAAATAAATGGCAGCATTTCGGTGGTCAGGGAAGCCATCGAAAAGCGCGATGCGGCTTTTATTGCCGACCGGGCAGTCAAACAGGCCGAAGCCGGCGCCCATTTTATCGATATCTGCGCCAGCACGGCCCCGGAGCATGAGGTGGAAACCCTGAAATGGCTGATGGAAGTGGTTCAGGAGGCCACCGATACTCCTCTGTGCATCGACAGTCCCAACCCCCGGGCCATTGAGGCGGTCTTTGCATATGCCAATAAACCGGGAATGCTTAACTCCATTTCCGAAGAAGGAGACAAGTGCGAAGTGCTATTGCCGCTGCTGACCGGCAATAGCTGGGAGGTGGTCGGGTTGACCTGCGACAATAATGGGATTCCCTGCGATCTGGCAACGAAGATCAAAATTACCCGCAGGATGGTGGAAAAAGCCGACAAATTTGGTGTCACCCCGGATCGGATTCACATTGATCCCTGCGTGATGGCGCTATCCACGGAAAACAATTCGATGCTGAACCTGGGAGACGAGATCCGGGCCATTAAGGAACTGTATCCGACCATCCATGTGACCGGAGCCATCAGCAACATTTCATTCGGCTTGCCGATCCGCGCCCTGTTGAACAAAACCGCCATGGCCTTCGCCATTGAAGCCGGGATGGACTCGGCGGTACTGGATCCGCTGAACCGGGATATGATGGGCACGATTTTTGCCGCCTATGCTCTGTTGGGACAGGACCGGCATTGCCGCAAATTCAGCAAGGCTTACCGAGCGGGACTGATTGGCCCAGCGGGGAAATAATGATCACAAATCGGCATCCCCCTCTGCATGGAACAACCATGTCGGAGGGGGATCTTTTTTTTATGATGATTTCAGGCGAATCGTGTCTGATGCAAATTCCCGAACGGAGGCAGGGCAGATTAAGGATAAACAAGGAGATACTTCTGAAAGTAAAACAACAGTTACACTCAACTGATTGATAATGCAATAGTTGACAAATGAAACGAAATAGTATAGTATATCGATACGATTGTTAACTAAACGAGGAGTGCTACCGTGAATATTAATTCTGAAATTTATGAAATGTTGAAAGAAAATAATAATATAATAACAACCGCGCAGGTTACTGCTCTTGGTTATTCGCGAGCAATGTTATCAAAGTATGTAAAAGCTGGTCTTCTTGAACGCAGTCGGCAGGGGGTCTATGTTCTGGCAGACGCAGTTCATGATGATATGTATACTTTAATGCTTCGGTCAGAAAGCATTGTTTTTTCTCACGATACAGCTCTGTTTTTAAACGGTTTATCCGAGCGGACACCATTTATCCATTCAATTACGATACCTAGCAATAAGGGATTACCAAATTCGTTAAAGAACGAATGTGTCTGCTATTATATCAAGCCGGAACTTCATAAAGTGGGGTTGATACATAAGAAGACCACCTTCGGAAATGAGGTGCGCTGTTATAATATGGAGCGTACAATTTGCGATTTGCTTCGAAGCCGGAAACGCTGTGATGAAGAAACAGTAATCAGTGCTATAAAAAATTATGCAGAATGCAAAGAAAAAGACTTGAACCTGCTGGCAACTTATGCAAAGCAATTTAAGGTACACAAAGAATTGAAGAAATACATGGAGGTGCTTCTATAGCGCATCGAGGCAGTACAGAGAAGTTATCCGAGCCAGAGTCTACTCTTGCACTTATAGCAGATAACGTTGATTTAAAACAGATGTGGGAAAAATATCAGAAGAAATTTGTATATGCACAGGATATTTCCTATGAAGATATAATTGCAGTGCTACGCTTATTGGTGTGTTAAATTGTGCAGGTAGAGGTTTTGCGGACTCTGAAAAATTATGGAAGAATGTGATTATGCTTAAGGAGGGCCAATTGAAAGAGCAAATAAGAAAAAGTATTTTAGCGCTGGGGGCTGATGTCTGCGGTTTTGCGGACGTTGAACGATTTATTGATACTCCGCAGGGATTTCATCCCAGCGATCATTACAGTGATTGCAAATCGGTAGTCGTAATCGGTTTTGCCTTACCGAAAGGTCTGTTTGCGGTTAAACCCGATTTGATATATGGGTATTTTAATAATCTGACAACGCCAGCAGTGGATAAGATTGCCATGATGGCCGCAAGAATGATTGAAGATGTATACGATGGCGTAGCAGTCCCGCTGCCGTGTGATGCACCCTATGAATACTGGAACAGTGAAAAAATGGAGGGACGCGGCCTGATTTCCATGAAAAATGCTGCTGTTCATGCCGGGATTGGAACGCTGGGCAAAAACACATTGCTGCTCAATGCAAAATACGGGAACCGGTTAACTGTGGGCGCCATCCTGACGAATCTCGCATTAGAATCAGATGATTACGCAGAATCCCTCTGCATCGACGGCTGCAACTTATGTGTAAGCAGCTGCCCAGTGCAGGCTTTAAAAGAAGAAGCCGTGATCCAGAAATTATGCCGGAACAACACCTACAGTTCAACCGAAAGAGGATTTGATACCGTTTTGTGCAATCAGTGCCGCACGGTGTGCCCGATGCGGTTTGGGAAGTGCAAATAAACTGCAGCACCAGCCCGGGAAAGACATGCTAAGATGACGACACGAAATGACAAGGAGGAAGTAAAAATGAAGCGAACAGTATATCTTTATGTCTGCGATACCATGGCGGATTGGGAAATTGGATATCTAACGGCGGAACTTAACACCGGCAGATATTTTAAAAAGGGGCTGGCCCCATGCAAAATAGTGACGGTGGGTGTTGACCTGACGCCCGTTACGACGATGGGCGGCTTGAAAATATTGCCGGATATCAGCGTGGCAGAGTGCGATATCAAAAATGCAGATGCTCTGATTTTACCCGGGGGAGATACATGGTTAGAGGCAATTCACGAACCGATCATCGATAAAGCCGAGCAGGGTATTAAAGAAAACCTGATTGTGGCCGCAATCTGTGGCGCGACAATGGGACTTGCCAAAAATGGTCTACTGGATTCCAGATACCATACAAGCAACGATCTGGGATATCTCAAAATGGTCTGTCCAGATTATCAAGGTGAAGCATATTACAAAAATGACCCAGCGGTTACGGATGGAAACTTAATCACAGCTACCGGGGTTGCGCCATTGGAATTTACGGTGGCAGTCCTGAAAGCTTTGGCGGCCTTTTCGCCAGAAACATTAGAGGCTTGGTATCCGCTTTATAAAACTCATGAAACGGAATATTTTTTTGCGTTAATGAACTCGATACAATAGCGAAGCTTGTAAATACAGTTTTCAGAAAAACAATTCCACATTTTGTGATAATGATTGAAATGAATAGTTGGAGGTAATATGGATAACGTCATCATTTCGCTTAACAACGTATCCAAACGTTTTGGCAGAAGCGTTATTTTGGATCATGTCAACCTGGACATAAAAAAGGGGGATTCCATTGCTCTGCTCGGACATAACGGCAGCGGAAAAAGCACACTGCTTAGGATGATTTGCGGCTTAACCGCGGTTACATCAGGCAAGATCGAATCTGCAGCATTGAAATTCAATTATGTTCCGGAACACTTTCCGAAGCTTGATCTGACGGCGCGAGAATTCATTGATGCGCTGGGCTTGATCGAGGGGCTGCCGGCAGCAACAGTCGGTGCAAAAATCCGGGAATTGTTTCACGCCTTTTATATGGATGAAATGATAGATGTTCCCGTTAAACATCTATCAAAGGGGACGATTCAAAAGGTTGCTGTCATCCAGGCGCTGCTGCAAAAACCCGATGTTCTGTTGTTGGATGAACCGTTATCAGGGCAGGACAGTCAGTCGCAAAAGACATTCATCAAACGGATTAAAGACTTGAATAATCAGGGGGTTACCGTGATCATGTCGTGTCATGAACAGCATCTTGTCAATCAGTTATCGCACTGCGCCTATGAAATAATCGAGAAAAATTTATTTCCGGCAAATCTTGCCAGTTTGAAGGAAGTTGAATACGATGTGATGGTATTTGATGCAGACCCGGACAAAAACATTGATTCCGCTATAATGGCAGCGATTGAACAATTGAATGATTTTGGCAGTCGTTTAGAATTAATTGTCAGAAGCGATAACAGCGACGCGGTTTTAAAACAGATGTTAAAGGATGATTTTAAGCTCCGGTCGATGGGAGCAAAAGAAGTATGAAAAATTTATTGCGCTATCATTTTAAAGTCTATCTGAAATCAAATAAGTTATTATTGCCGTTTCTGATTTACCTGATTTATCTGTTTACCGCATACAGTATCATGCCGTATGCGATCGTTTCAAGTTTTTCAGAATCAGCCGGGGTCATTTTCTTTATTATGACCTTTGTCGGATTCAGCTATTCCGAGCTGGAGAATCCGGTCACGGAACAATTGGTCTTGCTGAAAGTCCAGAATGACAATTTGTATTATCTGAGTCGGATCATCGTTCTGGCGATCGTTGGGGTTATCATGAGTGTCATTGGCATTTTATATCCGGTGATCGGCAATATTTATAATCATGCGCATTTGTTCACGCGAAGCTTAATCCTTTCCGATATTGTGTTTGGCTTTGTTTTACATTGCACAATGGGTCTTTTAGGGGCTTTGACCGGTTCGCTTTTTCATCCGCGGATTATAAAAAACAGAAAAATTGCCATCCTTATGGTATTCTTTACTGCCGTATTGGCTATCGCAAAAGGAGCCTTGATAAACGAAATTCCTTCCATGGACTTCGTTACCTGGGTTTTCCCGCCGGTTTATGATATTCTTGTGACGTTGACAGGCTGCGAGTTTTTCAGTTTGCAGGCGCTGGTGATGCCGTTTTTGTGGGGACTCATTTATGGGACCGTATTGATCACGATGCAACTACATTTTTTAAAGAAAAACAAATTTTAAGTGGTAAAATACCTCGGTGCAAAAGCGGCAGGGTGGAATTCTTTTAAGCAACAGGATCGAGAGTTATTTCTTGATCCTGTTTTTTTATGGCCAGAATTATTATTTCTGCAATCGTATAACTAAATCATTTGGGTCAGATGTCTTGACAAATGAAAAAATTACATTATGATAAATAGGGACTACCTTACGATAGGTAGGTAAAAGAGGGGGATTAGCAAATGGAAACAAAGAAAAAAATTATGAACTCAGCCTTCAGACTGTTTGCTGAAAAAGGAAATGAATTTTCATTGACGGAGGTGGCCAATGAAGTGGGGATAAAAAAAGCATCAATTTATGCTCATTTTGCCAGCAAAGAGATCCTGCTTTATGAAGTGATTGATCAGGAAATTTATGAGTATTTTTTCGAGATCGATGAGAAACGCAGAGATTTGAAAAGCACCTTCGAAATGATATTGAATTATTACCGCCGCTCTAAAACGAAGCGATACTTCTGGAAAAGACTGCTGCTTTTTCCGCCTGCGGCTTTTGAAAGGACATTGATTAAGAAAATAAATATGCTGACCGAGCAGCGTTACGAGATCATCAGAGACCTGATCCAGTCGGATATGGAAAATGGGTACATCCGGCATCAGGATCCGGAAACCGTGTTGTACTCTTTTCTGGCAATGATTCATGGTTTGGTATCCATTACCATTATTTATGAATCGGAAAATTTAAAAATCAATCAGGATGAGATCTGGGAAAACTTTTGGAATGGCATTAAATAAGGAGACTACATGTTACTTGTACTGAAAAATATCGGCGAACAAAACAATTTATTTCTGGCTGCGGTGATGCTCTATTTAATCGCTGCTGTATTTGCTCTGGCATTAATGAAACATCATAAACTGTGCAACCTTGTCACGAACACCATCTGCATGGCCGCGGCGCTGATCGGAATCGCCGCCGCAATCTTAAGAATTTCAACAGACACCATTCTGACACCGGTCACCATTTTTGAATCCCGGATTACATTCTTGTTCCTGGAAATAAAAATCGATCAACTTTCCGCATTTTTTGTACTTTGTCTGTCAGTCCTGGTTCTTTGCGTTTCCATCTATTCAATCGGATATAATTCCCACTACTATCAAAAAAGAAATGTCGGCTTTTTCAATTTTCTTTATGCCTCATTTATTATGTCCATGTTGATGGTAATCATTTCCGGGAATGCCATCTTTTTTTATCTTTCATGGGAAGCGATGTCGCTGATTTCATATTTTCTGGTGATTTTCGAGTCCGAACATGAAGAAAACCGGAGAGCCGGCCGATTGTATATCATCATGACACATCTTGGCACGGCCTTTTTGCTGATTGGATTTATGATCATGTTTGCATATACGCAATCCTTTGATATGTTTGGCAGTTCCGAACTGATTCCTGAAATGGCTAAAAATCTGATGTTTATCTGTTTCCTGATCGGCTTTGGAACCAAGGCCGGAGTTATTCCGTTGCATATCTGGCTGCCTTATGCCCATCCGGCGGCACCCAGCAATGTATCCGCTTTGATGTCGGGCTTTATGATCAAAACCGCAATCTACGGTTTGATCCGCTTTGTGCTTTGCTATCTGCAGGTTCAGCAGGTGTGGTGGGGGGCAGTAATCCTGTGTATCGGTATCGTCTCCGCGGTGCTGGGGGTGGCTTACGCCATAATGGAGCATAACATAAAAAGACTCCTGGCTTTTCACAGTGTTGAGAACATCGGTATCATTCTGATTGGCCTGGGGGTATCTTTCATTGCGGCGGCACAGAACAACGATTTTCTGAGCGGATTGGCCCTGGTGGCGGCACTGCTGCATACCTTCAATCACGCGCTGTTCAAAGGCGGTCTGTTTTTGGGGGCAGGATCCCTGCAATATGCGACCCACACCAAAGATATTGAAAAGCTGGGCGGCTTAATTCACAAAATGCCCGTCACCGCCGTGATGGTTTTGTGCTTCTCGCTGGCGATTTCGGCAATTGTTCCTTTTAACGGTTTCATCAGTGAATGGCTGACCTATCAGGCCTTGTTTTTAAACATCAATATGGGCATGGCTGGACAAAATATTCTGTCGATTTTATCAATCGCTGCTTTGGCACTGTCCGGAGCTTTAGCGGCCGCCTGTTTTGTCAAGCTTTTCGGCATTTCTTTTTTAGGACTTCCGAGAAGTGACGATGCGGCCCAGGCAAAAGAGGTGCCGCTTGCAATGAATATCGGAATGGGAATACTGGCGGCACTTTGTCTGATTATTGGGGTTTTCCCGGCAGTTTTTGTAAAACTCGCGGATCAGGTTGCCGGCAGTATTCTGGGGGCTTCAGTCGTCGAAACCCTTCAGTCCGGGTTTATGTCAGCGACGGTTCCGCTGGCTGTTTCAGAAAACAGCATTGCCCCGGCAGAAATTCTGGCGGCTCTGGCGGTGGTGATTCTAATGGTTCTTCTGACGTTGAGATTATGCTTTGGTAAACTTAAAGCCCGGAAATACGGAACCTGGGATTGTGGATTTGAAAGCATCAATGCCAGAATGCAGTATACCGCGACCGGCTTTTCCAAACCGATCCGCATTGTTTTAAGCATTTTGTACCGTCCCGGCAGAAAAGTTGTCATTGAAAAAGGGGAGTCGGATTATTTTCCTAAATCCGTCAAATATCAGGTATGGACCGAACCGATTTTTGAAAAGTACCTGTACAATCCGGTTATCCGGGTGTTAAAAAGCGGATCAGAAAAAATGATCTGTCTGGTTCAGACGGGAAGTGTCCATGTTTACCTGTTGTACATTTTCATATCAATCCTCGCATTGATGTTTTATAACCGAGTGGTATAGGAAAGGATTCATCTATGAGTGACATGATATTATATTTCATCGTTCAAACCGGTTTTGTTATTTTGGCTGCGCCGCTGGTCAACGGGATCATCAAAAAGATCAAGGCGTTGAGTCAAAAAAGAACCGGAGCGCCCGTGCTGCAGATGTATTATGACCTGTTTAAATTATTCAAAAAAACCAGTGTCGTGTCGGACGTGTCTTCCTGGATTTTTCGGGTGACACCCTATATTGTCTTCGCGACGGCGGTGGCGGCGGCGATGATTGTTCCGGTCACCACCCTGATTAAACCGGTGTGGAACACTGGCGATGTGATTCTTCTGGTCTACATTCTGGCCCTGGGCAGATTTTTTATGATGCTGGCGGCGCTGGATACCGGAAGCACTTTCGGCGGGATGGGCGCCAGCCGGGAGGCGATGATTTCGGCACTGATTGAACCCTCGATTCTGGTCTCGCTCATTACCGTCGGCTTGATTGCCAAATCGACAGCGGTTTTCCCGATCATGACATTTATGCAGACGGTTCAAAATCCGTTGATTCATCCCGTTTACCTGATGATATTCTGCGCTCTGCTGATTGTCATCATCGCCGAGACCTCAAGAATACCAGTGGATGATCCATCAACCCATCTTGAGCTGACCATGGTTCATGAGGCCATGTTGCTGGAGTATTCCGGAAGAAGCCTTGCTTTAATGGAACTGGCGGCGGCGATCAAGCAGTTGGTCTTTATTACGCTGTTAGTCAATCTGTTTCTGCCGCATGATCAGCTCATTGGCATCCACGGCATCGCTGCCATCGGGATTTCGCTGCTGATCTATCTGGCCAAGGTTTTTATTGCTGCGTTGTTGATCGGTATCGTGGAAGTCAATACAGTTAAACTCAGGCTGTTCAGCATCCCCAATCTGGCGGCCTTATCATTTATCCTGTCCTTTATCGGATTTCTGCAGTTCTTTGCATTTGGAGGTTGACAATGACAAATTATCTTGACGCGCTATCGGTATTATTATTGGTTTCGGCCTTTATTCTGATGGGAAACAAAAGAATCGGATCTTACATCAAAACCTTTCAATTTCAGTCGGCCCTGGTAGCTTTGTTGACCGGTATTATCGGAATAAGCAGCTTTGCACAAGACGGACGCATCGACGTGCTGATCATTTGCGCGGTTGTCATCGGGATTAAGGTGCTGTTTATCCCGTATCTGTTGAAAAAAACATATGCCAAGGTTGCCTACCGGGTTGAAAAAGACTTTTTTTTGAATATCCCGATTCTCGTACTGATCTGCTGCTTGATGGTCGTTTTCTCCTATTTTTCGTTTGCTGAAACGATGGGAATTAACACCGGAACAATTAATAATCAGATTGTTAATTCGTTCTCGGTTATTCTGATCGGCCTGCTTTTTATGATCAGCCGAAAAAAAGCCATCGGACAAATTGTGGGTTTTCTGGTGATCGAAAACGGCATCTTTGTGACGGCCCTGTTCGCCACCCATGGGATGCCGTTTATCGTGGATATGGGAATCCTGATGGATATTCTGGTGGCGGTGATCATTATGGGGATAATGGTGTTTAGAATCGATGAAAAGTTTGGATCCATTAACGTTGACAATATTAAAGATTTGAGAGGATAGAATAATGGGATATGTTTTACTGACAGTACCACTCCTGGCTGTCGTGCTATTTATTGTTTTAAAGAAAAAACATTTACAGCATGTCATCAGTGTTGCCGCTTCAGTGACGATGACGATAGCAGCCGGGTTTTTAACCTGGGCGGTTTTAAAAGGCGGGTTTATTGAATATTCAGCCTGGGGCGGCTTTTTTCGCGTTGATGCCTTGAGCGTCATTGTGATCGATATTGTTGTCATCATCAGTCTGATGACCAGCATTTTTTCTGTCGGTTATCTGGAAAATGAAATCAAGCATGAAAAACTCACAACCGACAGAATGAGAATATATTATGTTTTGATGCACGCGTTCATATTCACCATGCTGTTGGCTTTAACTGTGAAAAACATCGGTATCATGTGGGTAGCGATTGAAGCCACCACGCTGGCATCAGCTTTTCTGGTGGGCTTTTACAACGGGAAGGAAGCCATTGAAGCAGCCTGGAAATATATCATGATCTGTTCGGTGGGGATTGCCATTGCGCTACTGGGCATCATTTTTCTGCAATTTTCATCATTGGCGGTGCTTGACAGTTCGCAATTTTTGGATTGGACGGCAATGATTGACCATGCGACGGAATTACAGGGACCAACTTTAAGGCTGGCATTCATCTTTATTCTGGTCGGATTTGGCACCAAAGCCGGTCTGGCACCGATGCATACATGGCTTCCCGATGCGCACAGTCAGGCCCCTTCGCCAATCAGCACCCTGATGTCAGGGGTACTGCTGAATGGGTCCATGTATGGGATCATCCGGATCGTGGCAATTGTCAACCGCAGTTTTGGAAACAGCATGTTTGTCGGAAGAATCCTCATTGCAGTGGGGATCCTGTCGGTGGTGACGGCTGCGGTTTTTATTTTTTCCCAGAAAGACTATAAAAGACTGCTGGCGTATTCAAGCATCGAGCATATGGGAATCATTGCCATTGCGATTGGTTTTTTTACCCCGGTTTCACTTTTTGGCGGATTGCTGCATATGATCAATCACTCGTTTACTAAGTCCATGCTTTTTTTATCCACCGGAAATATTCTGCAAAAATACAATACCAGAGAAATTTCTAAAATCAGCGGATTATTCAAAATGCTGCCGGTTACCGGTGTTGTTTTCCTGCTGGGCTTGTTTGCAATTGGCGGAACGCCGCCTTTCAGTGTTTTTGCCAGTGAAATTGTGGTGATTTCGGCAATCTTCCAGGAAAAGAATTTTTTAGTGGGCGGGCTGTTGATTCTGCTGCTGGCGATTATTTTTACCGGCATTGTCGTGACCTTGTTCAAGCTGTTTTACGGAACGGATATACCAAAAGAAACACCACCAGGAGAACTGAATATTCCCGGGGTGATAGTGATTGTCTTGCTGTTGGGAATCATAACAGTGATGGGGCTATACATCCCAAACGAATTAAGAATACTGATCGACCAGGCCGTGGAAATTGTAATTGGAGGATAGACTATTGACAGCGATTGAAATAAATAAAAAACTCATCGAGAATTTCGGGGATGATATCATAAAAACCGTGAAAGCTTATGAAAATGAGCTGTACCTTGAAATAAAGCCGGATCGAATACGGGAACTCAGTGGCTACATCAATCATGAAATGGGGTATCCCTTGGTTTCGATGTTTGCCAATGATGAAACCTCGTTGATTGGCAAGTATGCCGTCTATTATGCCTTTGCCGATCGTGTTTCAGGCATCTTGCTGATTCTTAAAATTGGGATTGAGCCTGAGCAAATGACCTTTGAATCGATTGCGGGCAAGGTCCATGCGGCAGCACGGTACGAAAGAGAAATAAAAGATTTATTCGGGCTGAACCCAGTTGGGCATCCAAATGCCAAGCGGCTGGTCTTTCACGGCAACTGGCCCCGGGAAACTTTTCCATTACGCAAAGCCTATGATTTAAAGCATCGGCCAGATTTTGCAAAAGAAAAAATCAACTTCTCGAAAGTGATCAGCGCGGGCGTCTTTGAAATTCCGGTTGGCCCGGTTCATGCGGGTATTATCGAACCCGGACATTTCCGATTCAGTGTTGCTGGCGAACCGATTATCAATCTGGAAGCGCAATTATATTTTGTCCATAAAGGCATCGAAAAATTGTGTGAGGGGGAGAGTCTTGAAAAATGCCTCTTTGTGGCTGAACGCATTTCAGGAGATGAGAGCTTTACTAATGCCTATGCTTATTGTCAGGCAATTGAAAAGATTGCCGGGCTGAAAATTCCGGAACGGGCGGAGTATATCCGGGTTGTTTTTGCGGAACTGGAAAGATTAACCAGTCATCTGGGGGATCTTGGTGGGATATGTACAGATGTGGCTTATGGATTTGCGGCGTCGCAGTTTAAAATGATGCGGGGCTGGGCCTATGGCATTGCTGATGAACTCTGCGGGATGCGCTTTTTAAGAGGTGTGAACCGGCTGGGCGGGGTCAGAAAAGACTTTGTCGCGGGGAAAGAGGCGTCCCTGATCAGACAGCTTAAAAAAATCCGCTCAGAGTTTGAAGAGACGGAGGTGATCATAAAAGCCAACAGCTTTTTTATCGATCGGGTCGAAAATACCGGCATTCTCAGTGCCCAAATTGCCGCGGATTTAAATGCCGTGGGGCCGCCAGCCCGGGCGGCCGGAATCCGATCGGATGTGCGAAAAAGTTTTCCCAACCGCGTTTACCGCCAACTTTCATTTGCGATCCCAGAGCATCATAATGGGGACGTCAACTGCCGGATGAATGTAAAAATCGAGGAATGTTATCAGGCTATCGATTTAATGCTGGCCGCCATTGACAGCATGCCAGCTGGCCGGATCAGAGAATCGATCACAACGGTGGCACCTTATCAGTTTGCCTTTGGGATGACGGAGGCGCCGCGGGGAGAGAATATCCACTGGGTGATGACCGGGGAAAACAATACCATTTTCCGCTATAAAATCAGAACCCCTTCATTCTGCAACTGGCCGGCACTCTGTCATGCGGTCAAAGGAAATCTGGTGCCGGATTTTCCCCTGATCAATAAAAGTTTCAATCTGTCCTATGCAGGAAATGATTTATAAGGAGAGCTAATGTTCAATACCATTAAAAAGATAATCAAGTATCCCAATCTGACTCAAAATTATCCCAGGAAAGCACTTTTATCCCTGCCGAAAACCGGTAAAACCGTCATTGATATGAAAAAATGCACCGGCTGCGGCGAGTGTCTCGGGCGCTGTCCATCTCAGGCCATTGTCAGGGATGCCCAAACGAAAGTCCTGGGAATAAACCTCGATACCTGTGTGTTTTGTACCCTTTGTGAAGAAATCTGCCCCTCCGGCGCAATTGCGATGACCAATCAGTTTGAACTGGCTGAGGAAAAACGAACAGCGCTTCGAAGCAGCACCCTCGTCATCGCAGAAGATCAGGAAATTGTGATGCCTTACGAAGCAATCTGTGCCGAACTTGTCAAGCGGATCAGAAAGACATTTGGCAGAAGCCTGAATATCAGAGAAGTGGACGCCGGATCCTGCAATGGCTGTGATTACGAGATCAATGCGATGAACAACCCTTTTAACGATGTGGAAAGACTGGGGATGCATTTTGTCGCCTCCCCCCGGCATGCAGATATGCTGCTGGTGACGGGAACGGCCACCCGAAATATGCAGCTGGCATTGATTAAGACCTATAATGCGACTCCGGATCCGAAACTGGTCGTTGCCGTTGGCGCTTGTGCATGCAGCGGCGGCATCTTCAGAGATTCATATGCGACGAGCAATGGGATTGACAACATTGTCCCAGTTGATGTCTATATACCTGGATGTCCTCCCAGACCTCAGGCAATAATTTACGGTATTTTAAAGGCCATCGAGAAGCTGTAAAAGAGGCAAAAACATATCTGGTCTTATTTTATAATCGCATCCCCAAAGTCGTTCATGCTCCAATAAAAGTTGGAGAGAAACAATAATTCAAATGCCGATGTTTTCTCTTTGCTGCGTTTTATTGCGGCTTTGACGCGGCTTTTGATGCTCTGCTGTTTGGTGCTTTTTTTCTTCTCCAGCGAATAGACGCTTTTTTTGCTGTCCTGCGGATTGAATGCTCTGGTCTTGAATAATTTAATCATGGTTGTTCTCCTCTATGTTTTCGGCAGCCACAATTCAGTGGCGGCATCATGATTTTGTTTTGAGCCAACTAAGAATCAGAAGCCCCTGAGATTTGATGCAAATCCGATTCTCAAGGTTCTAGGTTCTTTGCTTATTTGATTGGCTGATTAAAGGATAACAGACGAATGTGAACATAATATTAATAAAATGTGAAGATTTGATTAAAACATCCAAAACAAGAGGCCATTTTCAGTCAATAGAGCACCATCATAAAGAACCCGACTTTCTTGTCGCCGGCGTTGTAGGTCATCCCCAGCTTTCGTGACATGGAGACGATGTCCATGCCGCTGCCTTCCAATGAATAACGCTTCTGTTCCGGGAAACGACAGGGTTCTGACAGTTTAGCTGCACACTCTTTGCAGAGATTGCAGCCGCCGGGACCGGCAATCATAACCGGTTCATCCTCCAGTTTTTGACGCAATTGATCCAGCAATTCCGCGACTTGAGCCCCACTTTCTTCCATCTTTTCATAGTATTTGCCCAGAAAAACAATCTTATTGATGATAATGGCATGAGCATACTTCAAAAACCGCTGCTTATTTTCAGCCATGTCGCCTGAAAGCGGCGGGCAGGAGTAGTTCTGTCCGTAATTGCCACAGGTGTTGGCTTTGCAGCTCGCAAAAACAGCGTCAGCAAAAATAATATCGGATGACGAAATTTCTTTGTATTCGTCGAAACCGACTTCGTTGATGGCGTTAATAATTTTTTCTCGTAACATGGTTCCTCCACAGGTTATTTTAGATTAAAACCAGCGCCACTTCCTTCAAGTTGAAGGGCTGGTGTTTTTTTGATGCCGCTTAATTGCAGTAACAAACAAGTAAGTCGGAATGATTCTGACATCAATATAAATAATTATCGCATTCAACGTTTTCAAATGCAAGCGTTTTCCGTCCTCAAACCATCACACACCGCGCACCGGCAAATTGTCGGATGCAAATCACCCGGTAGGTGTGAGAAATATTATATTTGGGGTATTCAATAAAAGAAATGTGCCGGTTGAAACCGTGATTCAGAAAAAAACAGGAGCGGCTATGGAATTTTTCACAAGTTTAGGTAACTTACTTCTGACCAGAAGCGATTTTTTTATCGAACTGATGGTGCAGCATCTGTTGTTGAGTTTCACTGCCATCATTATCATAACCGTGGTGGGGATTACCACCGGAATCCTCATCGCCAAATCACCAAAAGCCGCCAGCGTCGTCATCGGACTCACCAATGTGCTGTATACCATTCCTTCCATTGCGATGTTCGGGTTTTTCGTTTCCATCACCGGCATCGGCAACACCACGGCGATCATTGCGCTGGTGATCTACGGGTTATTGCCGGTGATCCGCAACACTTATGTGGGGCTGACCGAGGTGGACAGTCAGATTATGGAGGCGGCTGTGGGCATGGGCAGTACCCCCTGGCAGCTGCTGTCAAAGATCCAGTTTCCGCTGGCCTTGCCGGTGATCATCGCCGGCATCCGTAATATGGTGGTCATGACCATTGCCCTGGCCGGAATTGCCTCCTTCATCGGGGCGGGTGGTCTGGGGGTGGCCATCTGGCGGGGAATCACCACCAATTTTGATGAGATGACCGTCGCCGGTAGCCTATTAGTGGCGCTTCTGGCTTTTATCGCTGACGGCATCCTGGGCATGATTGAAAAAAGATTATTGAGGAGGACGAAATGAAAAAATTGATCAGTGTCGTATTGATCGGGCTACTGGTTTTATTGGCAAGTGGCTGTCAGACCGCTGAAAAGAAGGTGGTCATTGCCTCCAAACCGATGGCGGAAAGCTATATCATCGCCGCAATGATGGGCCAGCTCATCGAAGCGAACTCCGACATCAAGGTGGAGTACAAACTGGGGATCGGCGGGGGAACTTCCAACATTCAGCCGGCCATGGAAGCCGGCGAAATCGATATGTACCCGGAATACACCGGAACCGGCTGGCTGTTTGTGCTGAAAAACGATCTGGTCACCGATCCCGCAGAGCTCTACACCGGGGTTAAAAAAGAATACCAGGAAAAATATCATTTCAAATGGCTGGAGCTGTATGGCTTCAATGATACCTATGCCCTGGCGATGGATAAAGCCAAAGCCGATGCCATGGGAATCTACACCTTCTCGGAGCTGGCGGCTCAGAGTTCAAATCTGGTGCTGGGATCGGAATATGATTTTTACGAACGGGAAGACGGCTATCCCGGGCTGGTCAAGGCCTATGGTTTCAATTTCAAAGAGACCAAAGAGCTGGATATCGGCCTGAAATACAAGGCCATCGGCGAAGGACAGGTCGATGTCATCAACAACTTCTCAACCGATGGGCTGCTGGCCGAATACAACTTGAAGGTTCTCAAAGATGACAAAAATTTCTTCCCCGCCTATCAGGCGGCAACTGTCATCCGCCAGCAGACGCTGGATAAATATCCGGAACTGGAAGGGATTCTCAATAAACTGGCGGGACAGATCAGCGATGAGGAAATGCAGCAGATGAATTATACCGTGGAAAAAGAAAACCGGGATGCCGGGGACGTGGCCAACGAGTTTCTAAAAGCGAAAGGATTGTTGAACTAGGATGATTCAGTTTCGTGATGTCAGCCAGCAGTATGAAGCCGGTAAACCGATCATTCAAAATTTGAGTCTGAACATTGAAGCCGGGGAATTTGTGGTGCTGATCGGTCCGTCCGGCTGCGGAAAAACCACCCTGTTGAAAATGATGAACGGGCTGATCGCGCCCAACAGCGGCGAGATCATCATCAAGGGGAAAACGATCAAAGACTGGGATCCCATTGTCCTGAAACGGAATATCGGCTATGTGATTCAGCAGGTGGGGCTGTTCCCCCATCTGTCCATCGAAAAAAACATGGCCTATCCACTGGACCTTCAGAAAACTGCGGCAGCACAAAAACAGGAACGAGCCCGGGAACTGATCCATCTGGTGGGGCTGGATGAAAGCTATCTTAAAAAATATCCCAACGAATTAAGCGGCGGGCAGAAACAGAGGGTGGGCATGGCCCGGGCCCTGGCTGCCGATCCGGAGATCATTCTGATGGATGAACCGCTGGGGGCGGTGGATCAGATCAACCGCGCGGTGCTGCAGGATGAGATCATCCGGATTTACCAGTCGCTGCATAAAACCATCGTTTTTGTCACCCACGACATTGAAGAAGCCATTAAACTGGGGACGAAGATCGTCGTGCTGAACCAGGGTGAAATCATGGAAATCGGCACCCGCGACGACATCGTCTTTCACAGTAAAAGCGATTTTGCCGAGGCGTTTATCGGCAACAAGGGCTTTCTGTCCTATCTGAACATTGTCAAGATCAAACAGGTGATCTGTCCGTTTAACGGCAGTGCCGCAGAAAAAGACATAACGCTTGCGGTGAACGAAGCGGATCCACTGATTGTGGGCATCCGCCGCTGCCTGGAAAACGGTGTCAATAAAATTGGCGTCCGAAATGCAAATGGCACGCTCATCGGCGCCTTTGATCTGGGCTGTTTGTCCCGGCTCAAGTTTTAGTAAGCTTTCATCGCCGACACGCATGGCAGCGAAAGACACACCGCTGCGATGCGTGTTTTTGCATAAGTGTAGATTTGCACCGGTTTGTTTGCTATACTAATAAGATTGAAGCAATCACCACCGTGAGGCTTGGCGGCTGACTGCCTTAAACTAAAACAGGTAGGGAATGACAAGAAAATGATGAGAACTCAAACGGACAAAAAAAATATCACCATCGCTTTGATGGTGGCAATGTTTCTGGCGGCAGTAGAAGGTACGGTTGTTACCACCGCCATTTCCACCATCTCCAAAGACTTGAACGGCTTTGAAAACATCAGCTTTGTTTTCTCGGCCTATTTACTGATGTCTGCCATCTCCACGCCCATCTACGGCAAACTGGCGGATCTGTACGGCCGCAAAAACATGATCTCGATCGGCATCGGCATCTTTCTGATCGGCAGCACCCTGTGCGGATTTTCTCAGAATATGATCATGCTGATCGCCTTTCGGGCGATCCAGGGCTTGGGCGCTGGCTCGATTTTTACCCTGACCTATACCATCGTGGGTGATATTTTCACCCTGGAAGAGCGACCCAAAGTGCAGGGGAGTTTGGGGACCATGTGGGGCGTCGCCAGTCTGGTGGGACCATTTCTGGGCGGAACCTTGATCGATCTGCTTTCCTGGCATTGGATCTTCTTCATCAATCTGCCGTTCGGGTTTCTGTCCATTTTTTTGATTCGGCGCAATCTCGTGGAAAACTTTGAAAAGAAAAAACAGATCATCGACTATGCCGGCATTTTGACGTTATCTCTTGCCATGCTGGTGTTTTTCAATATTTTTCTGTCCGCCGAGATCATGAACGGCAGTCTGATCTTTGTCGTATTATCGGTTGCCGCAACCCTATTCCTGCTGTTCGTCTTCTATCGCATCGAGCTAAAAGCCACCGAACCCATTATCCCACCGGATATTCTGACTCGAACCAGCAGCCTGGTCAATCTCATCAGTTTTCTGCTGGCCGCCGTTTTGATTGGCGTTGATGTTTACATCCCGATTTACATCCAGAATGTCCTGGGATTAAGCGCCACCGTCTCCGGTCTGGCGCTGGTATCGATATCTCTCAGTTGGCTGATCGCGTCCGTGATCCTCGGCAAGCTGATCCTCACGCGCGGCGGAAAAACCGTTACGATCATATCCACAGCAATGCTGCTGATCGGGGTGCTGCTGATGACGACGCTGGGAACCGACACGCCCTATTTTTTAGTGATCCTCTACAATGCCGTCGCCGGTTTTGGCTTTGGCGGCGCCTTAACGACTCTGACCATCCTCATCCAAGAGGCAGTCGGCTTCCGCAAACGGGGGGCGGCAACCGCTACCAATTCGTTACTGAGGACATTGGGCCAGACCATCGGCATCAGTATTTTCGGCAGCGTCTTCAATATGAAAATTATTCAGTATTTTAATGAAATCGGCAAAGGGGGCGTCAATTCCAATGATCTGTATGGATCGTCAACCCAGGCCAGTGCCATTTCGGGCGAACAGGTTATTCAATCACTGAACACGTCGGTGCATTCAGTGTTTATCATCATTACCGTCATCGTCTGTGTTGTCCTGGGACTGGCAATGCTGCTGCCCAGAATGACAGGTGCCGTAAAAACTGAAAGTGATGACGAAACGACCGAAAGGAGAACCGTATGAAAAAGCATGCCAAAGATGCAATCATCGAAACATTCAAAGAACTGGTCAGCCGGAAAAGCATCGACCGGGTGACGGTGAAGGAAATCTGCGACCACTGCGGTGTCAACCGGCAGACTTTCTATAATCACTTTTCCGATATTATGGCCGTCTTCAAATACATTTTTTACGAAGAACTGGCGCTTGAAATTGCCCAGAACCGGACCTTTGAAACTTGGGGCGGCGGGTTTCTGGCGACCATGAATTACACGAAACGGAATTCGAAAATGATCCTGCATATCTATAATTCATCCTATTGGCCCGAAGCCAACACCTACCTAACCCATCTTTCCAACCGGCTGCTGGATTTTGTGGTTGACGAATGTAAACAAGAACTGGATGTGGATTTAGCGGAACAGGATCATAAATTCATCGTCAATTTCTATCGGCATGTGTTCAATGGCCTGCTGATCGACTGGGTCGACGAAGGGATGACGGAAGAACCGGAAATCATCCTCAAAAAGCTGCTGATCATGATCAGAGGCAGCATTCCCCGCTCGGTGGAAGCATTTGTTAAAGCAGATATCAAATAGTAGGTTTAAAACATCGAACAAAGCTAGCTTTGATGCCAGTTTACACAAACAGTTTTGTAACGTGTAGGCGAACAGTTCGAAGAACTGTCCGCCGTACAGTGTAGAAATTGTTTCGTGTAAACCGGCAGCGAAGCTCACGGCTGTTGTGCAAACCAAAAATAGTAGGTTTTTCATAAAAGGAAGTGTTGAAGTCGACACTTCCTTTTATGTGTCTATTGATGAAACTTTAACAATGGTTGTATAATGCAGGCATTAAATCTTTAGGGGGGTACAAAAAAATGTTTGTTTTCAACTATGCCGAAGGGGCGACCGCCTTCAGCGTGTGGGGCGTATGGGTAATCGTCTTCATTGCACTCTTTGCTTTCAATGAAGCAGCCCGGAGGTGGAAATACGTCGGGTTTTTCTGTTTTGTTATTTTACCAATCATCCTTTCAACCTTGTGGTTCACGGTCTTGCGAGAGACCACCTATACCGACTGGTTTCATTTGGCTAAGGTCTACTCGGCCACTGCCGGATGCATTGGTTTCTGGTGCATCCGACATGTCAAATGGAAAAATAAAGCCACCGGACAAGTACGGCGGCTGGCGGATATTAAATGGGCGCTCTGTTTTCCGGTGCTGATTCTGGCGATCAACATTCTGGAGGCCGTGTCCCGCGATTTCCAGATCGGAACGCAATATGCCGGCGGCGGAATGCTGGCTGACGAAGCCATGTATGTCCTGGGCGGTTCCTGGAATTTCATGAACGGGATCGCGGGAATCCTCAACATCATCACGATTACCGGCTGGTTCGGTATTTGCATTAAAAAGCAGACGGCCAAAGACGGCAGCCGCGATATGCTGTGGCCCGATATGCTCTGGTTCTGGATCATCGCCTACGATCTGTGGAATTTTGCCTACACCTACAACTGTTTGCCGGGACATGCCTGGTATTGCGGTTTTGCACTGCTGTTGGCGCCAACGCTTTGTGCGTTCACAGTGGGAAAAGGGGCGTGGCTTCAGCATCGGGCCCAGACCCTGGCGATCTGGTGCATGTTTGCTCAGACCTTTCCGGCTTTCATTGATCAGGGTACCTTTGCGGTGGCATCCAGCTACAACACACTGCCACTCTTTGCCTTCAGTTTTATCGCATTGGCCGCAAATATCGGCGTCTTTGTCTATATGATCATAAAAATCGTCAAAACAAAAAGAAACCCATATCTTGGAGAATTGTATACGGATCTGAACAAATATCAGGAAGTCAAAGCACTGGCTGAATAAGCGTTCAAGATTTGAATTTAATCAATAGCTAAAATGGAGGTAATTAAAATGTACTACAGCAATGGTAATTATGAAGCATTTGCGCGTCCCCTGAAACCGGTTGACGTGGATAACAAATCCGCCTATCTGGTCGGGGCCGGTCTGGCATCCCTGGCGGCGGCCTGTTTTCTGGTGCGGGACGGTCAGATGAAGGGCGAGAATATTCATATTCTGGAAGAACTGAGTCTCCCGGGCGGCGCCTGCGACGGGATCAACGATAATCAGAAAGGGTTTATCATCCGCGGCGGACGCGAAATGGAAAATCATTTTGAATGTCTGTGGGATCTGTTTCGTTCGATTCCGTCCATCGAGACGGAAGGCGTCTCCGTTCTCGATGAATTCTATTGGCTGAACAAGGCGGATCCAAACTTTTCGCTGATGCGGGTCACCAAAAACAAGGGCCGCGATGCCCAGCTTGGCGGCAAGTTCGGACTCAGTGAACAGGCGTCCAAGGAAATGGTCACGCTGTTCATGACCAAAAATGAGGACCTGTACGATAAGCGCATCGATGAGGTGTTTTCTGAAGAGCTGCTCAATTCGAACTTCTGGCTCTACTGGCGGACTATGTTTGCCTTCCGGAACTGGCACAGTGCCCTGGAAATGAAACTCTATCTGCAGCGGTTTATCCATCACATCGGTGGATTGCCGGATCTGTCGGCGCTGAAGTTCACCAAGTACAACCAATACGAGTCGCTGATTCTGCCGATGGTCAAATATCTGGAAGCCCACGGGGTTCAGTTCCAATATGATACGCTCGTCACCAATGTTATTTTTGATATTAAAAACGGCAAAAAACGCGCCACGAAAATCATCTGCAACCATGCCGGCCGAGAGGAAGTCATTCCGCTGACGAAAAATGAACTGGTCTTCATCACCAACGGCAGTTGCACCGAAAATTCAACCCTCGGCGACGATGACCACGCCCCGGCCTTTGACAACTCCATCCGCGGTTGCTGGGAACTCTGGCGCAACATCGCCAAACAGGATCCGGCCTTCGGCAAACCCGACAAATTCTGCACCAGCACCAAAGAGACCAACTGGGAATCGGCGACTGTCACGACCCTTGACGACAGGATTCCGCCCTACATCGAGAAGATCTGCAAGCGCGATCCGTTTAGCGGCAAGGTCGTTACCGGGGGAATCGTCACAGCCCAGGATTCCAACTGGCTGTTGAGTTACACCGTGAACCGTCAGCCCCATTTCAAGGAACAGCCGAAAGACCAGCTGACGGTCTGGGTCTACGGTCTATTCTCGGAAGTGCCGGGAAACTACATCAAGAAACCGATGAAAGAATGCACCGGAGTCGAAATCACCGAAGAATGGCTTTACCATATGGGCGTGCCGGAATCCCAGATTCACGACATGGCCACCCTGTCGGCCCATACCATCCCGTGCATGATGCCCTACATTACCGCCTTCTTTATGCCCCGGACAGAAGGGGACCGACCGAAGGTAGTGCCTGATGGCAGCGAAAATTTTGCCTTCCTGGGACAATTCGCTGATACTCCCAGGGATACGGTGTTCACCACGGAATATTCAGTCAGAACCGGCATGGAGGCCGTCTATACGCTGCTGGATATCGACCGCGGTGTCCCTGAGGTGTTCAATTCCTGCTACGATGTCCGGGTCCTGCTGGATTCCACCGTCAAGATGATGGACGGCAAAAAGCCCGGCGATACAAAGCTGCCGTTTGTCATGAACTTCATCAAAAAGAAGGGTCTGCAGAAGATTTCGGGAACCGTGATCGAGGAAGTATTGCAGCGCTATAACATCATCTAGAAAATTGAAGACAGGAATGGAGAGATGAAGGATGGATAACTATAAAGTGCTCGAGATCAAACGCAGTGTTTTTGACGACAATGATCGCCAGGCGGAGCTGCTCCGAAATGAACTCAAAAAAGAGCAGACGTTTTTGCTGAATTTGATGTCATCGCCGGGTTCCGGGAAAACCACCACGGTTTTAAGAACCATCGAGGCGTTAAAAGATGAAATGACCATCGGCATTCTGGAGGCGGATATCGATTCCGATGTGGATGCCCGGACCGTTTCCGGGACTGGCACCAAAGTCATCCAGCTGCACACCGGCGGCATGTGTCATCTGGATGCCGGCATGACCCGCCAGGGATTGCTGGGACTCGGAACCGCCGACGTCGATTTAACCATTCTGGAAAATGTCGGGAATCTAGTCTGCCCGGCCGAATTTGACACCGGTGCCGTGAAAAACGCGATGATTCTGAGCGTTCCGGAAGGCGACGACAAACCGCTCAAATACCCGCTGATGTTTTCGATTGTCGACGTGCTGCTGATCAACAAGATCGATGCCGTCGATTATTTCGACTTTGATTTTGAAGCGGTGAAAGCCCGGGTGACCAAACTCAACCCGGCCATCCGGGTGATCCCGATCTCGGCCAAAACCGGCACAGGCATCGACGAATGGGCGGACTGGCTGCGTAACGAAGTCAGAATCTGGAACGGGAACTAGCAACTTCATGAGGAGGAAATGAAATGGTTAAGAAAAAGGTTCTTGAACTGGCCAATAAAATAGCTGCCGGGATTACCGGCGGCATCGTCAAAGTGAAACCAACCGATCCGGAATATCGGATTCTTGAACCCGTCACATCGGACGAAGAGGCGGAAGTCGCCCTGATGCTGGAAATCCGCCAATACAAAACGGTCGGGGAAGTTGCCAGGCGCTGCGGCCAACCGGTCGATTACGTCGAGAAAATTCTGTATAAAATGGCCCTCGACGGTTCCGTCAAGGTGGAAAAAATCGATGGCGTCGATCAATACTGCCTGGAACTGTTTGTGCCCGGCGTCATGGAATACATGGTGGTCAACAAGGAAAACGTCGCGAAGTATCCGGTCATCGCCGCCTGCTTTGAAGAATACACAAGAAAACTCGGCGGACTGATGGCCGGAAATATTCCGGTGGGGTCGGGGGTCATGCGGGTAATCCCGATTGAAAGCGCCATCGACGGCGATACGAAACGCGCCTCCTATGAGGAAATATCACACATCCTGAACAATTACGATGTTTTTTCTTCGGCGGATTGCGCCTGCCGGACCTCGATGCGATCGATCGGGGAGGGCTGCGGCCACACCATCGAAGACATGTGCATTCAGGTGGGGCCGGCCGCGGAATACTATATCCGCACCGGCAAAGGCCGACAAATCACCCGAGAACAGGCCGAAAAGGAGGGGCTGGTTCATTCGATCCCCAACCTGTCGGGACCGGGAAAGGCCATGGCCATCTGCAACTGCTGCGGCTGTTCCTGCTTCGGACTGCGCAACACCACCTTCTATCGAAATCCCGACTGGTCGCGGTCGAACTACGTGGCCCAGGTGGATAAGGACAAGTGCGTCGCCTGTGGCGAGTGCGTGGAAAACTGTCAGGCTGGCGCGGCGACGCTGGGTCAGAATTTATGCACGATCAATCCGCTGCCGGTTGCCAAGGAAAAAGATACTCCTTATGATACCCAGTGGGGCAAGGACAAATGGAACTACAACTACCGTCATCGCATCTTTGTCGAGGACAGCGGAACAAGCCCCTGCAAATCCGAATGCCCGGCACACATCGCGGTGCAGGGCTACATCAAGATGGCTGCCCAGGGCCGGTATCGGGAAGCGCTGGAGCTGATCAAAAAGGAAAATCCCTTCCCGGCCGTCTGTGGCCGCATCTGCCCGCGAAAGTGCGAATCTGCCTGCACTCGGGGCAGTCTGGACGAAGCGCTGGCCGTTGATGAGGTCAAGAAATTCGTCGCGGATCAGGATCTGCAAGCCGAGCACCGCTTTGTGCCGGAACAGCGAGCCCCACGGTCCGAAAAAATTGCCGTCATCGGCGCCGGTCCTGCCGGACTGTCCTGTGCTTATTATCTGGCGGTTGACGGCTATCCGGTCACCGTCTTTGAAAAGCAGCCGAAGCTTGGCGGCATGCTGACGCTCGGCATTCCCGCTTTCCGGCTGGGCAAGGAGATCGTCACTGCCGAGATCGACGTGCTGAAAGAACTGGGTGTGGAATTTGAAGCCGGCGTCGAAGTCGGCCGGGATATAACCCTTGCAGAACTTCGGAACGAAGGCTATCAGGCCTTTTATCTGGCCATCGGCGCCCAGACCGGTAAAAATCTGGGTCTGCCGGGAGAAGCTGCCCAGGGCGTTATGACCGGCGTCGATTTCCTGCGCAACGTCAGCCTCGGGGCGGATCTGCAGCTCACCGGCCAGACCATCGTGATCGGCGGCGGCAATGTCGCCATCGACGTGGCCCGGACGGCCGAGCGCATCGGCGCCACTTCCATCGAGCTGTTCAGCCTAGAAAGCCGGGCCGGCATGCCGGCGCTCGATGAAGAAATCGCAGAAGCCTTGTCCGAAGGCATTGCGATCAACAATTCCTGGGGACCTCAACGAATACTTCAGGAGAACGGGCAGGTCGTCGGGGTGGAATTTAAAAAATGTTTGTCTGTCATCGATGATACCGGCCGGTTCAATCCGCAATTCGATGAAAATGATACCCGGATTGTGGAAGCGGACCATGTGCTGATTTCAGTTGGTCAGGGGATGGACTGGGGCGGACTGCTGGCAGGCTCCAGTATTGAACTGAATCCCAACCGGACAGCCAAAGCGGATCCGCTTACCTACCAGACCGGCGAAGCCGATGTGTTTGTCGGCGGGGATGCCCTGACCGGTCCCAAGTTTGCCATTGATGCCATCGCGTTGGGCAAGCAGGGAGCGGTTTCAATTCACCGTTACGTCCACGGCGACAATCTGTCGATCGCCCGGGAACGGGAATACCACGCCCTGGATACGGCCAACCTGAACATGGCGGGCTATGACCGGCTGCTCCGACAGCGGGCGCTTCACGTGGACGGCAGCCGATCGAAGGAAACCTTTGACGATCTGCGTGTCACCTTTACGGAAGAACAGATCCGCAAGGAAACCGAACGCTGCCTCGGCTGCGGTGCCACCTTCGTCGATCAGTATCAGTGCGTCGGTTGCGGCGTCTGCACCACCAAATGCAAGTTTGACGCTATTTCGCTGGTCCGGAAATATGACCGTGCCGGACTGGAGCTGAAGGCCATGAAACCGGCGGTGATCAAGCACGTGATAAAACGCCAGGGCCGAATCGCCGTCAAGAACACGAAAAAATCCCTCCACTCAGTTTTTTCGAAATAAAGTGTCGAAAGCTACGCTGCCAATTTACGCGAAACAATTGTTACACGGTACGGCGGACAGTCTTACGACTGTTCGCCTACACATTACACAATTGTGTAAACTGACATCAAAGTAATAAAGGTTCAATTCGTTAGAATTTAGTTTGACTATTATCATTTAAAAAGAGAGGTGAATGCCTATGCATGAATTGGGAATTATAATGGGAGCCGTCGAGACGGTGGAGAAGTTTGCGAAAAAAAACGGCGTGACGAAAATACAGACGCTGGTGCTGCAGATTGGCGAGCTCTCGTCGATGATTCCGAAATACATCGAAGACTGTTACCCGGCCGCGGTGGAGGGAACCCTGCTACAGGATACAGAACTGAAAATCGAGATTCTGCCCGGCAATGCGATCTGCCAAAGCTGTGGCAAAGTGTTCAATCTGATCGAACATCATGACGCCTGTCCTAGCTGTGGCAGCAGCGAATGGGAAATCTTGTGCGGTAAAGAGTTCATGATCAAGGAAATCGTCGCCTGCTGAGAGAGTGACCAGAGCATTCCAAAATAATAATGATGGTCTAAAAGCGAGGGAAATCATAAAAAGATAACGATCTGTTATCTTTTTTATTTGCCTTAAATAGCATAAATGGCAAGCTGTTTTGTGATGAATAATGGAAAAGGTTACTGTTTCCTGCAGGCATCCATTAAAAATGGGCCCTTTCATTTTTGAAACTGGCTTCTGCATCATCCCGGTACTGTTGATACAATGCCTGGATTGAAGGGTTGGGTGGCTGGTCCAATTCTTTTAAGAGCAGAGCTTTCAAATCTTCATAGTGTCGGGTAAAAGCAACATAATCATCATCAAAACGAAAGACATTTAACAGCAGTTCATGATATCTCTCGTTGAGATTATCCATTTCAATCAGTTTATATAAGACCCGTTTTGTTGACAGGTAATCACGCTTGAAAAAATAATGTCTGGCCAGCGCAAATACATACTTTTCAAACCGATGTCGGTAGAAGGTAGACTGGGATGTAGCCCATGGATAATCATTTTCGGCCAGAAGGTCCCCTTCATATAATAAGATTGCCCGTTCGATATTTCGGGCTGACGCTGCATCAATCTCATTATAGGGATTCACAGCATCATTTATCATGTTTTTAAATTCACCGAGATCAGAATAAAAATGATGCTTTTCATAACAATATAAGCCATTGACGACTTCCAGGTTGAAGGTTATATTGGCAGTTTTTAAATTATTTTTGAGATTATAGATGGTGGTGTGAAGATACCTTGTGGCTTTCTCCAGCTCCACATCCGGCCATAGGGCTTCCAACAATTCGTCTTTTGAAATGAACTGGTTTTCATTCTGCAGTAAAAATGCAAACAGTTCTTCAGTTTTAGTGGTTCGCCATTTTATGGGTTTTTCCTTGAGACCGGTCAATACCCTGTATTTTCCAAATAAATATACATAAAGTTCGGGGTCTGATTTCTTTGTCGATTTTTTCTTGTTTATGATTTTATACTGATTTCGAATGGTTTCAACCAGTTTTTTCTCATGTAATTTTCGTTTGTTGATATCTCTGGATACACCAATGCCCAGAATGTGATTGGTAGGCTCATCTATTTCCAGACGTGTCGAAATTTCAATATATTTGATGGAACCATCTTTACAGTATTGTTGAAATTCGCTGAGATTATAAACAATGCTGTCACTGCGGTCGCCTTCCAGAAACCGCTGATAACGGCGAAGGAACCCGTTTTTCAGTTTCTGCAGAGATTCGGGGGTCAAACAATCTTCCAGTTTTTCCTGCATGGCCTCTTCCACGGTTAAACCTCTTAACTGGTAAATGGACGGGCTGACATACAAAAATTTCTTTGTGTTGAGATCGTAGATCCAAACACATTCTTCGAGTTTTTCTACCAGCATTTTAAAATCGATTGTTGAATGATGTGTCAGTTGTCTTAACATTGTGACTGCCTCCATATATCGTTGATTTGCGCTATGCTTGTTGAGAAGTTGTTCAGTTGATTATAGTATAATAATATTGCGGCTTACAAGATTAAATGTGAATAATTCCTGACAAATTTCTCTTCTTCTTTGGTAAAAACAAGCTCAAATCCAGTTCGTTTAAAATTCGGGGATCATCAAGAGTTAACATTGCGAGGAAAAACAAAATATCATGATGCTGCATCCGAAAAAAACGAAAGGAGACAAAGAAATGAAGGCGGAAAGAAATGATTCACAAAAAAATCAGAATGGAGGCGAGTCGTTTACCATTAAAATGCGTTTAACCACAAAGCTCATCCTTTTAACGGTACTGACACTGGCGGCGTCATCGCTTATATCATTGCTTTCCAATGCAGCGCTGGCTGGCGAATGGAAAACCCGCGGCAACGCGGATGCCTTTGCGGGCGGATTTAATTGGTGGATCATGTCCTGCATTTCCAGCAATTTTTCAATCATTTTACACAGTCCTGATGGGATATGTTAAACTAGACTAAAATCACAAATACTGGAGGAGAAAAATCATGGATCAGGTTATTTTAGGAAAAACAAAAATAAAGGTCAACAAAAATGGATTTGGGGCGCTGCCGATCCAACGGATCGAAAAAAAGGATGCCGTCTATTTGCTGCAGAAGGCCTTTTACAATGGCATGAATTACTTTGATACCGCCCGATGGTATACCGACAGTGAAGAAAAACTCGGTGCCGCTTTTTCCTGGATCAGAGAAAAAATCATTATCAGCACGAAAACAGGGGCGCAGACTGCCGATGTTTTCTGGCAGGAGCTGGAAACGAGTCTGACGAATCTGAAGACGGATTACATCGACATCTATCAGTTTCACAACCCGTCATTCTGCCCCAAACCCGGGGATGAATCCGGTCTCTATGACGCCATGCTCGAAGCAAAAAAACAGGGAAAAATACGTTTTATCGGCATCACCAACCACCGCCAGACCGTCGCCAGAAAGGCAATTGACTCTGGTCTTTACGATACGCTGCAGTTTCCGTTTTGCTATCTTGCCAGTGAAGAAGATCTCCAGATCGTTAATGACGCGAAGGCCAACGACATGGGTTTTATTGCCATGAAGGCGCTGTCGGGCGGGCTGATCACCGATTCGCAAGCCGCCTATGCCTACCTGCGACAGTTTGACCATGTGGCACCGATCTGGGGGATTCAGCGGGAAAATGAACTGGATGAATTTCTGTCCTATCAGGAAAATCCGCCCATGCTGACGGATGCGATGGAAGCGAAAATTGCGGGTGACCGGAAAGAACTGGCCGGCAATTTCTGCCGTGGCTGTGGTTACTGCATGCCCTGTCCGCAGGGCATTGAAATCAATAACTGCGCCAGAATGAGTCTGCTGCTGCGCCGTTCGCCGTCAGCCTCGCTGTTATCGGCGGAAGGGCAGGCAAAGATGAAAAAAATCGAGGACTGCATCCATTGCGATCAGTGCAAGGAAAAATGTCCCTATGGTCTGGATACCCCGGAACTGCTGCGCAAAAACTACGAGGATTATAAAACATTTCTGTAAGGCTTGAAAACCCTCCCCATCATCGGACAAGCAGATCCGAGTATCCTTTGTATACTCCACCAACATCAAATTGGCCGTCTTGTTTCTAAACTGCGTGAACAGTCGTTTTTCGGCGTGAACGGTAATTGAAATCAGTGGCTAACATTGATACAATTTTTTAAGACTGATACGAAACATCAATCTTTTTTAAAAACTTTAGCGGAGGAGAACATGTAATGGGATTATTTGATAAGTTTAAAAAAGGCAGCAAAGATATGATTAAAGGCTACGACAAGGTGAAGCTCAACAAGAAGCTGACCTATGAAGAGCTCTATGATGTGATGAAGGAGGGTACCTATCCCTGTGGCGAACCCCAGCTGACCGGCAAAGGAATCATGCACTGCATTCAGTTTCCGGCGGTTGACAAGTATGTCATCCAGATAGCCCTCAGCGGAACCACCGTTACCATCGCAAAAATCTACAGCGGTGTCGGCGGCATCCTCAAAGAGACGGTCGGTGATGCCGTGACCGGGGGCTGGTATGATGTCCTCAACGGCGAAAACATCGACCTCAATCAGATGACCCGGATCGTCGGCGAAGAGCTGACTAAGCTGTGCGGGGCTAAAGGACTGCTAAAAACCGCCTGAGCCCGATCATGCTGCGATAAACAGCGAAGCACCAATTAAAAAGCGGACTGAGTCCGCATCATAAAAAAACGTCATTCGTTAAAGGATGACGTTTTTTTATTGCCGAAAAGTGTTGCTATATTCTTGAAAATAAGGTAAAAAGGAACTAAATGAAAAATATCTCAGTCTCGATATGCGATTGACGGCTGAAAACGGGTATAATAAGCTCAGATGCGTCGCTGCTTTTGCGGGGATGGTTTAATACTTGAACATGCCGTGCGCTGATCATCGTTTTATTTTGTGTTGAGGAGAAGGAGACGCGATGGATCAAACAACGATTAACGACAAAATTATGCTTGTCAATGCCGATGGCCTTGTACTTGGAGCCAGTGCTTCCTGTGCTGATTTACTCGAGAAAGACCTTGAACAATTAACCGGTGTTTTTATTCTTGATTTGAATTTCGGATTGACTTTAACCCAGTTTTTGGCCTATTTCGAGAAGCTGAAAAAAGACAAAAAATTCGAGTTCAAAACTTATTTTTTAAGTCAAGCCAACCATATGATCAATATCGACGTGAGTGCCGTCTATGTGGATTCCCAGGCGATGGCGTTGCTGCATATTAATTTGGGGGCACCTGAGGAAGTGAAAAGTTATTATCTGAATTCCCGACATCTGGTCCTGGAAAACCCGACAACCCCCATCAATTTCAGCCTTGGAGAGGTGATGGACGCCGCCTTATTCCAGAGTATCATGGATTATTTCTATGAGTTGACGGGAATTCCGGTTGGGATTATTGACCTGAACGGGAACATCATCGTCAAAGAGGGCTGGCAGGATATCTGCGTCAAGTTTCACCGCGTCAATCCGGCCGCCTGCAAAAACTGTTTAGAAAGCGACTATGAAATTACCAAAGGGATTGCCGTGGGGGAATACCGCCAGTACAAATGCAAAAACAATCTGTGGGATATTGCGACCCCGATTTATGTCGGAAATCAGCGGATGGGCCACATATATTTGGGGCAGTTTTTTTACCAGGATGAGCCCATCGATTACGACTACTTCCGGAAACAGGCGCAGTCCTTCGGCTTTGATGAAGAAGCTTATCTGGACGCGCTGTCCCGGGTGCCGCTGTTTACCCATCGTCAGGTTGAAACGGCGATGAATTTCTATGCCGGCATGGCGAGTTACGTCTCTTAGCTCAGCTTCACCAACATCAAGATCCATGAGACCATGGATGAACTGTATAATGTGATGAACTTTCAGAATGCCGTGATGAATGCCGTCCCTGCACCGATTTTTTACAAGGATACGGATTTGCGCTTCCTCGGTGGCAATAAAGCGTTTGAGAAAGCGAGCGGACTCTGTCCCTCCGAGTATATTGGCAAAACGGCCTTTGATATTTTCACGGATGAAGAGGCTTCCGTTTATCAGCAAACCGATTTGGAACTGCTTGAGACGAAGCAAAAACAGGTCTATGAGCTGCACGTGGGGACCGCCGCCGGGGAAAAGAAGGATGTCATTTTCAACAAGGCCCTGTTCACCGATCTGATGGGAGAACCCGCCGGCATCATCGGCGTCATTCAGGACATTACGGATATCAAACACGCGGAGCAACGGCTGCTGAGGGCCAATGAAGAAATCATTGAAACTCAGAAAGAAGTCATTTATACCCTCGGTCAGATCATTGAAACCCGTTCAAAAGAGGCCGCGAAGCACGTCGTTCGCGTGGCGGAGTATTCCTATCTGATCGGGCTCAAATATGGATTAGGCAAGGAAGATGCCACGCTGCTGAAAATTGCCGCGCCGATGCATGACGTCGGCAAAATCGGCATTCCAGATCACATCTTATGCAAACCGGGCGCGCTGTCCCGGACCGAATTCGACTGTATGAAGACACAGACGACCATCGGTTACGATATCCTGAAAAAATCGCACCATAAAATCATGAAAATTGCTGGCATCATCGCCTTGAGCCATCATGAGCGGTGGGATGGTTCCGGCTACCCCAATGGGATTAGGGGTGAGAATATCAATATTTTCAGTCGCATTGTGTCCATTGCCGATGTTTTCGATGCGATCTCTCATGAACGCTGTTACAAGGAAGCCTGGCCGCTGGCCGCTGCCAAAAACTATCTGCTGGAAAATAGAGGCATCATGTTTGATCCCAGGATCACAGATTTATTCATTGAAAACTGGGAAGAACTCTTAAACATCCGCGTGGAACACTCCGATCGAGCGGCAGATAATTAAATGACCAGCATCAGAAAAAACGTCATTCGTGACCGGAATGGCGTTTTTTTACTGCAGAAAAGGGTTGCTAAATTCATAATAATAGGGTAAAAAAGAACCAACGGAAAATAGTCTGAAAGGAAAGAGATGAAAATGAGAAGAAAAATTCTGGTGTTGGGACTCAGTCTGGTCCTGATGGTTTCGGTGATGACGGGGTGCAGTCCCAAAACGGCGTCCCGCAGTTATGAAAAGACCATGGCGACGGCGCGAACGGAGATCTGGAATGCCATATCCGCCGGCGGTGCGTCCAGCGCCACTGTCGCCATTATGGACAACGGCAAAGTTGTCTATCACGAAGGCTTTGCCATGGCTGACCGAACCGCCGGGCTTGCGGTGACCACGGATACCCAGTACAATATCTGTTCGGTCAGCAAAGTGTTCACGGCGGCGGCCATCCTGCAGCTTTGCCAGGACGGAAAACTGGCGCTCGATAAACCGGTGGTCGACTACATGCCGGAGTTCACCATGCCGGACAGCCGCTACCGCGACATCACGGTCAGAATGCTGCTGAACCATAGCGCCGCCTTTCCGGGCACCTACACCAACAATGCCGAAACAACCGAACCGGACCCCAACTATACCGAAAACTTTCTGGCCTATCTGGCGGGAACTGAGCTGAAGGGTGATCCGGGCAAGATCAGCGTCTACTGCAATGACTGTTTCACCTTCGCCGAGATTCTGGTGGAAAAAGTTTCCGGCCAGTCTTTTGCCGACTATCTGGCGGCGAATATCTTCAAAAAAGCGGGCATGACAAATTCCAGCTGCAATTATAAAACGGACAACACCAACATTGCCCGGAAATACAACGAGGATGGCACTGCCGCACCGGTGGAATACATCAACAGCCTCGGTTCCGGCGGCATCGCATCGACGGCGGTGGATCTGTGCAAATACGGCCAGGCGCTGCTCGACGGCAAAATCATGAATGACGCCATGTTGGCCGAATACACCAGTCCCCAATACGGAGCGGAGACGCTACCGTCGGGAACCCCGCTTTATCCCTATGGGCTGGGCTGGGACAGCGTTTCACTGCCGGATTTTGAACTGCAGAAGGTGCGGGTGATCGGCAAAAACGGCGGGTCGCCCCAGTATAACTCGCAGCTCTATATTCTGCCTGATCAGAATATCACCGTGGCCATTGTCTTTGCCGGCAACGCCGATGTCACCGGTATCGCCAATGATATTGTCCAGGCGCTGATTGATGAAAACGGCATCGGGCAGGTTGAAGAGCTCACCAAAGTAGAGCCCACCGCCGCCACCATCCCCGCTACCATCCTGTCCAATGCCGGGATTTACGGGGATGGCTCGGCCATCATGAAAATCGACTTCAATGACGAGAAAACTGCCATGATCTACCAGAAATACAAAGATGGCGCGTTTGAAATTCAGGGCAGCTTTCCTTATCTGAGCGATGGCTATTTTCATATGCCGGCGGGCTACCGGTTCGGTTTTACCGAAAACGACGGTAAAAAACTCTTTGTGGTCTATGATTCTCTGACCGATGCGGGCTTTGTTTCAGGACAGAAACTGGAAGCCGGCGATCCGGCTCTCGACACCAGTCGCTTCAGCGGCAAATCCTGGATTCCCGTCAACCTCAGCGCCATCGATTCCAGCGCCATCGCCTGTAAAACCGGTGTGCTGGCGGAGCTGCCCGGCTATGTTTATTCTACGTCCAATCAGGGCGGCACCACCCTCTACGGTTTAAAGGACGCCACCACGACGCAGATGATACTGCCTTACGGCCGAGATCTGGCGCAGTCGGTCATCACCACGAGTGGCGGGAAAGACACCTTAACGATGATGAATTATCAAATGATGAATACCGCCGATGCAGTTTCTCTCACGAAGAGTGAGCCGATCAGCATCGGCAGCGATGGCCTGAACGTCGTCAGAAAGCTCGATCAGGACGGCACTTTCAGTGCTGACATTCCTGACGGCGGCCGCATTGTCATTTACGGACCCGATCTGCAGCCAAATTACGACAGTCTCGCCAGCGACGCCGCCGGCACCGCGGTGACGGCCGGCTCCTATCTGCTCCTGATCGGCAAGCCCGGCGATTCATTCTCCTTTGATTATCCGGTTTAGTACCCGGAAAAACCCGAAAGCTTTGCGGCGCACAGTCTATCGACAGTCTCTGCGCCGCTTTTTTATTGCCGAAAATCCCCCCGCAATCTTTATTTTCGCTCCTTGAAGCAAGACAATAACGCTACTGGTGCTTAACAAGGGGATAAAAGTTGCTCAAAAGCACAACTATTTACCCTTAATAAGTATGCAAATATGTCGATGTTTTACTCGAGCATCATGATCTAAGGTGATGCTTTTATACCGACAGTCGAAAAGAGCATGCGTCTAAAAATGGATAAGCATCGCGACAGAACAATATATAAAACAGGGAAGGAGTCAATGGCATGGGAAAAAGAGTATTCAACCGACGGAACACAAAAATTGAAAAGAATCGGAGGGCAGAAAAAGATGAATAATCAAACTTCAGAAATGATGAGCGGAAAAAAAGTTTCGCTTCTTCTTAAGCTGGTATCATTACTCGGTGCGATTCTTATTATTGGGAGTCTTATTTTGGGGATTGTAGCCGTGATGTTGTCCTCCCGGGCATTGACAGATAATACCGAGAGTTATCTGGAAGAAACGGCGGTTTCCAGTTCTAAATATGTGGGTTCAACGGTGGCCAAACAATTAGGGGAATTAACCCAGGTCGCTGAAACAGATACGGTATCATCCATGAATTGGGAGGCTCAAAAAGCCTATCTCGCGGGGAAGGTTACTGAGCTGGGCTATCTTGATATCGCAGTGATGACCCCGGATCTGATGGCTCACTATGTCGTCAGCGGCGACACAACTCAGCTGTCAGAACGGGCTGTGTATACCGATGCACTTAAAGGCACGCCGGGAATCTCCGATGTATCCATCAGCAAGGTGACCAATGGACCAGTGGTGCTGGAAGTTGCCCCAATTAAAAGCAATGGCCAGGTTGTTGGTATTCTGATGGGACGACGGGATGGCACGGCGTTGAACAGTATTACTGATAATCTCGGCGTGGGCGAAACCGGTTTTGCCTTTATTATTACCAAAGATGGCGTCATCAATGCCCATGCCGATAAACAGCTGGTGTTGGATCAGCGAAATGCTATCAAGGAAGCTGAAGAAGGCGGCGATCTGGCAAATCTGGGTAAGCAATTACAAAGCATCGATATGACCAAAGGTAATCTGATTCATTATACCTATCAGGGCGAAAAAAGAATCACTCAAATTGTTCCGATCGAGGGAACTAGCTGGTTATTGGGACTGGGAGATTATGAAAGCACCGTTTATGCCAATGTGACCAATCTTAGAACGATTCTGATTCTGATCACCTTATTAGTCGCTGTCGGTGGCAGTCTGGCCATCTATATCAGCACCAAAAGAGCCGTAGTAAATCCGATTATCGGGATTAAAGAAGCGGCGGAAAAATTAGCACTGGGTGATGTGGACGTATCCGTGGAAGTCAAGAGCACCGATGAAATAGCTGATTTGGCCATTGCCTTTAACGAAATGACAGAAAACCGTAAACAGCAGGCGGAAGCTGCCCAACGGTTGTCAGAAGGTGACTTTGGGGTGGAAATAAAACCCCTGTCGGACAAAGATGTATTGTCCTATTCGCTGATTGCCGTTATTGATGAAATGAATAAAATCTATGACGGGATCACAAAAACTGAAAAATCAATATTGGATGGACGTCTGGATTATCAGGAGAATATTGAGAATTATTCTGGCAGCTTCAGAGATCTGATTAAAGGGGTGGACTCGGTGAGTGTAGCCTATAAAAATCCATTAAAAGTGGCCTTAAAAGCGATCGAACAAATCGGAAACGGTCAGATTCCACCACGGATCACAACCGAATACAATGGCGATTTCAATGATCTTAAAAACAGTATCAACTCCTGTATTGATGGTTTAGGAGCTTTGACCGCAGGCAATGAAATTCTGGCGCTGATGAGCAAAAATGATCTCACCCAAAGAATTGAAGCCGATTATTCCGGGATTTACGGAGAAATTGCTCAATCTATTAATACCATTCAAGATTCCTTAATGATCATGGTCAATGCTGTGGACGATATCTCAAACGGTGATATGAAAATGCTGGCTGGGTTAAAGGCAACTGGCAGAAACAGTGAAAATGATCAATTGATTCCAGGCTTTATTAAGCTGATGGAAAACATCATCATGCTGCTTGAAGAATCTGATAGTATGGCCCAAGCTGCGGTGGCAGGCGATCTGAATAACCGGGCTGACGCGACACGGTTCCCGGGCGATTATGCCAAGGTAATCAACGGCTTCAACAATACCCTGGATGCTTTGACTGAACCAATGCAGGAAGCATCCCAGGTACTTAACGAACTGGCTCAGGGTAATCTCAGTATTGCGATGACCGGCGATTACCTGGGACAAAACGGTCAGATCAAAGAAGATATGAATAAAACCATTACCTTTCTGAAACAATATGTTCAGGAAATCTCCGAAACTCTGGAAAAAGTCAGCAATGGCGATTTCAATCAGGAAATCACTGCTGAATATCTGGGGGACTTTGTCAATATCAAATATGCCATTAACGATATCACCGCCCACCTCAGTGAAATTCTGACAGAAATCGGGAACTCGGCAAACCAGGTGGAAGCGGGATCCCGACAGATATCCGATGGCGGCCAGGCGCTGGCCCAGGGGACAACTGAACAGGCAAGTGCGATCCAGCAATTGTCAGCCTCCATTGATGAAGTGGCTGAAGAAACCAAGAAAAATGCTCAAAACGCCAACGACGCCAATGAACGGACGCTTGAAGTTCGGGCGACGGCTGAAGCAGGTAACAAACAAATGGGAGACATGGTCAATGCCATGGAAGAAATCAATGAATCCTCCAATAATATTTCCAAGATTATTAAAGTCATTGATGATATCGCATTCCAAACCAATATTCTGGCTCTCAATGCGGCAGTTGAAGCGGCTCGGGCAGGTCAGCATGGAAAAGGTTTTGCGGTAGTAGCTGAAGAAGTTCGTACATTGGCAGCCCGGAGTGCGGAAGCCGCCCAGGAAACAACTGGCTTGATTGAAGGCTCCATTGACAAGGTAGAAGCCGGCACAAAAATTGCCAATGACACTGCCGAAAGTCTGGAAGGTATTTTAAAATCAGTTGCAAAAGTAACCGATCTGGTCAGCAACATTGCGATGGCATCCAATGATCAGGCCACCAGCATTGCTCAGATCACTCAGGGGATTGAACAGGTTTCCCAGGTGGTTCAGACCAATTCGGCAACAGCTGAAGAAAGCGCCGCTGCCAGCGAAGAATTATCAGGTCAGGCAGAATTGCTGAAGAATATGGTTTCAGAGTTTAAGCTGAAAGCGAAGACGGGTCATGCAAACAGCTCACGACAGACGGTTTCTTCATCCTCTCTGGAAAAAGCGGTACAAGTTAGCCCACAAACGGAAAAACCGCTGATTGTGCTGGATGATATGGAAATGGATAAGTACTAAAAGTGGTTCTGATGGTTTATCATCATCAGGTTATCCTGAAAAATAGCTAATAACCAGCAAAAAAATAAAAAAACCTTCCAGTGACGTCGATTGACGTTCAACTGGAAGGTTTTTTTGGTGAAGTTATTAGCTATTGAGAGCTACTTCACCCAGGCTGGTAAAAGTGTCGGCTCTTGTGATTGATGTACCAATCATACTATATAAACCGGCTTTGTCGTAGGCATAGACATGAACTTTGTAGTCGCCCAGCTCGTTATTGTGTTCACTGTAGGGAATATAACAGCTGGCCACGTTACCTTCAACGGTTCCTTCATGCCAGATTAAATCATCCTGACCACCGTTTTCGGTCCAGACAGGAAAGTTAACCTTAGTGACGCCACTTAAATCATCAGAAACGAGGGCAGTAACTCGGATTCCTTTTCCTTCAAAATCGGTGACAAGTACATCAGATAATCCCGGCGGGGTTGTATCGGATGCGGCATCAATATAATCGCCAATGTAGATGTAACCCTGGAATCCACCCACTGAGGTTGAATCTTCAGCACCGATTGTATAGGTGTAGTTTTGGAAGTAGATACCGCTATAAGTTGATTCGGAAAGCGTGACAGTGTCCCCATTGATGGCTTCAACAATTGCTACATGGCCGTCTGAACTGCCGCCCCAACAGATAACTGCGCCAAGTTTGGGGGTGGAACCGGATGGATAATAACCCGTGCTCAGGTTATAGGCCCACCAGGAATTAGCATTACCCATGCCCAAATTGGGTTTGGTTCCCAAAATTTCATAAGCCCGGCCAAAGGCATAAGCAGTACAGTTTGGCATACCATATCCGCCTTGAGCATATGGATTATCAGCAAAGAAATAGGTATTATCGGAACCAGGCGCAGTGGTTCGTGCTGAAAATAGGTTTGGCAGGGAAGCTGCTGATTCGGCCTGAACAGTTTCAACAGCCTGGGCAATTTGTGTTACATCTACGGTTTGTTCTTCTGCCATTACTGGACCAGGCACTACGCCCAGACAAAAAACAAAGGCAAGACTCACACATACACTTTTTATTAAATTTTTCTTCATTTGACCTCCGTTGTCAATACATGATGGTGTCACGGTGACGTTTGTGACTTAAATACATCATTGATCGTTGCAATTTATTTACAAATTGGCAATGTGAATAATACATTATGCCCGGTAATTTTGCAAGTTTGGGTTAAATTCATTTAAGAAACAAGAGCAATCAAATTGGTTAGTTTGTTTTTGAGGGAAAGAAGAATGGTATAATAATAGGAAATACTACGACATTATTAAGTGAAGTTTGGAAATTTTAAGGGATATTTTATAAAAATATGATTAATTTACGTTTAAGTTAATATGAATTAGCTTGCTAAAAAGTAAAACTAAGAGCTGAAAATGAGTCATGACGGCGTTTTCTATTTTCGCTGAATGCCATTGATTTCCATATTTATATATATGAATATTTTCATCTTTTCAGAAAAGTTGCCTGATAGCATGTTTTTGAAGAGGAATGAAGCATCGTGAGCAAATAAAAAAACTCTGGATTAACAATTGGTCGGTACGGGTTTTGTCGACAGTCTCTGCGCCGCTTTTTTTATTGCCGAAAATACCCCCGCAATCTTTATTTCCGCTCCATTAAGTGATACAATAGCGCTATTAGTACGAAACCATCAACCGAGGGGATGTTTATGAAATCAAATTACGCATTTTTAGGCAATCGTTTTCCGGAACTGGCCATGATGGGCAGCCTGGCCGAAGACTACCTCTACACTGACGGCAATTCCTGCATCATCAAGCTGGGGCTTTTCGGCGAAACCCTGGTCAACCTGATGATGGAGTTTGACGCCGTAGCGCCGCCGGAAGTGGAAAACACCCATGCCAACCGCATCAAAGCCCTGAAACGGGAAGGCCTGATTGCGCCGGACATCGACGATATGCTCTACGCGCTGCGCAAGGCCAGAAACCGCGCTGTCCACGAAGGCTACGGCGCCGTTGAAGACGCCGCCATCCTGCTGGAAATGGCCTACAAGCTGGGGGTCTGGTTCATGCAGGTCTATGGCGACTGGGCCTACCAGCCCGCCGGCTTTATGCTGCCCAAACAGAAATCGACCGTGGACGCCAGCCTCTACCTGAAAAAAACAAAGGCCCAGCTCCACGCTCTGAAAAAGCAGCAGGCTCAAGAACAGGTGGCGCTCCAGAAAGAGCTGGCTGAAAAAGAAGCCCTGATCGCAGCCCTGAAACAGAAAGTGGTCCGAGCGGTCCCGGTCACCCCGGCCACCCCTCAGCAGCGCATCACGCAGGCTCGAACCGCCGCCGAACACCTCAACCTCACCGAAGCCGAAACCCGCTACCTGATTGACAACCAGCTCAAAAAAGTGGGCTGGGAAGCCGACACCGTCAATCTCTGCTACGCCCGCGGCGTCCGCCCGCAGCCAGGCCGGAACCTGGCCATTGCCGAGTGGCCCACCGACTCCACCGTCAGCCAGAAAGGCTATGCCGACTACGCCCTGTTTGTGGGCACAAAACTGGTCGGAATCATCGAAGCCAAACGCGCCGCCATCGACATTCCCACGGTGATTGACTACCAGTGCAAGTCCTACGCGCAGACCGTGAAGGAGGGGGACGCCGCCTACGTCATCAACAACTGGGACGGCTACAAAGCGCCCTTTCTCTTTGCCACCAACGGCCGCAAATACCTCAAACAGATGGAAACAAAATCCGGCATCTGGTTCCGCGACGCCCGCAGCGAGGCCAACATCCCCCGAGCCCTGCAGGGCTGGATGAGTCCCACCGGTATCATCGAACTGCTTGCGACGGACATCAGCGCCGCTAACAACGCCCTGGCCGCCATGCCCACCGATTTTCTCACCAACAAAAACGGTCTGAACCTGAGAGCCTACCAGATTGAGGCCATCACGGCGGCCGAAAAGGCGATCATCGACGGGCGCGACAAAGTCCTGCTGTCGATGGCCACCGGCACCGGCAAAACCCGAACCATTCTGGGGCTGATCTACCGTCTTCTGAAAACCGGCCGGTTCAAGCGGGTTCTTTTTCTGGTGGACCGATCCGCCCTCGGCGAGCAGGCCCAGGACGTCTTCCGGGAAGTCCGCCTCGAAGACCTGATGACGCTGGATGCCATCTACAACATCAAGAATCTCGAAGACAAAGACATCGATCAGGAAACCCGCATCCATGTGGCCACGGTTCAGAGCATGGTGAAACGGATTCTCGACAACGATGCGGACCAGATCCCCGCCGTGTCCGACTACGACCTGATCGTCGTGGATGAGGCCCACCGGGGCTACATTCTGGACAAGGACCTCAGCGACGATGAGCTGTTCTACCGCAACCAGGACGACTTCATCAGCAAATACCGCGCGGTGATTGAATACTTCGACGCCGTCAAGGTAGCCATGACCGCCACTCCGGCCCTGCACACCAGCGCGATTTTCGGGCCGCCGGTGTTTAGCTACAGCTACCGGGAAGCCGTCATCGAAGGCTTTCTGGTCGATCATGACGCCCCGCACACCATCACCACCCGGCTTTCCACCGAAGGCATCGTCTACGAAAAAGGGGATACCCTGGTGATTTACGACCCGGTCACCGGTGAAATCATGAACAGCGATCAGCTCGAAGACGAGCTTAAATTCGAGGTCGAGCAGTTCAACCGACAGGTGATCACCGAAAACTTCAACCGCACCGTGCTGGCCGAAATCGCCAACGATCTGGATCCCGAAGGGGAGGGCAAGACCCTGGTCTTTGCCGTCGACGACAACCATGCCGATCTGATCGTGAAAATCCTCAAGGAGATTTACGAACCCATGGGCGTGGACAACGATGCCATCCTGAAAATCACCGGTAGCGTCGGCGGCGGCAACAAGAAAAAAGTGCTGGAAGCCATCAAGCATTTCAAGAATGAAAAATACCCCAACATCGCCGTCACCGTGGATCTGCTGACCACCGGCATCGACGTGCCGGAAATCACCACGATCATCTTCATGCGCCGGGTCAAATCCCGGATTCTCTTTGAACAGATGATGGGCCGAGCCACAAGACTCTGCCCGGCCATCGACAAAACCCATTTTGAGATTTACGACCCGGTCGGCGTGTATGAAACCCTGGACCCCTACAGCACCATGAAACCGGTGGTGGCCAACCCCAGCATCAGTTATGATGATCTGCTGGCCGGACTGGCCGTGCTGGAAACCGAGAAGCAGCAGAAAAACCAGATCGAGATGATCATCGCCAAGCTCCAGCGCAACAAGCGCCAGATGGATGAAACCGCGCTGGCCCAGTTTGTTGATCTCACCGGCTGTGACAGCCCGGAGGACTTTGTCAACGCCCTGCGAAGCCTGCCCGTCGATGCCGCCAGAAATAAACTGCTGGCCTGTACTCCGGTTTTTGAAATACTCAAAAACAGCAGCCACCGGGGACCGCGACCGCTGGTGATCTCCGATGCCGAGGACGAACTCGTCGCCCATGAACGGGGCTACGGCGCCGGGGCCAAACCCGAAGACTATCTGAAGGCATTCAACGCCTTTATTGCCGACAACAAAAACCGCATCATCGCCCTGAAAACCGTCTGCACCAGTCCCTCAGAAATGACCCGGGACAGTCTGAAAAGCCTGAAACTTGAGCTGGACCGCAATCAGTTTACCGAAGCCCAGCTCAACAGTGCCTGGAAGGCCGTCACCAACGAGGACATCGCCGCCGACATCATCAGCTTCATCCGCCAGCAGGCTCTCGGCTCCGCGCTGATCAGCCACGAACAACGCATCCGCAATGCCGTGACCCGGCTTAAAAAGCAGCACCGCTTCAGCAAGATGGAAGAAAACTGGCTGGGTCGCATCGAAAAGAATCTGCTGGCTGAAACCATTCTCGAGCCCGCCACCTTCGAGTCCGGCGCCTTCAAATCCCAGGGCGGCTTTGCCAAAATCAACAAGGTTTTTAAAAACCAATTAAATGAATTGATTACCGAACTCAATGACTATCTATATGACGATGGAGGAAACGCAGCATCATGAATAATCAGGAAATTGTATCCAAACTCTGGAATCTCTGCAACGTACTCAGAGACGACGGCATCACCTACCACCAGTACGTCACCGAACTGACCTATATTCTATTTCTGAAAATGGCCAAAGAAACCGGCACCGACGGGGCCATCCCTGAGGCTTACCGCTGGGATGTGCTGGTCAAAAAACAGGGTGTCGAGCTCAAACGCTTTTACAACGAGCTGCTCACCCATCTGGGGGAAGAAACCAGCGGCCGGATTCTCCAGATCTATGCCGGCGCCCGTTCCAATATTGACGAGCCCAAAAATCTCGAAAAGATCATCTTAAACATCGACGCTTTGGACTGGTACTCCGCCAAGGAGGAAGGCCTCGGCAACCTCTACGAGGGGCTGTTGGAAAAGAACGCCAACGAAAAGAAATCCGGCGCCGGCCAGTATTTCACCCCCCGGGTGCTGATCAACATCATGACCAAGCTGATCGCCCCGCAGCCCGGAGAACGCTGCAACGATCCCGCCTGCGGCACTTTTGGCTTTATGATCGCCGCCGACCGCTATCTCAAAAAACAGACCGACAATTATTTTGATCTTGGTTCCCAGACCAAGCAGGACTTCCAAAAATATGAAGCCTTCACCGGCTGCGAGCTGGTTCACGATACCCATCGGCTAGCTCTGATGAACGCCATGCTCCACGATATTGAAGGCGAGATTCTGCTGGGGGACACCCTGTCCAATGCCGGCAAGGCGATGAAAAATTACGACGTCGTGCTGACCAACCCGCCCTTTGGCACCAAGAAAGGCGGCGAGCGCAGTACCCGGGATGATCTGACCTTTCCCTCGTCCAACAAGCAGCTTAATTTTCTTCAGCACATCTATCGCAGCCTGAAAGCCGACGGCAAGGCCCGGGCTGCCGTGGTGCTGCCAGACAACGTCCTTTTTGCCGACGGCGACGGCGCCTCAATCCGCGCCGATCTGATGGACAAATGCAACCTCCATACGATATTAAGGCTGCCGACCGGGATTTTCTACGCCCAGGGCGTTAAAACCAACGTGCTCTTTTTTACCCGGGGCAAAACCGAAAAGAACAACACCAGCGAAGTCTGGTTCTACGATCTGCGCACCAACATGCAGACCTTCGGTAAAACCAGAACCCTCAACGACGAACACTTTGCGGACTTTATCAAAGCCTACACCGCCGAGGACCGCAGCGCCGTGGCCGACGAACGCTTTTCCTGCTTTACCCGGGAACAGATCGCCGAAAAAAACAACAGCCTCGACCTCGGCCTGATAAGAGACGACAGCATCATCGACTATGAAGACATGCAGAACCCGATTGAAAGCGGCGAAGAAATGGTCGCCAAACTGGAAGAAGCCGTCGACCTGATTAACAGTGTGCTCAAAGAACTCCGTTCACTGGAGGCGTAGGGATGGCGAAGAAGAAACAAGAATTGACCAGTGAGGAATTGCTGGCGGAAGCGCTGGTTAGGGAAGAGGATTGGCCTTATAAGGTGCCGGGGAATTGGGTTTGGACGAGGTTGGGGAGTAACGTAACAATCACAACAGGTAAAAAAGATGCAAATTATGGTACAGCAAATGGTAAATATATGTTTTTCACTTGTGCGGCTGAACCAATTAGATGTAATGGCTTTTCTTTTGACGGAGAAAGTATTTTATTAGCTGGAAATGGTGCAAATGTTGGATTAGCATTATACTATGAAGGAAAATTTGAAGCATACCAACGCACATATGTCATACAAAAAAAGAAAAGTTTGCTCCTGAAATATGTTTATTATCACTTTAAAAGCTTTTGGAAAGAATACAATGCTGATAAACAATATGGATCAGCGACAAATTATATCAAACTAGGGAATTTTCAAGAATATCCAATTCCCCTCCCACCTCTGGCCGAACAACAGCGCATCGTCGACCGCATCGAAAGCCTTTTTGACAAGCTGGACCAGGCTAAAGAACTGATCCAGGAGGCTCTGGACAGCTTCGAAAGTCGTAAAGCCGCCATTCTCCATCAGGCCTTCACCGGCGAACTGACGAAAAAGTGGCGGAAAGTGAATGGGGTTGGGATGGAGAGCTGGTCGGTTAAGCCACTATCGGAGCTTTGTACAAGTTTTCAATATGGCACGTCAAAAAAATCCCTTACCTCAGGAAAAGTCGTGGTTATTAGAATGGGTAATTTGCAACAGGGCGAAATCCGTTGGAATAACTTGGCATATACAGACGATGAAGAAGATATCGAGAAGTACCTTTTAAAAAAAGGGGACGTCCTTTTTAACCGGACTAACAGCCCAGAATTAGTGGGTAAAACTTCGGTATATCGAGGGGAGTTCCCAGCAATATTTGCCGGCTATTTAATCCGCTTAAAAAATAATGACATGCTGAACGGCTATTATCTAAACTATATGATGAATTCACAAAGAGCAAAAATATATTGTAATTCCGTGAAAACGGATGGTGTTAACCAGTCCAATATAAATGCTAAAAAAATTGCTGCCTTTGAGATTCCCCATTGTTCAATCCCAGAACAACAAGAAATCGTCCGCATCCTCGACGACCTCTTTGCCAAAGAACAAAACGCCAAAGACCTCATCGACCTCATCGACCAGATTGAAGCCATGAAAAAAACAATCCTCGGCAAAGCCTTTCGCGGAGAACTGGGTACGAATGAGGCGGGGGAAGAGAGTGTGTTAACTTTATTAAAAAACCTATTCTCACAGAAAGAGGGAAAATGAATTGAAAATTGAGTATTTATTCATAGATGGCTTTAAAAATCATAATAATCTAGAAATGTATTCTTGTTGGCGGTGCCTGGCTCAACTTAACTTAAGATTGTGGGGAAGATCATGAAAAGAGATATGGAGCTTATAAGAGAAATACTGTTGACCGTTGAAGAAAAATATGTTGATACCTGGTTACATAATAATGAAATACAAATTGATGGTTATGATATGAAAATAATCGGTTATCACTGCGCCATTTTACATGATGCAGGTATGATCTATGACTATGAAGGCCAATATGGTGATGGTGAACTGTTGCAATTTGGTGTGGGTAGATTAACATGGGAGGATCACGAATTTTTAGATAAAATCAAAAGTGATACTGTTTGGAACAAAACAAAGGATACTATTAACGCAAAAGGTATTCCGTTTGTACTGGATGCTGTAAAAGAAATTGCAACCGCTGTAACTACGGCAATGATAAAGACCGCAATCTTGGGTTTGTAATAAGAATCCTAAGCCCGGGTGCCAGGCACAACTTAACTTATTGACTTAACTTATTGAAGCATTCTTTCGTTTATGAAAGCTGTTTAATTGCGGACACTGATGGTGACAAGTACACTTATGCTATAAAAAAACACTAATAATAATTCAAAAGGAGACCAAAAATGGCAGAAACAAGTCAAATTTTATCATGGACCTTTATTTCGGAGTGTCCGATTCCCCAAGATGTACAGGAATTGTTAGTTGAAGGTGAGCAGGCTGTAGCTGCTTATAAAACAATCAGAGACAGTGCTGTCTTTACCAATAAGCGATTAATTGTAAGAGATGCCCAGGGATTAACCGGCAAAAAAATAGAAGTTTACTCCTTGCCTTACTCGTCGGTTAATATGTGGTCTACCGAAAATGCAGGCAAGTTGCTTGATTTAAATGCAGAAGTTGAACTCTGGACTCGCGCAGGTCATATTAAAGTCAATTTGAGAAAAGGGATCGATGTCAGAAAATTCGATCGACTCATTGCTGATGCGATTCTAAAAAGTCATTAAAACCCGTTACATAGAAGCCCCGGTGCAGGCACACTTAACACATTGAAAAATCATTTCATTTCTGTGAATAATTCAATTGTATATGCCTTTTCTTGCAAAATGCGAAGGGGTTGTGCCAATTTGCGAAGGGATTGCGAAGGGGTTGCGGAAGGATCAAACGCCTGTAATAAGCCATTCGAAGGGGTCGAAGGCTTTTTTTTATATGGCGGAAATCTTTGATTAGATTTTTTTAATCACTATAATACAAAAAAACACCCCTTCGACCCCTCCGACCCCTTCGCATCTTTGAATTGGTTCCAGGTACATCTATGGCATTCGTTGCCGGGCTGAACTTAACTTATTAGTCTGAGTAACACAAGCTAACCGGTTGTTTGTGCCTTTCCCTGGGGTAATTATTGGGACATTGTTCTGTAAAACATCAGAAAGGATAAAATCATATGACTACCATTATTTATCGTATCGGTGATGAATCCATGCTGGATGAAATCCAGGAGCTTTGGGAAGAACTGAACGAACATCATCGGCAAGCCGCTGTGAATTTTAAATCACATTATGACAAGTTCACCTTTGAAATGCGTAAAAAAAATTTGCTCCTGAAGGCGAAAAATGGGCAGTTGCGAATTGAACTTGCGGTTGATCAGGAAACCGCCAGAAATGTGGGTTTCTGTATTTCCCGGATTGAGTTTTCTGGTGATGCTGAAATGGAGTCCTTATATGAAGCCCAGGTGCCAGGCACAACTTAACTTATTGACTTAACATATTGAAACATTCTTTCGTTTATGAAAGCTGTTTAATTGCGAGCACTGGTGGTGTCAAGTACACTTATGCTATAAAAAATACTAATAATAATTCAAAAGGAGACCAAAAATGGCAGAAACAAGTCAAATTTTATCATGGACCTTTATTTCAGAATGTCCAATTCCCCAAGATGTACAGGAATTGTTAGTTGAAGGTGAGCAGGCTGTAGCTGCTTATAAAACAATCAGAGACAGTGCTGTCTTTACCAATAAGCGATTAATTGTAAGAGATGCCCAGGGATTAACCGGCAAAAAAATAGAAGTATACTCCTTGCCTTACTCGTCGGTTAATATGTGGTCTACCGAAAATGCTGGTAAGTTGCTTGATTTAAATGCAGAAGTTGAACTCTGGACCCGTGCAGGTCATATTAAAGTCAATTTAAGAAAAGGGATCGATGTCAGAAAATTCGATCGACTCATTGCTGATGCAATTCTAAAAAGTCATTAAAACCCATTACATAGAAGCCCCGGTGCAGGCACACTTAACACATTGAAAAATCCTTTCGTTTCTGTGAATAATTCACTTGCATGTGCCTTTTCTTGCAAAATGCGAAGGGGTTGTGTCAATTTTCGAAACCTTTTCGGAGGGATGTCGGAGGGATCAAACGCCAGTAATAAGCCATTCGAAGGGGTCGGAGGCTTTATTTTACTTATGGCGAAAATCTTTGATTAGATTTTTTTAATCACTATAATACAAAAGAACACCCCTTCAACCCCTCCGACCCCTTCGACTTTTGAAAAAGCCCAGGCACCTGTAGCCCTGGTGCCTAGCTCAACTTAATTTAGTGATGGTGCCTGGGGTTAACATCGCTATCAACATATTACCCTGGCCGACGATGACTCTCTGGGGTATTGTGTCCATGCCTATAATGCTGTTTTTATTGAAAATAATTGGTTCAGGATGGACGCCAGGGGTAATAAGCCTGGTGTCAAAGCTCAATTTTCACTGAACGAACCGATTCTGGCATTTCAGAACCGTCCGGAATATGATGAATACGACTGGCCGGGAATTTTCGCCAATCCCCATCGGGACACCATGCTGATGCTGAAAAAGGCCAGAAGTCTCCAGAATATCATTGATAACATCCCGGCTACACTCAACGAAAAACCCGATGTTTTAACGTAAAGGAGCGTAAACTATGTATTTAATTTTATTGAAATATCTCAAACCTTTGGAAGCCGTCGATGCGGCAATCCCTGCCCATATCGAGTATCTGGACAAATACTACGCCCAGGGTAAATTTCTCTTGTCTGGACGAAGAAACCCGAGAAACGGTGGCGTCATTTTATGCCGTGCCGGAGATCAAAAGGAAGTTGAAGCCATCATCGCGGAAGATCCATTCCATATCGGAAGCATTGCCGAATATGAAATCATCGAATTCCTGCCCACGAAATGCGCATCGGAGCTGGCGTTACTAATCAGCTGATCCATTAAAGAGCCGTTTATAGAGCCCCGGTTTGGTTGGTTTCAGACATGATCGATAATCCAGTCCAGCAGTTGCAGATCATCAATTTGTCCAGCAGCCAGCCTGATACCCAACTGGATCAGTTCATCATCTGTACAATCAGGCATGAAGCCGTTCATCTCCAGAAATGTTAGCATAACCAGAATACCGATTCGTTTATTGCCATCTAAAAAAGCATGGTTATTAATCAGTGAAAAGCCCAGACGTGCGGCTTTGGCCGGAATCGTTTGGTACAGATCTTCACCATCAAAACTTTGAAAAGGCGCGTTTAGAGCAGAATCCAGCAACTTTTCATCTCGGAGGCCATCACTGCCACCGGTCTCGTTAATCAGCATGGTGTGAAGACGCATCACCTGCTGGAGGGACAGCCGTTTCATTTGGCTAATTCCTCAAAGGCGGTCTGATGTCTGGAAAGGATCCGTTTGGCAATTGTTTCCACCTCTTCATCGCCAATGATTTCTTCTTTTTGAAACTGGCTGAACTCAATCAGGACATATCGGGGGGTATTGTTTTTTAAAATGATGGCAGCGCCGTTTTCATCGACAAGCCGGGCAACCTTCGAAAAATTCTGGTTGGCTTCGGAAATTGAAACTAGATTTTTGGTATTGATTTGCATAATAAGCACCTCCTGGTCTTTGTTTCATTGTACTATGATTTTAGGATAAATAAAACCTAAAATAAATTCATAAAGGAACACTTAACTTACTGCGTTGTGCATTACTGCGTGGTGAGCCCGGGTTCCAGGCACAGCTTAATCTATTATGGGGGGCGCTTTGAACCCAGTAAAAAAGCCTGCTTCTCAGTTACACCGGTTTATAATTCAGGTAATACGCGAAATTAACAAGCTCTGTATTAGGGAGAAATGCGTGAATTCTCTCTAATACAGAAAAAATGAAAGAACGGTGAAAAACATGGAAAGAGGAAATGTATTTGGTTTATCAGAACCAGGCGGCAACGCCAATATACTTGTATGGGTCAATGGTAATTAATCTTTTTCTCCTTCCGGCGGCTAAAAATGTTCACAGGTTCCGAAAAATTCCCAGGTCATGCTAGACAAGAATTGAAAAATGATATAATATAAACATATGTGAACAATAAGACGCGCACAAAGGAGGCTTTTATGTTTAATCAGTACTTTGGCAATTATCTTTTGGAGAAAAAATTAATCAAACCGGAAGAACTCAGAATGGTGTTAGCGGAACAAAAATCAGACAAGGTGAAACTAGGCGTTTTGGCTATTGATTCTGGTTACATGAATGCGGCGCAAGTCAACAGAATACATCGAATTCAAGCTGCCAAGGATCGAAAATTTGGGGAGTTGGCTATTGAAGAGGGATATCTCACCGAAAATCAGTTGAATGAACTGTTAAATGCTCAGAAAAAATCAAATAGTTTATTAGGGCAGATTCTCATTGAAAAGGGATTCTTTTCCCTTGAAAAATATGAAAATGTTCTGGCCCAATATAGAGAAGATGCGCAATTGACAAGTGATGAAATACAAGCTTTGAAAAATAATGACATAACAGAAATCGCAGAGATCTTTCTTAAAACACTCTCTGCTCAGCAGGATAGAATTCCGCGGGAGTATTTTGAACTTTTTCTCAGAAATATAGTCCGCTTTATTGATGATGAGATCAGAATGGAACCAGCCGTAGCGGTTGAGTCTTATCCATTTGATTATCTGGTGACTCAGGGAATCGAAGGAGAGTATCCATTTTTCAGCGGTTTCGCTGCTTCCGAAACAGTCCTGACACGGTTTGCCTCCATCTATGCAGAAGAAGAGCTGAAAGGACTGGATGCCTTGGCTAAAGATTCATTGGGTGAATTCCTGAATTGCCATAATGGATTATTTTTATCTGAACTGGCCCATAAAGGCATCGAGCTTGATCTGCAAGTGGCAGAAGTAAAAGCGGCGGGTATCGTGAATCCTGCTGGAAAATTATATATCATCCCGTGTCATTTAAGTTTTGGTCAGATCGATTTTATTTTTGCTGAAGCGCATCCTGATTTTTCTGAAACCCGTGCAAGCAACTAATTTACGAACTAAAGAACTAGTGGTTTACATAAAATACATGATAATAGGAGGTTTTTCTTGTGGCGAGAATATTAATTGTGGATGACTCGGCTGTATCCCGGAAGAAATTGAGAATGATTCTGGAAGCTGCAAAGCATGAAATTATTGGAGAAGCTGGTGACGGCTTTGAGGGACTTCAAAAATATGAAGAATTAATACCGGATCTGGTTACCATGGATATTACCATGCCCAAGGTGGATGGAATTACCGGATTAAAGGACATTTTAAAACTTAATCCGACGGCCAGAGTAGTGATGGTTACGGCACTGGGTAAAGGCAGTACAATTCTTGAGGCGCTTGATGCCGGGGCTAAAAATTATATCACAAAACCTTTTTCAGAAGATACGGTTATCCATACAATTGCCAAAGCACTTGAATAATCAGGAGTAGCTTTTCCCGTACCAGGCTCATTTAATTTATTGGTGATATGGCAATTGATATGCCATATCACCAATATAGTTTCCCAGAGAGGTACCGACTTTTCCAGCATCGATAAATCCAATTTCTATAGTATTCATCCTTCATCATTAATTTTTAATTAATTCCCTTCTTAAATCTTTAATATGAGTCCAGTCTGCGCTATTCCAAAATAAATATGTCGTTTTAAAAGCCAATGTGCCAAGCACAACTTAACTTAACTTATTAACTGCGGCTTTGTTCGGCGATCACAGAAAACATCGCCGGCTTCATCAATAATTTCCAGTATTCCGCCATTTTGGAGGGCGGGTATTGCATACCGCTATCCAACCACCAGGTGATCATTTCAACCAGGCTGCTGGTAATATGGTTGATCAGAAAATCAACCGGAACTTTTAAATCTTTTCCCGATACCTGTTTTAAAAAATCATCCTTCAATTTATCATTCCAACAGTTTTTGAGTCTGTATGCCAGGCGCTCGCCGCTTTCGTCTTTTAAGATTCCCCTGATTGGTTTTAGATTTTCCTGTATATGAGTGAGCAATTCTTCCACTGGCAGCATGTTTTGATGTCCCGCTTCATTCATATGGACGGTTAAATTGAGATTCAGGGATTCAAAAATTTCTTCAATCATGCTGTCAAGCAGAACGTCTTTTGTTTCAAAATGCGTATAAAATGTACTTCTGCCCACATTTGCCCGATCAATAATCTCCTGAACTGTAATATTGGCGAATTTCTTTTCTTCAAGTAATCCACTTAGTGCTTCATAGATTGAGGCTCTGGTTTTTTCTCTTCTTCGGTCTGTTTTTTCCATTTGCTCCTCCTTTGGACAATTCTATCAATTTGTTCAGTAGTGAACATTACGGTAGATCTGTTCCTTGTATCCATGGCCCGGTCTTCGTATAATGTTTTTAAACAAATCGTTCATTTATGAACATATTGTACACTTGTTAAAATGTGCAAGCAAGACCAATTTTAAAATTATCAGAAAGCGAGTAACAAAACATGGAGAAGCAATTCAACCTCAAAAATATCACAAAAGTATACCCTGACCATTCCGGCGGCACGACGGCTCTAAAAAATGCCACCCTCAACTTTAAAACCGGGGAATTTATCGCTATCCTGGGAAAATCCGGCAGCGGTAAATCAACCCTCCTCAATATGCTCTCGGGCATTGACAGACCGACTTCCGGAGAGATTATTTATGACAATCGTCCCCTTCACAGCTTAACTGAATCCGCCCTGACCGCCTGGCGGGGAAAAAACATCGGCATCATTTTTCAATTTTTTCAATTAATTCCGACCTTAACCATATTGGAAAACATTATCCTGCCAATGGATTTATGCAGTAGCTATCCCACCGGAAACCGAAAAAACATTGCTCTGGATTTACTGAATCAGGTCGAGATTGGAGAACATGCCAATAAACTCCCGGTCGATTTATCAGGTGGCCAACAGCAACGAGCCGCCATCGCCAGGGCATTGGCTAACAACCCGCCCTTTATCGTTGCCGATGAGCCAACCGGAAATCTTGACACTTACAATGCCAACAAAGTTGTTGAACTGTTCCGCAAAATGACAGACGATGGCAAGACAATCATTATGGTGACCCACGACACCGAACTAGCTAAATTAACCGACCGGATCATTACCATTGAAGACGGCATAATCACAAGCGACCTAACCAGCAGGTGCATCAATTGAAACTACTATTCAGAAAAGTGCTGCGTGATTTTAATCTGAACCGAACTCGTTCTGTGCTTGTGATTTTGGCGATCTTTCTGGGCGTATTGGGAACTGGTTTAATTCTTGACTGTTACGCCATAACCAAACGCGAAATGGATGTCAGTTACATGAACACCAACCCGGCTTCCTTTACGATTCGCGTTGATCCTGTTGACGCCAATCTTGAACAAGCCCTTGAGAATTTTCCCGAAATTAAAAACTATGAAGTCCGGCGGATGATTCGTGCCAGAACCAGCACCGCTGCTGATGACTGGCAGACGACTGAACTTTATGTCATCGATGACTTCAACAACATCCGGATTAACACTTTTTCCCCTTTGGAAGGTGCCAGATCTCCCGGGGTTGGGGAAATCCTGATTGAAAACGCCGCTCTGTCGGTAGCGGATGTTTCCATTGGTGATCCGCTCACCATGAAAATCCCCTTAAACAGCCCCGCGACCTTATTGGTAACGGGCAGCGTTCAGGCTCCCGGGATGCATCCGGCCTGGATGGATGCTCTGGTCTATGGATTCATAACCCCGGACACCCTGGCGCTTCTGGGGGCGCCCAGCGATGCCAGTGAAATTCTGTTTGTGGTATCCGGAGACCGTTTTGATGAAGTCTACATCCATGATGTGGCGGTTTCGGTCAAGGACTGGTGCGCCGACAATGGCTACTCCGTCAGCCGGATCACTGTCCCGACGCCCGGCCAGCATCCCAATGGCGATCAGATGAATGCGATCCTGTTTCTGTTTGAAGCCTTCGGCATGCTATCTTTATTTTTGAGTTGTGTTCTTGTTTTCAACATCATCACCGCTCTTCTTAGTGGTCAGATTAAAGAGATTGGTATCATTAAAGCAATCGGCGGAAACAGTTTTCAGATTGCCGGGATGTATTATTTTCTGATTGCTCTGTTCGGTGCCATTGCGGTGCTTTTCGCCATTCCAATGGCTGCCTTTATGTCACGTTCTTTTGTTGATTTAAGTGCAGAGATGTTAAATTTTACCGTATCGAGTTATTCCATTCCGCTGTGGTCTTATCTGCTGCAGCTGGCAGCCGGAATTATGATTCCTGCTTTGGCGGCCACCCTTCCGATCCTGAAAAGCAGTAAAATTTCTGTGAACGAGGCATTATCCGATGTGGGACAAACTAAAAACCAATTCGGTTCGTCATTTTTAGATCGGTCTTTGGGAAAAATAGGTGGCCTCAACCTTTCGGTTTTGCTTTCAATCCGAAATACCTTCAGAAAACAGGGGCGACTACTCTTGACCATCGGCACTCTCGCCATCGGGGGGGCAATGTTCATCATTGCAATTAACGTTCAGGCTTCGCTAGGCAATACCTTTGACAATGCCTTAACCGACCTCAACTTTGATGCCCAGTACGTTTTCAGTCAAAACTACAGCGAAGAAGCTGTTGCCGAGGTTCTTTCGCAGCTGCCCGACATTAAAACGGTTGATTATCTGTCCGGGTCAATGGCCTCGTTTGTCTATGCCGACGGCACCGAAAGTAATTCTTTTCAGGGCGTTGGACTACCTCCTGACATGGACTCGATGGCGCTTCCGATGATTGCTGGCCGCTGGATCTCATCCGCGGACACCAACGCGATTGTGCTCAATCAGACCTTGTCGGCCAACGAACCGACGGTTGACATCGGCGATACCGTTTTGTTTAAGGCAAACGGAATAACCGCAGAATTAACGGTGATTGGAATTGTAAAAGAAGTCGCTGGTTCGGATAAAGCATATCTCAGTCAGGATTATTACCAACAGGTCTTTAGTCAGGATGGCGCAATTCGAAGTATCAATATCACCTATCAGCAATCGGATGATCCTTCACTATTAGCCTTACGGGTTGAAACTGAAAAAATACTGAAAGAAAATAATCTGGATGTGCTCACCGCTATCACCATCCGCGAGGCTCAGGCCATTATGGGTAATCATCTGATTTCCGTTTCGGGATTCTTGATGATCGCGGCCCTGCTGGTTATCATTGTCGGGACAATGGGCTTAATCTCATCAACCGGCATGAATGTTATGGAACGCATGCGCGAAACCGGCATCATGCGATCCATGGGCGCCTCGCAAAAGCGCATCTTTTACCTCATGACGATTGAAAATTTAGTGACTGGATTGATCAGTTGGGTAATTGCCGCTCTCCTGGCCTTCCCATTATCCATTTTGACGGGAAATATCTTTGGCAATATTTTCCTGAAACTGCCGCTTGATAATGTCTACCGGCTTTCTGGCGCTGGTATTTGGTTAATCCTGATTCTTTTGATCACAGTCATCGTCAGTTTTGTTGCTACCCGAAAATCTTTGCGGTTGCCAATTAATGAAGTGTTGGCCTATGAATAATGCCTGGTGGCTGTAATCCCACTTAATTCAGGTAATTGAAAGAAAGGAGAACCGGATGAAAAATAAAGTCAAAAATGTTTTAATTAGTTCAGTTTGTATTATCGGGGCACTTATGCTTTGCCACCTGTTTGTTAACTGCTTTATTCCCATGATCCGAAGTATGCACGGTCTTTAAATCAGATCGAAGCCCCGGCACCTGGTACAACGAAAAACCCTTTCATTATTTAGGCAGATTTCTTAATTGTTTATAATTAATTATTGTTATATAATGACGATACGAATAAGAAACGTGGAAAAGCCATGAACCTGGCACTAAAGAACGCTTTGATGGCAGGTTCACGTTATATATTTACGCTGGCGGGGCCGGCCCCTTGAGCCCGGGTGCCAGGTGCAACTTAAGCTCCGGCCTCAGGTTCACTTATTTATAGGCATCGTCTGCATGGTCTACTAAATAAAATCTATTGTTATAAAAGGAGAAAATTATGAATTTATCATGGGTAACACTAACGGTTCGGGATATGGATGAATCCATCCGATTCTATACGGATATTGTGGGATTAACGGTTTCTGAAAGAAGGCCAGCCGGGCCTGATATGGAACTGGCCTTTTTAGGTGATGGCGAAACCAAGCTGGAACTGGTTTGCAACAAGAGCGTTCATGAATTCAGCATCGGCGCCAGTATTTCGCTTGGATTTGAAGTCGGTTCACTGGATGAAACGATGGCCGTTTTAAAAGCAAAAGACATCCCAATCCACAGCGGTCCATTTCAGCCTAATCCACATATCAAATTCTTCTTCATCACGGACCCCAATGGCTTAAAGATTCAGTTTATCCAGCAAATGTAAAAGTACAAGGAGAAAAACAGAACTAAACTCAATGCAGCTTAGGTCTGACGCGAATTTGGATCAGTGTTTTGACATCTTCCAGAACCGCTGCGGAGGTGACCGGGATCATCAGCCAACGGCCGCCGGCGGAATAGCGGGTTATTGCAAACAGCGACTGAATTTCGGCGCTGGCCTGGGGAAGATACGCTTCGGTTTCGGTCATTTCCTTGTCGCCGATCACCACCAGAGCAGTAAAATAACCGTCCATGGGGTAGAGGACACAAAGCGATTTTCCGCTTTTCCGGTACTTCAAATTCCAACCTCGCTGGCCGGAACACCGACTGTAATTGAGCATGGCTTTGGTTTGATAGGTGTTTTCGATAAAGCTCTGAAGTTCTTCCCAGAGCGGATTGTTGACAAATTTGCTCATGTCATCCATTGTTGGCTCATGGTTCTGTTCAAAATACTGACTCCATTCCATCGCGTAACCTCCAGTTTTTATTGAGACGGTTGCGAAAACCGACATCGAAGAAAATGTTGTTCGTGCATGATGCATTTCAACTTGCCGAAATTGTTTTAATTAGAATTTATCACCTAATAACAGGCGGGTCAAGTCAATTTGATGATGAATTCTCGCGAGAATCGTATATCGGTGCCGATGCCTGAAAAGGTTAACAGAAACGGTGTATTTAGAAAACACTGGCCGGAATCAGAAAAGCTCATGTCAATAGATAAAAAGCGCCACATTGGACAAGTAAAAACGCATTATTGCCTGCCGCTGTTTATAACTTCTGTGACGGTTTTGTTTAGTAACACAGGTGACGGTAAAGCATTGCAAAAACTTCTGATTCAGTGTAAGATAATGATAATATTTTTACCGAATAAGACTCAAAAATCGCTGCCAATAGTTTGTTTTTTATAAATTTAAGCTAATGACTCACTGATTATTGACAGAAATATTATAATGTTGGGGGTGCTGTGATGAACTTAAACGATCAAAAAAAAGATGATTTCGCCAAACAGTTTTCAGTTGGTTTAGTCCTGTTTGTGATCCTGCTGATGGTTGGTGTTTTTTTGTTGCAGTACGCCCCGATGATTGCTTTTTTCTGGCTTAGCGGCCTTGGCTTTGGCTATGTTTTACAGCGCTCCCGTTTCTGTTTTGTAGCGGCGTTCCGGGATCCCGTCTTGACCGGCAGTACGGCTGTGACCCGCGGCGTGCTGGTGGCGCTGGCCTTGACGACTATCGGTTTTACAGCGGTTAAATATATTTGCCAGAGCACCGGACAGATTATTCCGGGACATGGCTATATCGTAGCCATTGGCATGAATACTGTCGTTGGCGGTATTATTTTTGGCATCGGAATGGTGATTGCCGGGGGCTGCGCCTCGGGGATGCTGATGCGGATCGGCGAAGGTTTCGAGATGCATCTGATCACCCTGATCGGTTTTTTTCTTGGCACCATACTGGGCAATAATCATCTACAGTGGTGGAACAATCATTGGATGTGGATCAAAGAAGGCGTGTTTCTGCCTGATCTGTTCGGCTGGGCGGGGGCACTAATCATCCAGCTCCTGGTTATCGCTCTGTTGTATGGATTGGCGGTCAAATGGGAAGCAAAACAGGAAGTATAAAGGTGACTTTTTTATACAAAGCAGTTTACATATTCGCCAGCAATGATTTATTCTGAGAAAATAAAAGCAGATAAGCGGGGAAAAGTGATGGATAGTGAAGGTCAGAAAAATTTCAGAAAATGGTTTAAACCGTCATGGTCCTATGTGACTGGGGCGGTGTTATTATCGATCCTTCAGGTCATTACCCTGATTGTCACCCAGGAGCCTCTGGGTATTACCAGTGCTTTTTCCTACTGGGCCGTGCGTTTGCAAGGCGTTTTGGGTTTTGGGACACCCGAGCAGCTGGGGATGATCACACAATTAATGGGCGCCCGAGAGACCTTATGGTTTGAAGAAAACCTGGTCACTCTACGTAATCTGGGCATCATTCTGGGGGCCTTCTTATCAGCATTGCTGGCATCCCAATTCAGACTCAAGAAAATCAAATCGGGACAGCAGGCCCTGATGGCATTACTGGGCGGTCTCCTGATGGGATATGGTTCCAGCATCGCATCGGGTTGCAATATCGGTGCATTTTTCAGTGGGATCGGGTCGATGTCCTTGTCCGGCTGGGTGTTCGGTCTTTCTTTGTTTATCGGGGCGTTTATCGGCGGTAAATTGCTGATCCGGTTTCTGATTTAACCGATCTTCGTCGCACAATTCCGGCAGAATTATTAAATTGCTGATGTACAGAAAGATAAACTGTGATAAAATGGTCACAAAAAATCAAAAATAAGGAAGTGATGATACTTGCATATTGAATATTTAGAAAATTTTTATCAGGTGGCAAAAGCGAAAAGCATTTCAAAAGTGGCCATTGAAAACCATCTCTCCCAATCAGCACTGAGTCAGCAGATTTCCAAACTGGAAAAAGATTTTGACAGCACCCTGCTGATCCGCAGTAATAAAGGGGTGGAACTGACCGAAAAAGGGAAAATTGTTTATCAGTATGCGGGTAACATCGTGCGTACCCTGAAGATGATGCGGGCTAAACTGGAAGAAAGCGATCAGGTCTTAAAAGACATCAAAATTGAAGCCTTCTGGACGATAGCCAATTACTCGCTGCCCTGCGTGATGTATAAGGTCAAAAAACGGTTTCCCCAGAATAATTACGAAATCCGCTCCAATAAAGCGCAGGTGATTGAAGAAAATATCATCAATAACATCTGTGATTTGGGGGTAATTTACGGCAAGCCCCATAACGAGCGGCTTTCTTATTACAAAATCGGCGTCGACAAGCTGGTGCTGGTGGCCCCGGCGGAATATAATATTCCCGATACCATCAGCCTCAGTGATCTGTCGGATTATCCGCTGATTATTCTCAATGACAGCATGGATTTGACCCAGGTGATCTTAAAAAAAATGCAGCAAACTGGTAACAGCGATACGCCCCTGAATATTTTATACAAAAGCGATTCGATCGAATCCGTCAAGGCCTCGGTGATGAACGAATTCGGGATCGGATTTTTGCCGTATATTGCCATAAAAAAAGAGCTGTACCGCAAGCAGATGAAGGCTATCGAGATTACCGACCTGACCATTGAGTACGAGATGTATCTGATTTATGACGAAACCGAAAACAACCATGTGATCATCGATTTTATCAAATATTTTAAAGATATTGCCCGAAAAAGTCTCTGTTAGCAGCGATTGAAATTAAATCAAAAACCACGATTAACGGCAATGCAAAATCAGGATTTGGTGATAAAGATTTCCCAGACACCGACAATGACTTCTTCTGAGGTAATCTGATGTTTTTTAAACTTGCTCGAAACGGACTCCAGGACACAACTATGATCGGTAATGATTTTGATGGTATCGCCGGATGCGAGTTTTTTAAATTCTTTTTGTGCCTTCAGAACTGGGATGGGGCACATTTCCCCCAGACAATCAATGGTTATCATGGATCAACCGCCTTATCTTTTTTGGGTATTAGTATAACATATTAAAATAAGTTTCGGTAGGATTATTTATCGGTCGGCAAGGAGTCAAATTGGATCAAAATATTAAGTTGGAAGAAACAGTCAGTATTGTCATCCCGGTATATAACAGTGCCCTATCGATCACCGAATTAACCAGCCGGCTGGTGGCTACCCTGGAAGGCCGGGGGTTGAGTTTTGAGATTATTCTGATTGATGATTGCTCCGGCGATGATTCCCGGGCTGTGATCCGGGCGCTGGCCGCCCGGGATAACCGGATTATATTAATTACTCGGGATCACAATGCTGGACAGCAGGCGGCTATCAAGACCGGGATGGGCCGCTCCCGGGGACGATGGGTAATAACCATCGATGACGATCTGGAACAGCAACCGGAAGATATTCCGTTGCTCTTGGCTGAAATTAAAAAGGGCTTTGACGTGGTTTATGGCATTCCCGACCGGGCTGGCTATCCGTTTTACCGGCAATTGGGATCCCATCTGGTGGATCTTTTTTTTACCCTGATTCTGAAAAAACCGAAAAACATCCGGGTCGGCAGCTTTCGGGTGCTCAACCGGGAAATCGTTGAATTGATCATTAAAGACCAGACCCCCTTTGTCTATATCACGGCTATCACGCTGCGATTTACCAGAAACATCGGCAATGTCAAGGTGGCTTATCAGCCACGCCGTTATGGAAAATCCAATTATACGGTTAAGAAGTTATCACTGTTGTTATTGCGGTTGTTTTATTACTACGGCATTAACAGCGGACACCATGCCACTAACACAGAAACGGACAAAATCACAAATAAAGGACGGAAATAAACATGCGACTGCAAATTTTAGGCGGCGGAAACAATCAGCTTGGTGCCATCCGCCGGGCGGCAGAACAGGGACACGAGGTGATCCTGGTGGATTATTTTAAAAATCCGCCGGGCCGGGTTTATGCGACCTTCAATGAAGTGGTCAGCACCTTTGATGTCGAAAAAAACATTGAGATCGCTAAAAAGTACCGCGTTGACGGGGTCATGACAATGGGTACCGACCAACCGGTTTATACCGTCGCCCGGGTGGCCGAGGCCTTGCAGCTGCCGGCTTTTCTGGATGTGCCAACAGCCCGGGCCGTGACCAACAAAGAAATCATGAAGGCGATTATGACCGCCAACCAGATTCCCACCGTACCCTATCGTTTTTTAACGAAAGCGGCCCGGGCCGAAGATCTGGATAAAATCCCCTTTCCGGTGGTGATCAAACCGCTAGACAGTCAGGGTCAGCGGGGCGTTTTTAAACTCAACACCCCGGCGGAGGTGATCAAAAGCCTGCCAGAAACTTTGTCATTTTCCCGGGCCGAAAAAGTGCTCCTGGAATCATTCTATCCCAGTGATGAAATTACCGTCAGCGCCTGGGTTGACAAGGGGGTGCCGGATATTCTCACCATCACCGATCGCGAGAGCTTTTCCTTTGAACGCAATATTGGCATCTGTTTTGCCCATGAATATCCCAGCCGCCATCAACACCGGGCCCCGGAGATCCGGGCACTGGTTCAAAATATCACCCGGGCCTTTCAGATTAACGCCGGGCCTCTCTATATTCAACTGCTGGTGGGTGATCGGGGGATTGTTGTCAACGAGGTGGCCGGCCGGATTGGCGGTGCCCATGAGGACATCTTTATTCCCTATCTGACTGGTTTTGATATTCTTGATCGGGTGATTAATTTTTCCCTGGGCATCGATGCTACTCCGGCCGGCGCTGCTCCGCCGCGGCCAAGATCAGAACGTTTGAATGAGCATTTGTCGGTGCAGCTGTTTTTTGCCAAACCGGGGAAAATAACCAGTTTGACCAGTCTGGAGAGCCTCAGAAAGCTCCCCGGGGTGATTGCCGCAGGTTACAATGTGGCCGTCGGCGAGACCCTGGAAACCATTGCCAACGCCACCGCCAGAGCCGGTTACCTGGTGATGGCTGAAACCTCAGAACGAGCCTTGCATCAAGCCATCAATCAGGCTTTCAGGGCTTTAAAAATCATCGATGAGCAGAGACAGAATCTGGTGATCCAGCCTAAGGCCTATCTTGACTGATGATCGCAACCGGCCGGCATGGTTGGGGAAGTACTGACTAATTAATACGCAGAAGAAAAAAGGGGGATGCAATTGAAAAAGTATATCATCATCTTATGGCTGATGGTGCTGGTGCTGACAGCCGGCTGTGCCAAAACCGAAACGGCCGGTGGCCAGAAAACCATCCGCATTGCCGAACAATATGGGATTGCCTATGCTCCGGTGCAAATTATGAAAGCCCAGGGGCTGCTGGAAAAAAACTGTCCGGGGATCGTAATTTCCTGGGAACAGATGAACAATACCGCCGCCATTCGGGAAGCGATGGTGGCGGATCGTCTCGATGCCGGGTTTATGGCCATTCCGCCATTTCTGATTGGTTGGGACAACGGGATGGACTGGAAAATTGCCACCGGCCTCTCATCGGTGCCCACCGGGCTGGTTACTAAGACCAGTGTCAACAGCCTGGCCGAACTGGGCGAAAAAGACCGCATTGCGGTACCACAGCCGGGCTCGGTCCAGCATATCCTGCTGGCCATGGCCTGTGACCGGGACTTCGGCAATCCCCAGAAACTGGACAACCAGCTGGTGACCCTGTCCCATCCCGATGGCATGAACGCCCTGCTTTCCGGCGGGGATGTGACCGCCCACTTTACCGCCACCCCGTATCTGGAAAAAGAGCTGGCCACTCCGGGATTTCATCAGATCCTCTCCGGGAATGAAGCCTTTGGCGGCGAGTTCTCATTTATTGTTGGGGTGACCACTAAAAAGCTTCATGATCAAAATCCCGAAGTTTATGCCGCCTTTAATCAATCGGTGGGCGAAGCGATTACCTTTATCAATGACCATCCCCAGGAAGCGGCGGGGATTCTCAGCGAGGCCTATGATTTGCCGGAAGCGGAAGTCTTGGCCTATCTGACCGCTGCCGATACCGAATACAGCCAGACTGTCAAAGGCATTCAGACCTTTTCTGATTTTATGCTGAAAACCGGGTATCTGAAAAAAAGTCTTGAAAACCCCGGGACGATTATTTGGGAGCAAACCGACTATGAAGATTAAAGCGATCTTTCTCAAACCCTATGCAAAATATATCTGGATCATTTTGATGCTTGTAGCCTGGGAAGTGACGGCGAAACTGGCGCCGGTGAGTCCTCTGGCCTTTCCGTCTCTGGAGCTGATTCTGGCGGCCTTAATTGATTCGGTCATTAATGGCGATATCCTGATGCAGATGGCTTTTTCCCTGGGGCTGATCCTGATCGGCCTGGGCATTGGCGTGGTGCTGGCCTTTCTGATGTCATTTCTGTCAGTGGTGAGTCCGGTGTTTGCCAGCTTTACCGATACCTGCGTCTCAATTTTTCATCCCTTACCGGGAATCGCTCTGTTGCCGCTGATCATTCTCTGGATTGGGACTGGTAGTATGGCAATCTTGTTTGTTATTGTCCATTCGGTTTTATGGCCGATGATTCTCAATATGACCGCCGGTTTCAAAGCCATTCCCGAAGTCTATAAAAAAATCGGTATGAATTATGAATTTAATACCTTGCAGAGCATTATCCGGATCTTTGTTCCGGCTTCCTTGTCATTTTTGATTGCCGGGCTGAAAATCAGCTGGGCCCGGGGTTGGCGGGCGGCCATCTCGGCGGAAATGATCTTTGGCGCCTCGGGGGGGATCGGCGGGATCGGCTGGTATATTTTCAACAAACGGGTCTTTATGGATACCGCCGGGGTTTATGCCGGGATTCTGATGATCATTGCGGTGGGGATTTTTGTCGAAGATGTTGTTTTTGGCAAGCTTGAGAAAAACACCATCAAAAAGTGGGGTGTGGCATGAAGAACGTTGATGTGAACCCCATCATTGAAATTTGTGCCGTCAACAAATCCTACGAGGGGCGGCCGGTGCTGGCGGACATTAATCTGGCGATCAGGCCAGGTGAACTGATCTGCGTCATCGGTGCCTCCGGTTGTGGCAAGAGTACCCTGCTGAATCTGATCGGCGGGTTTGTCAAAGCGGATCGGGGTGAAATCAGGCTCAATGGGAGGCTGGTGGAAAAACCCTGTCGTCAATGCATCATGGTGTTTCAAGAATTTGATCAACTGTTTACCTGGCAGACGGTCCGCCATAATATTGAATTTCCCCTGAAAAACGCCCCGGAGCGGTTGAGCCATCAGGAAATCCGCAGCCGGGCAGATCATTATCTGGCGATGGTCAAACTGACCGATTTTGGCGATTATTATCCCAACCAGTTGTCCGGCGGGATGAAACAGCGGACGGCCCTGGCCCGAGCGCTGGCGCTGTCGCCCCAGTTGCTGCTGATGGATGAGCCGTTTGGCAGTCTCGATGCTCAAACCAAAAAAGAGCTGCAGGAGACCCTGCTGGAGATCCGCCAGGAAACCCGGGCGACCACTGTTTTTGTGACCCACGATATCCGCGAGGCCCTGTATCTGGCTGACCGGATTGTGGTGCTTAAAGCCGGGGCGGTGGCCGCGGTGATCAAGAATCAGACCCGCAATACCGATGAAACCCGGGTGGCCGAAATCACGGCCCTGCTGTCACCCTGAAAATATGGATCTGCCAGGGCTTGGCATCAATTAGGGGGGCCAGATTGGTGCCGTAACTGGAGTTGGTAAAGACCGTGATTTCTTCACAGTGCTCGGCGAGAAAGGTGGTCATCTCAGCAAAAATCGGGGTGAGATCACCGTACATCACATCATAACGGGGATGGTTTGCGTTAATAAAAGCCAGCTCGTCATAATAGATAATGTACTCAATCTGCTCAGCCGCGACGTAATCGGCAAAGGTGATCCCCCGATCATCCAGGTACTGCAGGTTGCGGTAGTCAAGCAGCTGGCCGTCGGCAAAAGCATATTCGGCGTTTAAATTGCCGAGGATCCTGGGCTGGCCGGGAATGGCGGTCTGGATCTGAGCGAGATAGGTAGAATAGGGATTGGCCGGGGGATGCAGCCCGGTCAGCGTCAGTACAGCGGTTATCAGGATCAGCAGTCCCGGTAGCGGCTTTTTTTTGCGTTTTTTTTCAGGTAGCTGGTGAATATTCAACATTGGTTCGACCGGCATTTGTTCGGGAAAAACACTTTCCAGCAGCAGCACGCTCAGCAGGTACATCAGCGGAAAGATAAAAACAGCACTGGTGACATTATAACGACCAATCAGAAAAATCCCCAGATTGACGCCGAAAACCAGCAGCAGTGGTAGTTTCAGTTGCTGATAGCGGGGCGCTGAGCGTTGTTTCACCAGCAGCACCAGGCTGAGCGACAGCACCAGTGCAAAACAGCTCAGCTGATAGCGGATATCCGGCATATAATACTCGATGCTGAATTGGTTAAACAGGTGTTGGTAAAAAATCAGCAAACCCTGCCACTTACCCGGCAGTCCGTCACCTACCCCGAAGTTTTGGCCCTGCTGAGCATAGTGGGCCAGATAGTCCGGATCCATAATCACACTGAGACCGATAAACAGCACTGCAAACAGGCCGATCACCAGCACCAGCAGGGCCAGATTTCGAAGGTGGATTTTCTTTTGCCTGAGATAATACAGATAGCCCAGGCCAATGGTCACGGCCACGATCAAAATGTTGGGATGGACGCCAATCCCCAGGCCGACGATGATCCCCAGCCACAGATCATCCGTAAGGTGATGACGATCGATGCGGCTGATCAATACATAGAGGGCCAGGATCAGAATAAAAACAATGATGATCTCCTGCCGGGCCAGATGGGCGGCGTAAAGATACTGGATATCCAGCGATAATAGCAGCGTGGCCAGTAGCGCCGTGCCGGCAGCACGACAAAAAAGCCGGCTGAGCTTGTAAAAAAAGAACAGCGTTGCCACCGAAAAGAGCAGCGAAATCAACCGGAAGGTGAAAATATGATAGCCGAACAGCTGCATGAAACCAGCCTGGAGCAGATGAAACAGGAGCCGGATGGCATGGGGATAACGTTGATAGACATTGAAAAAAGGCTCGGTAACACCGATGTCGCCGGTCACGGCGAGATGCCGGGACAAACCGCTAAGCCAGGACTCGTCGGAATGAACATAGGGGAAAGCGGTCAGAAACAGTAGATTGATTAAAAAATATAACCCCAGATACCAATAGATGGCTTGATCTGACCGGATTAATTGTTTAACGGCGAGGCCTTTATTTGGCGCCGCTTTTTTGCGGCTTGAATTGGTTTTGTAATCATTCATGGATGCCACCTCAAATTAATTCCAAACGGATTGATTGATACCAGTCGGATTTGTTTTTTTATTGAGTATAACACAAAGCCGGACCGGGATCACGGAAATATCATTTTGGTAGGTGCCATTAATAACATTAATACAGCATTACAATGTCTGTGAACCAAATCGCTTGACGATCGGTTACAATGTTGTTAAATAAATAATTAACGAACTGGAGGAAAAGAAAATGTTAAAAAGAAGTCGCGTTTTAGTTTTATTGGTATTACTCAGCACAATGCTGCTTGTCAGTGCTTGCAGTAATGGAACCTCACAATCAGGTAGCAAGGCCGAGGCCGATCCGGTTGTTACCGCAGTCAATGAGTATTTTGCCAGCATGCCGGAAGACATCTACAAGATTGATCAGGTTGCTTTCGTGGACAAGGTAAAAGCCGGCGAAGCGATGACCATTATCGATATCCGCAGTGCTGATGCTTATGCCCAGGGACACATCAAAGGTGCCTTGAGTATGCCTTGGGGTCCCAACCTGGCCGATAACCTGAATAAGATTCCAGCTGACAAACCGGTGATGATTTACTGTGTTACCGGTCAAACCGCCGGACAGACGGTGGCGTTGCTGAATATGGCCGGATTTGACACAAAATCCGTCAATTTGGGCTGGAACCTGGGGATTTCCAAGGTTGAAGGCGTTGACGCCGTTATTGAAACGACACCAAATGCTTTTGATGATGCCGTCAAAACAGAAATTGATCCGGATATTCAAAAAGCAATCGTCGACTATTATGCCGGTCTGACAGATGTGAAAGATACTAAATTTGCCAGCTACAAAATTACCGAAGACGATGCCAAAGCGGCACTGGATGCGAAAGACACCACCATTACCTTCCTGGATGTCAGAAAAGCAGAAGATTTCAACAAAGGCCACATTGAAGGGGCCATCAATATTCCTTTCGGCAAGGGCATGGAAACACAGTTCAGCACCCTGCCAACCGACAAAACCATTATCGTTTACTGTTACACCGGACAAACCGCGGGACAGACTGTGGCCGGCTTACGATTACTGGGTTATGATGCGGTATCCCTCAACGCTGGAGCTGGAACGGCTGCCACCGGAACTGCCGGATGGATCAACAAAGGCTATCCACTGGTCACCAATTAATTTACTGTCTGAACATCTTACATGAAGTGGCATCTTGCCACTTCATGTTTATTTAAACCTGATCGGAGGGAGACACAATGGAATCAACACGAAAAAAAACAATTCAGCCGTATATCGGCCTGGCCTTATTATTAATTGTCGTCGGGTTCGGCGTCATCAAAGGAAATGTGGATCAGAAACTGCCCCTGTTTCTGATGACCGGTTTGGCCCTGGGATACATTTTAACCCGTTCCCGCTATGGCTTTGCCGGCGGCTTCAAACGGATCTATGTGACCGGTGAAGGCAGCCTCAGTACTGCACTGCTGGTAATGTTTGCGATTGCGATGGTCCTGGCCGCCGGGATTCAATGGTCCGCGACGTTGTCTGGGGCTGATGTGCCAGGGTTAAGCTCAGTCAAATTTTTAAACATCTCCATTTTACTGGGTGGTTTTATCTTTGGCATCGGGATGATGCTGGCCGGGGGCTGTGCTTCCGGAACCCTCAGTGATTTGGGTGAAGGAACCGGTCGGTCGCTGATTGCCTTGTCAACCTTTGTGCTGGGATCGTTGCCGGGCTTGATGGCTCAGGATGCCCTGAACAATTCCGCCATCGGACAGATTGGAATTAAGCTTTATCTGCCGGATGTCCTTGGTTATGTGGGCGCCGTGGTGGTCTCGATACTGATGCTGGGCGGTCTTTATCTGGTGGTTCGCAAATATGAAAACTTCCGTAAAAAGGAAGGGTACTATGAAGAAACTGTCTATGAAGACCAGGAATTGCCGATCCCCAATAAGGAGCCATTTAAACTTTTCAGCTATGCGACCTTCCATAAGGTTTTTGTCCAACGCTGGAGTTTTATGACCGGCGGGATTCTGCTGGCACTGATGTTTGCTTTTATTCTGGTATCCACCGGACACAGCTGGGGCGTAACCGGCCCATTTGTATACTGGGGCGTGGCCTTTCTGCAGCTGTTCGGCGTTCAGTTTACGGCGCCGGTTTTTGCTGACGCGGTAGCAACCGCCAATGGGGGCATTTTAAATGATCCCGGATCGCTGCGAAACATCGGTATAATTCTTGGAGCCGCAATCGCCTTTTTATTGGCTGGTCGGTTTGCCTTTGACTGGAAATTCAAATTAAAAGACGTTATTTACTATCTGATCGGCGGTTTTTTAATGGGCTTCGGAGCCAGACTGGCCGGCGGTTGTAATATCGGGGCGTTGTTCTCCGGGATTGCCAATTTCTCACTTTCCGGCTGGGGATTCTTCCTGACCCTGTGGTTAGGCGGTATATTGGCGCTGAAAGTTTTTGCCGGAAAGGTCAACATTATTCCACCTGACCGACATCAGAAATAACAATGGTTTCGTGAGAAACTGAGCACAAAGTTCACGGCATTTTAGCAAATATAAAAATTCTAAATATAAGGAGAAGACAAATGGGAAAAAAAGTAGTCATTATCGGCGGCGTTGCTGGAGGAGCTTCAGTGGCGGCACGAACAAGAAGACTGGATGAAGCGGCTGAAATTATCATGTTTGAAAAAGGGCCAAACGTATCCTTTTCAAATTGCTGTCTGCCCAATCACCTCAGCGGCATGATCAAAAACAGCGAGGATCTGGTGTTGATGACACCGGATGTCTTTAAAAAACAATATAACATTACCGCCCGGGTCAACCAGGAAGTGGTGGGGATTAATCCCGAACAACAAACCGTCCAGATCAAAGACCTGCAGACCGGAAAAGAATATGAAGAAAGTTATGATGCCCTGTTTATGGCACCGGGAGCCAATCCCATCGTACCTAAAATATCCGGTTATGACAAAGCCCATGTTTTTTCCGTCAAAAATGTGGTAGATATTGATAAGATCAATAAATTTGTCCAGAATGGCGTCAAAGACGTGGTTGTAGTTGGCGGCGGCTTTATCGGCGTCGAAGTGGCCGAAAATCTGAAACTGTCGACAGCCGGCTTTAATGTCACCTTGGTTGAAAAAGCTGACCAGATTATGGCGACACTGGATTATGACATGGTTCAACTTTTGCATAAAGAATTAATGGACAACGATATTCAGCTGATTGTCGGCGATGGTATTGCCACCATCAGCGATGAGGCAGTGCAACTGGAATCCGGAAAAACCATCAAAGCTCAGGCGGTGGTTATGGCCATCGGGGTCACGCCGGATACCAAACTGGCGCACCAGGCCGGTCTGGAAATTGGCGAAACTGGTGCCATTCTGGTTAATCATCATTATCAGACCAGCAATCCGCACATTTATGCCGTCGGGGATGCGGTGGAAGTATACCATCAGCTGAGCCACAAAAAAACCAAACTGGCGCTGGCCGGACCGGCGCAAAAACAGGCCCGGGCAGCAGCAGATCACCTGTATGGAATTCCCGCCCGCAATAACGGCGTGATTGGTTCATCCTGTATTAAAATTTTTAACATGAACGTCGCTTCCACCGGTTTGACCGAGGCCAATGCCACCCGTTGCGGAATACCCCATGATATGGTCTACATTATTCCCGGTGATATTGTCGGGATCATGCCGGACTCCCATCCTTTCTTTTTCAAACTGGTTTATGAAGTGCCTACCGGAAAAATTATCGGTGCCCAAGCTGTCAGTAAAGGAAATGCCACCAAGCGGGTGGATGTGATCGCCGCGATGATTTCGATGGGAGCCACCCTGGAAGACCTCAAGGAATTGGAACTCTGTTATGCACCGGCCTTCAGTACCGCCAAAGACCCAGTTAATTTCGCCGCCATGGTAGCCCTGAATATTCTTAATGGCGAATTCAAGCAGGTACCGGTGACCACCGTGCGTGGCCTGGTGGAAAGCAATGCTATGATCATTGACGCCCGGGAGCCTCACGAATATCAGAAAAGCCATCTGATCAATGCGATAAATATTCCCTTAAGTCAATTCCGTCAGCGACTGGATGAGATTCCCAAGGACCAACCGGTATACATCCACTGCCGCAGTGCTCAGCGCAGCTATAACATGACCAGAGCACTGGGACAATTGGGTTATGACAATATTTTCAATATATCTGGTTCTTTTCTGGGGATCTGCAGCTACGAATATTTCAACGACCAGACAAAGAACCGCAAACCTATTGTAACGGACTATAATTTTTGTTAAGATAGAAAGAATTAAACGATTTATGATCGGTTTGTGAATGATCATATAACAACAGGCTAAAGGCCCAGAATCAGGAGGAAGTATGCAGAACAAGAAGGATTTTAACAAAAACCATCGGATGCTGACGCTCTTGACCTGGGCCTTTATTTTCCTGGTCTGGTTTATCATTACCCGCTTCAATCTGGTTTCCCACCTGATTGTGCCATCCCCGGGAGAAGTGATCCAGACCTTTATTGCGATTGTCAAAGATGGTTATAATGGCATCAGCCTCTGGGAACACCTGGGCATCAGTATGCTGCGGCTGTTGATCGCTTCGGCGCTGGCCATTGTCACGGCGGTACCGCTGGGGTTATTCAGTGGTTATTTCAGTAAGGTCGGGGCGGTGGTGGATTCGATCGTCCAGTTTTACCGGCCGCTGCCGCCATTGGCTTATTATGTGGTATTGATTTTGTGGCTGGGGATTGGTGAATCGTCCAAGGTCACACTGCTGTACTTGGCGGCCTTTGCGCCCATTTACATTGCCTGTGTTGCGGCGGTGGCTAATATCCGGGTGGAGTATCTGCTCAGTGCCAAGTCGCTGGGAGCCAGCGGCAAGGACTTATTTTTTCAGATTGTTTTTCCGGCCTGTCTGCCGGATATTTTCACCAGCATCCGGACGGCGGTGGGGGTGGCTTATACCACCCTGGTATCGGCGGAGATGATTGCCGCCACATCGGGTCTGGGCTGGATGGTGATTGATGCTTCCCGGTACTTAAAAAGCAGTGTCATCTTTGTCGGGATCATCATCATGGGGATCACGGGGGTGCTGATTGACCAGGGCCTGAAAGCTCTGGAAAAGAAAATTGTTTTCTGGAAGGGCTACCAATAGGGGGGGCGTCAGACTACCGTACCGACCAATTGTTAATCTGTTGTTCGCCGCGGACTCGGACAGGCTTTGCCGTGTCCGCACCGATGCGTACAACATGATGTAACAATTGTCGGTACTGGGTTATCTATTGAATAATACTCTTGCTGTTTGAAATGAAGTAAAAGGGCTACCAATAGGAGGTTAGGAAATGAAAAGTGCAATAAAGAAAAAGGTATGGGTGCTGGCGGTGCTGGTGGCTGTGGTTGTGACTATGGGGCTGTTTAGCGGTTGCCAAAGTCAGAGCGAGCAGGGCAGTCTGCCGAAGAAGGTGAATATTGGTTATCTGCGGGTGCCCAATGATGAGATGGTCAGTAAAACCAAAGCGGTCTATGATGACTATTTCAACAAATTGGGCGTACCCTACGAGTTCATCGTCTTTGATTCCGGGGTGGATGCCAACAAGGCACTGGCTTCGGGCAGCATTGATTTTGCCACCATGGGCAATACCAATGGCATTATCGCCTTGTCCCGGGGGATTGATGTGGAACTGATCTGGATCCATGAGGTACTGGGGGAAATTGAGGGGCTGGCGGTGAAGAACGGCAGCAACATCACCAAGCCGCAAGACCTGGTGGGCCAGAAAATTGCCACGCCTTTTGCCAGTACCGCCCATTACAGTTTGCTTAATTATCTAAAAGAAGCCGGGATTGAAAACCAGGTCCAACTGCTGGATATGCAGACCGCGGAAATAGTGGCCGCCTGGGAGCGGGGCGATATCAATGCCGCTTATACCTGGCAGCCGACTCTGGGTGATCTGACCAAAAATGGGACGATTCTGGTCAGCAGTGCCGATATGGCTGAGAAAGGCTGTGTCACCGCCAATGTCTGTCTGGTCCGCAAAGAATTTTCGGCCCAGTATCCCGAGCTGGTGGCCGGCTTTGTGAAATGCCTCAGTGACGGCGGCGATCTCTATCGCAGCAATCCCCAGGAAGCCGCAGCCGCGGTGGCAGCCGAACTGGGGATCACCACCGACAATGCGCTGATGCAGATGACCGGATCAATCTGGCTGACGCCGGAAGAACAGCTCGGCGCCGATTATATGGGGACTACCGGGAAGCCCGGGAATTTTTCCAAAATCATGAAGGATACTGCTGATTTTCTGCAAAGTCAAAAAGCCATTGATAAAGCCCCCAGTCAGGAAGAATTTGACGCCTTCATCAATTCCACCTATATCGAAATGTCACAAAAATAAGGATGGTGCCGGATGAACAACGAGCTGATAATCGAAATTGACAATTTAACCGTGGATTACCCCACTGATAATGAACCGGTCCGGGCCCTGGATAGAGTTGATCTGAAGATCTGTCAGCATGATTTCATCTGTGTGCTGGGGCCTTCGGGCTGCGGTAAAAGTACCCTGCTTAACGTGATTGCCGGGTTTACTCAACCCAGTGACGGCACCTTTTTAATGCACGGCCAGCCGGTTGCCGGTCCCGACCGGCAACGGGGCGTGGTTTTTCAGTCCGCATCCCTGTATCCCTGGATGAGTGTCCGCAAAAATGTTGAATTTGGCCCTAAAATAAAAGGTCTGCCGGCCACTGAAATCACCCGGATCGCCAGCCATTATCTGGAACAGGTCCATCTGCTGGAAGTCGCCGATCAGCCGCCTTTTCAGCTGTCCGGGGGAATGAAACAACGGGTCGCACTGGCCCGGGCGCTGGCCAATGAACCGGCGATCCTGTTGCTGGATGAACCCTTCGGTGCCCTGGATGCGCTGACCCGGATTCATATGCAGCAGCTGGTCCGAAAAATCTGGCAACAGGACCAGAACACCATTTTTATGATCACCCATGATGTCGACGAGGCCCTGTCCCTGGGCACCCGGCTGCTGGTGATGTCCAAATGTCCGGGCACCATTATTCAGGAATTCAGCGTCGATTTTTGTGACCGGGCCATCGATGAGCACACCGGTCGGGTTCATGTGGATGCCGACTATCTGGCCCTGCGGGAAGAAATTCTGGATCTGATTGATGTTTAAAGATTGCTACAAACATTTACGCACCAGCTTAAGATAAACGAGGAAATGACGATGATACCATTTAATATACCCCTGTGTTTGGGAACCGAAATCAAATACATTGAAGCGGCCATCACCAAAAATCATCAGATTAGTGGGGATGGTCCCTTTACCAAAGCCTGCTCGGACTGGTTATGTCAAAAAGCCCAGGTCCCCGGGGCTTTTTTGACGAGCTCCGGCACCGCGGCCCTGGAAATGACCGCACTGCTGGCTGGCATCACACCCGGGGATGAGGTGATCATGCCGGCCTTTACCTTTGTGACCACTGCCAATGCTTTTGCCCTGCGCGGCGCCACCATCGTTTTTGTCGATATCCGGCCGGATACTTTGAACATTAATGAAACCCTGATTGAAGCGGCAATCACCCCCCGAACGAAGGTGATTGTGCCAGTTCATTATGGCGGTATCGGCTGTGAGATGGAGGCGATTATGGCCATTGCCAAGCGTCACAATCTGCTGGTGGTAGAGGATGCCGCCCAGGGAATGATGGCCAGCTACAAAAACAAAGCCCTGGGCAGCATCGGTGATCTGGGCTGTTACAGCTTCCATGAAACCAAAAACTACACCATGGGCGAAGGCGGCGCGCTGCTGATTAATCGTGAAAACCTGCTGGAACGGGCCACGATTATTCGGGATATGGGCACTAACCGTCATGATTTTCTGGCGGGCCGGGTGGACAAGTATTCCTGGGTTGATCTGGGTTCTTCCTATCTGCCCAGTGAACTTAACGCCGCCCATCTTTATGCCCAGCTGGAAGCCGCCGAAATGGTCAACACCCGGCGACTGAGCATATGGCAGCGTTATTTTGAGCAATTAACCCCGCTGGCCGAAGCCGGCAGGATTGATCTGCCAGTGGTGCCGGAACACTGCACCCATAACGGCCATCTGTTTTATATCAAAACCGCCAGTCAGTCGGAGCGGGATGACCTGGTCGCCTGGCTCAAGCAGGATCAGATCAATACCGTTTTTCACTATACCCCCCTCCACGAGACCCCCGGCGGCCAGAAATTCGGGCGCTTTCATGGCGCCGACCGGTATACCACCAGCGAAAGCCTGCGGTTGCTGCGGCTGCCCTTGTTCTACAGCCTGACCGAAGACGAGCTGGCGACGGTGGTGGAACGAATCACAGCCTTTTTCAAAAAATAGGCCAACCATTATTAAACCCTGCCGGTAGCTAAGGCCGGCCGTTCATGTGAGCGGCGATGAAGCGGTGAACTAGATGGATCGAGCTAGGATTAAAGCAAATTCATGAAATGCAATTCACCGAGTATCGCGGCTCAGTCCGCTCTTATTCAGAAAGGTGGTGAATTCATTGTCAAAACTAACTAAAACAGTAAAAAACCGCAAGCATGACAGTAAACGGATCGGGACGGTTGTTTTCATGTTGCTGTTTTTTTCCCTGATCATGACCGGCTGCGCCCAAAACAGGCGCACTGCGATTTCAGGAAACTGGGAAAAGACCGTCGCGCCCAATCAAACATCGAATCTGACCGGATATGCCTTCGCTGACGACGGCATCATGACTCTTTACACGGGTTATGATCAGAATCTGACAATTACGGATTACGATTGGCACATCGATAAAAATAATCCGACACTGCTGGATATCGACAGCCGTACCAATCCGGCGGAGCATCAGCAGGCCCGTTTTTTTATCGCTGGTGACAGTCTCTATCTCTGCTTTGATCTCAAAGTGTCAAAGGCCGATGTCATGTCAGCAGAAAACCAGTATCTCAAAACGGACCGGTTCTCTTTTTCCGAGTGGATACCGGCGGCTGAGTTGGCTAAAGACAAAGCGGCCAAAGATGCCGCAATCAATTGCACTCTGACGCCAGAAACAATCATTTTGAAACTCAAAGACCGCGGTTTGCCGATCGGAACAGTGCTGGTTTATTCCGGTGATACAGGGGAGGAGCACCTGCTCAGCCGTCCCAACATGCACCTTGCCAAAGCCGCCCGTTTTGAGGATACGAATGTGCCGCAGAATCCCGATGCCAGCGAACCCGTCGGAGGATCGGTGGAAGTGTATACCAATTATACGCTCGCCAAACAGCGCTATGATTATCTGAGCGTTTTTGATGAAGAAGCCGGATACACTTATCAATCGGGAAATGTGCTGGTGCGCGTGGATCATGCCGTCACCCCGGATCAGGCGGCGCAATACGAGCAGGCACTTTATGAAATCGTCCAATGAATGAGTATCGGTTGTATTCAGGCCGATTTTCTTGATTGTTTATAATTAATTATTGTTATATAATGGTCAACAGGGAGGCGGCAAATGGAAAATAAAATCGAAAAAAGAATCGATCTGTTGAATGGGCAAGGTCAGATCGTCAACCCCGGTTATGCTACGAAAATGCTGTATAACTATAACAAAGAAAATATCAAAGCCCATCCCTTTGCGCTGAAGGAATGGGACTTTTATCAAATCTATTGCGGTGATTATATTCTTAAGCTGACCATTGGCAACATTTCATATATTGCTAATTTTTCGGCCGAACTTTTCAATGTGACAACCAGGGAAAGTTACTCATTTTCAAGAATAAAACCCTTGCCGCTAAAAAGCATTGTGCTGCCAAATGACCCGGAGCAGCCGAGTCTGATTCGGGTTGCGGGCAAAGATTATACCATCAGCTTTGAAGTGAGGGAGACGCATCGTTACCTAAAGCTGACGGCCAGGGACGATAAAATTGGCGTCATCAATATCGATATTGAGCTTAACAACGATATCACTAATGAAAAAATGGTGATTGCAACTCCCTTTACGAAGAAGGCTCAGTTTTATTTAAACTGTAAGGAAAACTTTTTTGGCGGAAAAGGGATCATTCAATTTGGCCAGCGACGGGTTGAACTTGATCAGAATAGCACCGCAGTCCTTGATTGGGGCAGAGGGGTATGGCCTTTTTCGCAGGAGTGGTTTTGGGGCAACGGTTCGGCCATTATAGAAGGCGGCCACTTTGGATTCAACATTGGCTGGGGATTCGGTGATTTAAAAAACGCCTCGGAGAATATGTTTTTCTGGAACGGGAAAGCTTACAAATTAGGCCGACTTCGTTCTGTAATCGATACCACTGATTATATGAAACCCTGGAAGTTTTGTGATGAGGAGGGGAATTTTCAGTTTGTGATGACCCCGATTTACGATCAGGTGACGGATACAAAAGTTGCCTTTATTCAAATGTACTGTCATCAGTTATTCGGTCATTATGACGGCTTTGTGATACTGCCAGACGGTAAAAAAATCATCGTTAAGAATATGTTGGCATTCTGTGAACATGCAAAAAACAGATGGTAAATAAGCGGGCATAACTGTTTTTAAGATCATCCGGCTGTTTGACAGCCTGATAATAAATTTACAGGAGGTTTATGATGGCATTTGAAGAAAAAAGTTTCAGATCATTTAACGAAAAGGACACAATCCAGGCTTGGATTTACAAGCCGATTCGCAAACCCCGGGGAATTGTTCAGATTGTTCACGGCTTTGGAGAACATTCACGACGATATCTGCATATGATTCTCAAACTGAATGAGGCCGGGTTTGTGGTGGCGGCAGATGATCATGTCGGACATGGAAAAACCGCCGCTGAATCCGGAAACTGGAGTGACTGGGGAAATAAAGGCTACATGACGATGGCCGAAGATGAACACACGCTTCGCAAAATGGTCCAGGAAGAATATCCGGAACTGCCTTATTTTATGTATGGTCACAGTATGGGTTCGATGATTGCCCGATCCTATGCCGCAGCCCACGGGGAAGGCATGGACGGTTTGCTGATCTGCGGCACCTCGTCGGTTTTTCCCAAGTCACGGGAGTTGGCAACGGCACTGAAAAAGTGCATTGATGAGGGCCGCGGCGAAGAAATCGATCCCAGTTATTTAGGGGTTCTCTTTGAATGGATGACCGACCGCATCAGTAATCCCCTGACCCCCAATGACTGGATCTCTGGTGATCCGGATGTGGTTGCCGATCATGCCAATGATCCCTTCAACAATTTTACCAGCCCGCCGAATATCCGTTCAACCTACGATTTTATCATGATGATTGAAACCATTATCGGAACCCAGTGGGCCGAGAAAGTACCGGCTTCGATTCCGGTTTATAATATTGCCGGCGATCAAGATCCGGTGGGACTCTACGGTGAAGGGGTCTATGCGGTTTCAAGCTGGCTGGCGGAAACCGGAAATCAGGTCAAAACAAAGATTTATTCCGGCTATCGCCACGAAATCCACAACTATCGGGATATTCGCGACGAGGTTGAAGACGGCATGATCGACTTCATCAATGGGGTCATTGCGCCTTAGCGGAAGCTGATTCAAACGGAAGAATCGCTGATGGTGCCGGCACAACTTAGCTGAGGAAAAAATAGCGACGTTTTGTCTATCATATGACCTGTTACGACCGACGGGTCATGTTAATTTGATGATAAATTCTCGCGGGAATCGTGTATCGGCACCGCTGCCTGAAAAGGTTGTCAGAAACGATCTGTTTAATTATCGCCGATCCGGGTAAACAATTCTATGGCCGGAAGCATCCGCGACCGGACCACTGCGAAACGCGCAATTGTGATTGAAATTACTTCGATGCCGGTTTCGCCAATGATCCCAAAATTATATTTTATTAAAGGAGGCAATGACATGCAGGAAGATTTTATCACTTATCAGGGAAAAAAGATCTGGTATGCAGTTTTTGGCAAGGAGATGAAAAAGACCCCGCTTCTGGTCGTTCACGGCGGGCCGGGATTCCACACCATGACCGATGTTTTCTCCGACTTCAGCGACACGCGACCGGTATATTTCTACGATCAGCTTGGTTGCGGCCATTCCGACCGGGCGGACGACCCGAAGGATTACACGTTGGCATACTATATCGCGGAGCTGGATGCGGTGATTCAGGCGCTGGCTCTCGACGAAGTGATTCTCCTCGGTGATTCCTGGGGCGGTGGCCTCGTGCCGGCCTATGTGATTGACAAAAAGCCCCCGCAGGTCAAAGCACTGGTGCTGTCGTCACCGGTACTCGGCATCCCGATGCTTGCGGCAAGCATCCGCGACAATTTCAAGCAGCTGCCCGACTGGGTGGAACAGACTCTGCGCGCGGGTGATGAAAGCCTTGTCTTTGATCAGAACTATCAGATGGCGACGATCACCTACTACAAAAAATTCTACTGCAATATCGATCCCGTGCCTGAGTATGTGCGGCAGCTGATGACAGAGACCAATCCCGACGTCTATCAGACGCTCTGGGGGCCCAGTGAATTCACGATCAACGGCACGCTGAAAGATTTCGATCTGGAGCCACAGCTACACGAGATCACGATGCCAGTGCTGATCACGGTTGGCGACAGCGATGCCATTGGTGTCAAGCCGCTCAAGGACTGCCAACTGAAATTCCCGGATGCCGATCTCGCGGTGATCCCGCACTCCACGCATCTGCATTTTCTGGAGAAACCGGAATTGTACAAGCTCACGATCCGGGATTTCCTGAAGAACCTCTGATCCATAATTTCAGTGATGGTGCTGAACCTAACCTGACTATTTCATGCTTTTTACCAAATCATTCAGCTACGCAGCGCTTTTTCTAGCATCTATCTTTGCGTACAGATAGAAAGCAACGGTGTGCAATATCAGTGCAAGAATCATCATGCCGGGAATCCAGGGGGCCGAGCAAGTGCCAGCGTCGATTGCGATTTATAGTGCTTTAAGGAAATTTGATTCAGCACAGGACACCAGTCGTGTAAACGACTGGTGTAATTTCAGAAAGGAGGGGATCATCATCGACATTATTTCAGCAAAAGAAGCGGCCGAAAAGTGGGGCATTCATATCCGGATTGTCCAGCGCTATTGCATCGATGGGCGCATCCCCGGAGCCCATAAATATGGCAACAACTGGCTGATTCCGGAGGGCGCAGAAAAGCCTGTCGATGGGCGCCGGGCCAGGCCGCAGCCCGTTGATTCGTTGGCGGTGCAGCTGACCAATCTGATCACTGTCACCGCCATGCCAATGCCGGCCGATAATCCCGATGCCATTTTAGCAACCATCAGTGAGCCCCGAATCCGGCTGCAATACGAGGCCGAGCTGGCCTATCTGCGGGGTAATTTCAAGCGGGCGATGGGCTGCTTTACCGAAGCCGGGCGCGACGATGCCGCTAAAATCTGCGCCGCGCCGATGGCGATCAGCACCGGGGACTATCCGTTCTACACCGCGGTCGACAGCTATCTCAAACAATCGGCCAAAACGAATCCGGAGACCTTGATCGCCTCGTATGCGGAGATGGCGTTAGCCACCGTCGCGGTCAGTTCAATTGCCCCGAATCTGGCGCCCGACTGGTTGAAAAATGGCGATTTGAGCGTTTTTCCGGCACCGTTAAAGCCCTACGCTCTGTATTTGCGGGCCAAGTATTTTCAGTGCCTGGGCCAGTATGAGCCGATGCTGGCCGTGGCCCAGACCGTCCTGACGCTGCACTCCGGGCAACCGGGGATCACCAAGATTGACATTTATCTGCGGCTGATGTGCGCCACTGCCTGCTATGGTCTGGAGCGACGCGAGGAGGCTAAAAGCTATCTGCTGGAGGCGCTGACGATGGCGTTGCCGCATGGCTTTATCACTCCCTTTGCAGAGTCGGTGACGGCCCTCGGCGGACTGCTGGAACGATGTCTGGAGGAGGCCTTTCCCGACTCTTACCAGGCGGTAATCGGGCAATGGCAGGACACCTGGAAGAACTGGATTTCCTTTCACAATCAGTTCACCCGGAATAACATCACCCACATCCTGACGCTGCGGGAATACCATATCGCGGTGCTGGTCGCCCGGCGCATTCCTTATGCAAAAATCGCCGGTCAGTACAATATTTCGGTGGGCCGGCTGAAAAACATCATCATGGATATTTACGGCAAACTGCTGGTTTCCAGCCGTGATGAACTAGCACAATACGTCTTTTAGGTTCCGAAAAACGTGACTTTTTGAGGTCGAAAAGTCACTTCCCAGAATAATCATTTACCCCTATAATAGCGGTGAAATGCTATAATAGGGGTTTTTCTATCCCAATAGCAGGAAAGTGAACGTAACTAATGGTTGTTTGCCGCGGACAAAGCGGCAAGCTGGAATAAATAACGACGAAAGGGGCCGAAATGAAAAGAAAGATGATGGGATTGCTGGTGATGTTGGTGTTTGTGGGGATAATGGGGGCGATGCCGGTGATGGCGGAGGATCCGAACACTTTCGAGAAAGATGCCGACGGCACTATTTTAATTGACACGGTTGAAGAGCTGACCGATTTTGCAGCGGGGATAAATGATGGCACCCTTGATGTGACGACTAATGCCAGATTAACAGAAGATATTAAGCTGAATGAGGCGCTAAATAATAACCCAGCGACGAATTGGACAACTTGGGAAACGGCGCCAGAAGGAATAGTATCATGGACGCCGATAGGAAACTATAGTACCGATGAATATCATTATTATGCCGGCACCTTTGATGGCAATAACAAGACCATCAGCGGCGTCTATATCAATGCGCCGGGATCGGATTATACGGGGCTATTTGGCTTTTGTACAAGTCCCGCTGTCATCAAGGATCTGAAGGTGACGGCATCCTATCTTAATGGTAAGGTTTATACGGGCGGGATTGCCGGTATTTTGGAGGGCACCATTACGAACTGCCAGGTCGAGGCCAATCTGGTTGGAACTGACAATGTTGGAGGCGTGGCTGGAACCGTTTGTGGTACCATCAGCGACTGTTCCCATCACGGCAGCGTTACCGGTATATCTTGTGTTGGTGGTATTAGCGGTGATTTGTTTCAATTTAAACAAATCAGCAACTGCTGTAATACCGGCAGCGTAACCGGTGATCATGGTGTGGGGGGCATCACCGGTTACGGAAACAATCAATTATTTATAAAAAACAGCTATAATAGCGGTGATATCCGAGGAAATTCATATGTGGGTGGCATCTTAGGTTATAATCCCGGGAACAGTATCTTCGTCAATTGCTATTACCGAACCGGTTCGGCAATTGACGTCACCACCGGCACCCCAGCCTATGGCATTGGCAATGCCGCAGATGAAACTGGTAAAACCGAGGCCAAAACCGCTGCGGCCTTTGCCTCTGGGGAGGTAGCCTATCGGCTCAATCAGTATGACAGTCCGAACTACCCGGCTGAGTGGCTGCGCTGGACACAGAACCCGGGTGCGGCAACACCGTCATTGACCAGTGTCAACGCCGAGGTATTCGATAAACTAATCACCTTTGATTATGAAGAAGACGGGGTTGTCGATACTTATGCCAGCGGTTATACCGGTAGCTATATGCTGGCGCTACCAATTGCTCCCCCCGGGTATTGCTATAGCTATACGGTGGGTGGTACCACCTACAGTCAGGCTAAAATGGCCAGCTATCAATTTACAGCGGAGGATGGATTGGTCTTTACCGTTAAAAAATACCAGCTCAATTTCAATAATGAGGGTATTGTTGAAATTGATACCCTGGAAGAGCTGACGGAATTTGCCAAATATGTCAATGCCGGCAATACCAGTGCCAATGGCAAGCTGACGGCAGATATTGCGCTACGGGATACCAGCAACTGGACTGCCTGGAATGCTACAATAACACCAACAGACATTGACACTATGCCAGCCTGGACGCCGATAGGGAATTCAGTAAACCACTACGTCGGCACCTTTGACGGCGATGACCATACCATCAGCGGTATTTATATCAATACATCTGGTGCGAATTATCAAGGTTTGTTTGGGGTTTGTGGAGGCAGCTCTAACATCAATAATCTGAAGATAACCGCATCCTATATTAAAGGTTCAGGAAATGCTGGTGGGTTTGGCGCGATTGCCGGTAGAACAGATGGCAGCATTACGAACTGTCAGGTCGAGGCTAATTTGGATGGGGCATTATCTACTGGTGGCGTAGTTGGATCGCTTAAGGGTACTATCAGCGGTAGTTCCTATTGCGGTAGTGTTTCTGGAACAGATGATGTTGGTGGTATTGCCGGTTGCATATCAGGAAATACTAGCATCATTAACTGTTATAATACCGCTAATGTGGCCGGGATTCGTTATGTTGGTGGCATCGTGGGGCAGTTAAATAACGGTCGGGTGGAAAACAGTGCCAATATTGGTGATATCGTGGGAGATTCAAGTGTGGGAGGGGTTGTCGGCATCAGCGATGCCGGCAGCATTGTTAATTGCTATCAGACCGGGGCGGTTACCGGAGCGGGTCCATCTACCGGGGGGATCTTAGGTGGAGATATTGCCTCTAACTGCAGCAACTGCTATTATCTGAACGGCTCGGCGGTGAACGCCGGTGCCAGCACACTAGCCTTTGGCATTAGCGATACGACACAAGACGAAGCGGGTCAAACCGCGGTCAAAACGGCGGACGCCTTTGCCTCCGGCGAAATCACCTGGCTGCTGCAAGCCGGACAGACGGATCCGACGATGCCGGTCTGGAGCCAGCAGCTCGATGTGGATGAATTACCGTTACTGAAAACAACCGATAAAATTTACCAGGTCACTTTTCAGGTCGGGAATGGTATTACGGCTGAGACCAAAGCCTATGCCAATCTGGACGGCAACGTGACACTGCCGTCGCCAACAACGGGTTATGTCTGGAAGGATGCAAACCAGACTGTTTTTGGAGCCGCTACAGCCGTCACCGAGGACATCGCTGTCAAATGCGGTATTTCGGCCCCGCCGACGGCCGCAGCGGCCTATGGTACCAGGCTCGGTGATATTGCCTTCAGCAATGGCAGTGTCCCTACGGAAAATTGGAGCTGGGCCAATGCAGACAAAGATACGGTGCTGGCAGTGGGCAACACTACCGCCTATTCAGCGACTTACACTCCCTCTGACCCTGCTTTTGCAACTGAGACTTTTTCGATCACGCCCGTCATCACTCGCCGCAGCCTGAACGCTGCCGGGGTTGCCATCAGCCTGCCGGCCAACAGCTATGCCTATACCGGGGCTGCGATTGAACCAACGGTCACGGTCACCGACAGCGGCGCCACGATCAGCAAGAGCGATTACACCGTGGCCTATACCAGCAACACCAGCCCCGGCACAGCCACAGTGACCATCACCGGCCAGGGCAATTATCAGGACGAAGTGACCCGGAACTTTACCATCTATTCATCCGGTGGCGGCGGCTATACGCCCCCGAGCATGTGGGGCATCACCGTCACGCCCCAGACCATCAGCTTTGACCCGACCGGCCAGCTGGCGGTGGACATCACCGGGGCTCCGGCGGGCGCGATGGTCTATTACAGTCTCGACGGCAGCAGTTATAGCACCACGCCGCCGGCCATCACCAATGCCGGGGAACACCAGGTCTTTATCAGAATCACCTGCCCGGGATATCAGGATTACCGCACTCAGACCACGGTGACAGTGGCCAAACAGGTAGCGCCGGCAATTCCCAATGTCAGCAGCGCCATCAGCGGGGGCCAGCCAACCGGATCAACCGATCTGGCGGCATTGCTGCCGGCCGATCGGGGCCAGACTCGCTACCAGCTGGGCTCAGTGGATGATCCCGGCGGTCTGTTAAACGGCGCACCGACCATTGATCCAAACGGGCTGATTTCCTATGATTTCCGCCGTCCTTTGGCCAATCAAGTGGTGACAACTGCCGCAGACACTGTCGCTTCGGCAGCCACCATCACCGTCCTGGTGAGTATGGAAAACTATGAAGATACCACCATCACGCTGATGGTTACTGGGACCGAACCGGAACCGCCGGCGCCGGTGATCGACATCCGCTACCTGACCCATATCCAGGACTTGGGCTGGGAAACGGACTGGAAAACCGACGGGGCGCTGTCCGGCACCTATGGCCAGTCCAAACGGCTGGAAGCGCTGAAGGTGGAGCTGACCGGCGAGCTGCCGGCAGGCGCCAGCATTGAAACCACCGTCCACGTGCAGAATCAGGGTGATCTGGGGCCCTTTGCCATGGGCAGTGCGGCCGGGACCACGGGCCGGAGCCTGCGGCTGGAAAATATCTGTCTGACCTTGAACAATCTGCCGGGCTACACCCTGCTTTACAATGTCCATGTGCAGGACCGGGGCTGGCTGCGGGACGAGAACGACAGAAGCAGCTGGTTCAGATCCGGGGAAGTGGCCGGGACATCGGCGCTGAGCCTGCGGCTGGAAGGGATTAAAATTAAACTGGTGAAGACCGAAGCGGGCGGGCTTTAAACTAGAGCGTTGTAAAAAAACGTGGCACATGACTTGTCACACATTGAGCAGGCTGCTTTTCTGTGTTAAAATGAAGGAAATTGTTGACTGAGTCTTCGGCGTTTGTTCGTTTAGTTTCAAAACAAACAAAATTGCATTCGTAAACAATTGACAAATTATGCGGAGCAAGCTATCATTAATTTAGAATTGTTGAATGAAAAGATCAAATAAATGGAGCAATTGAAAATAGCAATAATTGTAAGCGTTATTAGTGGCGCTTGATAGGATTATTTGCCGATGTAAACGGGTGACGATGAGGCAAGGGGATGATAACAGTTTGGCAGCGGAAATGAAAAGAGAAAAAATTGCTGAAATCGAAGAAAAGGTCAAAAGCGAATTCGAAAATAAATATCAGGTCCTGAAACGCCTGGGTTGTGGGGGAATGGGCTGTGTTTTTCATGTCCAAAGTACTGATGAGTCCGGGGGAGATTATGCCCTTAAAGTGCTTGATAAGGAAGCCTATCGTAAAAATCGGCTTTTATACAAACAGGAAGCCAATGTAATGCTGAACCTTGATCATCCGGGAATCCCCAAAATGATTGATGTAACAGAGGATGACGACTACCTCTATATGGTTCAGGAATTTATCACCGGGAAGCCGCTGAGCCAAATCATCCGCGAAAAAGGTCGACTTGAAGCCGGAAAGATATCTGATTTCATGAAAAGCGTAGCCAGTACCCTTTCCTATCTCCATCATCAGGGCCTGATTCATCGGGATATCAAGCCCGACAACATGATTCTGACTGCCGATGGCGGCATTACGATCATTGATTTTGGCCTCGCCCGAAAAAAAGAACAGATTGATGAAGCCGACAAACGGGTTTATGGAACGCTGTCCTATACTGCACCGGAGCGATTTAATCGAAAGCCCGGTACCGTCCAGACCGATATCTATGGCTATGGTGCGGCCATGTATCAACTGTGTACCGGAAAAAAACCGGAGAACATGAAAACCGAGCCCTGGCACAGTTATCAGGTTATGTCTGAGCATCTCAGCGAAACGATGCCAAGTGTAGCTGGCGAAATCATCAAAAAAGCCCTGGCGGTCAATCCCCGCCATCGTTATCTGAGCTTTGATGCGATTTTATGGGATTTGTCCCATGAAAACAAAATGCGTACGATCAAAGATGAAGAACTCATTCGTCAGGCTATTGAGGTGTTTTTAATTTTTTCAACCCTGTTATTTATCGGGTTAATCAGTCTATAAGATCATAAAGTTTTTGGAGGAAGGCAACATGAATGACAATAATAAAGAAAGCATAAAAAGTGATTTGGTTATGATGTATCAGGGGGCTCTCTATGAGCTTGCCGTGACCCCCTTTGTGTTGGGACGGGATCAGCTGAGCAGTGATTTCTGGATTCAGAACAAAACAGTCAGCCGCAATCACGCCCGGCTGACCCAGAGTGAGGGCCGCTGGTATGTCGAGGATCTGCAGTCGAGTTCGGGTACCCTGTTAAATGGTGTGAAAATTGACAGCGGTCGCAAATATGAAATCGTTGCCGGCGATTGTCTCGAAGTGGCCGATGTGTTGGTCGATTTTCTGCAGGTCAATGCCCCGGATCAGGAGGATGAAACGACCGGCCGGCTGGCAGCAACCAAAGAAGCCGAAAAAACGTTAAAACCGGTGGCGGCAAACAGACAAGCACCTGAATCGCCGAGTTCTAAAAAGACTGAACGGGATTTAGACCATCTAAAATCAACGCTGCGCCAGTTTCTTTCTGAAAACGCACTGGATCAGCGGGGACTCAACCGCCTGAATAAAGTCATCAAGCTGGTGCGAACCTATCCCGGAGCGGGTGAGCAACTTGATCAATCCGTTCAGGAACTGATTCAGGAATCGGCCCGAAAAAGGAACATTCCGATTAAAAAAACGGTTGAGCCCGCTCCCGAAAAACCGGCCAGCCCCAAAAGTATGGCGGATCCGCCGTATCCGGTTACGAAAGATAAGCTGCCGATTTTTCATCCGGTCAAGGTTGAAGGCGACTGGGTCCTAATCCCGGTAACCAAGATTCCCTTTACGATTGGCCGGGGACCGGAAAATGTCGATTTTGTGCTGCGGGCGGCAGGAATCAGCCGTTCCCATTGTCTGGTGAGCTGTCACAACGGCACCTATCATATCACTGATCTGGGTTCGACCAATGGCATGTTTCTGAATAAAAAGCCACTTAAACCCAATGACAATTATCCATTAAAAAACGGTGACAGTGTGAGCTTTGGTGTCAATCAGTTTTATGTGGAAATTCCATAAGATGCAAACAGCTGAAAAGAAAGAGGGATATGATGAAATCAAACCGTAAAAACAGACGCAACAATCCGACCAAAGCGGCCAATCCGACAAGCAAGCCGGATGATTCCCAGGTTCTGACGCAAACCGGTGAAAACGAAACGACCAGTCCGGCAGATGCCAGTCCTGAAGAAGTGACCACCCAGACAGCAGAGCAAAAAAGCAATCCAACTGAGAACGTTTCGACGGCCATTGAGGACTACGATGTCGATCAGACCGAAATGCTCCTCGAAACTCCGGAAGAAGATCAAAATAAAAATTCGCAATCGGCCGACGAGCCGGAAGAGAAAACCGAAGCCTTGGTAGAGGAAGCCACGGAAGCCTTGATTGATGAGGAAAAAACCGAAGCGCTGATGATGGAAGCCACCGAGGCCCTGTTGGATGAGAAAACCGAGGCGCTGGTCCATGTGATGACCGAACCCGAGGTGATTGAAACCACCGAATCACTGATGTTTAAACAATACAAGCCATTTAAATACAAAAAACAGGCGATCATTATTGGCTCGATTGTTCTGGGCTGTTTGCTGATTGGCGGTAGCGTCGTCGGCTATTCAGCCTATGAACGCAATGAACAGATCAGTACCGGTCTGGAAAATGGCGAATTGCTGCTAACCCAGGGGAATTATAGTGAAGCCTTGAAGGCCTTTGAGAATGTCACTGTCGTTGATACCGATAATCCTGAAGCTATTTTCGGAAAGGCCAAAGCCCTTTCGGGAAGCGGTGATTTCAACAACGCCCGCACCTATTATGAAGACGCCCTCAAGCGGATCACTGATCTCGATAAAATAAAGCAGGTTTACAATGCCTACATCGATTCCGAAGTCAGTGCCAAGGTGGGCGAGGATGCCCTTTTTGCCCTGATGGACCGGGCCGCCAAGGAAACCGGGGATGAAACCTTCATTAAACGAAAAGGTGAATTCATGGTCAAATCCCCTTCTTTCAACCTGAATCCCGGCGCGTATCAGGGGGGCCAGGTGGTCGAAATTATTAAGGGGGATCCGGCTGATCGTATTTTCTATACAACTGACGGCTCTCAGCCAAGTACCGGCTCACCCGAATTTTCCGGCGCGATTCAGCTGAATCCAGGTCAGACCACGATCAAGACCATTGAAGTTGGTGCCAATGGCTACCCCAGCAAGACCCTCGAAGGGACTTATGTGATTGCTGAAACGCCGGAAGTCAAATTTGAAAATAATATTTCCGGTTCCTGGTCGTCCCGTTCCGGAACATCAGTGACCCGGTATTATTTCAGCGGCGGTTCGGTCAACTATTCCTATACCTCCTCGACCGGCAGCACCTATTCATCCAGCGGTAATTACCAGATTATTGGGGTTAACCAGAGCGGTACAATTGCCACCTTGTCGATCTTCAATATTACCGGGACATCAATGAGCAGCAGTCTCAATATCAACTGCGAACCGCTGGGCGACAACATGATTTCCATCAATTCACGGGGCTACAGTTATAACCAATGATTAATTGGTATGAAATGGAGAAAATATGCACATCCAAAATAAAAAACGTTTTATTCTGATGACCGGGGCTCTCGGAGTCCTGATCATCATCATCTTGGTCGTCACGGTGCTTTTTCTGGGCCGGTTCTTTTCGAAGCAGGAACCGGTTCAGACAACTCCCAAGGCCACTGAGACCACCAGTTCACAAACCGCCCAATCGTCGCCGGCAGCGACAACAACAACCGCCGCTGCCGACAACCAGACGGCCGATACCAGCACCACAACCGCCCCGTCAACAGCTGATCCCAGCGATGTTCTGGTCCTGGTCAATAAAACCACCAACCTCGATCAAAACTATGTGCCGGCGGATCTGGTTTGGGTTGACCTTGCCGGCGTGCGCGACACGCAGATGCGTTCGGTTGCGGCAACGGCGCTGGGAGAGCTTTTTAGTGCGGCTACGAAACAGGGCCTGACGCTTTATTGCTGCTCCGGCTACCGCTCCTATGCAACCCAAAAGGAACTCTATGCTCAAAACGTCAGTGCTCTTGGTCAGTCTGAAGCCGATCTGGTCAGCGCCAAACCCGGGCAAAGCGAGCATCAAACCGGCCTGGCCATGGATGTCACCGCTGAATCCGTGGGCTTTGATCTGCTGGAGAGCTTCGGTGACACCAAAGAAGGTCAGTTTGTTAAAAACAATGCCTATCTTTACGGTTTCATCATCCGTTATCCCAATGATAAAACCAGCATTACCGGCTATTCCTACGAACCATGGCATCTGCGCTATGTCGGGAAAGATGTAGCCAAAGTGATCCATGATAAGGATATCACCTTTGAAGAATACCTTCAAAGCAACTAAAAAAACCAGGCTGCGCCTTACCAGGTTAAAATCAAAGTGAACAACCGATCTGAATACCAAATCTTATTAACTGTTAAGAGGGGATTTGCATGGATACGAATCGAAGTAACACCGAATTGATTGAGCGTTTTGGTACTAAAAAAATAAATTTCGACAAAAAGAAGCAGTTGCCTTGGATAAAAATTGGCATCTGTCTTCTTTTATATGGTATAACTATCTTAGCACAAGTTCGTTTTCTGTTTTTATTTGGCATCAATATCGGTGGCGTGGCGGCCCAGTTCCAGGTGATGATTTCGACCTATCTGGTTATCTCGGTCAAAAAGCAGGGATATCCGGTCGCCGTTGCGATGAATCTGGTGGAATCGGTCATGGTGGCACTTCTGATTATCAGAAACGGTAACCTGAATGCCATCCCGGGTGTGATCGTCCCAATCTGTACCATCATTACCATCAGCATTATTTCATTTTACGGGAAAGGTCTCGCTGCGAAACTGGCAGAAGTTTCACAACAAAAGGCAGAACTGGCTGACCTGTATGAGGAACTGACAACGACGGAAAAAGAAGTTATCAAACAGAATATCCGGATGGCGAAATACAATAACGAAATGACGAAAAGAGAAATCAGGCAGAATTATTTTGTCTACTTCGATATTTTAACCGAGCTGCCCAATCGTAAAATGATGATTGAAAAGCTGGATCATTTTGTGGAAATTGCGGGTAGTAAAAAAATAAGTTTTGCGGTTGTTTATATGGATGTCGATGATTTCAAAAGCATCAATACGTCGATGGGTTATCATCATGGCGATTTATTACTGAAAGAGATTGCTGCCCGAATCAAAAATGAGATCCACGAAGATGATATCGTGGGTCGCCTGGGCAGCGATGAATTTGCGTTAATCATTCGCCGCGATCTGAAAGCAGCCGAAATCGACGACTATGTGGGACGAATAAAAGCCGCCTTGGCGGAGACCTTTATGATCGAAAAGGCGGAAATAAATATCAGTGCCAGTTTGGGCATTGCTGTTTTCCCCCGCGATGGCATGAACGCGGAAGAACTGCTGAACGATGCTAATAGCGCAATGTGCAAAGCGTATCAAAACAGACACTAAGCCGGGCGGGCGCTGCCACGGGGATAACGGTGCCGGCCGCTTCCCGCGCTGACGGTGCCAGGTTACACTTGAATGACTAAATAAAAAACAAGAAGCGGAGGATTTTTTTTTGAGCGAGAATAATATCGCGTTATTGATAGATGTCGACAATGTCAGCGCCAAATATGTGAAAAGCATCTTTGATGAGCTGAATGCTTTCGGAACCGTGTCGATCAGAAGAATTTACGGGAACTGGAAAAGAACCTATGGTTGGAATGAGGATATGTTACTGGAATACTCGATCCAGCCGATTCAGCAATTTGATTATACAAAAGGAAAAAATGCGACCGATATGGCCATGGTGATTGATGCCATGGACATGCTGTATACGCATAATATCGACGTTTTCTGCATCGTCACCAGCGACAGTGATTTTACGAAACTGGCGATGCGTTTACGAGAATCGCAGGCGTATGTGATCGGGATGGGGGAATCGAAAACACCGCTCGCGCTGACCAAAGCCTGCAACAAATTTGTCCATCTTGATCTGATTGCCTCGGATGAGCCGAAGATCGAAAATATTGCGGAGACGGTGCCGAATGGGAAAAATGCCGAACCGCCGGAGACATTGGAATCAAATGTCACCCCGATCAGTCAAATCCAGGAATCAATCCTCAATATGATTGCGGAATCTGATTATTTGACGCTGGGTGAAGTGGGTTCTTCGTTGGGCAAACTCTTCACTGATTTTGATGTCAGAAATTATGGTTATACGAAACTGAACGTTTTTATTCGTGAGGAATTCCCGAAAATTCACATCGAAGAAAAGGACGGCTCCTTTTTTGTCAAGATGAAAAATGATGTCGATATCACGACCGTGACCCGGGAAATAATCGAATTCATCACCAAAAACGGCGGGGTTGTCGAAAACCTGTCGAAAATCCATGAAGCTTTGAAAACAAACCATAAGCACTTCAATATCCATGATTATGGCTTCAGTCGCTTTTCAAGTTTTTTGCGAAGCATTGACGAAATATCGGTAGACGGCAACAAAGTCAAATTAAAAAGGAAAACCAGAAAGAGAACTTAAACGGGGCCAGGCCGTTTTATTGATTGTGTCTTCGAGACAGTACAGCGTCGCTGTTATTTTCGATGGGCAGATGATCCAGAAAATCATATCCGTTGGATCGCTTTCAAGCACGCCGGTGATCGAAATTGTATTTTGCAGGGTCGCCGGCGAAAGGGACGACGTCTTCCCGGCAGCCGCCGGCATTTTCTGAAAATTGGCATCAACACCGGCACTCCCGCCAATCAATAGGGCTGCCCCAATCACAACACATAACAGCATTCTTTTTGTCTTCATCACTTCTCCTTGAACCTTAATTAATCTGATTGTTTAAGCATAAGCGATAATTATGAAGATCGGGTCATTCAAATTCTTAAGAATTCTTTACAAAACAAAAAAAGCCCCGGCACAGAAACTTGCGACGAGAACAAAAATGCCGGAACCGAAAGCAGTAATGGTTTGCATAAATTAACGCTTATACAATCAATATTTTCTGTGCTATACTATTCGCAAAACCGATGCCACAGCGATCATGTTGTGGTTTTTCTGTCCCCAAACCAGACCGCAAACGCACCCTTCTTTTGCAAATCTTATGGTCAGCCAACGGTGGGCGGGTTTTATAATATAAAAAAACAATGGGGAAACGGTTTCTGACGTGAAAACCGCACGACCCGATCTGATCTGAGGAGGACTGCTTCGTGGTTGAAAAGGATGATAAAAGAACGGAAACATTAAGATTAAATTTACTGAACAACTCCGCCGCTTATCTGGAGGAATTAAAGGAAAAGCGGGAAGCGCGGCTGTGGAAAGCGGATGAGCTTCCCGGCAGCCTTTATGATGCCATTTACGGATTATCGAAGTCTGAAATGGACAAAATTCGCAAAAATTATGATTTCAAAAATCTGAGTGCCCTTAACAACAAGAACTGGCCAAAGCCCTGACTCGGCTGATTCCTGCGAATTTCAAGCAGATGCTCGATCGCATCGATCAGAACCGGTATCATCTGCTTGAAACGATCATTGAACATTCCGGGACACTCCCGGATATTGGAATGAAAGCTGCCAACCTCGAACCGCTCCGGGACTTTGGTCTTGTTTTTCCGGTCATCCATCACAAGCAAAAGATATTATGCATGCCCGCTGAGCTGCGTGCCGTGTTTTCCCAATGCGATGGACCTGAGCTGAAACGGTTGATGAAGCGCAACACTCAGTGGATCTGTTTAACCCATGGCATGCTCCATTATTATGGGGTGATGGGGATTCGGCCCCTGATGGAAAAAGTCGAACCCTGACCGGTCAGAAAATTGATATGCTTGAATTCATCCATGTGATGTCGTTTGCCTGCGATTTTTATGGGCAACTGCGTTTCACCACAATCGGATTTCATGATCGGAAGGTTTTTGACCCGGAACATGTTCTTCAGGAACAAAAAATGAGATCCGGCCTTGACTATCATGCCTTCAGCCCCAAACAGTTGATGGACGCCAGTGATCCGGATTTTACTGATAAAACACCGCAGCTGAATCGGTTCATCCGCTTTGTGCGGGAATCCTATGATATTTCTGCCGCAGATTTAAATGGAATCGTCCTGAAGCTGACCCGCATGATTAATGAGGGGGCCAAGCTGACGCAGATGATGGAATATCTCCAAAGCCGGCTGGCATTTCCATCCTTTGAATTTGCCCAGGAAGTGACTGAAATCGTAACCGCTGTTCATAACAGCACCCGTCAGTGGGTGCTGAAAGGGCATACGCCGGACGAGCTTTTTCAGGAAGAAAAAAAGCTCCTCAAGCCATTACCCAAAGCGCCTTTTGTAATCCCACCAGATGGTCCCAAGATCAGCAATCCGACAGTGAAAAACAAAGTGGGACGGAATGAACCCTGTCCCTGCGGCAGCGGTAAAAAATTCAAAAAATGCTGTGGCAAGTAAGGTGAAAACCAGATGAAATTTTTTATTGATTCCGCAGAATCAGGAGCAGCGTATGCAAAAAATTGAAAGCGAAAAGCAAACCCTCACCCGCATGATAAAAATCTACTGTCGCAAAAAGCACCGGTCAAAAGTGCTCTGTGACGACTGTCAAGCGCTTCTGGACTATTCCTTAAACCGGCTGGACCATTGCCGCTACGGTGAGAGCAAGGGCTTTTGCAATCACTGCACCACCCACTGCTACAGTAAAGTCAAACGCGAAGAGATTCAAAAGATCATGCGTTTTTGCGGACCCCGAATGATCTGCTACGATCCCATCATGGCCATCAAGCATCTGTTCAGATTGAAAAGCAATTAGTTGATGGCGCGCCGGCCCTGGGGCCTGATTATCAAACGCTCCTTGTGGCAAACATGAGGGGCTTTTTTTGTGATTTCCGCGATGTCGATTAAAACCGTTCCGGCACCATTAAAATAAGTTGAAAAGAAACGGGTAAAAGGATAAAATAAGAAAATATAATAACCATAAAAGAAAGACGCCCAAAATATTCGGGGATTGACGAGGTGCTGCAAATGCTTAAAAAATTAGTGAAACCGATGGCGCTGCTATTTGCCATCCTCCTGTTTGTCGGATTCTTTGGCTTTCTGTTCGGCAGCGACAATGCAACTATCGGCGTCAGCACGGTGCTGGCGGTGCTGATGTATCTGTCCCGGGATCTGACCGCGAATCCGGTCAAAAATACGCTCAAGCTGGTTTTGTTCAATGTCATCATGGGACTGGTTGCCTACGCCTCATCACTCAATCTTTTTCTGGCGATCCCGATCAATTTCATCAGCCTGTTCACGATCGCGGCGGCCCTGAGCTATACCATCAGCTCGCCGATCTCGACGCCGTTCAGCATGCAGTACATCTTTCTGATAGTCGCGCCCGTCAGCCTTGAGGCCCTGCCGCTGCGGCTGGCGGCGCTGGCCACCGGGGCGGTCTTGATCATGGCCATTCAGTGGCGGGTCAACGGGAATCGGGTCGGGGTGCAAAGCCGCAAGATCCTGCCGGCCATCTGCCGCAACCTCGGCCTGAAAATCACCGGCATCAGAAACGGGGAAGACGTGAAATCCGCCGATGGAGCCATCCGGGCGGCGGTCGATCAGCTCAAGCACATCCTTTACGACGCGCGCATCGATCATTATTATTTCACCCGGGCCAGTGAAATCTACCTGGATCTGACCGTCGCTCTGGAACGTATCAATGATCTGCTGCCGCAGCTGGCGGCGGTTGCAAACCGGGATGCGCTACTCACTGATCTGGGCCGGTTAATGGCGCAGATCGGCGAAACGTTGGCCGAAAAAAATCCGGTCGCTGCGGCCGCGATCGATTTTGAGGCGTTTTTCGAGCAATACGGGGACGAGACGACGGCGGATCTGGCGGTTCTTGGCGTGATCAGCCAGCTGGAGTTTCTGCAGGATGGGCTGACGGCCTTTGTTTCGCCGGATCCCGAAACAAATCACCGGGTCTCTCAAACCGCCGCTCCCGCCAGTCATGCCAGGGCCATGAAGCGGTACCGGGTTAAGCTTTCAATCGACGCGCTGAGCCTGTCCTATGCCTTCCGGCTGGCTTTTGCCATCACGATCTGCGCCTTTCTGGTCGGCTATTTTCAGCTGCAACACGGCAGCTGGCTGCTGTTCACGATCTCGTCGCTGACCTTTCCGTTTTATGAAATGTCGCGGCAGAAAACCGGCTCGCGGATTGTCGGCACCATCATCGGCGGCATCCTCGTGATTGTGATCTTTTCGATCCTGCATCTGCAGAATGCCGTCGCGCTGGTGATGATTGTCTCGCTGTTTCTGACGATCGTCTTTATGAATCAGTACGTTTATTCGATGATCTTCACCACCGTCACGGCGATCAGTTCGCTGGTGTTGATCGACAGTGCCGCCAATTTAAGCCTTGACCGCATCGCCTATGTGATCATCGGGGGCATCGTGGTGATGCTGCTGAGCAAATTTGTGCTGCCCTACACTGAGCAGGATGCCCGCAAAGATCTGCTGGCGATGTACGACGAGATCATCGTCAATTTTTTCAAAGACATCAAAAACTCGGCCAGTTACACCGCCAACTTCAAGCACCGGATCATGAATCTGATTCTGACCACCACCCTGATCGAAGACAAACTGACGGCTTCGGTTGCTCCTGACAGCGACGATGACACGGACGCCTTTATCGGCACCCGGCGCGGACTGATCATCAATATCGATCAGGTTTACCGCTGGCTACTCAAAAACAGCGACGGTCTCGATGATTTTAAAGCCGTCTCGCTGTATCTTTATCAAAATGATACCGCGGTCCTGGCAGCGAACGATGACGGACTGATCGCTGCCATCAAACAGGATCACCCCCGCATCAGCCGGGTCGTGATTGGGGAATGCCTTGCCATTTACCGGGCGCTGCATCAGTTAAAGCTGATCCCGGCTGAGGCGGCAGCGGGGAACATCAATTCAAAAAAAGAATGACAATAAAATGGAGGCAGCATGCGGTTTATTTTAATCTATCTTTCACCCAACGGCACCACTGAAAAAACAACGATGGTGCTTAAAAACAACATCGAAGAAGACGGTCATACCGTCGAACTAATCAATCTGGGCAGGGGCGAGCACCGGGAGAATTTTGGCCCAATCCTTGCAACCATCGACGCAGCGGATCTGGTGGGATTCGGGGCGCCGGCTTATCATATGGAGATGCTGGACCCGATGAAACGCTTTTTTCTGGCCCTGCAGTCGGCCAAGCGAAATTATCAGTTTAAAGCATTTCTTTATCTCAATTATGGCGGCATCACCTCCGGTAAGGCTTTTTCTAACGCGGCTTTATTGCTTGAATCGATCGGCATTCCCGTGATCGGTGCGATGAAGGTGACGGCCCCTCATTTTCATCACCCCGATCCGTTTCCGACGCAAACCGCTGAAGCTTTTATCGGGTCGTTTTATGAAGCGCTGCGGGCGAAGGACTTCGCGACGATTTCAGCTGATCGCCAGAAAGAACTTTTCGCGCTCCGGAAGAAACGGGTCAAGGTGCTTTATCCGCTGGTTCACGTGATTGGGAAAAAGCGTGAGCTGCCCATCACCATCAACCCGGATACCTGCAGGAGCTGCAAAAAATGTGTGCAGGAATGCCCGGTGGGCGCCATCAGTCTGAACGATGCCGCCACGATTGATCCGGACCGGTGCATTCACTGCTATCACTGCACGGTGGCCTGCCGGCTGGGCGCAGTGACGGCACCGGTTCAACAGCTTGACGCGATGATCCGACTGAACAAGCACATCGTCGGGATGGAAAATCTGGCCGACGAAATTTATTGTTAAACGATCAAATCATTTTTCATTACGGATCGCAGTGGCTTTTTAAACCCGGCATGAATGATCTAAAAAAGGCAGCGTGCCGTCAGGATGTCATCAAAAATAATATTGACCGTTTAGTCATTTTGCATTATACTCAGTGTCAGTAAGATCTGGAGGAAACGATTGGATAAGAGAGAACTCATTTTAAAAGCAGCATTAATACTTTTTAATACTTACGGTTTTGAAAGCACGCCAACCGCTCGCATTACCAAAGAGGCCGGTGTCGCCACTGGAACATTGTTCAACTATTTTAAAAGCAAGGAAGAACTGATCAATGTTCTTTATTTAACCTGCAAAGAATCCCTGACCCGGCATCTGTCCTTAGGGCTTGAACAGGAGACCACATTCAGAAGCAAGCTGAAAAAAATTTATATCAACTATATCGGCTGGAGTCTTGATCATACGGATGAATTTTTGTTTTTTCAACAGTTCTGCAATGCTTCCTGCATCGGTGAAACAACCCGGAAAGAAGGATTAAGCAAGTTCAATAATATCATTGAGTTAATTGCCGAAGGGATTGAGCAGGAAATTATCAAAAATGTCAATCTGGATTATATGAGCAATCTGCTGATGAGTATCTTGAATGCAAACACCTATTATTTTATCGATAACCCCAGTTTGGCTGCCAACGATGCGTTTTTGGAAACATCGTTCAGTTTTCTATGGGACAGTATTAAAAAATAATTTTTTTTGCCGGCGACTGACTAATCAGTCACTTCCTTGTTATTAAAAAATTGATGCATCATACCAAACGCTTAACCATTGAACACTTGCTACTTTACAAGCAATTTCGTCAACCAATTGGTTTCTGCGATACTGATCGGAAAGCATACGACATTTCGCAGTTACCTAATAAACTAAAAGGAGTACCATTAAAATGAATTATCGGATCAATCCTAAGAACGGCGACAAACTCTCAGCCCTTGGATTTGGCTGTATGCGCTTTGCCAAAGATGAAAAAGAGGTTGAACAGCAGATTATCTATGCCATCGAGAACGGGGTCAACTATTTTGACACCGCCTACATTTATCCCAAGAGCGAAGCCATTCTGGGCCGGGTGCTGGCCAACGGTTACCGCGACCGGGTGAAAATTGCCACCAAGATGCCCCCCTATCTGGTGAAGAAATACGAAGACCTGGACAAGATTTTCAATACCGAACTGGAACGGCTGCAGACCGATCATATCGACTATTATTTTCTGCACATGCTCACGGATGTGAACATCTGGACGCGGCTGGTGGATCTGGGGATTCTGAACTGGATCAAGGCGAAGAAACAGGCCGGCCAGATTATCAATATCGGCTTTTCATACCACGGCGGCCGGGACGAATTTAAAAAGCTGGTGGATATCTATGACTGGGAATTCTGCATGATCCAGTTTAATTTTCTCGACGAAAACAAGCAGGCCGGAACCGAAGGTTTAAAATACGCCGCGGCCAAAGGGCTGCCGGTTATGATCATGGAACCGTTAAGAGGCGGAAAACTGGTCACCAATCTGCCGAAGGAAGTCTATCAGGTCTGGGAGAATGCCGCTGTGAAACGTTCGCCGGCTGAATGGGCCTTCCGCTGGATCTGGAATCACCCGGAAGTCACGGTTGTTTTATCGGGCATGAATTCTCAGACGATGGTTGAAGAAAACATAAAAGCGGCATCCCAGGCAGAGGCCAATGCGTTTACCGACGCCGACTTTGAGCTGTTCAATCAGGTCACAAAAATTTTAAGCGACAAGATTAAAATCCCCTGTACCGGCTGCAATTACTGCCTGCCGTGTCCCAAGGGCGTTGACATTCCAACCTGCTTTTCGACGTATAATGATCGTGAGATCGAAGGCAAAAGGGCGGCGCTGAGCAAATATATCATGCAAACCAGTGTCAAAAGCCAGACCAGCAATGCCTCCCTCTGTGTGAAATGCGGCAAATGTGAAAGCCATTGCCCTCAGAATATCAAAATCCGGGATGAACTGGACACGGTTGTCAAAGCCATGGAAGGTTTTTATTACAAACCGACCCGATTTCTGATCAAGCGGTTTATGAAATTATAAACCATGAAAGCAGCCTGAGATGAGTGCTTATCGCTAAGCGTTTCTGGGTTGAATTGGTTGACAAATAGCCGCAAGTATATAATAATCATTTGAAACAGATATTTATTAATACGGAGGAAATCAATGATGAAAAAATCAATCGGGGCAAAAACTTTTGCACTGCCGAGTCCGGTATGGGTGGTAGGAACTTATGGTGAAGACGATGATCCGAATATAATGACGGCGGCGTGGGGCGGCATCTGTTGTTCTGGCCCACCGTGCGTGACAGTATCCTTACAGAAACCACGGGCGACCTATGAAAATATCATGAAAAGAAAAGCATTTACCATCAGCATCCCCTCCAGCCATCAAGTTGCTGAGGCAGATTATGCGGGGCTTGTCAGCGGCAAAGATACAAATAAATTTGCGATGGCTGGTTTAACCGCGGTTAAAAGTGAAATGGTCGATGCCCCTTTTGTTGGCGAATTTCCGCTCATTCTGGAGTGTCGACTCGTTCAAACCGTTGATCTTGGCGTGCACACCCAATTCATTGGTGAAATCATCGATGTCAAGGCTGATTATGATGTCCTTGACGAAAAGGGCGTTCCATCGTTGGAGAAAGTATCACCGTTTGTCTTCAGTGCATCAGATCGGGAGTATTATGCGATCGGGGAGCAAATTGGCCAGGCCTTCTCAATCGGCATGAAGTTTAAAAATTAACCGGATGGCGGCCGGATATCATTGAACACTTGCCGGATTTTCTCAATGAAAAACCGGATGTGATCGCGTAATGGAGCATGAAACTGATAGAAACGATCGCAATGACGGGTACATGACGGGCGAAACGTCCCCACGTCATCCCGTCATCGTTTTAAATCAAGGAGGTCAAACAGTGAAAGTTATCGCAATTATGGGGAGTCCGCATCTGGGCAAAGGGTACGCGATCGTCCAGCAGATTGAAACCGAATTGAAGCGCCGCGGCGCGATTGATTTTGAGTATATCTTTCTGAAAGATGTCAATCTGCAGCCCTGTCGCGGCTGTTTTGCCTGTATCGCAAAAGGGGAGAGCTGCTGCCCGCTGCAGGATGACCGGGAACGCATCGAGCAGAAAATACTGGCCGCGGATGGCATCATCCTCAACACGCCGGGCTATACCCAGAATGTCAGCGGCCTGATGAAGAATTTCATGGACCGGTTTGCCTATAGTCTGCATCGTCCCAAATTTTTCAAGCAGTCCCTGATGCTGGTTGCCAATGGCGGTTCTGGTTTGAGCAAGGTGAACAAGGCGCTTGCCATGACCCTTGGCGGCAGCAATAAAGTCTGCGAATTGAAAATCACCACCGCCCCCTGGGAGCCCACAGCAAAGTATGCGAATCAGACCAAGCGGGCCATTGAAAAAAACGCCACCTGTTTTTATGCCGCGATGGCCAATTCCAACGATGCCCCGCCGCCATTGGGAAACCTGATCTGGTTTCGGCTCTTCAAGAAAATGGCGGCGTTGTCGGCGCAGAATCTGCCGGCCGACCACCAGTTCTACCGGGATAAACAGCATTATTTCTATGAAACCCGGGTGAATCCCGTCAAAAGCACGCTGGCCAAAATCATCGCGGTTGCGGCTGTCCGGAGTTTAAAAAAACAGGTGGTTTTTAAGTAGGACCGGGGCATGACGGACGAAACGTCGCCATGCCGGATTACGAAGCGCCGCTGCGCACGGATTTCATCGAGTAGCGCCTTAGGGAGTATAAAAAATGGTAAAAACAATCAGTCTGCATGACTATCTGAACCAGGAAGGGTTTGACACTGATCTGATTCAGGCCCTGATACCGCTGTTTCACTTGCGGCACTATCAGAAAGGCGAAATCCTGCTGCCGCAAGGCGAAAACACAAAAGTTGTCAGTCTGATTCTGCAGGGGACGGTTCGGGGCTTTTATCTGGATGCGACTGGCGCGGACATCACCAAATGCTTTTCCCAGGCGGGCGACTGGTGCTGCATCTACAACCTGCTCGACGATGGGCCCTCCGAATACGGGATTGAAGCACTGGCAGACTGTCAGGTGGCGCAGATTGGCGTCGCGACCCTGCGCCAGGCGCTCGATGACGCGCCGGTGCTGCGGGATTTGTATGAAAAACTGTTCCGCCATGCCTTTGTTCTCAGTGATGAAAAGGGCCTGGCCTTCCAGCGGTTGCCAGCCAAAGAACGCTATCTTGAGTTTGTCGCCAGCTATCCCGATTTGGCCACACGGGTCCGGCAGGAATACATCGCCTCCTACATTGGCGTCACCCCGAGTTCTTTAAGCCGCATCAAACGGGAGCTGTAATTGTCATTTGGCAATGACAGCTCTATTTGTTTTTGCTATGCTATTGTAAAACAAATTGGACGATTGCAAAACGCACCAACATTTCGCCATCGCCAATAGAACAGGAAGTGAAAACAATGGCAGAAAAAGTCGTTTTAATAACCGGGTGTTCGTCCGGGGTCGGCCGGGAGCTGTGCCGGACCCTGACCGAAAAAGGCGATCGGGTGGTCGCAACCGCCAGAGCGCTTGAGCGTCTGGAGGGGGTACCGGCGGCGCTGAAAGTCGCGCTGGATGTCACCGATCAGAATTCCATCAATCGGGCGGTGACCACCGTCATGAACGCCTTCGGCCGGATCGATGTGCTGATCAATAATGCCGGGTATTCGGTCAGAGCCGCCGTCGAGGAGATTGACCTGACAGAAATGGCGCGTCTGTTTGACGTCAATGTCTACGGCATCGTGCGGATGATCCAGGCCGTGGCGCCCATTATGAGAGAGCAGGGGGACGGCCGGATCATCAACATCGGTTCGGTTTCCGGCCGGCTGACGGGACTGGTCAATGGCGGTTACTGCGCCTCGAAGCACGCCGTGGAAGCCATCAGCGACGCCGCGCGGCTGGAACTGCAGGGCTTTGGCATCCAGGTGGCGGTGCTTAAACCCGGCGCCATGGACACCGATTTTTTCCGGACGCTGTCGCAAAAATCGGATCAGCACATGCACAACAGCCAGTCTCCGTACCATCCTTTTTACCAACGCGATCTGGCTTTTCAAAAAAAACAGAAACGCGCCGATCTCCACCAGGCGACGGGGGAGATCGGCACGATTCTGGACAGTAAAAAGCTCAAAGGCCGCTATCCGGTAGCCTTGCCATTTGTTTATTCACTACTGCTGGCCCTCCCGGAGGGGCTTCGGGAATGGCTGCTGCTGCGGGTTTCATAGCCGCTTCAGCAAGCCAGCGTAGCTACCGGGGTTCCGGCTTCTCTTTGAACCAGCAGGGGGCTGACAAAGTTCACGGAATTGGGTGTCATTATCACATGAACGTTGGCGCCGGAATGTTTCAATTCGCGAATTAAGTCCAGTGCTTTGATTGCCGGGCTGCACGCGGTAATCCCGAGGGTTATTGTTTTATTATGCAACATCATTTCTACCTCCAAAAGGTGTTTTAAAATTTTGATACTTTTCATGGATCGATCGCATTTTCAATGCATGTTGAGCGATTCATTTTTTTCGATGCTTTATTCGGTCAAAAAACGGAAGACCGCATCGATGCCGGCCTGTAAAATGCGCTCGTCATCAATCTCATTGTCGCAGAAGACGATCTGATCGACAATCGAGTTGATCAGGTTGAAAACGATAATGGCGGAGGCGTAAATGTCGGTCACTCGGATATCTTCCTTGAAGAACTGAAACAGACTCAGCACCGACTGCCATGACCTTTGCTGCTGCTTTTCCATAATGGCGGGGGTGGGGCACGACGAACGAATCGTCCCCATATCTGCCTGCTAAAACAGCGGGGACGGTTTGCGGATGTGCAGCTCGCGGATGACAAGGGGCAACTCACGGAGGATCGCATCGACGTCCGCCGCGGTGTTGCACTCATTCAGCGAGAGCCGCAGCGCCCCGTATTTCGGATTTCCGACTTTCTCCGTTGGTGCGTTCGCATCAATTTTTGCGATCCCGCTGAGGGCCCGCGTCAGCTCCGTTGAACCCGAGCTGCATGCGCTGCCGGAACTCGCGCAGATGCCGGCCTGGCTGAGGGCTGCGACCATGGCCTTGCTTTCCAGACCGGAAAACAGAAACGAGGCGATGCCAGGCAGCCGATCGAGCGGATCGCCGGTCAGCGAGGCGCCGTCGATCTGCATGACCGCGGCGATAATGCGATCGCGCATGGCGGTGATTTTCGGGGTATTGTCGGCCATGTTTGTCACCGCTTCGGTCAGCGCCGTCGCCATCCCCACGATCCCGGGAACATTTTCGGTGCCGGAGCGCTTGTTCTTTTCCTGGCCGCCGCCAATGATCAGCGGCGGCAGGGCAAATCCGGTCCGCACATAAAGCGCGCCGACGCCCTTCGGCCCGCGGAATTTATGGGCCGACAGCGACAGCATGTCGACACCCAGGTCCCGCACATCGACCGGAATGTGTCCGACCGTCTGCACGGCGTCGGTATGAAACGGCACCCGCCGTTCGCGGGCGATCTGACAGAGCTCCTTGATCGGCTGGATGGTGCCGATCTCATTGTTCGCCATCATGATGGAAATCAGCGCCGTGTCGTCGCGGATCGCATTTTTCAGCTGTTGCGGCGACACCTTGCCGAATTCATCAACCGGCAGGCAGGTCACCTCGTAACCCCGGGTTTTGAGGGTTTCGGCGGTGCGAAAGACCGCGCTGTGCTCGATCGCGGAGATGATCAGATGCTTGCCTTTGGCGCCGCGCATCAGCAGACTGCTGCACAGCGCCCAGTTGTCGGATTCGCTGCCGCCGGAAGTAAAATATATTTCGTTGACACGGGCATTGATCGCGGCCGCGACTTTCTTGCGGGATTCCTCAACCGCTTTCTTGGATTCGTAGCCGAGGCTGTGGATTGATGAGGCGTTGCCGTACAGTGTTTTGAAGTACGGCATCATCGCATCGAACGCCGCATCGGAAAGCGCGGTCGTCGCGGTATTATCGGCATAAACAAATTTCTTTTCCATTCTTATCTCCTTTATAGGTCAATCCGTCAAGTGCAAAACTACCGTAAACCGGCATCAAAGCAATTTCTGTTCGGACATTAATAATTTCACAATTGTCGAATGATCAGTTATTTACTCACATTTAATAATATTGTATCGTTTTAATCGATAAACTGTCAATTAAAACATCGGGCTGATCGTTCAAATGCGGATTGTCAGGCGGCCGATGCTGTGGTAGAATAGACGCATAATTTCGGAACAGCACGTTACCGATTTGAATGGATAACGGGTGATAAAATGAAAAGAAAAATATTACTGGCGGCACTGCTTGCCATTGTGATGATCGGATTATGCGGCTGCGAAACGGCCAGCCCGATCGTCGGCAAATGGGAAACGGGCGATTCGGACCATATCGTCAATTATGAGTTTACCGCGGATCACCGCGTGATCCTCGACCAGCGCCTTGATGACGGCACCTGGCAGCGGCTGGAGTGCAGCTATGAACTCAAAGAGGGGCGCTTGCTCCGGAGCGGCTACGAAAGTGATGCCGATGGCTGTACCGAAGATCAGGTGCCCGTCATCTTCCACATCAATGGCGATGAGCTGACCCTGGAGGCGCTTTCCCACCTCGGCCAGTCGCAGTATCACCGGGTCGACGCCTTCACCTGCAGCAATCCGGCGTTCCCTTAACCGCAAGGCCGGCACAAAATAAGCGGTCCACGCCGGCTTTTTAATTCCTTAATAGAATCTTTATCTGTTTGACAAAAATCATAATGCCATATTTATTGGATATTCATTATAATGAAGACTGAGAACAATCACTTTATTGAGGAGAAGGAAAATGGCTGATACGCAACGAAATTTTGAGGACTATATCGAGCTGGCAAAAACTGCAATTAAGGCGGGTGATTTCCCGCAGGCGGAAGCAAACATCAAACAGGCGATGGCTGAAAATCCCCATTCACCAATCGTTCACAACCTGTACGGGATTCTGGAAGAACTGCTGAAAGAGGATAATCTGGCCCACCGGCATTATCGGGCCGCCTACGCGCTGGATCCCACCTACCAACCGGCCATCAAAAATCTGGAGCGGATCTCGACTTCCGAAGAACGTGCCAGAAAGCAGCCGATCGATTTTGGTGATGAGACGGCTGATGATGATGAGGAATCATTGTATGTTGTGGAATACGATAGTCATCACGTCGGTCATTTGCGCCGGAAATAACGGATTGAAACGATCTTGGCGCAACTAAAACAACAGAAAAGGAGATTTTATGAAAAACTGTAAAATGGATAGTGTAGCAACGCCGGAGGGTGAAGCGATACACTAACCTTTGACCCTCCAATAGGATTAATAAAAAATCTGGAGGATAAAATGATACAATATAATTTGGAAGATTACGGACTAACAGAGGCGCTCAAACAGGAAGCCGGCCTTTACGGCGTGCTGTTTATTGCCAGGGTTTTTGAGCAGCACCGGGACTTATACAAGGTCATCAGCGCAAACGGGGAACTGCTGGCTGAAGTTTCGGGAAAATTTTTTTACGAGGCGTATGACAGTACCAGTTTTCCCGTCGTGGGGGACTGGGTGATGATTGACCGGCAGGACGGCAGCTCGGGCCATGCGGTGATTCACCAGGTGCTGACCCGCAAAAGCCGCTTCGAGCGCAAAGCCGCCGGCACCAGCCACGGGAACCAGATCGTTGCCGCCAACTTCGATCTCGTCTTTATCTGCATGTCGCTGAATGCCGATTTCAATCTGCGCCGGCTGGAACGCTACCTGTCGATTGCCTGGAACAGCCAGGCCACGCCGGTGATTGTGCTGACCAAAGCCGATCTGTGCGATGACCTGCCGAAGTACCTGCAGGAAATTGCCGACGTCCGGGTGGGCACCGATGTGGTGGTCTGTTCCAGCACCAACAAGACCGGCTACGATGCGATTGCCGCCTATCTGGCGCCGGGAAAAACGATCGCCCTGATCGGATCATCCGGGGTCGGCAAATCGACGATCATCAACCAGCTGATGGGGGCCGACGTGCTTGAAACCAACGGCCTGCGCAATGACGACCGGGGCCGGCACACCACTACCCATCGCGAGCTCCTGCTGCTGCCCGGCGGCGGCCTGGTCATCGATACTCCGGGCATGCGGGAACTTCATCTCGATACCGCCAATCTGGACCGCTCCTTTGAGGACATCGCGGCGCTGGCAGAGAACTGCCGCTTCGGCGACTGCAGCCACTCGGGCGAGCCCGGCTGCGCGGTGCAACAGGCCATCGCGGACGGCCGCCTGTCGCAGCAGCGCTTTGACAACTACCGCAAACTGCAGCGGGAGACAGCCTACGAAGGGCTGAACGCCCGCCAGGTGGAAGCCCAGAAAATCAAAACGATGTTCGGCAGCAAAGGCGAAATGAAACAGGCCAAACGGCAGCTCAAAGACCGCAAGAAACGGTAATGGCAACAGGCGGCCGCAGATGCCGCGCCGGAAACCATCACCATGACCGGGACTGACCCGGCCAAATATAAATGAAAAACCGCTGCAACGTCTGACGTTGCAGCGGTTTTTTGATGACTTTTCCCGAAAACAAGCGCAGCGTACGCGAAATGATGCAGTTTTCAGACCTGTAGGGGCGGGTATTACCCGCCCGAAACGCCGATCACACGCCGCTCCCGTGTTATTGTTGCTAATAAATAAAAACGTGGCACACTAATTGTCACACCTTGTTTTTAGCCGCCGTTCACTATATAATGAAAATGTTGAAAAAAAATCGAATCATTGGGATTGATTTGCACGTCATACCAAGTGGAAAGAAAAAACGTATCCAGATTTTCAAAAAATCAGAAACTGAAACTGCAGACATCGTAAAAAAGCACCGGATAAAAAAATAAAATAACGGCAAAATTACTGAAAGGTAATGACGCAAAGCTATAGGGACTTATCCAGAAGGAAAGCCAGCCAGTTGCAAAAAAAGTAACAGCTATGGTTGGCATAGCTGTTTTTTTATCATTCAGAAAGAGATCGCTTCACCCCCCATACGAGTAGAACAGGAGAAGAGAATGAAAAGAGTATTGAGTTTGTTGCTTGTGATGATAATGCTTTCCGGCACCAATGCATTTTGTGTTGAGGCGCAGGGCAGCCTTGGAGAAACTCCGCAAATACAGATTAATAATTACGCCTTCATCGAGGGGGCGAGTTCTGACACAACTGCAACCCACAGCAAAGAGGATATCATAAAAAAATATAATGATCTGATTAAGCCAAATGGCTTTTTAGGGCATGATACAAGCTACGATATTAAACCCGTCTATGCCAATGGGACTTATATTGCTGGACAGCTCAGTAATCAGAACATCCAGGAAAGTTTGAATTCGGTCAATATGATTCGTTATCTTGCCGGACTTGATGCGGTTGCGAGTGATGATTCATTGAATCATATTGCCCAGGCCGGTACCGTCGGTCTGGCTGCCTGCAATATCTTAGCGCATCAGATTCCGCAACCTTCGGACATGCCGAATGATTTTTATGCCCTTGCCAGCAAAGGGGTGGGGAGTTCTAATATTGCGTGTGGTTTTTCAAATATTCCCAGTTCCATCGTAAGTGGCTATATGATGGATGATGATCGAAGCAATATCGATCGCGTGGGACATCGCCGTTGGATCTTAAATCCCAAAATGGGAAAGATTGGCTTTGGTCAAACCGACAGCTTCACCGCAACCTATGTTTTTGATCAGAGTCATACTCAAGCCGCCTATCATGCCGTCACCTGGCCGGCAAAAGGCGATTTCCCGATCGAATACTTTTCTGATTATTCCGGGCCGGACGATGCCTTCTACAAAAAACATTTGTGCACGAATCCGTGGTCGATTTCGTTGGGGTCTGATTACGATAGAATTGCAGTAGATACCGTTGCCGTCACCATTACCCGGGCCAGTGACGGAAAAGTCATGACCTTTAATCGGGATACGAATGATGATGTCAGTGATTTATCGCAAGCCTATTTTAATGTAAATAGTGCGAATTATGGCGGAATGCCCTGTATTATTTTCAAACCCGCCGAAAGTGATTTGGGTACTTACGGCGATATGATCGGTGAAACGTATGCCGTTATGGTAACGGGCCTTACCAAAAATAACGTCGCCGCCGAATTAAGCTATCCGGTCAACTTCTTTGAATTAACGGCTGCGCTGGTCGATACGGACAAGGCGGATGCGGTGACGGCGCAGATTGATGACCTGCCGGCTGCGGACGCACTGACGCTGAATGACCAACCGGCCGTGCAAGCCGCAAGGGACGCCTATGAAGCACTCACCCAGGCAGAAAAAGACTTGATTGGTGCCGATCATTTGAAAAAATTGACGGCGGCGGAATTACAGCTGGTCGAACTGCAAAAGAATAAGATCAGCTGCCGTTATCAGACCCACGTTCAGGATTTTGGCTGGCAGGATTGGCAAGTCGATGGGGCAGTCGGCGGTACATTCAGCCAATCCAAGCGCCTGGAAGGGATTTGCATCTATATAGATAACAGTGATGGCAATATCGGGGTGGAATACAGCACCCATGTTCAGGATCTTGGCTGGCAGGAAATGAAAAAGAACGGTGACATCAGCGGCACATCGGCAAAGTCACTGCGTCTGGAAGCCATCAACATCAAGCTGACCGGTAAAAATGCCGATCAATATGATATTTATTACCGTGTCCATGCACAAAACATCGGCTGGATGGGCTGGGCCAAGAATGGAGCCAATGCCGGAACCGCCGGATTTGCTTATCGCCTGGAAGCCATCCAGATCCAAGTGGTTCCCCACGGCGAAGCGGCCCCGGGCACAACAGACCGGCCTTTTGTCAGTAATAACTAAAGCAGCAGGAACTGGCTGTAGCTTTTAACTAAAAATCAATGGAGGAAGATGAAAAATGAATCAAACGGGGAAAGAAAAGAACAAAAATACTTTTAAAATTGGCGCGCTGTTGATTGTGCTGCTTAGTCTGATCGTTGCGACCACCGGTTGTTCCAATGTTTTCAGTATGATTGCGGGCAAAAACGGTGAATTGCAACCGCCGGGGATTACTTCCGTTGTTAATGCGGATGGATCATCGCAGGTTACGATTACTAATCTTAATCAAAAGGGCGACATCTACTATACGCTTGACGGAGCCGAACCGCTTACGAATTCACTGCTTTATAAAAATTCTTTTACTGTCAGTCAGACCGCGACCGTTAATGCGCGAGTGATCGATGGGAAAGCATTATCATTGGTTACAACCCAACAGTTCAACATTACACAAGTGCCAGCAACAACCGGACAGACACCAACAGCTTCAGTTCCATCAATCAAGGGATTGGGGGTGGAAGTCAATGGTTTATTTGACGTCTGGGCCTCGTCTACCTTAAGTCCCATCAATGGTATTGATTACAATATATCCAATCTGACGGATTATGACAGCGCCACAGCCTGGGTGGAAGGCGCGAGCGGAAACGGTTATGGCGAAACCGTTAGTTTTTCCTACAAAGGCGCTCAGACCGCGCAAATTCAGGGGGTGGAAATTGTCAACGGGTATGCCAAATCGAGCACCTCATTTTATGACAATGGTTGTGTCACGCAACTGGGGGTTAAAATCAATGGCAAGAATGTCAAGAGTCTGAATCTGTCAGCAACAACATCGCCGCAGTATTTGGATTTGAATTGTACGGTTTCACGCGGAGATGTGATTGTTTTTGAAATTAACGGCGTCCAGGAAGGTCCGAATGATGGCGAACATGATACGGCGATGTCAGAAATATCGTTCTATTAGAATGCAATTTTAATTTGTACTAAATCATGACATAGGTCCAGTATCGGTATTAAACTACTCTACCTTAATAACTGGCGCTGGCAGAGAACGGCCACGCTGGCGACTGCAGTCACTCGGGTGAGCTCGGCTGCGCGGTGCAACGGGTTGTCGCGAATGCCGCGCAAAAAACGGCGCATGATACGGGCCCGGCCAAATAAAAACAAAAAACCGCTGAAACGTCAGACGTTGCAGCGGTTTTTTGATTCGTTAACTGATCAGGATGCCCTTCACTTGATTGATGAATCTTCCCGGAAATAGTTGATCAGCTGTTTGTAATAGCGCTTTGAGCTAGCGGTCACGAAGTTTTCATCAATCTGCGGGGCGTTCAGGATGGCGTCGATATTGAAGCCGCCGGTGTAGGGGTGAAGGACACAGCCGGCCGAGCTAGGTCGTATCATAATCTTAGGATTCCCCGTGTCATTTGCTGTCCAGCAAAAAATCAAGGATGTTGACAATTTTTATGCCATCAAAATCTGAATACAGGGAGCGGTCCATGGTAAGGATAATCCTGGCGTAGTAATCGTTGATGGATTGAAGCGGCTTTAATTCGCGTTCTCTTGTTTCTTCATCCATAATGCTTGCAGAAACCTGGTAATATATTTTAGTATCGAATTTCGTTGCGATGAAATCTACCTCAAGGGATCCGACTTTCCCAATTGCAACATCATATCCGCGACGCAGCAATTCTAAATAAATGATATTTTCGAGCACATGTCCGTAATCGGTATTTCTGAGCCCAGTCAATTGATTGCGGATGCCAATGTCAACAACATAGTATTTCTCAAGGGTTTTAAGGAATAGTTTGCCTTTCAGATCATAACGGTTTGCACGGTAAATAATAAAAGCTTGTTCTAACATTTTCAGATAGTTGTCAATGGTATCACTGGTTGTCTTTCTGCCGCTGCTGGTCAGGTAGTCACTGATTTTTTTAGTGGATACAATACTTCCAATATTGGCAGCAATAAATTTCAGAACACTTTCAAGTAAAGCGGCATCCCTCACATGATTTCGTTGTACAACATCCTTCATGATCACCGTGTTGTAAATACCATTTAAAAATGGCGCAATGGTATCCGGATGACCTTTAAGTTCAACGACTGTTGGCAGGCCGCCAAATTCCAGGTAGTCATTAAAAACAATATCGATGTTATCACCCTTCGCGAAATTTGTAAAATCAAGATACTCTTTAAAGGATAAGGGCAGCATTTTTATCTCTGCATATCGTCCGGAGAGTAATGTCGATAGCTCCGATGATAATAGATAAGCGTTCGAACCGGTGATATAAATATCGACATTTGAATCCACAAGAAATGAGTTGATAACTTTTTCCCAGGACTCAACTTGTTGTACTTCATCCAAGAGGATGTAGTATTTTTCATCGAGGCAAGTCATTTTGCCTTTTATATAGGCATATAAATGCGTATATTTTCTAATTTCATCGAATTCAAATGATTCAAAATTCATTCGGATAACATGGTCTTCAGGCACACCGCAACTTTGTAAGTACATCTCAAACAATGAAAGCAAAGTTGATTTACCACAACGACGTATCCCTGTAATTACTTTTACAAGCGGCTTATCTTTAAATTGAATCAGTTGATTTAAATATAGATCCCGTTTTTTCATAATAAATCACCTCACAATATCGATTATACCCGAATTACAGAGATAATCAACAACTATTTCGAGTATAGCTGAAATAATATCCAATTACCGAAGACACGGGGACGTTTGCTTTGTCATTAAATCCATGCGGGATCAACCGGATGACATGACGATCGAAACGTCCCCACGTCATTTAGAATAAAGTTCAGCCCAAGAAAGCTGTTTTATGACAAGCTTGTCATGTCATTGTTGGTGCCTGCCACTTAACGTGTTCTGGTCCGGCCAAATAAGAATGAAAAACCGCAGAAACGTTCAGACGTTTCAGCGGTTTTTTGATTCGTTAACTGATCAGGATGCCCTTCACTTGATGGATGAATCTTCCCGGAAATAATTGATCAGATGTTTGTAGTAGCCCTTTGAGCTGGCGGTTACGAAGTTTTCGTCGATCTGCGGGTCGTTCAGGATGGCCTCGATATTAAAGCCGCCGGTGTAGGGGTGAAGGACACAGCCAGCCAGGTTTTTGGCCTGAATAGCCTGATTGGGGCAGGCGTAGACGCAACGCATGCACCAGATGCAGTCGGAACCAAAACAGATTTGCCCGGCGGATTCTGAAATGTTGCGGGTGGGGCAGTCGCGCACGCATTTTTTACAGTGATTGCATGCTGCGGTGGTGTGCAGGCCCTGGGCGAAAAACCGGGCGCCGAAATGTTCTTCACCGTAGTAGACCAGGCGCAGGAAACCGCGCAGCAGCGGGTTGAATTTCAGTTTGTTTGCCTGCCCGGCGGCGGTCTGGGCCGCGATGACTTCGACTTTTTTCACCGCCGCCTGATACAATTGCTTGTTCAGCCGGTCATCGTATTTCACGAAAAAATTGCAGGGCATCGCAATGATCGAATTATGAAACACCTGGTAGCCCTTTTTCGCCATCGCGCGGATGATGACATCGGAGGCACCATGATTGACGTAATGGGGCGAGGAGGCCGTTTTGAAAACAAAGGCCGTTTTGCCGGAACCGGCCGGCAGCATCTTGACAAAGCGCTCGGCGATCCCGGAAGCGCCGAAGCCCAGCACCGGATGCCCAACCCCGATCAGGTCAAAATCATCCAGCACCAGCGGCGTCTGCTGATTGACAACCGCCTCCATCCGGATGCATGCGACTTCAATCTGCCGGCGGCGGTACGCTTTTGTCAATAACCGCGCGACTATTTCAGTATTGCCGGTGCCTGAAAAATAAAATATGCCAATTTTTTTCATCCGTTTCCTCCCTTTTTTAAATGAATATCGCGGCAACTCAGGCGCAAATCTAGCGCATCAGAATTGAGTCGATAAACTGATCTTCAAAATCACCGATAACTTCCGCTTCGCTCAGCTTTTCATTCATCACCAGATCGGCCAGGATGCCGTCCAGGGCGGCAACGAGTGTCGTTGCCCTGGCCCGTGTGCGGTGGCTTGAAAGCTGTCTGTTGGCGACCCCTTTTTCATAGAGACCGGCGATGGTACCGATCAGGTTGTCGTAGTAATCCCGATAATTCGGCCATGTTTCAGGACAGGAAATGGCCTTAGTCAGCGTCAGAAAGAAAAATGACAGTTCGCGCTGGTGGGCCATCCAGTGTCCGATATAATGACGGATATAAAAACGCAGCCCGTCCACCGGGTTGTCTTGCTCAGCAGCCTGCCGGAGAAAGTTGTCGACCGGTTCGCTGAGCTTCGCATTGGCATAGTACAGAATTTCATCCTTGCTGGAAAAATGGTGATACAAACCGCCCTTGCTGATCTGCGCCTTGCTGGCAATGGCCTCCATCGAGGTGCCCTCATAGCCCTTTTCCAGAAAGATCTCAAATGCTGCCGTGACAATGTCTTCCATCCGTTTTTCTTTTGCTTCCCATTTTGACATAAAATCCTCCGTTCGGTCGTCGATTAAAAACCGACCGTCGGATTTATTATAGAGCAGTCCGATGCTTCTGTCAACAGCATTAGAAATATTTTATTTTAGTTTACTCTCTGACCAGAAAACTAGCAGACACCCGCCTGGGGCTTTTCCCGTCTGCCGGCGCTAACCGCGACTGCTCCCTGAGCGACGCAGCCGATTTCAGCTGATAGAAGGTGACGCCTTCGTGGAAAAACGAAAGCTCCAGGGGATAGTCGCAGCAGTCGCGCGGCATCGCCGTAACGGGCGCGCCGGCGGCCGCTGCCAGTTGCTCGATACCACGGAAAACGTGGACGGACAGGTCATTGCCGCAGAGGGCAATGGCTTGGTAATCCTGCAGCGCATGCAGCTCCCGCTGCAGATGCATCAGGCGCTTCAGATAGGCCGCGTCAGTCAGCTCACCACGCGGTCCCTTACCGGATCGCTGCTTTTTTTTCTTTTTCATTTTCTTCACCTTCCTTGTCTTTTTCTCATCTTCATTACAGATCTGCCGATGTGTTCAAGCTTTGAGATGATTATAGCATCCCACGTTTTCACAAGTAAATACTTTCAGCGCAAAAAACGCATTTCAGCACGACCTGTACGCATGCCAGGCAATACCGTGTCGCGATCCATTCCTTCTTTCCAGGCAATTTGTCCCAACTTTCACCAACCTGTGGATAAAACCGAACGTTGCGTTCTGAAATGGATAAGTTGCCTGAAATCGCTTGCATTATGATCGATTCAGGATATAATTGATTTTAAGTCAGGCGATTGCAAAACGCATCCGCGTTCAACCATACTTGCTTCACTATCAACACGATCGCATTGCCTGACATCCCCAATCGCGAAAGGAGGAGCCCGACTGCATCCCGGTCATGGCCGAATTCATTCAGGAAAAAGCGTCTCACACCGTAAATATTTGAACTTTGAAAGAGAGAAATTGATGAACAAACATTTCATTCATGTTGAACCCGATCCCGCCAATCCCGGTTATTATCTCTGTACAATGTTTGACCAGACCGCCATCGCCGAGCTGCTCTCGAAAATGCGGGGCTTCCGCACCCAGGAAGAAGTGGGCAGAGCCGTGTACCTGACTGACGGCGCCATCCGCCACTACGAGGCCGCCCGGGAAATGCCCAGCGACCTGCTCAAGCCACGCATCGCCAGACTCTATAACATGACGGTCCAGGAGCTGTTTTACGATCAGGTGATCACCGTTACCAAGTCGGCGCAGGAGCTGATGAGCGAAGTCCAGCGGTGGCCTTCATGTTTTCCTTACTTACACTGAGCAGTTGCCCCCGTTTATGCCGCAATGGCAGAAAGGGGGCGCCCTGATGCCGGTTAATTTTATTTCGGAAATCACCGGATTCTACCGCTATGTGCGCAGCAATCATCTGAGCAACAACGCCCAGGTGCTCTGGTTTCACATGTTCTGTCTGTGGAACGAGGCCGGTTTTCCGGACTGGCTCCAGGTCGATGGCGTCCGGATGATGGGGATGATCGGGGTGAACTCGCGGTCGTCGCTGGACCGGACCCGGAATGAGCTGATCGCATCCGGTCTGCTGGTTCAAAAAAGCGGCGGCCACCGCAAGCCCTGCAAATATCAGATGGCCCGGCTCGGCAACAGCCTGAAAGCGTCCGACCCGCCGAAACCTGAGCCAAAAACCACAGCCGATTGTGCGACGACGCATCAAACGAGTCGCCAAACGGGGCATCAAACGAGTCATCAAACAGGGCCCGAAACGGGGCACTTATATAAACTAAACGATACGAAACCATCAACATCAAAAAAAACCGCCTACGGCGAATTCGGCAATGTCACGCTGACGGATGCTGAGCTGGCAAAACTCAAGAGCGACTGTCCCGATGCCTGGGACGCATGGATCAAACGGCTGTCGATCGGCAAACAGATGAAAGGCTATGTCTACACCAGCGACTACGCGGCGATCCTCAGCTGGATTCAAAACCAGGACAACGAGGACCGCGACAAAGCCTATCAGGAACTGCTCGACGAGCTTTAAAAAATAACGGAGGAAATAATGACACAGGAAATATTTGTAGCAGACAATGGTGAACTGATTCAGAGCACGCTGGTGAAAAGCGAGCTGGTAAAGACAGAGCAGGAACTGCTTAAAAACCTGAAGGAGCAACTCCGGACCAATATGACGAAGGCCGGGCTGGACCGGATCGTCAATGAGCGATACAAAATTATGATTGTGGGGGAAACCCAGAACACCAGCATCAACGTGAAAGCCATCGAGAAGGCCGATCCGGAGCTTTATGTCCGGCTGCTCAACGACTACCTCAAAATCACCCCCCGCAAGAGTTACGTCAAAATTGAATACCTGTCCTAGGCTTTCCGGACCGACGAACCGCTGCCGGTTTCCGCAACCCGTTATTGAGCGCGCCGACGCCCCGTCCAAACGGCTTTGCATAAACCGGAACGAACGGTTTTTTCGCCACCCCGAAGAAACCGCATTTTAACCGAAAGGAGGAACCCCCATGGCAGTAGTAAGCGATTTTCTATCAAACAAACTGGTAACCCGATTGAACTACGGCATGGTCAACGGCAAGGAAGTCATCAAGAGCAAGTCCTATGGAAGTCTCAAACAGGACGCCACCATCGCCGCCATCATGACCGTCAGCACCGCCATCACCAGTCTGCAGGTCCCGACGCTGGAAGAAACCCATCGCGTAGTTGAAGACCTGATTCTCAACGACGGACTGTAGGATTGCGCAGCATTTCATCGCGAAATGCTTAACACACAAAAGTAAGTTGCTTTGATGTCGGTTTTCGCAATCAATTTGGTAACGTGTAGGCGAACAGTCCTGAGACTGTCCGCCGTACAGTGTACAAATTGATTCGCGTAAACCGGCAGCGAAGCTCACCAACGCTTATCAAAACAACGAAAGGAGAAATCAATGACTAGCTACAAAATCACAATGGTTTTCAAAACTTCCGACAACAAAAACCACACCATGACCATTAACGATGTCCGACCGGCCGTAACTCAGGCCGAGGCCAACGCCGCGATGGATGCGATTCTGGCGGCCGATATTTTCCGGCCCAACGGTCAGACTCTGGTGTCGAAAGTCGACTGTAAAAAACAGGATACCACCGAGACCGACTTCTACGATGCGCCTTAACCCCCAAGCCCTGGCCGGGCTCGTCCGGTCTGATTTAGGATGACCGCTCTGAAACTGGCCGCGCTGTCGGCCGTCAGCGTGATCGGTGCCACCATCGCCAGCCTGCTCGGGGGCTGGGATGCCGGCATCCAGTCGCTGCTGCTGTTCATGGCCATCGATTACAGCACCGGGCTGATCGTCGCCGGCGTTTTCAAAGCCAGCCACAAAACCGAACAGGGCGCGCTGGAAAGCCGGGCCGCGTTCAAAGGCCTGCTGCGCAAGGGCGCCTCCCTGGGGGTGATCCTGATCGCCTGCCGGCTTGATCTGCTGCTTGGCACGACGATGATCCGCGACGCCGCGGTGATTGCCTACTGCGCCAGCGAACTGCTGTCGATCACCGAAAACATCGGCCTGATGGGCGTGCCGCTGCCCCAAGCCGTCACCAACGCCATTGAAATACTGAAAAGAAAGGAAGAATAAGCATGAACGACTATGTCAAATGGCTGCAGGAAACCCTGCAGGCCCTGGGTTACGATCCCGGCCCGCGCGACGGCATCGCCGGGGAGCAAACCGCCGCGGCCGTCTGCGCTTTCCAGCGCGATCACGATCTGGAAGTGGACGGCATCGTCGGCGAAGTCACCAATGCCGCGCTGCTTGAACAACTGAGAGCACACATCGCCGTGTCGCCGGTGACCGCCACCGCCACGCCGGACTTTGCGCCCGATGAATTCGCCTGCAGCTGCGGCTGCGGTCTCGATGTGGTGGCCCCGCTCAAAAGCTTTGCCCAGAGCCTTCGCAGCGCCTTCGGCTGGCCTCTGACCATCTCTTCCGGCGCCCGCTGTCCCACTGTGAACCGCGAAGCCGGCGGCGTCCCGGACTCCTGTCATCTGAGCGGCGAGGCCTTTGACGGCTATTTCGCCGGCCACATGAATGAAGCGGTCATCAATCAGATGGCCGATTACGCCATCGACTACGGCTTCGGCGTGATCCGCTATCCCAACCAGCTGTTCTGTCATTTCCAGGTTTATCCGCGCAACGACACCATTAACTGAAACCGGAATAACCGCTTTATTATCAACCTTCTCATGAAGGGCGTTTGCATCATGGCTTAACCGCTGTGACGCAGACGCCTTTTTTATTGATCGTCCGAGGGCGATAAATTGAAGACCAGCTATAAACGTTATAACATGTGTTCTGATATAATATCAGCCCATAGTTGATAATTGTTAACAGCAAATTTATATGTTGATCCATCTTTAGTTTCAATTATTAGCGCTTTTCTTCTCCCGTATCGACCTTCTGAAATATTTTCTATGCGTTCATATGGTATTGCCACTTCAAATCCCCCTTTAGCAAAATGTTTAAATATTTTCGCAACGGCCTTGGAAATACTTACAGCTACACTCGGCATTGTAAAGATGAACCGCTTATTCGTTAATATTCCATATCCTTTCAAACAGGACCAATCACTTTTACAGAAACTTGCAAGCCCTTGGTGAAGTGTTATTTCATCAGCAGAATTCATTATTTTTCTTTCAACACCCGGTATCTTCATAATAAACCCACCCTTCTTAAATAAGGTTACTCAACTTTACCAGCAGTAAAAATCAGACCGGAAAGGTGCGTACCACAAGGTTTCTTTTTTTCTATTTTATAACAGAAAGCTTGTGTTTAGTTGGTGTAATATAAGCAATGGTAAAATTGCTGACAGATGTCATTGATCAGAATTCTGGTTGAGCAAGACGAAAAACCAGATACTCATCCATTGAAAGCTACGATGCCTGACACACTTTAACTTAAAACAGGCGATGCGCAGAAGCCCCTTTTTATAAAATGAACACCGGGAATAAGCGTGGCGCCATCGAAATTATGCAGTTTTCAAACTTGTAGGGGCGGGTATTACCCGCCCGAAACGCCGATCACACGCCGTACACCAGCTATAAAATCCACGCCAGCCAGTCGTAAGCTGTTTGCCTCTTGTAGATCCGTTATTATTGTTGCCAACAAATAAAAACCGTGGCGTAAAAAGTATATTTGCGATAGTTTTTTTTGCGGGTAAAGCGTATAATGATAGAGATAGTGTTAGCGACGAAACGGAATCAAACGACGGCCAAGCACCGACAAGCGCATTTTGCCAATTTAGACACATAATCGTATTTGTTTAAACAGTATTGTATAAAAATCTTGCTAAAGTGGGTTTTTATTTGAAATAGTATTGCTAATGAAAAAAATCAGATTGAGAAAATCGAAAGAACAAAGGTGGATTACGAATGATTGATAATGATTTAAAATTCTTTACAAATGAGCCGGATCGCAACTTGTATGAACGGTTTAATAATATTTTAAACAGCAGCACACAGTATTTTGATATCTTAGTTGGTTACTTCAGAACAAGTGGATTTTACAGACTTTATCCAGCAATGGAAAAAGTAGATAAAATAAGAGTGTTAGTCGGTTTAAATGTTGACCATAAAACAATCGAAATCATAAATCAATCTAAGAAAGAATTAGAATTTGAAACCTTATCCCATAAAGAAGCAAAAGATGAATTTTCGAAAGTGGTTGAAAAAGAATTCGCTAATTCAGAAGATTCACTTGAAGTGGAAAAAAGTGTTCGTACATTCATTGATTGGCTCAAAACGTCAAAGATGGAAATGAGAATGTATACAGAATCCCCTATTCATGCAAAAGTTTATATCATGCGTAAAAACATGGAATTCGTACCAGACACTTACGGAAGTGTTATAACTGGCTCCAGTAATTTTTCGGATGCCGGCTTAAAGAACAACCTGGAGTTCAATGTGGAACTAAAGGATAAGAGTGATGTAGTGTTTGCTCTTGAAAAGTTCGAGAAGTTATGGGAAAAAAGTGTGGCGATCACAGATGCGTATGTGGAGACTATTGAAGACAAAACATGGTTAAAGAGCGATATCACCCCATATGAAATCTATTTAAAAACGATTTATGAATTTTTTGAGGAAGAAATTAATGAGGATAGTAATACCAGCCTTGAAGCTCTTTTGCCTGAAGGTTATATGCAACTGCAATACCAACAGGACGCAGTGACACAAGCCCAAAAAATCTTAAAAGCATATGGCGGTGTTTTTATTTCAGATGTTGTTGGACTTGGCAAAACCTATATTTGTGCTATGCTTGCAAAAAGTTTGAAAAATAAACGGAAGTTGATAATTTGTCCGCCAGTGTTGATTGATTATTGGAAGAGGGTATTGGAAGAATTTGATGTGGCAGCGCGAGTTGAATCGTTAGGCAAGCTTGACAGATTGCTTGAAGATGAAAAGGAACTTGCCAAATACGAATATGTCTTTATCGACGAAGCACATCGTTTTAGAAATCAGGATACGGAAAGCTTCAATCTTTTACACCAAATATGTTATAACAAAAAAGTGATCTTGATATCCGCGACACCGATCAATAATTATTCAAGCGATATTGAAAATCAGATTTATCTTTTCCAGAGCAAACATAATAGTACCATTATACCGAATATAAAAAATATCGAAGGTTTTTTTGCCAAACTAAACGGTTCACTTAAAAGATTAGAAAAGGGTACCCCGGAATACTATGCGCAATCAAGAAGAAACTCCGAAATAATTAGAGACAGTATATTGCGACACATCATGATTAGACGTACCCGAAAAGAAATTATGACGTTCTACAAAAACGATTTAGCTAAACAAGGTTTAAGCTTCCCGGAACTTGGCACACCGGAAAAAGTGATTTATACATTCGATGATAAAATTGAAGAAGTTTTCAAAGAAACCATGAACACCATAAAAAGTCTAGATTATAGCCGTTATACCCCGCTATTATATCTGAATGAAAATAAAAAATATTCGCAGATGATGGTTGCCCAAAGTAATATGGGTGGTTTTATGAAATCCATTTTGGTAAAACGTCTGGAAAGCAGCTTTTATGCGTTTAAACAGACTCTAAGTCGTTTCATTGATTCATATAAAAAATTCATTGAAATGTGTGAAAACGGGGATGTATATATCAGTAAAAAAGTGAATGTATACGATCTGCTGGATAGTGGTGATGATAAGAAACTCTTGGAATTTATTGATGAGGAGCGTATCAAGCATTTTAAATTTAGCGAATTTAATCAGAAGTTTATGCCATGTCTGAATCGCGATCTCAGTTTACTTGAAGAATTAAAAGCCCATTGGGAAGAGATTACCGATGATCCCAAACTGGAGCAATTTAAAAAGGAACTGAAATCAAATAAAATTCTTAAAGGCACTAAGATTATAGTCTTTACAGAATCAAAAGAAACGGCAGAATATTTGGGATCCAACCTCAAAGATATGTATCAAGACAAGGTTGTGGTATTCAGTGGTGCAAGCAACAGACAATTGAAAAAAGAAATTGAATATAGTTTTAACCCACTTTATCAAAATGAAGGCAAAGATAAATATCAAATTTTGATTACAACAGACGTCCTTGCCGAAGGGATTAATTTACACCGTTCCAATGTCGTGATCAACTATGATCTGCCCTGGAATCCAACAAGAATTATGCAGCGAGTAGGGCGAATTAATCGGGTGGGAACAGCGTTTGATAAAATATATGTTTTTAATTTCTTTCCAACATCTCAGTCCAATCAGCATTTATCATTAAAAGACCGGATCATTGAAAAAATACAGGTCTTTCACGATACCTTGGGTGAGGATTTCAAATATTTATCCGAAGATGAGGATGTTTCAAGTCACAATCTATATGAGCGCTTAACAGGTAATCTAGAGGATGATGACAGTGATGGTACAAATCACGAACTAGCATACCTGGCATTAATCAGAGAAATTAGAGAAAATGATATTGATCTTTTTGAAAAAATCAAGCGTTTGCCCCTTAAAGGCAAAGCCGGGAAAAACAGTCAACTCGTCAATGGTAATGCAACCATTACTTTTATGCGCAAAGGCGCGTTGAAGGTCTTTGTTAAAACCGAGCAAACAAACACCGAACAACTGACATTTATCAACGCCATTAAATATATTGAATCGGATAAAGATGAAAAAGCCATTGGTGTAAGTGCTGATTATTATGAGGATCTCAATAAAAACAAACAGCTCTTTGATGAAATACTGAATGAAGAGAAAATAGCAACGATGGAGAAGACCGTGATCACGGGTAATGATGGCAAAATAATTAAAATAATCAAATCACTTTTAAACTGCAAAAAATTCACAGTCACACAAGAAAAACAATTGAAACATTTAATAGCGTTATGGGAAGATGGAATCATACCACAACCGATAACAAAATCAATCATAAAGGACCTAAAAGATATCCAGGACGAATTGCAAGCATTTTATATTATTCAAGAAAAAATACCAGAACGATACTTTACTGATAAAAATATGAATCAAGCAAATTCGAATGGCAAACAACAAGTGATTCTATCAAGCTTTATGAGAAATGGAGTTGTAAATTAATGGAAGCAAAAAAGCAATTACTGAAACAAACATTTGAGACTGCTTTTGATATGAAATGCTATGAACGTTTTATTATAGAGTTTTTTAATACGGTAGAGATCGTTGCACCATATAATAAAATTACAAACTACCTTTCGGAATTTTCTTTCAATATTATCTCACATAGTCATGTTGCCAACTATACAGACCATGAACGTAATCGTATTGCTATTTTAGCGGTAGAATTAAAAACAGGTAAAAATGTGGAAAGAGCACGTTCAGCCCAACGTAATTTTGTATCCAAGCTGATTTCGGCAAATAATTATGATGCTGCAATTGTTGCATTTTACACTGAAAAGGACACGAAATGGCGTTTATCGTTTGTAAAACTTGACCAGGAATGGCTGGGTGAGGGTAAGGTAAAAACTACAATTACACCCGCAAAAAGATATTCTTACCTGGTTGGGGTAAAAGAACCTTGTCATACAGCAAAGGAACAGCTGTTTCCGATATTTAAAGAGGAAAACTTTAAGCCAACACTGGCGAAAATTGAAGAGGCTTTCAGCGTAGAAGCAGTTACCGACGAATTTTTCAAAGAATATAAAGAAAAGTATCATGAGCTCCGGGAACACCTTGAAAAAAGTGAGGAATTTCTGGAAGCAGCGGAAAAACATGAATTTACCAGTGAACAGTTTGCTAAAAAGCTGATGGGTCAACTGGCGTTTTTGTATTTTATTCAAAAAAAAGGTTGGCTTGGTGTAAAGGTTGTAAAGAAGAGTTTAACAGTAAAAGAATACAAAAACGCCTATTATCAAACACAAGCTTCCAAAACTGTTATACCGAAAGCGTATGAACAAAAAGAACTGGATTTATACAAATTAAAAGCAAGCGCATTAACCGGTGATTATTTAACTGACGATGAAGCAGATATATTAGCCTCTTGCTTTAAATCAGAACCGTGGGGTAGTGGTACGAAGTCATTTATCAGAGATTTATTCAAAAGTTGTGTAAAATCCGGCAAGAATTTTTTTGAAGACTTTCTGGAACCACTGTTTTATGAAGCGCTAAGTATAAAACGCGGAGAACATCATTACTATAAGCGTTTCAATTGCAAAATACCTTTTCTTAATGGTGGGTTGTTTGACCCGATTGAAAACTATGATTGGAAATATTCGAAGTTTGATATACCTAATGGTATGTTTTCGACTAGAACAGAAAATGATGATAGAAATGGTTCCGGTATTTTAGACGTCTTTGAACGTTACAATTTTACAATGAATGAGGATGAACCGCTAGAACGTGAAGTAGCTGTCGATCCTGAAATGTTAGGTAAAATATTTGAAAACTTGCTTGATTCTGATGATCGAAAATCAAAAGGAGCTTTCTACACTCCACGCGAAATTGTACATTATATGTGCCAGGAAAGTCTAATTAATTATCTGTTGAATGAAACGGCAATACCATATGAAGATCTAAAGCAGTTCATTTTGTATGGTGAGATAATGAAGGATGAAGATTGCGCTAACACGATGAATTTAAAAAACGAGGATATTCGTCGTTTACCAAAAACAGTATTTGATAACCTACGTGAAATTGATATAGCACTTGAAAATGTAAAAATAGCTGATCCCGCAGTCGGGTCAGGTGCATTTCCACTGGGGATGCTGTCAGAGATTGTCAAAGCCAGGGAAAATATCACGGCATATGTTGCAGCACAGATTATTAACCAGAATAAAAATACGCAGAAAAGTCAACGGGCCGCATATTATGAAAGTCGTGCTCCGTATAAAATTAAATGGAAAACAATTAAGAATAGTATTTATGGTGTTGATATTGAAGCGTCAGCCGTTGATATTGCCAAGTTACGGTTGTGGCTCTCTCTTATTGTGGATGAAGATTTAACACCATCGTACAATGATATATGTTGTGGGATTACAACCCAAATTGACCCAAAACCTTTGCCGAATCTCGATTTCAATATTATGTGTGGGAATAGCTTAATTGATGAGTTCGACGGGATCAAGCTCTTTGATGATTCGCTATTTGACAAGGATGAATCTGGTAATAAAAAGCAGTCGAAAAATATGCAAATCACATTGTTTCAGGATCAGATGGAATTGCAGATTGAAAAATTGTTTAATGAGCAGGATCGTTTATTTGGTGAGAATAATACCGACAACAAGAAATATTTAAAAAAAGAAATTGATAAAACCATTGATCATATCATAAGGTCAAAAT
>NZ_WJBC01000069.1 GCF_014284475.1 Acetobacterium fimetarium | reverse complement strand
TGGTCTTCTGTCAAGATTTAGTACAAATTAAAATGAGAAGTTTATCCTCATCTTAACCAGCTAATTGCAAATCCGATTTGTTCATTTTTGCAAATAGTTTTTCAAAATCATCGGGCGACATAAAATCGCAATGACTGTGAATCCGCTTCGTGTTATAAAACGATTCAATATATTCAAATACAAGCCGATAGGCATGCTTGAAACCACGGATTTTAAAGCGCTTTATCCATTCACGTTTAAGCAGGGAATGAAAAGATTCAATACACGCATTATCCCAGGGAAATGCCTTTTTAGAGTAGCTTCGCTGCATTTTAGCCGTTGCCTTTCGGTATTCTTTGGAAACATACTGACTGCCGCGATCTGAATGAAGAATCAATGGCAGTTCTGTACAGCGCCGCGCCTTTGCTTTATTAATAGTGTCAATAACGCAAGATACTTCCATCGTTTTTGAAAGGGTCCATGCTATAATTTTTCTGGAGTAAAGATCCATAATACTTGTCAAATAGACAAAACCATTGATTGTCCAAATATATGTAATGTCGCTGCACCAGACAGCGTTTGGGCGTTCGGGATTGAAGCGTTCATCCAGGATGTTCTGAAGTTCATGACTGAAATCTGAATCCCTGGTTGTAGGTGTCCATGGTTTTATCCATTGAGCTCTGATGCCCATTTCTTTCATATATTTACCGACGGTACGCTCTGAAATGGTTTCACCGCTCTTTTGCAGTTCTTTCCTGATTTTAGGCGCGCCATAATTTTGATGAGAGTCATCATAGATTTCTTTAATTTTGATTTTTACTGCTTCCTTGCGTTTCTGTAAATCAGAAGGCACATGTTTAAGCCAAGCCCGGTAACCGGATCGGGAAACGCCTAAAATTTTCAGCACTCCGGAGACAGAAACTCGGCGGTCTTCCTTTTGAGTAATTTCTGCCTTTTCAGAAACCTCCAGATAAATGGCTTCTGTTATTTTCCCAGAATGCCGATGGCTTTTTTTAATACATCGAGCGCATCCTGGGTATCACGTAATTCACGTTTTAATCTGGCAATTTCTTTTTCTTCATCAGAAGAATAATTACCAGAACCCCGACATTCAATGTCGCCAGTATCTTTCAGTTCTTTTTTCCACCGGGAAAGTGTCTGCTGACTGATACCAAGATTCGATGCACATCCCTGCAATCCAAGATCCTTGTGATCTAGATAGTACTGAACTGCATCGAGCTTAAACTGTTTGTCATAGTGTTTTGCCATAATGAGATCCTCCGTTTACTGATAGATTTATTTTATCATGTTTTTCTATTTTGGACTTTCTCATTTTGACTTGTACTATTTATATTCTAACAGCA
>NZ_WJBC01000068.1 GCF_014284475.1 Acetobacterium fimetarium | reverse complement strand
TTTTCTGTGGTCGCCATGCTGGAGCCTAATGGCTCACTGATTCGCAAGCCCTTTCGGATTGATCACAATCCGGCCGGTTTTAACAAGCTGCTCGGCATTCTCAAAAAAGAAGAAGAGCGGCTGAAACAAAAGCCCATCTACTTTGTAGAATCTACGGGTATCTTTCATTTGCCACTCTTCTTCTTTTTGAAATCGAATGATCTCAAAGGATTTGTGCTGAATCCTCTATGTGTTCATTCTACCAAAAATTTCGACTTAAGAAAAGTGAAAAATGATGCCAAAGATGCGGAATCGATTGCCCGGCTGGCTAAATTTCAGGATGTCAAGTATTCACTGGTTCCAGAACCCCAGATTCTTTCCCTGAGGATGTTACTGCGTGAATATTATGCCATTTCAGATATGCTCACCGAACTGAAAAACCGGCTTTGCACCGATCTGTATCTGCTGTTCCCCGGTTATCTGGATGTTTTTAGTAATCCTTTTGGCAAGGCTTCGCTGAAAATTCTCAGGGATTATCAAACCCCTAAGGCCATTCTTTCTGAAAATCCGGATACACTGGCTCAAATGATCGCTAAAACCAGTCGCAAGGGGCTTATATGGGGACAGAAGAAGGTTGCCAAACTCGTTGCGATGGCTCAACTCTGCCTTTCAATGCCCATGGAATTTTCTATCCTCAGCCGTAAAATTCAGTATCATCTTGACGGGATTGAAACGTTTCAGGCCAATCTGGAAGGTCTTAAAGACGAACTGGCTGGGATGATTTCGAATGCTGACTTTCCCAAAAATGTCCGGGACTCCATTATTCTACTGGAAGCCATGCCAGGAATTGGTTTTCTAACCGCGGCCACTATTCTGGCCGAAATCGGAGATTTTTCGCGGTTCCATTCGCCCAAAGCACTGGTTGCCTTCTTTGGCATTGATCCCAGTGTCAATCAGTCCGGCAAATTTAATGGGGATCGTAACAAAATTTCCAAACGTGGTACCCGCTTCGGCCGTAGAGTCCTTTTTACTGCGGCTCTGGCTTCGATTCGAACCACCTGCAAAGGTGATCCGATCAATCCTGTTTTGCGGGATTACTATCAGAATAAATGCCAAAACAAGAAGAAAAAGGTCGCCCTTGTAGCCGTCATGCATAAGCTGCTTCATTACATTTTTGCGGTTCTCCGTGATCAGAAACCTTTTGAATTCAGAAGCCCCGAAGATCATCAGTCCTGGCGGAACAGCTCACATTCCAGCCTCATTTTGGCCGCTTAACCCTGTAAAATTCGATTACTTGATTTTCAGCCATTGTTCGGATTTTTTAATGGCTTGTTTAGTTATGCTTTTTTTATCAATCCTCATTTCTGAAAAAATATTGAATTAACTATTGACTTTTATTAGCTGGTCT
>NZ_WJBC01000066.1 GCF_014284475.1 Acetobacterium fimetarium | reverse complement strand
CCTTTGGGTGCTGTAACCAAAAGTTATGGTGCTGAGCGCAAATGGAAAAGGCTGAATAATCAGTCAGGTATGTGCCATGAAGCTGAACGAAAGTGAAGAGACCGAAGAAGCATCGTTAATACTAAAGTGCAGTCAAAACCAACTGTTTTGAGACACAGATGGGATAAGTCTGACGGAAACCTGATTACTGGTCAGATGGCTGCCGGTGTATAGGCTCCAGGAGCATGGCATAGGCTCTTATAAGGAACAGGAGAATCCTGAATGATAATGCCAAGCGAAAAATCCAAGCAGCAAAATGACAAGGATGAAAGTAGCGATGAATCGTTCAGGTGCGGAAGAATTCGTAGTAGTGATGAAATTCCTGTAATGGGAAGGGAGCGAAGGGATTCTGTTATCTATAACTTCAAAAATAGAACAACCAGAAATGGGAGGATTTTATGCAAGAAGGAAAGTCGTTTCAAATTTCAAAACATCAAATACTACAGGCCTACAAATGTGTCAAAGCAAATAAGGGGGCAGGTGGGATTGATGGAATCAATTTCGAAGAATATGAAAAAGATCTGAAGAACAATCTATATAAATTGTGGAACAGAATGTCCTCTGGAAGCTATTTTCCAAAGCCAGTAAAAGGTGTGGAAATACCAAAGAAAAATGGGAAAATGCGACTATTGGGAATTCCAACGATTGAAGACCGCATTGCACAAATGGTAGTACGGTTGACGTTTGAACCCATCGTAGAACCCCTATTTTATGATAACTCATTTGGTTATCGTCCGAACCGATCTGCAATTGATGCAGTTGCCATAACGCGTGAGCGATGCTGGAAAATGCCGTGGCTGATTGAATTTGATATTGTAGGACTTTTTGATAATATTGATCACACAATGATGATGAAAGCAGTCAAGTGGCATACCGATGAAAAGTGGGTCATTCTTTATATTGAAAGATTTCTTAAGGCACCAATAGGGATGAACGACGGAGAATTAAAGGAAAGGACGTCCGGCACACCACAAGGTGGTGTTATTAGCCCGGTTCTTGCAAATCTGTTTATGCACTATGCATTCGACACATGGATTAGTAGAAAATATCCTCAAAATCCATGGGCGCGTTATGCGGATGATGGTGTCATACACTGTCAAAGTGAACAGGAAGCATTCAATCGGCTGGAGTACCTAAAGAAAAGAATGTTAGAGTGCGGTTTGGAAATCCATCCGGATAAAACGAAAATAGTTTACTGCCGAAGTGATCGTTATAATAAACGATATGAAAATGAATCGTTTGATTTTCTGGGTTATACGTTTAGAAGAAGATCTGTCAAAAGTAAAAACGGAAATTTCTTTAACACTTTCTCTCCAGCGGTAAGTAAAAGTTCTGCGCAGAGCTTCAGAGATAAAATCCGAAAAATAAGAAAAGCATGCAAAACAAGTTCACTGGAATCACTGGCTGAAAAGTTAAATCCGATTATTCGAGGATGGATGAATTATTTTACAAAATTCTGTTCCAGAGAGGCACGTAAAGAAATTGATTATGTAAATAAGACGCTCGTACAATGGTTAAAGAGAAAATATAAGACAGTTAAGAAAAGCAAAAGAAGAGCTTGGCGAATGTTAGCGCATTTAGCCAATTCAAAACCTAGACTCTTTTATCATTGGGAGAAGGGTATTAAACCAACGATTGGATAACAAGAGCCGTATGACGCGAGAGTGTCACGT
>NZ_WJBC01000065.1 GCF_014284475.1 Acetobacterium fimetarium | reverse complement strand
CCTGGATCCGCTGAATCAGGATCTGATGGGGATGCTGTTCGCGACTGAAGCCCTGTTGGGTGAAGATGATTACTGCATGGAATATATCGGCGCCTACCGCGAAGGTATCTTCGGTCAGAAAAAATAGTTAATACGTAAAAACTACACACATAGTTGAAAATATAATATTAAAAGAAAATAGGAGAATTAAGAAATGTCAAAAATTGAAGATGTAAAAGTATTGGTAGAAACAGGAAAATCAAAAAAAATTGCTGCCGCAGTACAGGAAGCACTGGATGCCGGCGATAAAGCACAGGATATCCTGGATGCAATGGTTGCCTCGATGGGCGTTGTCGGCGATAAATTCTCAGCCGGAGAAATCTTCGTACCAGAAATGCTGATCGCTGCCAAAGCGATGTCAAAAGGGGTTGAAGTACTGAAACCAGTGATGGCAGGCGACACATCAAACTCTTTGGGAACCTGTATCATGGGAACCGTTGCCGGTGACCTTCATGATATCGGTAAAAACCTGGTTATTATGATGCTGGAAAGCTCCGGATTTGACATGGTTGACCTCGGTGTTGACGTGCCGGCAGCAAAATTTGTAGAAGCTATTAAAGAAAACAACAATGTTGTACTGGTAGCCTGCTCAGGTCTTCTGACCACCACCATGCCGGCGCTCAAAGAAGCCGTACAGACCATCAAAGCAGCTTATCCAGCAATGAAAGTCATCGTTGGCGGCGCACCTGTTACTCAGGAATATGCAGATGAAATCGGTGCTGACGGATACGCTCCGGATGCCGGAAGCTCTGCAGTTAAAGCGAAAGAAATTATCGGCGCTTAATTAAAAAATTATATAATTTGAGACCAGTTACTGATCATTGCGGCTGCCGCAATCAGATCAAGTAATCGGTCTTTTTTATTGCGGGGAGTTTGTCTTTGCAAAATCGGATCAATGGAAAAAGGGCCTGTTGTTTATCGTGATTAATAATCAACAACGGGCCCTTTAGCAAGTTTGTTTGAGAAAATTCACAAAAGTATTGTTATCAAGAGACGATTTCTTTTGCTTTAACAGCGGCAGAACCAGCATCAGGAGCATAACCGTCAGCACCACACTCGGCAGCGTATTCTGGCGTGACCGGGGCACCGCCGACAATGACTTTCATGTCAGGGAATGCGGCTTTGACGGTTTGTACAGCTTCTTTGAGCGCTGGCATGGTAGTGGTCAGCAGACCGGAGCAGGCGACCAGCACGACGTTGTCGTTTTCCTTGACGGCATCCACGAATTTTGCTGCCGGGACGTCGACGCCGAGATCGACCATGTCAAATCCGGAGCTTTCCAGCATCATAATAACCAGGTTTTTGCCGATATCGTGAAGATCACCGGCGACGGTTCCCATTACACAGGTACCAAGCGATTTTGATACATCGCCGGCCATAATCGGCTTGAGTACGTCAACCCCTTTTGACATCGCTTTGGCAGCAATCAGCATTTCTGGTACGAAGATTTCTCCGGCTGAGAATTTATCGCCGACAACGCTCATAGAGGCAATCATGGCATCCAGGATATCCTGGGCTTTATCGCCGGCATCGAGGGCTTCCTGTACTGCGGCAGCAATTTTTTTAGATTTACCGGTTTCCACGAGTATTTTTACTTCATCAATCTTTGACATATTTATTCCTCCTGATATTTAAATAATTATTATAGCCGATTTGCTATTTTTTCTGACCGAAGATACCTTCGCGGTAGGCGCCGATATATTCCATGCAGTAATCATCTTCACCCAACAGGGCTTCAGTCGCGAACAGCATCCCCATCAGATCCTGATTCAGCGGATCCAGG
>NZ_WJBC01000064.1 GCF_014284475.1 Acetobacterium fimetarium | reverse complement strand
TGCCTGAATACCTTGATTTAGCGCATTTCCGATCATTTGAACGGCAACATCGGTTTTCTTTTTGATGGCTTCGCTTCGACGTTTGTAACCACTGGTGCGTTTGTCAATTGCTTCTGAAACTTCCTGTCTCCGATTTTTTTTGCTGGCGGATGACATCATCGCAAAATCGGTTGGAACAAAACTGTAACCATCGGTCCAGCCAAGCGCCAACATGGTAAAGCCTTTGATGAAGCGATGGTCGGCGTGGTCATAGAGATTGGCCAGCAATTCAACATGCTTGCTCCGGTTCCTGCTGATAACCGAATCATCAAGAACAAAAACCTTAATCCGATCCGGACGAGTCAATCGACTGAATGACGAAATGACTTTAGCAGACAGCGATGTCAGAAACCGCCGCCAGTTGTAAGTTGAGGTATTCAAAAAACGATAGTAAGTATTTTTGGATGCCCCTGTTTCCTGATATTTTGAATTCAGGTAGCGATACAGATTTTTTCCCTGAAACGCAAGGAGTAACAGCAATTCGAAAACTTGAGCAACTTTTATCCCCTGTGCTTTGCGGATCCCGGACTCTCTGAGTAATCCCGCCAGTTTCAATGCTTTAAAAGCTTTTAAAAATGCAATATTTGTCTGTTCAGATGGGTTGTTTTGGTTTATCATAGTGGTATGCACCTTTCCTGTCTGATTTTTGTTACTTTGTATTTTCATTATATCAGACATTGGGTGCATTTTTCTGTCAACTTCTGTTTTTCAGAAGCTGCAGATGGTGTTGTTGTAAAGTCTCAGCTGAATTTTCAAGCTGGGAAAGTTGAGTTAATTTAATATTTAAAGGAGATCCTAAACTGCAATAAAATATATTCAAGTGTATTCAAATGTGGCATAATGTGCTTATCTATTAAAGGAGGAGTATATTAGGATTAGACCAACAAAGAAAAGGCAAAACAGTAATCTACACAAGAGTATCAAATGTTGAACAAAAAGATGATTTAAAAAATCAAGTTGAGTTCCTGAGACAGTACGCCAATGCAAGCTGTCGAATAGATGGCCTTCGTAAATACGAATCCAAAATCAAGGAGGACGAAGGATTATGCGAACCTATAAAACAGAAATCAACCCAACGGAAGGACAAAAATTAAAAATCCGCCAAACAATCGGAACGTGCCGTTTCATTTACAACTTCTATCTTGCTCACAACAAAGAAGTCTATGAAAAAGAACAACGCTTTGTGTCAGGATATGATTTTTCAAAATGGCTCAATAACGATTTTATTCCCAATAATCCTGATTATTCGTGGATCAAATCAGTCAGCAGCAAAGCGGTCAAACAATCAATCATGAATGTCGACACAGCTTTTAGGCGATTTTTTAAAAAGCAAACAGGCTTCCCAAAATTCAAGAAAAAAGGAAGAAGTAATGTTAAAGCTTACTTTCCAAAGAACAGCAAAGGCGACTGGACAATTGAACGACATCGGTTAAAAATACCGACATTGGGATTCGTGCAACTCAAGGAAAAGGGTTATATTCCAACAGATTCAAAAGTAATGAGTGGAACAATCTCAATCCAAGCCGGACGATATTATGTCAGCATCTTAGTCGATGAAGATTTTGAACAAAGCATGGGAGTTTTGCCTTACGGGATCGGGATTGACTTAGGAATCAAAGATTTTGCGATCATCAGCAATGGAGATGTTTACAAAAACATCAATAAATCACAAAAAATCAGACGATTAAATAAACGCCTCAAGCATGAGCAGAGATGTTTGAGTAGAAAATACGAAAATAAAAAGAAAAGGAGCGCTACTGATTCTGCAAAGAATATAGAAAAACAAATATTAAAAATCCAGAAACTTCATCAACGCCTTCAAAA
>NZ_WJBC01000063.1 GCF_014284475.1 Acetobacterium fimetarium | reverse complement strand
GAGGACACGATCTTGCAGGAGGGGTTCTCTGGGGCCTTTCTCTTTCTCTAGGTTAATGTCATTATACAGAGCAACTCCCAGACATTCAAGTCAATCATTTTTAGGTCAATTTAGTTGGTCAAAAACATTTATGTAAACCGATACGGCGATTTATGTGAAAGGAATAGTTTCTACAGCAACGTTTACTTACATTATGAACAAGCATTCCAGGTTGGTATTGAGGAGGTCAATGAGCGGATTAAAAAACTTCAGGACAAGGATATTGATTATCAGAATGATGAAATGGCGACCTTTATTAGAAAACAGATTTATTACCATTTTGTCATTCATGAATTGATCATTATGGAAGCGATTGATCAATTTGAACGCAAAATCGTTCAGCAGTGTTATAAAACAAAAGTTATGGTTTCAGAAGAGACCGACTTGTATCAGTTATGCAGAGACCATAGTCTCAGTATCGACTATATATTTGACGATCAGGGAAATCTGATCGAACGCCATGAAATGAGACTGGAAGGACTGCAATACTTGAGAATGCCAAATGATTATCAAGAAAATGCCAGGCGCTTATTTTCAGTAGGAGACGTCGTCAGGGTGAAGGAAAAACAGCGATATGGTTTTGCCACGGACAACCATTATGTCGTGGCAAGTGTGCCCGGATTGTTAAGAGACGCTGAAAATATCTTTAGCTGGGAAAATATCTATGCGTTGGACTTTGTCTATATTGAAGACGGAAAGCTCTGGAATGAATATGACACCTTTCATGAGTCTCAAATAGAAAAAGTCGAGGATGATTTGATCTGTCAACAGGTAAGAAGATTAATGGCAATGGCTGAATATAAGAGCTGAGTCGTGTTTATATTCAGCCGTTGAGCAATCTATTTCATTAACCAGGTTGCCAATCCCCGTTATGGCGGCCTGAATGATTGGTCCGGTCGGCGCCAGACTTTTATAGACACTCGTGATAAAACAGTACCGGCCCTTGCCGCATGATCTGCAGCAAAGGCCGGTACGTTTTTTTATCCTAAGACATGATCAGGTCGACTGACTGGTTGAATGATCGCACGTAGATATCGCGATTTTCAGCTGTCATTTCGCCGCTTTCGAATTCATTGAGCAAACCGGCGAAGGAGTACACCAGCAGCCGGTTGACCAGGTCGTACTGGCTCAGCGTCGCCGGATCCTTTTTAAAACTCAGTTCCCAGGTATCCTTCATGTAAGCGAAAATATGGTTGGTCATATCCCGCATCATGCCGGCCATGGTGGCAACCTTCGGGTTCTGGTAATCGGTGTCGGCCTCGTAGGTGGAATGGTCGGAAATATTGAGCCGACCCTGATCCTGCAGGGCTTTGTAGGAGGCACTGCCCTGGAGAATGATCATATGATGATAGAGCACGTTGACGCTGATTTCGAGCTTTTCCAGCAGATCATTGCGCTTCAGGAAGTCATAGTTGATTTTGAGATCTTCGATGGTGGAGTCTGGCTCGAACATGATAAAACCGACGCTGGGCTCGATGCCGTATTTTCGTAAAATGCGCAGAGCTTTTTCATTGTCCGATACGGAAGTCAACTTGTTCAGGCGTTTGAGCGATTCATCCCGGCCGCTTTCCAGACCAATCAGGATATGACGCAGGCCGGCATCCACCAGGGCGGCGATGGTTTGCTCTTCGATATCGTTAACCCGGGCTTCAATACCGAAAGTGATGTTTCGCTCCTTCAACAGGGCGGCGAGTTTGAGGACCCGGTCTTTGCCCGCATTGCCCGGGTTATCAGGGGGACGGTTCTCTTGTGTCCTTTGGTGATCTGGGGCTATTCACTGAAGACCCTTTTTCATGCCTTTCTGACGACACCAAAACTGATTCCAGTCAATCGTTCAATCTGCCGGATCGACAACC
>NZ_WJBC01000062.1 GCF_014284475.1 Acetobacterium fimetarium | reverse complement strand
CTATAATGTCAAGCCTCAAATCATTGATTTTTAAGGCTTTTATTTAAATAGTTACCTCGCTAAGTAGAGCTAAAAGTGCAGAACAGTCATTATATCTTGTACTGAATAGCTAAAAATAGGTATAACTTATAAAGCATCCTCTTATTTTGCTTCATAAAGGCTATAATTCCTCTGTTTAGCTATGATGGTGAACCTTCCGTGTCTAAAGGGATCATGTCCCAACTTCCTTCGTCCCACCTGTTCATACACCGAGTGCCAGCTAAGCTTTCTAACAGGGTCATGCCCTACGGAGAGAACTACTGCCAGCTACAGCTCTTGTTTTTATTTGATTTTACTGACCGATTCGGATGTTCAAGGAACTGATATTCAGTGGACGCTATACCTTGCTTCTCGCCGTTGGTCTTGTTGCTGATGGAGTACACAAGTTACTTCATCATGATCGGGTTACTTTCCAGAACCCTGCTCGAATCCAGATTTGTCTGAATCCCAGCAAGGGTCTGGAATGATACTACGGCCTACTTATTTCTGTTATGCTGCAACAGGTTCCAGTCTGCCTGGTCTCTTTATATCCGCTATTAACTTCTTCGGATCATACACTGTGCCTTTTGTAAGGATTGTGTAAATCACTCTAAGTAGCTTGCAGGCAATGACTATCAGCGACTGCATCTTCTTAAGCGGATTTTCTGACCGCGTCGTATAGTAGACATGAAGTTCTTTGAATTCCTCTGAATGGACCACGACAGACCTCGCCGCCTGGAACAACCAATATCTAAGCCGCTTGCGTCCTCTATGACTGATCTTGGTTTTTCCTTTGTGCTTACCGGAACTACATGCTACAAGCCCTAATCCACTCAGCTTCTGTATTTCCTTTACATCATCAAATCTCGAAATATCACCCATCTCTGATAGTATTCCAGAAAGTATGTTTTCTCCAATACCTGATACTTCAAGAATGTTCTCAGTATATGGAATTTCTTTGCATTTCTGCTTCAGTTGATTCTCTATTTCCAAAAGTTCTTCATCCAGTTCTCGAATTCTTTCGACAAACCACTTTACAGCCGTTTTGCTTGCTTCAGCTCCATCCTTCATACCAACACTTTCCCTGGCATATTTTAAGATTTCTTCAGCTCTGCTATAACCGCGACCTCTCAGCTTGGCATTATGCCAAATCTGTCTGATTCCATCATTGCCTAATAAAAGAAGGTCCTCTGGAAAGGGTGCTTTTTTTAGCAGTTCCAAGCTGAACGCTCCATCAAACTTTCCCAATGCCTCCTTATACTCCGGAAAATATATCTTCATCTCTCGATGAAGTCGATTGAGAAATCGGATTCTATCCTCATTCAACTGTTCCCTGAACATTGACAGCCTACGGAGATCCGCATACAGTTTTTCAGGAAGGTATGGCATTCCAAAGTTGCCATCCTTAATAAGATTTGCAATAAGCTTTGGATCCTTGCTGTCATCCTTAAGCTGGCTATTATCCTCAAGTTCTTTTGTCTGCTTTACCGCATACGGATTCACCTGAACAACGCTGATTCCATGCGTAATCATCCATGTAGCCAGGCAGAACCAATAATGTCCTGTTGGCTCCAGGCCTAATACAATCTGTTTTTTATCATTTGCCGCAGCTATTTTAACTGCCCAGTCTTTTGCACTTTGGAATCCCTCTGCTGTATTGCTAAAAGGAAATGCAGACTTATTGAGTTCCTTACCTCTGGTATCAATTGCTCTTAAATAGTGAGTTTCGCTGCCGATATCGCATCCTAGAATAAGCATATCATCACTGATAAATGTAAGCTTATCATTCTTAGTGAACTTACCTTTTGTTTCTAACTGATGCCAGGTAGAAGCTTTAAGATTACCCTTTATCCCCTCCATTTTTGCTGAATTTTCTTGCTGTTCAAAAATATTTGCTGTAATAACTTGATTTTTCTTCTTTTTGCCTTTAATATTCATTTTAGATACCTCTTGTATTCTTTGGATTTTTACCAACTGGCTGGTCAGTAATAATCTAAATTTACTTGAGGTATTTTTTATTGTCAATCCCTTGACCTATTTAAATTATACAGGAAGCTTTCT
>NZ_WJBC01000061.1 GCF_014284475.1 Acetobacterium fimetarium | reverse complement strand
CTTTAGTATTAACGATGCTTCTTCGGTCTCTTCACTTTCGTTCAGCTTCATGGCACATACCTGACTGATTATTCAGCCTTTTCCATTTGCGCTCAGCACCATAACTTTTGGTTACAGCACCCAAAGGGGTTTGAAACCCACACCTGAATGTCGATTTCGAGAGGTCTACTCTCATCTCTTATAAAGCATGAATTCAGATTTTCTTCTTTCCTCCTTTCACTTCCTGAATCCTTCAGGACACACTGAGACGCATGTACATTATAGCCATGATTGTCCACAATAAGCAGAACGATCATGGCTGTTTTTTAATCTCACTTTGTATTTCTAAAAATACGCTTTCCATGCTGGCAATTGGCGCATCATATTCTCCACCGCCTTTTCGGCGACACCCTGGTCAAGCCCCTGGGTTTTGATGGTGAAATTAATCAGGCTTTGCTTCTTTTCTTCAAATGATTGCCAAATAAATCTTCAAATTCAACCGCTTGCTGGTTCCAATTTGAAACGGCTCGCTTAGAAAGTTCACACTCTTATTTCGTAGCCATTCATACGCATCATTGACGTTATCCACAACAAACCAGATGGTCGGTTTGACATCCAGGAATTTACTTTTTTCCTTTAAATTAATCGCTGGTCCTTCATTACCATAATTGAATAATCATCTCCCATATCCTGGATTATCAATCTCTCCCTGATATGCTGATCCGGATTATCTGTACCCTTTACAATGATTCTCAGTTCTGTTTCAGACTGAGCCTGTTCAATTTCCATATTGGAAATTGCCTCGTTCATCGTCGGATTACTGTTTCCGCTCTTCTGTACTCGAACCCCTGGATCCCCTAATTCGGCACTAGCATTGTGCCGCTTCTCAGCTTTTACGATTATTTTCCAGTTCGATTCGTATCATCAACCAACTTTGGAAATCTTTCAAAATTACTAAGAAGATACTTTACTTTGCATTCCGGATCTGATCTAGAATAGTGCAGTTCATTGATATCCCTGTGTACAGAGCGGCTACTAACATTAAAATCTCCACCAACTGATCAACCTTAACGATCTGCCCGCTCTGTAAACAGTAATGGGTGTATAAGAGTCGTGTGCTTTTGTCTGCCTTACAGCTCACTTGAGCACCTCCTGTTTTATTAGAAATTCTTCTTACAACTATTAATTCTCGCTTCTAAGCTCTTCCTCTGTCCATAGGTGAGCCCAGCCGAACGATATCCCACAATATAGTCAGCAAGGAGATCCTTCTTGATTACCGGAATGCTGCTGTTTTCCTGTCCTACAATCAGCAATGAAGGATTAGACATGCAAACCATATCGATAATTGGGACCTGATCTCCCACAATACTCTGAAGAAGAACATGATGCCTAAAGAGCTGTTGTGCAGGATTTTCCGCAGAAATCCACTCTGTTTCTCCCCTCTTAAGGCGAAGCCAGTTTCCTGCCTTATCAATGGCAAGCTTCCCAGAATAGTTCTTTGTCTCGATATTAAAAATGCCCTGCGGACCAATCACGATATGGTCATATTCCTGTGTTTCATCTAAGAAAGCCGGATTTTCAAGCAGAATGATATTGTCGCCGTACTTTCCAGTACAGTCCTTCTCAATCACAGAATATTCGTTTGGTAACCACTTCAACACATAATCTACCGCATCTTCACCAGGCTTCCCCCAACTATTTACATACCCATTCGTCTTAGCTGATGTTGTTGGCCTCTTCATTCCCTCAGAGCTATTACTAGAATTCTGTGAAATGTTTTCATGCTGTTTACGATTAGAAGTATTATAGTTTGGATTATACGAGTAATCAGCACCTTCAAGAATCTTCTTCATTTCAGAAAGAGTGCTAATAATATGGAAATAGATATTGCAGTTACAATGATCTACTACATAAGAAGAACTCCAATACATCTGCTCGTTCTCAAATACCTTTAGAATACCTGACATTTCTGTAGAAGAAGCTGCATCAATAGTAGCCTTGAACCGTCGCATATCAGTTCCTCTTCTCAAACCATAGTAAGGGTATAAAGCAAGAAACCTCGCCTGGCGTGTTTCCAAAACTTCTCTCTTTTCATCAAAATAATTCCTAAGAAGACTTGCCTGGCGGCTACGTTCCTTATATTCTCTGTCGTTCACATTTGTAATCTGCATTTATCTCACCTCGTTGATCAATATTAACTACATTACTTAAATCAGCTTGCTCTCCTCAAATGTGAGTCTTCTCTTTTTTCACATTTGATAACGAATGGGCCATGTGCTCTGTCTCTGTTTGAAAGTCTGTTCTGTTTCCGAACTTGTAAACTGTACTTAAACACTTTCATGACTACCTCCGTTTCAAATGGGACCACTCAATGTTAGTGATTTTCTGAGATGACACCATTTCGTTCGCATTCATTGTCTCTTAAATGCTCATATTTTTGTCATCAACCTTTATGGTTTTGATGGCAGGAAAGCCTGCCATCGATTGGTTACTCAATGA
>NZ_WJBC01000060.1 GCF_014284475.1 Acetobacterium fimetarium | reverse complement strand
CGAACAATTAAATTCGGTAGGCTCTAGAAAGTCTACACTGTTAAAAAATCAACTCCAGCTATGGATTGACTCTCAGGCCTCTTTTATTAAGGCTTTGTTTGGTCAATTAGGCTGGGAAAGTTGAGTATATTATATTAAACTCTTTTCAGTTGCTGGCTGCCATTATACAGACGCTCTCGTTCTGCGTCCCTGTCATTCGGCAGATTAGTATTTGGTAATGGCAATGGTTGCCAGTTCCGGGTGATTGCCGCTGTAGACCATTTTCTTATACAGTGTACTGGCGACACTGATCTGATTGTTCTGAACCGTCATGGTATCCGTCCACGGTGTGTAAAATACATAGGTCAGCGGAGCATGAATCACGTTGTCTTTAACGCTGATCGATTTTGCCAGCGCATTGGTGGTACTGGTTCGGGCATCGGTAATTCGGACCAGCTGGAATCCATCTGTCTGTCCTGACGGATGTGCTCCCGTCTGTTCGATATCGATATTGTTGCTGTTTATTTCGATGTTTGGCTGGATTGTGTCGGTCAAGCGGATCATTGCCAGTCTGCCAAGTACATATTTTGATTTTAAATCATTGTTGTTAAATTTGAAATTAGTGATCTTTTTACTGTTGACCGGAAATCTCAAATCATAGACATCAAATTTGTTGTTTTCAATCGTGAAATTTTCTACTGGTGCTACCAAATCGATAAAGTCGACAAATAATTCTGTTTTGGGCCGTCCCAGTCTTTCCGCATACGACGCTTCGACAATATATGTATTGCCGACATAGTATCGCATCTCAATGGGGGTCTCATCTCCTAAAGTTCCACCCAATCCGCCCTGTTTTGCTTTGATCAGGGCATTATCGGTTTTATTCACATCAAATGCGATGTTGTTTTTCCAGGTGTTATTGGTGTAGGTTACTCGTTGTGCGCTGAGATAAGCATCAGATAGAGAGACATCATAATCGGCTTTCATTCCTTCTACCAGGTTGGAATCATACACGACTTCCGTGCCTTCCACCAGGGCGAATCCGTAATATGTTTTTCCCGGTGCCGACCACCAGCTGTCGTCGCAGGTTACCTGGTTGTTGTATATCCCGCAGAATTTTCTGGCTTCAACCAGCTGGGTTTCATAGGTGCTGCTGTTTTCCAGCATCAGGTTTACAAAGAGATTCTGAAAATTATGAACCGTGTTGTTGCGGATCTCCACATTGTTATACGGTATGTCTTTTAAGATGATGAATGATAATCCGGTATCTGTGACATAATTATTCGTAAAGATAAATTCACCAATACCAAAATCAACGGCCTGAGGGTTCAAGCTCAGATTGCCAAGCTGTCGGTAGGCTGAAATGTTTCCCTGGAATGAACAGCCGTCAAACTCGACCCGATCCACTTTGGATGAACAATTCTCGGTCGAATCATAGGCTATCAACAGCGAATTGGTACTGCTCAAATTGGTGAATTTCATGTTTTTAATGGTCAGGTTCTTGAGGATTTTGGGATCGAACAGTTTGGTGTTGATCGTATTGTTGAAAATCAGTTCTGCCCCATTTACGCCGGTGATTTGAATATTGGGATTCGTTATGGCTTCGGATGTGTTTCCGATATAGAACGTCCCGCTCAGGGTGATGTTGCCATACTGATTCAGCGCACGGTTTAGCAGTTTTGCATTGTTGTTCTTCTGGCTGGCATCATTCGGTATTAATCCATAATTACCTGCGACCGGAGTCGCTGTCGTTGTTGCTGGTTCGGTTGTGGTCGTCGGCGTTGTCGTTGTCGCCGGTTCTGTTGTGGTCGTTGGTTCTGTCGTGGTCGTTGGCGTTGTCGTCGTCGCCGGTTCTGTTGTGGTCGTTGGTTCTGTCGTTGTCGTCGGTTCTGTCGTGGTTGTCGCCGGTTCTGTCGTTGTCGTCGGTGTTGTCGTCGTCGGATTACTTACTACCGGTTTTATTTTCTTGGCGCCTCTATATTCCTGAACTACCGTTGCCACTTTCTGTGATGTGCTTGAACTATCATTGTTCAAATCAAAATTACTAACTGGTGCAGCAAAAACTGAAACACTACTAAAACTAATGGTTACTAATGTTAATAACCCTACCGCTATCTTTCTCATATTTAACCTTCCTTTCGGTTACTGGCTGCCATTTTACAGGCCCTATAGTTTTGCGTCCCTGCCTTTCGACAGGTTTGCCTTTATCGTTGGAAAACGACATTGTAAAACAACTTGATCTCTAAACACATAAAAACACATAAAAAAACTCTCCGTTCGGTTACTGGCTGCCATTTTACAGGCCCTGTAGTTTTGCGTCCCTGCCTTTCGACAGGTTTGCCTTTATCGTTGGAAAGCTATCCACGACATTAGTAAATTACTCAACTTTCCCAGCCTAATTGACCAAACAAAGCCTTAATAAAAGAGGCCTGAGAGTCAATCCATAGCTGGAGTTGATTTTTTAACAGTGTAGACTTTCTAGAGCCTACCGAATTTAATTGTTC
>NZ_WJBC01000005.1 GCF_014284475.1 Acetobacterium fimetarium | reverse complement strand
TCATTTTAGATACCTCTTGTATTCTTTGGATTTTTACCAACTGGCTGGTCAGTAATAATCTAAATTTACTTGAGGTATTTTTTATTGTCAATCCCTTGACCTATTTAAATTATACAGGAAGCTTTCTTCCTACATTTATCCTATTTTCAGCAGGTTGTTGCACCCACCGTACCGACCAATTGTTAATCTGTTGTATGCTGCAAGATCGGACACTCTTCGAGATGTCCGCCATGATGCATAGAGCCTGCCCCTTAGGGTACAACATGATGTAACAATTGTCGGTACTACATTTGTACTTTGATTTCTGTCTAGTTTATTAAATTGTCCGCTGTTCAATCTAGAAAATTATCAAGAGAAACAACAGTAAAGCAACTTCTGTTTCAACTTAGACTTCAGCAATTGTATTTTATCTCAATGTTTTATTTATGTATTATTTGTATATTATTTGTAAAGATTGTCTCTTTTTTTATTATACCCACTGAATCGCTTAAATACAAGATTTTTTTATAAATATTGGCAAGCCGGCCGCAACCAAAAAAAGAGATGGAAAACTAAGTTTTCCACCTCCCGGACTGCAGACAAAAGCCAGACGCAGTACCGACTTTGTCCGGTTCATGATTTACTCGATTGATTTCAGGGATTCCACCATACTGATGCGTTTGACCATTGGCATCATAATCAGATTGACGATAAAGGTAAATGCCAGGGTGAACAGAATCGAAAACAGAAAACTGGTCCAATGAATCACGCGTCCAAACATGGCGATATCAGTTTCCACGGTGTTGATGATAAAGCCGTTCAGCAGGACGCCCAGAAACAGCCCCGCGAAAATCCCGATGCATGAAAGCACGATATTCTCACGGAAAATATAGGTATACACTTCCATGTCATAAAATCCCAGGACCCGGATGGTGGCAATTTCCCGGACCCGTTCTGAAATGTTGATGTTGGTCAGGTTGTAGAGCACCACCGCCGCCAATGCCCCGGCTGAAAGAATCATCACCACCACCACGATGCTCAGACTGCTCATGCTGTTATTTGACGATTCCACAATATTGCCGGTAAAGTTCATCGCCGCCACCCCGTCTTTTTGCAGCCAGTCGTTCGCGATGGCATTTTCAAGCTCGGTGGATGTGTCGGGAATATTGACGTATGCGATATTGACTTCAAGTGGCTTATTAAACGCGGCTTGATAGACTTCCGGGGATAGATAAAGATAATTTTCCAGATAATTTTCGGTGATATCGCCGATGACTACCTCATGACTTTCATCATCATTGAAAACCCGGACTTTATCGCCCACCGATACCCCCAAATCACTGGCGACCTTTTCTGAGATGACGGCTCCCGCCGCTTTTAAATCAATCGCTGCTCCTGATTTGCGGTCCTGAAGATGAACAAAATCCTTGATGGCTTCTGCTGTTTCCGGCACAAACAGATAGGCTGACTTTTCAACGCCGTCGCCGACTTTTTCGATATTCATTTTGGATTGGTGAACCAGCATATTCTCACTGAAACGGCTTTCATTATTAAGTATTTCCTTGAAATTCGCTTTATCTGCCAGCGTTTCTTCATTTTTTAAGGCGATGTAACCGTCATAAACCGAGATATTATCAAACTGCTGCGGAATCATGAAAAAAATCGCATCATTCAGACCAAAGCCGGCCAGTATCAGGGCTGTGCAGCCGGCAATGCCGATAACGGTCATGAAAAAGCGTCCTTTATAGCGCATCAGATTTCTGGCTGTGACCTTTTCAATAAAGCCCAGGCGCTTCCAGATCAGCGGAATTCTTTCGAGGAAAATCCGTTTCCCGATTTTAGGCGCTTTCGGCCGCATCAGTTCTGAGGGTTGCTCTTTGAGTTCAATATGACTGACGATCGATGCCGCTGATACCGTGCATAAAACGGCGACCAGGCAGCTGATGATAATCGGTATCCACGGCGGGGAAATAACAAGACTTGGCACCTCATAGAGCATTCCATACGCGCCGGCGATTAAATAGGGCAGGGTATTAAGGCCGACGGCCAAACCGATTAGCGAACCGGCTACGGCCGCCAGCAGGGCATAAACGACAAATTTTGACGCAATCTGACGATGCCGGTATCCCAGTGCTTTTAAGGTTCCAATCTGGGTCCGCTGCTCTTCGACCATCCGCGTCATGGTGGTGAAGGATACCAGTGCCGCCACCAGCAGAAAAATCAGCGGGAATACCCCGGCCATGTTATCGATTCGCTGGGCATCTTCTCCATAGCTGGTATAGCCCGGATTGTCATCCCGATTGAAGAGATACCATTTTCCCATTTCAAGATTTCCGACATCCGCTTCTGCTTTCGCCAGTTCATGGGCGGCATTGGCAAGTTCGGCTTCGCCGGCTGCTCTTTTCTCTGCCAGCTCGGCCTCACCTTCGCTTAATGAAGCCCATCCATCATCCAGTTGGGTTCGCGATGAAGCCAGCGTGTTCAGCCCTTCCTGCTGTCCGGCTTCAAAAGCCGCAATACCGTCGGCCAGCTGAACCTTGCTGTCGGCCAGCTGCGTGCGCCCGGCATTGAGTTGATTGTAGCCATCGTTTTTTGCCTGTGCCAGGGCGGCTTCCCCTGATGCCAGATCCGACTGAGCCTGGTTCAACTGATCTCTGAGTCCTGAAAGCGTCGCCTGGAATTGATCAATCGCATCGATGGCTTCCTGCACTTGTGCTGCGGCCGCAACAGCTTCTGTCAGTCCCTGTTTAACCGTACCGATCTGAGTGTCAACCTCTGAAAGCTGGGCCTGCAGGGCTGCCAACTGCGCTGCGTAGTCCGGTGCCGTCGGATCGAGACTGGCTATCTGTGCTGCCACTGCCGATCTGGCACTTTCTAACGATGTGAGACCGGCTTCGCCCTGGTCGATCTGGGCCTGGATATCGGCAAGCTGGGCCGCCAGTTCCGGCAACTGTCCGGATGGGTCCTGGGCTTCCATCTGGGCAATGGCATCCTGCAACTGCCCAATTCCCTGACGTCCCGCTTCCAGTTTGGCTTCGCCGGCTTCGAGCTGCTGCTGCAGGGTGACCGCGCCCTGGGCAAGATCAGCTTGTCCCTGATCAATCTGATTCTGGGCGTCGGCCAGCTGGGCTTCGGTATCTGCAATTTTTGTATTGTATTCGTCCCAGCCCTGACTTAACGATGCTTCCCCGGACAGCAATTGATTTCTGGCATCCGCCAGACTGGCTTCTCCTGCAGCGATGCCTTCCTGAAACTGGGTTACCCCATCGTTATATTTATTTCTGCCCTTTTCCAGTTCTTCCTCGGCTTTTGCCATGATGTCCGCGTGATTGATTTCCAGCTGCAAAACGCCCAGGGTTTCAAATTTACTCTGAAGTGCCGTAATGGCCTCGTTGTATGCTGTTGAAAATCCGGATACGCCGCTTGCTGCAGCGGTGGATAAAACATAGACTTCTGTAAAACGTTCAGAGGCGAAGTTAGCCGCGGGAATAAACCCATAATAACTGATCTCACCGCTGCCGATTGTGGTACTCCCTCTTTCGATGGATATGTACTGCGGCGATCGGACGAATCCGACAATCGTGAAACTGTCTCTTTTCACGGAATCTGACAACGGATCGTCACCCGCTTCAGACGAAAGCTGAATGGTTTGCCCCAATTGATAGGTATAGCTGGCAACCATGGCGTTTTCGGCGGTTTCAGGTTGTTCCAGAAGGATTTCCCCTTCATTTTCCGGCATCCGGCCTGCAATCAGCAGCGGTAAATTGAGCGCCTGGTTATCCTGCAGTGCCATGAGTTTGATGACCGGCCGTTTGTCGCCCCGCTCGATGATGGCATCCGCTGAGTAGCTTGGCATCACCGTGTCCACCCCCGCGGTGTTTTTAATGGCGGCCACGTCGGATTCCTGAAAACCATAGCTCGAAACGAGCCGGATGTCCATCAGATGCTGGCTCCTGAAATACTGGTCGGCGGTGTATTTCATGCTTGGCCCGGTCGACTTGATTCCAACAAAAAAACAGATGCCCAGGGCAATAATGGCCACAATTGATAAAAACCGATTCCGGGATTTTTTTATTTCTCTAACGGTATCTTTTTGCAGTGCTTTCATTTTCATTTCCTAATTCATATTTTTATTTTTACTTTTACTTTTATTTTTATTTTATCATGGTTTGTTTAAGAAAACATCAACGGAATGCCAGAAGTTGATAAATGAGACTGTAGACAACATACTAACGTAGTACCGACAATTGTTACATCGTGTTGGTTGCCTCAGAGCGAACATCTCGAAGAGTGTCCGATTTTCGCGAAAGCAACGAGCCAATCACAAGCTTGCTTGTAGTTGGCGACTGCTCGCGACCTACACGAAAGTAGCATAGCGGATTTCGTGTGGCGCAGCAACCAACTGATTAACAATTGGTCGGTACGGGTCTCACCGACAACCTGAATAATCAGCAGCTGATGTTTTCCTTCATCGTGATGAAGGCGATGATTTTTTCTTTTACCGGCATGCCGGTGAGCGCGGTGAGCGCTTCTGCATAGAGGTTTATCTGGATCCCGTATCCATTTAACAGTTCGTCACGCTGCTTTGCATCCTGGTAGAAATCCGTTTTGTAGTCAACGATCACCCACTGATTGTCTTCAATAAAGGCGCAGTCGATAATCCCCTGGACGGTGATTTTTTCTTCGATTCCAAGCCACTCTGCTCTGACTTTTCCAGGATCGTAACCGTAGTTGAAGGGAATTTCCCGTCTGATTTTTTCGGCTGACAGCAGCCGGACGCCAGCTGGCGATGCGTAAAAATCGGTGACCCTGGAAAGATTGATGGCATGGGCCAGTTTTTCCGGCAAGAATTCCTTTTGAATCAGGCGTTCGATTTCTTGCCCGAGATATTTCTGCATAAAAACATCCAGGCCATTTTGACCATGACTCCGGATCTGTTTTTGGATCGGCGCCAGATCAAGCACTTCCATCAGCAGATGAAGGGCGGTTCCGCGCTGTGCCGGTGAGAACTCGTCCTGCTTTTTCGCCAGAAATTTCGGTCCCTCGCTGCGCTTGGGGATACTAGTCTTTATTACCAACTTTTCATCCTGTTTAACTTTTTGAACATTTTTTATTTCAGTGACGCTCATTTTGCTGGGGAGGGCATTGTCCGTTTTCTCCGGATAGCGGTAATTCAACCGGCTGGTAATGCGTTCGCGTTCTTCTGAACTGACTGCTATTTCCGACGGTTCGCCCGGCAGCACCGCCTCGTTGACCGTTTCGTTGGATTCGCTCGCCGCAACGGTTTCTTCGTTCGCCAACTTACCGGTTTCTGTTGCTGCGTTATGGCGATAAATCATGAAATCTTCAAGCTCAAGAATTTCTGGTATCGCGGCAACCCCTTTTTCGCCGATGATTCCCAGCATGACCCAGTCCAGCAGACTCGAGGCCTTGAGTAGATGATATTCATCCGGCTCTTCCTGCCATTTCTGAAATGATTTTTCCGGATTCTTCACCGTGCCGACCACGTAGAGCCGTTCTTCCGCCCTGGTCATCCCGACATAGAGCAGCCGCATTTCCTCGGAAAGCATCTCCATATTGCTTTGGGCTTTGCAGACCTCTTTGGCCAGCGAATTGTGCTTAAAACGCTTTTCCAGATTCACGTAGTCCGGACAGATGCCCAAATCCTTGTGCAGGAGAATCTGGTTGTTGTTGCTTTGCTTGTTGAAACCCTTCCCGGTGCCGCTCAAAAAAACAATCGGAAATTCAAGTCCTTTGCTCTTGTGAATGGTCATCAGCCGCACTACCGATTCATGATTATTGATGACCGGCGGCGAGATATCCTGACTGTGTTTTTTCATGTTTTCGACAAAACGGATAAACTGGTAAAGCCCTTTAAGGGTTGACTTTTTGTAGTCTCCGGCCCGCTTCAGCAGGATTCTCAGATTGCTCTGGCGCTGTTCTCCCCCCGGCAGGGCTCCGGCAAAAGCGTAATAGCCGGACTCCAGATAGATTTTCCAGAGAAAATCCTCCACCGGCATCAGTTTTGATTCATCGCGCCAGCGGCTCAGCTGATCATAAAAAACATTCAGTTTTTCGGCCAGCGCGTCGTTTTCTTCCGCCCGATAGCACGCGACCGCCTGGTAGAAAAAGCCATGCGGATGTTTAATCCGCAGCGTTGTGCATTCCGTCGTTGTGAAGCTGCCGATGGGCGACGTCATCATACTCAGCAGCGGTAAATCCTGATGCTGGTTATCCATCAGATTCAGAAGATTCAGAATCATGGTGATTTCCAGCGATTCATAGTAATTGGTGCCACCATCAAAATAGGTCGGGATTCCCAGTTCGCCAAAAACCTTCAGATAGACATCACCTCTTCCGGCCACGCTGCGCATCAGCACGCCGAAATCGCCATAGCTGATGGGCCGTTCCCGGTTCTGCCGGGTATCGAAAATGTTTGTTCCCACCAGCGATTGTATTTTCTGAGCCACGAATCGCGCTTCAATTTCCACCGCTGTCTGGTCGTCCTGGTTTTCTTCATCATATTCGTCAGCTCCGTTTGACTGAGCCTTTGCTTCAATCAGATGGATTTCGGTTTTTTCGTAGGGGCCTTCATGAGGCAGGCCTTTGTTCAGCCTTGCCTGTTCATCATAATCGATTTCTCCCAGTCCCGGCGTCATGATCCGGCCGAAGATCGAATTGATGCCGTTGATCACCCCTTGGGCACTGCGGAAATTCTGGTTGAGGGTCACCAGACTGTTCGCGGCCGCGGGATCGATATCGAAGCTTTCATACTTGCTGATAAAAATCGTCGGATCTGCCAGGCGGAACCGGTAGATGCTCTGTTTGACATCGCCGACCATAAAGTAGTTATTATCCCTGACGATGCGCTGCAGGATGGTTTCCTGCATCTCATTGGTGTCCTGGTATTCATCGATGAACACATATTGGTATCTTTCCTTTACTTCTTGTGCCACTTCCGGGTCCGACAGAACTTTGAGCGTCAACTGTTCGAGATCATTGTAGTCGACCAGATTTTTTTTCGCCTTTTTCTGCTGAAACGCGGTCCGGAATTTTTCGGTCAGCTTGACCAGATCGGACATCGGCTTTTTAAGACCCTTCAGCTCTCTGACCATTTCATCCAGACTGATGGCAAACCGCTTCTTCAGATCGACGATGTTCTTTTTGGCGGCTTCGCGGTATTTCTTGATGCATTCATTGAGATCGGCATCCTGTTTTGAATTTCCGGCAAAACGTTCGTATTTGACCATTTTTAATGCCTGCAAACCTTTTTCCAGATCCTCTGCCATCAGCATTTCCAGATCTTTGACGGTTTGATATTCTCGCCTCATCTGTTCGTTGGTTTTTTCAAAACCCGGAACGTTACTAGCTGCAACGGCTTTTCGGGCAGAATCCCCGGCGCCTTGCAGCTCTGTCTGAATGATCTGCTCAAGCGACTGTCCCCAGATCGAATGCCGGATGCTGTCCTGATCGCATTCGAAACGGGCAAGCGCCGCATCACACCAGGCTTTTTCGTTCGGCTGAGTCACCAGAAACCGGTAGAGCCCTTCAACGGTATCTTTGAGCGCCTGATCATTTTTATTGCTGCTGTATTTTTCCACGAGGTCGAGAAAGTCAATCGCGTCGGGTTCTTTTGAAGCCGCGGCGTTTTTTGCCAGCAGGTACTCCGCTTCAAATACTTCTTCCAGCGTTTCTTTGAGCATCAGGGCGATTTCTGTTTCATTGCCGATGGCAAAGCCCGGATCGATGTCGCCTTTATGAAAATATTGCCTTAAAACAGAGAGGCAGAAGGAGTGAAGCGTTGAGATGGAAGCTCCACCCAGAATATTCATCTGCTTCATTAAAAAGCTGCGGTCGTTTGACGGATTATCCAGTTCTTTGGTCAACGCCAGACTTAAGCGGTTTTTCATTTCCCCGGCCGCGCCTCTGGTGAAGGTCAGAATCAGCAGTTCATCCACGCCGACCTTTTCTTCCAGAATAATACGGATAATCCGCTCGATCAGAAGGGCTGTTTTTCCCGATCCCGCCGCCGCTGAAACCAGCATGTTGGTCTGACGGTTTTCGATCGCTTTTTTTTGGTCACTTGTCCACTTCATTTGTTTGTCCCTCCTGAATCAGTTGAAAAAATACATCTTTCTTCATCGTCTTTTTGAGCACCTCGTAGCCGCCCTGGATAATGTCATCGTCAAACTGACAGATGCCTTTGTATTCGCAATACTGACAGGCATGGGAGAGACCTTTCCGATAGGGTTTGATCCGGATGTCCCCTTCATAAATCCGTCTGATCTGACGAACCACCGTTTTTCTGACATAGCTGATGATGGCATCAAACTCCGGCCGGCTGAGTTTGGATTCCGAACCGTATACCGGCAGAATCGCGGATGTGCTTTTGTTGCGGTTGTTGTCCATTGCCCGGATGACGTCATCATCATCCAGCAGCAGTCCATTGAGCTTGAAATTCTGGTTGATGGCCGCCTGTATTTCTTCTTCAAAATTGACCCGCGGGATGGGATCATCCACATAGAAGTAGAAGGTTCCTCCCGGCTGCAGCGCTTCTGAACTGATGACCGTCATGGCACCGTCCAGATACACCAGCAGCTGCAGGGACAAGCCGTAGTAGATATCATCATAGCTGAGTTGTTTGTTTCCGGTTTTATAGTCGATGACTTTGACCCAGGTGTTGCCATCCTTTTCGTAGAGATCCAGCCGGTCTATTTTCCCGTAGATTTTCACATTTCCCAGTTTTTCATCCGGTAACGCGATTTCCTGCTCGAAACTGAATTCGGTCGCCTGGGGTTCAAAATCTCCGGCATTCAACTGTTCAATCAGAATATCAAGGGATTTTTTCCCCACCCGTTCCAGTTTTCGGCCCAGATACTGATTCTGTCCTGTGCTGTTGAAGACGTTCGTTTTGATTTGCGGCAGACACGTGGTCATCACCTCTTCAACGATGGTATCGCGCTCGGCTTTGGGAAGGGTTCTCAGATTCAGCTTGTCGGTCTGGGCTTTTTTGAAAAATCCGTCGATCAGATCATGAAGCAGATTTCCGATTTCGGGCGCCTGAATCGTATAGATCGGCCGGCTTTCCGGCTTTAAGCCATACTTGACATAATGGGAAAACGGACATTGGCGGTGGCTTTCCAGGCGACTGATACTGGTACGCAGGTTTTTGCCGTAAAGTCTGGCCGCCTCACCGGATGTCATTGCCGGTGAGACGCCGGCATAATTCAGGGCTGCGGTCAAAGCCCGGTATTCCTTCTCGTAGGCCGGATTGGCTTGATACCACTGTTTGACTGTTTCCCAGAGCAGGTCTGCTTTCGTTTTTGCCATTGGCGGCTGCGCTTTTTTATTCCTGGCGTAACTGACCAGATGCCAGAGAGTTCCTTCCGGCGTGCTCAGTTCATTCCAGAAGCTTTGGCTTCCCGATGAAAGAGTGGAGACGATTTCCATTCTGGGGAAAACGCCCAGGATCTGACTCAGCAAGATGCTGGGCTGCTGGCTGTTTCCCTCCATATCGGACTGAGCCCAGAACAGGCACAGGCGGGATTGCGGCTTGCTCAGCAGATCGTAGACCAGAAACCGCTCCTGATCCATCTGAAAGCTGCGATTGTTCTGGAGTTTGATCTGATAATTGCCGAGGATCTGTCGCTCCACATCGGAAAACAGATTGGGCTCGGTTCCGGTACCCGGCAGCTTTCCTTCGTTGAGTCCGAAAACGATCAGTACCTCAAAGGCGCTGCTGCGGCTCCTTCTCAGGTCGGTGATGCTGACATAATCGCGGTAGGGCGGAATGATCCCCAGCCGGTATCCCTGAAATCCGCTTTTTAAAATACGCAGGTAGTCGTCGCCGGACGCTTCGTCATCGCCCATGGTTTCGACGATCTGGTCGAACACCTCCATGAGGATATTCCAGATCTGATGATAGATTCCGGCGGCTTCGTAATTGCCCGCTTCTGAAAGCTTTTCCACCAGCGCATCAATTTTTTCAGGGGTCCGGACGGCCAGCAGGAATTCATACAGGGCCCTGGTGTAATCGCCGCAGGTTTTTTGGGTCCTCATTGCTTGCCTCAAAACCGCCAAGGGTTCAATGAGGCGAAGACGCAATTCGTTGAGATTTTCCAGTTCCAGCGCATCATTCTGGCTGACCTTCGTGAATTCATTTTCCCACTGCCTGCCCCTGATGCCGAATTCCAGCACATAGTTTTCCAGATCCTCGCATTCTGACAGGCTGATGGGTGAAAAACCGGTTTTCACAAATCCGAAGAGATCATCAAACCGGTAATTGTTCTGAATCGCTTCCAATGCCGAAACGACTGCCTCGACCAGGTGATTGTCACCAATGGCCCGCAGATCGTCCATGAAATAGGGGATTTTATATTGTGCGAACACGCGCTTGATGATGCTGCCATATTCGTCGATGTCCCCGGCCAGCACGACAATATCCCGGAAGGCAAAGTGCTCTTCCCGGATCAGCGCGAGAATTTTCTGGGCGCCCTGTTCCACTTCTTCCCAGGTGTTCTGACATTGGCTCAGACTGATGCCGCGAACCGCATCGTCATACTCTTTTTTGGGGTAGGCAAACAGGTTTGCCTCCAAATGATCAAGTTCGCTGCTTTTTGATTCACGGCTGGGGATCGTCACCATTTTGAACGGGACGGCTGCTCTGGCGCCAATATCCTTGATGGCATTGATGGTATTCTGAGTCAGGCGGAATACCTCCAGATCGCGGGAGTTTTCATTTGTATCGCAGGGAATGGCAATATGGAATTCCTGCACCGTATCCACCAGATTTCTGATCATATGGTAGTCCTGTGCCGAGAAGTTCTGGAAACCGTCCAGCCAGATCTCAGCATTTTTCAGGAATCCTGACAATGGGATTTTTTCGCAGACATAGCTCTGAAAATCCTCTTCGTCCTTTCTGTCATCACCCAGCAGCTCCTGAAAATGAGCGTATATTTTGGCAATATCGGCTATTTTCTGGGGGATCAGTCCCTGATTAAAATGATTGATGCTGGCTGCCAGATTTTCCGGTGATATCTCGTTCTGTTTTAATTCGCTGATTAAATCCGAGATACTCTGAAGAAATCCCGGTTTTTTAACGCTGCTCCGGTAGATATTAAGCTGTTCCTGAATTTCGCCCAGCGTTTTCTGCAGCAGCATATTTTTGCCGTGGGCATCCATATAGGTTTTGGTCAGTCCGCCGGTTTCTTTCAAAACCCGGTCCCCAAGGCGCTTAGGACTCAGCACTTCCACATTCAGAAGCCCGTTGAGCTGGTTGGCTTTTATCAGCGCTTCCTCCGCACCCAGGGTAAACTGTTCCGGAACCATCAGATACAGCTTCTCTTTTCCCGCTTCCAGCGCCGCTCCAATTTCCTGATAAACCGTTTGACTCAATGTCTGAGACTGACGGCCGGTAATGATTGTAATTCCCACTGCTTGCTCCTTTCTGAATGCCTAAAGCACAAACAAAAATTGCTTTGATGTCGGTTTGTGCAATTCAATTTCTGCATTGTATGGCGGACATATTAATAAACCAGACTGAAGGCGAAAAACAAACGTAGTACCGACAATTGTTACATCATGTTGTATGCATCATGGCGGACATGGCGATAGCCTGTCCGATCTTGCAGCATACAACAGATTAACAATTGGTCGGTACGGGGTCTGCCCACAACCTGCTGCACAGCTTAATAAAATGTTCGTCACACTTTACAAAATTGGTTCGCACAAATCGGCAGCGAAGCTCACGGTCGTTTTGTAAACGCTGCTTGTGCGATTCTAAAAAAATACCAGCCTTCTTTTGAAGAGCTGGTAGGTTGTGCTAAACTGTTACAAAGCCGACTTTTTTTCTGACCTTGGCCAGGGTTTTCCATGCCGCCATCGATGCTTTTTCTGCATGGGTGTGCATAATGCTGTTGAGGTAGTCTTTCTCCTTCAGCAGACGCTGATATTCCGTCTGGACCGGAATCAGGGATTCCGCCACCGCTTCGCCCACCGCCAGTTTGAAATCGCCATAGCCTTTGCCGGAGAATTCCTTTTCAATGTCGGCAAGGCTGCGGCCGGTGGCGCAGTTGTAGATTTCCATCAGGTTGGATACGCCCGGCTTTTCCTCACGGTCATGGCGGACCGCCATATCGGAATCCGTAATGGCACGTTTGAATTTCTTGACGATGGTTTTGGGGTCATCCAGTAACGAGATGAAGCCATTCACATTTTCGTCAGACTTGGACATTTTTTTCGTCGGATCCTGCAGGCTCATGATCCGGGCACCGGATTCGCCAAAATACGCCTCGGGAATTTTAAAGACATCGCCATACTGCTGATTAAAACGGGTTGCGATATCCCTTGCCAATTCGACATGCTGGCGCTGATCATTGCCCACCGGCACGAGATCCGTCTGATAAAGGAGGATGTCCGCTGCCATTAAAACCGGGTAATCAAAAAGGCCAACCCGGATATTTTCGCCCTGTTTTTTAGATTTATCTTTGAACTGCGTCATTCTGCTGAGTTCACCCATGTAGGTACAGCAGTTCAGAATCCATGTCAGTTCCGCGTGTTCCGGCACCATCGACTGAACATATAACGTCGACTTTTCCGGATCAATGCCCAGAGCCAGCAGCAGCGCCAACGATTCATAGGTACGTCTGCGCAAATCTGCCGGGTTTTGAGGCATCGTGATGGCATGCAGATCGACCACGCAAAAAATGCTCTGGTAGTCTTCCTGGAGCTTTACCCAATTTTTCATCGCGCCAAAATAATTTCCGATTGTAAAGGTTCCGGACGGCTGGATGCCGCTGTACACAATTTTTTTTGCTGGTGTTTCCATTTATTCTGTATTCTCCTTGTTTTAGGTAATTATGAAACTTTAAAAACGCAAACCGGCAGCGAAACTTACGGTAGTTTCGCAAATGCGTATTAAGATAATGTCAGCTCGGTCATTTTCAGCGAATCGCAGTTGAGCTCGAGTTCTGATATCATTCGCTCAAAAATGTCGTAGTCCGCCGTTGTCAGGATATTCGTGCTTCCCATTTCAGAGGATGCACCGGTATTGTAGTAATCAAATTCCTCCAGATGCTTGTTCAATTGCCGGACCAGCCCGTTGGCCGGATTGATCAGCATCAGTTCCGGATACATCTGCCGAATTGTGCCTGCTACGATGGGAAAATGAGTGCATCCCAGCAAAAGCTCCTCGATGACGACATCCCTTTTTATTCCTTCCAGAAGAATGGGTTCCACGGCTTCCCGAATATTATTCTTTAATACTTTCAAATTTCCATTCGCCTCGTTGATGACTTTTCCGAGTGTGCTGGTTCCCTGAGCGATATACTTCACTTCGTTTGTCCAAAGCGCCATTTCCCGTTCATAGCCGCTGTTATTGACCGTCGCGTTCGTCGCAATCAGACCAACAAGCCCTCTTTTTCGCCAGTTCAGTGTTTCCTGAACACCGGCTTCGATCACGCTGAACAGTGGCACCCTGGATGTGAGTTCCGAGATTAAAGACGAAATGGTATTGCAGGCCAGCACCACCGCTTTTACGCCTCTGTTTTCCAGATCGCTGATGATCGCATTGGCTAAATAAATAATTTCGTCATTTTCCCGGTCGCCGTATGGCATGCGCATGGAATCGCCAAAATAAAGATAGTTTTCTGTCGGCAGACGATCCTGCAGCTCTTTTAAAACGGTGAATCCACCAATTCCTGAGTCAATGACGCCTATTGGTCCATTTCTATCCATGTATTCACTTCTTTTCTGATTGGGCACGAAATATGACGCCTTCTTCTTCACTCATCGCATCGACAATGGCCAGAGATTCGAGTGCGATTCCCTGTTCCCGCAGCAACGCACCACCATCCTGGAAGCCCTTTTCGATCGCAATGCCGACGCCAACCAAGGTGGCTCCGGCCTGATTGACCATGTCAATCAAGGCTTCCACGGCTTTCCCGTTGGCGAGAAAATCATCGATGATCAGGATGCGATCATCTTTGTCTAAATATTTTTTTGAAACCATAATTTTATAGGCCTGCTGCTTGGTATAGGAATAAACATCACTGGAATAAATCTCCTGATCCAGATTGAGTGAAACGTATTTTTTTCCAAAAACCACCGGACAATAGTCAAAATATCTGGCTGTACTGGTTGCAATGGCAATCCCTGATGACTCAATCGTCAGGATTTTATTGACTCCCTCTCCGGCAAAGCGTTTGGCAAAGGCTTTTCCCATTTCTTCAAATAAGGCCACATCCAACTGGTGATTCAGAAAAGAATCAACTTTCAGGATCCCCTCGCCTTTAACCTGACCTTCTTTTCTAATTTTTTCTTCTAATAATTCCATTCATAGCTCCTTCATAACCTGATCGAATTATTATAACATAATCCAAAGCTTTTTGAATAAAAATTTCTCCAGTTCTTAATAATCGTCCCTGATCGGATGGCAAAACCTCAGTCTGAATAAAAAAGTGTCCGGGTTTTTGACAAACCCGGACACGTATCATGCCTCTGTTTAAGATTGTTAAACAAACCCCGTACCGACCAATTGTTAATCAGTTGTCTGCTGCAAGATCGGACACTCTTCGAGATGTCCGCCTTGATGCAGCCAACACGATGTAACAATTGTCGGTACTACGTTAGCACTTTGTCTACAGTCTACACTATCCCTACGACTGTTTCTGTTCTTTTTCTTTTTGGGCGTCGGCAATGACTTTCTCGGCCGTGGGAATTGGCGCTTCTTCGTAACGTACAAATTCCATCGAGAATTCACCTCGGGCCTGTGTCATTGATCGCAGTTCTGTTGCATACTTGAACATTTCCGACAATGGTGCTTCGGCCAGAATTCGCTGTTTGTTGCCGGATGCCGGTTCCATCCCCATAATGCGGCCGCGTTTTTTGTTTAAATCACCCATAATGTCACCCATGTACTCTTCCGGGATGACGATATCAATGTGATAAATCGGTTCAAGCAGAACGGGTGCCGCATCTTTCATGCCTTTTCGGTAAGCCTGGGTTGCAGCCATTTTGAAGGACATTTCATCCGAGTCGACGGCATGATAGGAACCATCGTAAAGCGTGGCTCTTACGCCAGTAACCGGATAACCCGCCAGGACGCCTTCCTGCATGCAGCCTTCAAGGCCTTTTTCGACAGCCGGTATGAAGTTTCTCGGAACGGCTCCGCCGACGACTTTGTCTACAAATTCGAAGGGTGCATTCTGCGATTCACCGGGTTCAAAGGTAATCCATACATGTCCGAACTGACCGCTGCCACCGGATTGCTTTTTATGCTTGCCTTCCGCTGTCGCTTTCTTTTTAATGGTTTCACGGTACGGCACTTTCATGTCGACCAGGTTGACCGCTACCCCGAATTTCTGTTTCAGTTTCTGAGAAATGATTTCCAGATGCATTTCACCTAGGCCTGAAATCAGGGTTTGTTTGGTTTCGTTGTTACGCCCAAAAGTCATTGTCGGATCTTCTTCAACCAAGCGGTGCAGACCCGTTGACAGTTTGTCGATATCGGCCTTTGTTTTTGGTTCAATCGCCATTGAAATGATCGGCTTGGGAAATTCAATTTTATCGTAAACAATGGGGTTTTTGACGCTGCACAGCGTATCTCCGGTAATCGTACTGCCTAATTTGGAAAACGCTCCGATATCGCCGGATTCCAGTTTTTCAACTTCAATTTGTTTGTTGCCTCTGAGCACATAGATGTGGTTGGTCTTTTCCTTGATTTCCTGTGTTGAATTGTATATTTCAACGGAATGATCCAGAACGCCGGACATTACTTTGAAAACCGACAGTTTTCCCACAAATGGATCCGCGACGGTCTTGAATACCAATGCCGAAAACGGTTCTTTATTACTGCATTTTCTTTCGATTTCTTTTTTATCCCGGGGATCTTTGCCGATTTCGAATTTTCCCTTGCCCGGCGAAGGAAGATATTCAATGATCATGTTTTCAAGGGTTTCGACGCCGATATTCAACGTTGCTGAGGTGCATAACACTGGTATTAATTCACCGTTGTCAATCCCCAGGCGAATGCCGGTATGGATTTCATTCTGAGTCAGCTCTTCGCCCTCGAAATATTTTTCCATCAGGTCTTCACTGGTCTGAGCAACCGATTCCATAATCATATCCCGGTATGGTTCAAGCTCCGCTTTCATCTCGTCAGGAACCGATACATCAAAACAACGGTTTTCTTTTCTTTCGCTACCGGTCATATCAATGATGTTGATCACGCCGCGCATTTGTTCTGCCTCACCCATCGGCAATTCAAACGGCACGACTTTGTTGCCAAAGGTCTCTTTCAGTTCGTCCATCACCTTGGCAAAGGCGGCATTTTCCCGGTCCATCTTGTTGACAACAATAAATGCCGGTATATTCGCTTTTTCCAGTAATTCAATCGCCTTTTCGGTTCCAACCTGGACGCCCGAAAGCGCATCGATTACGATCACAACGGCATCCGCTATGCGAAGGGCCGCGTACGCATCCCCAATAAAATCAAAATAACCAGGCACATCAATAAGATTGATCTTATGTCCACCAAATTCTAAAGGAATAATAGATGATGAAATTGAGAACTTTCGTCTCTTTTCTTCTGGATCAAAGTCCGATAGGGTATTTCCCTCGTCAATTCTTCCGATACGATCAACGGCACCGGCATTAAATGCCAATGCTTCAGTCAAGGTTGTTTTACCGCTCCCACCGTGACCTAATATAAGAATGTTACGGATGTTCCTTGTTGGATACGTTTTCATGCTGTTTCCCCCTCGCTTATTTTTGCCAATGATTTATATTGGTTTTTTATAGATACTGGTATTTTATAATATTTCAGAGAAATAATCCACCAGAAATTTATAAAACTGCATCCTTTCGTACTTTTATTTCAATGACAGTTGTTTACAAATCTTCTTTGATCTTTTTCATGATTCTTTTTTCGATCCGGGATACCGTCATTTGTGATTTATTGATGTATTCAGCCACTTCTTTTTGGGTCTTGCCCTGAAAAAAGCGCTGTTCTACAATAATTCTCTCCACAGGATTGAGAGACTGTATTTTTTTCTTCAGCAGATCGATATTTTCCACGTTTTCGATATTGTTATCGGTATTGCCCAGGATGTCCATCAAGCTAACTTCCTGACCATCCTGGTTGCTTTCATACTCCATTGAAAGCGATTTCGGATAATAGGCATTGCTGCTCTCCATCGCCTTGATAACGTTCTCTTCCGGTATCTCAAGATAGTTGGCAATTTCTGTAATCGTCGGCGAACGCATGAGTTTATGCTCCAGCATCGTCCGGGTCTGATTAATCTCCCGATTCAGGTCCTGGATCTTTCGCGGGATTCTTATCAACCACTCGCGATCACGATAATAACGTTTGATTTCACCGATAATTGTCGGTGTCGCAAAGGTATCGAATTCATAACCCCGACTGACATCAAAACGTTCGACAGCGTACATTAAGCCCAGGCAGGCGACCTGAAAAATGTCCTCATTATCACCGCTTTTATGTCCATACTTTCGCGAAAGTATCTTGGGGATGTAGAGATAGTTTTCAATTAGCAGATCCCGTAGTTCCCGATCTCTGCTTTGTTCATACTCAATAAATAACTGCTTGACGTCTTCCTTGCTGATCTTACGTTCATATTTCATTAGTTGTCGATAGGTTCTTAATCATGGTAATGGAGGTTCCTGCTCCCCTCTCACTCACTATTTCAACTTTATCCATCAGTGATTTGATGATAAAAAGACCAAAACCACTGATTTGTTTGCCGTTCAGATCGGGTTCATTCACAGCTTCCGGCTCGAAACCCACACCTTTATCGGTCACGATAAAGACCAGTTTTTCATTTTCAACGAGATAGGTCAAATCATAGGTCGTATCTGATTTATTCAAGCTGTGATTCAAGGCATTTGTGCAAGCTTCAGATACCGCAACTTTAAGATCTTCCACATCACCGACAGAAAAGCCCATATTGTTGGCTACCGACGCGATTGTAAGACGTGCGAGGCTTACATATTCTGGTTTTGTCGGCAGTGTCAGTTTAATACTATCCATTCTCATTCCCCTTCTCCTATTGTTGGTTTATCGGGTTTTCAATGATATCAATGATTTTATCAACGCCGGTGATGTTCAACAGTTTTTTGATATTGGGGCGCGGGTTCATCATGATAATTTTCTGACCCATGTCTTTTGCTTTATTTCTCAATTCAATCAGAACTCCCATCCCCGTGCTGTCCATGTAGGATAGATCCGTGCAGTCTAAAATGATTTCAGATGCCTGTGTTCTAATTTTATCTTCAATCGATTCTCTGAACTTTCCAATAGAGTAAATGTCAACTTCACCTTTTAAATTGATCAGGGTTGCTTGTTCCATTACTTTTATGTTTTTTTTATCCATAAAAAACTCCATTCCTAAATAATTCACAAGAAAACGCATGCACTTTTCTCGTGATCCGTTCGCGCCACCTATGCATCTAATTTGAAACTAGGCCCAATGAGGGCAACTACCATCATTGGGCCCAGATTGTCAATCACAGCCTATATTGTATCTTTTTTACTTTTTTTCTGAAAAATGCCTAAGCCTTTTTTGAGTACCGATGCCGCTTTTACAACCGGATCAATCACGTCCTGTTTGATCATGTTTACCGATGCTTCAACGTCATCTACCATACCGCTAGCCGTTTCAACCATATGAGCTGAAGACTTGGTAATATCATCCGAATTTTCCATGATACTGCGAAGCGCCAAACGGTTGTCTTCCATTAGTTTTGTGGTAATGTCAAAGGTCATTGCGATACTTTTAAACATCTTCACTAAATAAATATTCGCGACCACAAAAGCAATTGCCACTAAGAATATCGCCAATTCCCACAAGCTGAAATTTAATGTAATCATTTATGTTTTCCTATTTATCCTTACTCTGCCGCGTTTTTGATCGCTTCAATTTTTGCATCCCGTTCGCTGTCTTCTTTTGTGATCACTTTAGCACCGCCAGTCGATTCGCTTTCTTCTTTTTCAAGCGCCTCCAGCTCTTCATTTAAATCCGCAATATCCTGTTCAACTTCATCCTGAATTTCCTGGATTTTATTTTCGATCTGGTTTTTGTATTCATTGACACGTTCAGTAAACTGTTCCTGCATATCCTGGAATTGTTCTTTGAGGTTTTCACCATATTCTACGGCTTGATCATAAGCATTCCCCAGCATTTCTTCTGAGCCTTCCGCTAATTTTTTACGCGTTTCCATGCCTGATGAAGGGGCTAATAATACACCCAGAGTGCCACCGATGATGGTTCCTAGAAAAAGTCCACCAACAAAATATAATTTGTTACTGCTCATTTTTATTCCTCCATTTTTCATTGTGATATTGAGTACATTTTACCCTAAAAAGCCTCTAATTAATAGCATTTTATTTATTTTTTCTTTACCTGCAACTATTCTCCAAATTTATCATTAATCAGTTGCACTAATGCATCCACTGCTTCAGCCTCATCGTCACCTTCAGCCTGAATCTCGATCGTCGTTCCCTGGGCGATTCCGCCGGCCATAATTCCCATAATGCTTTTGGCATTGATTGAATTGCCATCTTTCACGACAAAAATCTTTGATTTGAATTTTCCAGCTGTTTGCACAAACATGGAAGCCGGTCGGGCATGCAAACCGGTAACATTTAAAACTGTAGCTTCTTTCTTGATCATCTTATTTCCTCCTAGTAATTTATTTAATATCGATATTCAATTTTTTCATTTCTGCCAGCATATAATCCAATACTTCTTCACCTGTTTCCAGATTCATCGCTGTTTCAGCGATGACTTTGGCATCTTCATAGCGAACGCTGCGAATGATTTTTTTTATCTGGGGAATGGAAAATGCGCTCATACTGAATTCGTCAAGTCCCAGTCCCAGCAGTAAAATTGTCGCCGCCGGATCGCCGGCCATTTCACCGCACATCCCGGTAAATAAACCGGTTTGCGGTGCCGTGACTTTTGTCACCAGTTTAATCAGACGCAGAATGCCGGGATTGAAGGTATCGTATAAATAGGATACCTCCTGGTTCATCCGATCGACGGCAAGGGCATATTGACATAGGTCATTGGTGCCGATGCTGAAAAAGTCCACTTCTTTTGCAATAATATCTGCCGTCATGGCGGCTGCCGGTATCTCGATCATGACCCCGATTTTAATGTGTTTATCATATAAAATGCCGGCTTCGTCCAATTCCTGCATGCATTCTGAGACCATTGCCTTTGCCTGTCTGACTTCTGTGACCGAAGATATCATCGGAAACATGATATAAGCATGCCCATAAACACTTGCTCTTAAAATCGCCCGCAGCTGAATTTTGAACAGCTCCACCTCTTTAAAACAAAGACGGATTGCGCGTAGCCCCAGAAAGGGGTTCATCTCATCATCCAGGGATAAATACGGCAGTTTTTTATCGCCACCGATATCCAGTGTCCGAATGATCACCGGACCATCGGGGAATGCCTCCAGGACAGAGCGATAGGCGGCCAGCTGCTTTTCTTCCCCGGGCATGGTATCGCTGTTCATGTATAAAAACTCGGTCCGATAGAGACCAACACCGACTCCGCCGTTGTGCAACACACCAGCAACATCATTGGGTTCTCCGATATTTCCAACCAGCTCTACCTTATGTCCGTCAAGCGTAATCGCCTCAAGATCTTTCAGTTCTTCCAGTTCCTTCAGATAGGCAAGGTATTTCCGGTTCTCTTGCGCATAGTTTTCCAGCTGTCCGTGATCGGGATTGATGATCACCTTACCGTTTAGCCCATCCACGACAATGGTATCTCCTGTTTTTACTGTTGTTGTGATATCCCCCAGACCGAGAACGGCGGGAATTTCCATACTTCTTGCCATGATGGCCGTATGTGATGTTCGACTCCCGACATTGGTGGCAAAACCCTTGACCCGATTTTTATCCATCTGAGCTGTATCCGATGGGGTCAGATCATCGGCAATGATGATCACATCCTCTTCAAGTTGGGATAAATCGGACTGCACGATTCCGAGAATGTTCAGCAGCACGCGATTTCCAACATCTTTGATATCGGCTGCTCTGGCACTGAAATAGGGATCATCCATTTGATCAAAAATCAGATAAAACCGATCGGTCACCAGTTTTACCGCATAATCTGCACCCCATTGATTTTCATTAATTTCCGCTTCGACGCCGTCGACAAACTCGGGGTCTTCCAGAACCATGATATGGGCTCCGAAAATAGCCGCTTCTTCTTCGCCAAGCTCACGAATGGCTTTTGCCTGGATGGCTTCTATTTGCTTGCGACTTTCCGTTATCGCTCCCTGAAATTTTTCAATCTCGCTTTGCGTATCATCGACTTTGCCATGATTGACTTCCATCACGCATTTTTCGTACACATGCGCGGTTGCAATCGCAATTCCCGGTGACGCATTAATTCCTTCTTTAATAAACATCTTTCAACGCTCCTTTTGTAAGGTTTTAAGTAATTGCAAAACTCATCAGCACCGAACAATTGTTGCTTTGTGATTAGTTTCCACAAACAATTTTGTAACGTGTAGGCGAACAGTCGCTAGACTGTCCGCTGTACAGTGTAAAAAATTCGCGAAGGCAACGAGCCAATCACAAGCTTGCTTGTAGTTGGCGACTGCCCGCGACCTTGAAGAAATTCGCGTAGCGATTTCTTCTGGTGTTTCGTGCGAAACTGATTGCAAAGCATACGGCACTTTTGCAATCATCTGATAAAGTTTTTATATCTTGCTTCTTCCTTCAAAGGCTTTAATCAATGTAATTTCATCTGTATATTCCAAATCTGCTCCGATGGGGATTCCTTTGGCGAGTCGCGTCACTGTTACTCCTAACGGGCTGATCAGATTACCTAAATACATGGCTGTCGCTTCGCCTTCGACGGTTGCGTTTGTTGCCATTATTACTTCTTTAATATCATTTTCGCCAATGCGTAACAAAAGTTCTCTTGCCTTGATGTCCTGGGGACCAATGCCATCTAAAGGAGAAATTGCTCCATGCAGTACATGATAAAGACCGTTGTACTCCCGCGTCTTCTCAATGGCAAAGATATCCCGACTGTTTTGCACGACGCAAATCGTCTGCTGGTCACGCTTGGGATTTTCACAAATATCACAGATCTCTTTATCCGTAATATTGAAACATTTTTTGCATAAAACAATTTTTTCTTTTGCCGATACCAGTGCAGTTGATAGGCTGTTGATGTCTTCGTCCGATAGATTGATGATATGAAAAGCCAGTCTCTGAGCTGTTTTTTCGCCGATACCCGGCAGCTTTCCCAGTTCAAGAACCAACCGTTCCAGGGTTTTTGGATAATAACCCATTCACAAACCTACATCAGACCCGGAATGTTCATACCGCCGGTGATTTTTCCCATCTCTGAATTGACCATTTCCTCAGCCTTTGTCATCGCTTCGTTGACCGCTGCCAAAATGAGATCTTCAAGCATTTCAATATCATCCTCATCGATAACTTCGGGATCAATTTTGATTGATTTTATGATCTTCTTTCCGGTTGCAACCACTTTCACAGCACTGCCGCCGGCAGTTGCTTCAACCTCTCTTTCTTCCAGCTCACTTTGTAGTCTTTCCATATCTTGCTGCATTTTCTGCACTTGTTTCATCATGTTGTTCATATTTCCGCCGCCCATTCCACCGGGCATTTTTCGTTTAGCCATTATATCCTCCTGAGTTCTCTTTCTTATCTTAATAACGTGACTATTATAACATTAAAACATAAGCGATATCACTATCTTTTTTTGCCTGATTTCTCTTTTCATGATTCATCTTTAATAATCTTGACCGCATCATCATTTACAATGCGCCGCGTTTTTTCAATCAAATCCAGTTCGTTGAAATTATCTTCTTCAAGTTTTATAGCAACCGTGATTTTTCGCCCCGCCGCTTGGGACAGAATGGTTTCGAAACTTTCCACCAGTTCCGGCTTGTTGACAAACTGGAAGAAATTCCTGTTTTCTGTTGAATAGACAATATCCAGGTGATCGTCACTTTGCAGTGACGGCTCGCCCCGTTTTAAAAACATAGCCTGTCCTGAATTGGTCGCGCCAATGGCATCACATAATTTCTTGAACAACCGCATCTCATCATGTTTCGTTGTATTATTTGAGGGCGTCTCTTTTTCTTGCTTGGGATCTTGTTGATCCATTTTTGGCGATGCCTTCGCCGTTGTATGCTGGCTGTCGGTAGTCTCTGGTATCGTTGGTCTTTGTCTGGTTGTGACGGCCTTTTCTTGGGCTGGAGGATCAGTTTTTGAAGTAGACGTTTGGTTTTGCTCTGCGATATTCAGTTCTTTCCTGGGCTTGGGCGACTTCTTTTGTATTTCCAGCCTGACTGGTTCATCTTCCAGACATAAACGCAGCAATGCCATCTCGACGATGATCCCTTGCAGACTGCTGTATTTCAATTTGTTTTTTTCTTCAATCAGTTGGGTAATCATCTGATAAAGCTTGTCAAATGTCATCTGGTCAGCAAGCTCTTGATACGCCTGAAAATCTTCGGCAGTACAAATCAGAATATCTTTTGCCGTTTCCCTAGCTGTTTTGGTAATCAATATCCCTCTGAGATACTCGATCAGTTGATCCATTAACAATAAGCTGTCTTTCCCATGGCTGACCAATTCTCTGAGCGACAACAGTACCCCGCTGCTGTCTCCCTTGATGATTTTTTGAACGAGATCGTAAATATTCGTTTTATCTGCCATCCCGGTAAATGCCAGTAACTCTTCAAAGGCAACATGTCCTTCGCTGTCTTTTAAATCGACGATCTGATCCAACAAACTGAGTGCATCACGCATCGAATTCTCACCCCGTGTTGCGACAAAATCATAGCTCTGTTCGCTCATTGTCACGCCGAGATCCTTGCAGATTTTTTTCATTTGTCCGATAATCAGTTCTTTGGGGATCGGTCGTATTTCGTAGCGTTGGCATCGCGACAGAATGGTGGTTGGGCATTTACCCGGTTCCGTCGTTGCCAGGATGAACACGGCATGTTCCGGTGGTTCCTCAAGGGTTTTCAGCAGCGCATTGAATGCTTCTTTCGTTAACATATGCACTTCATCGATAATATAGACTTTGTATTTTCCAATCGTTGGTGGATACTTGATTTTTTCGCGTATTTCCCGTATCTCGTCAACGCCGCGATTGGAGGCACCATCAATTTCGATGATATCCATCACGCCGGGTCGATCAATTTTCAGGCAGACTTCGCATTGATTGCAGGGATTTCCATCAATACCATTCGGGCAGTTAATTGCTTTTGCGAATATTTTTGCCAGTGATGTTTTTCCTGTGCCTCGTATCCCTGAAAAAAGATAGGCATGCCCGACACGGTTGTATTGAATTTGATTTTTTAGTATTCGCGTTATGCTATCCTGTCCCACAACTTCATCAAAAGTTTGCGGGCGATATTTTCGATAAAGTGCTAAATATGCCATAATCTCCTCTTTTTCTTATCTTACTTTTATTTTAATTATATTACAATCGCTTTTATTTGTATAGCTCGTCAATTAAAAAGAAGCTCCCGATTTTACTGGGAACTTCTAACTTTTTATGATTTATGTTAGCTTTTTCAGCCAACACTTTACATCAGATAGAAAGGCAGTTCTTTTTCTTTTTTTGCTTTTAAAGCGCGGTTTTTTTCGTCCTGTTCTTTTTGACGCTTCTGAGCCAGTTCTTCGCGGATCTTCTTTTCTGTTGCAAGGGCTCTTTCATTTGCTCTGACGGTCATTTCCTGCAGTTCTGCTGCTTTTCTTTTCAGTTCATTTCTTCGCTGTTCTTCGGCTTCTGCCTTCGTTTTCGCTTCCGCCGCTGCTTTGGCTTTGTCTTTGGCTTTGGCTTTGGCTTTGGCTTTTGCCTTCGCTTTGGCCTCTGCCTCGGCTTTCGCTTTGGCTTCCGCCTCTGCTTTCGCTTTGACTTCTGCTTCTGCCTTCGCTTGAGCCTCTGCCTCTACTTTTGCTTTGGCTTCTGCCTCTGCTTTCGCTTTGACTTCCGCTTCTGCCTTCGCTTTGGCTTCCGCTTCTGCTTTCGCTTTGGCTTCTGACTCTGCTTTCGCTTGAGCCTCTGCCTCTGCTTTCGCTTGAGCCTCTGCCTCTGCTTTCGCTTTGGCTTCTGCCTCCGTTTTCGCTTGGGCTTCTGCTAAAGCTTCTGCCTTCGCTTTGGCCTCTGCCTCTGCTTTGTCTTTGGCTTCTGCTTTTGCTTTAACTTCCGCCTCTGCTTTCGCTTTGGCCTTAGCATCTGCCTTTGCTTTCGCTTCCGCTTTAGCCTTTGTTTTGGCTGCTTCCGCTGCTTCTTTTGCTATTCTATCTTCTTCATGATCTTGTTCTGGTTTTGAATCGTTGTCAATGGTTGTTTCAGACTTTTCATCATATGCTTTGAAAGTATTTCCAACTCGCTTCAGAAAATCATCGAATTTACCCACTTCTTCATTCCCCACTTCACTAGAATTCACTGTTTCCGAACTTGTCTTTACCGTTGAGTCTTTTATTAATTGTGATTTAGGTTTGCTTTTTCTAGCCATGACAACCTCCTTTTCTACATTTTTTCAGTTCTATTTTTTATAAGTGGCCTTGGTTCATTTATAAAAAATAGAAATTTGGTGTATAAAAAACAAATGACCGAAGCCATTTGTTTTTTCATACTTTTTATTTGTTATCTTTTGTTAAAAAATGATTTTTCTTATATCCTTGTGAGGAGAGGCAATAACCGAATAACTTGTAATGAGGTTCGATTCTGCCATTTCATTTTTAGCCGTCTGAATGGCTGATTTAACAGAAGATATTTCGCCAGTGATTAATACAAAGCCTTTACCACCCAAGCCTCTAGCAATTCGAATTTCAATGAGCTCGACATTTGCGGCTTTCGCACAAATATCAGCTACTAAAATTGAAGAGATTGCATTAATCGTTTCAACAATACCCAATGATTTCACGTCTCCGATTTCGCCAGCACCTAACATCGCCGGTAAAACATCGTCATGAATATTTGGTATTACGTAAGCTTCCAGCACATAAATGCCACCTATATGCTCTCCATTTTTTATTGACGCTTCAACAGCTCCCACATCTCCAGCGATAATACTGACGTACTTTCCTGGACAAAGGGGTGATGCCATCAGCAGCTCAACATTTCCGGATTTCAGCATTTCATCAGTGGCTTCTATGCCAACTGGAATACTCTTAAATTCCATAAAACCAACTGCTTTTTTCAAAATACCACTTCTTTCTATACTGTGAATGAATTCATGTTTTTGCTAACAAATAACACGATTTATTTATGCAACAAAAATCAATCCAGCTAAAATTGTTAAGTTGATAAATTGCATAACAAAGATTGTACAAGCTGGAGGGTCGATGTGTGTATCTGCATGACTGTTGAAAGTTCTTAAGCAGAAATCACCAAACCACATTGTGAACATACCTGTTATTGCGCCACCGATAATAGCAGCAACTGGACTTAAGGTAGCCGTAAAGATGATAACAGCAGTTGAAGCAGCCGGATAACCGACATGGTGCCAGCATTCAAATGCAAATCCCATTGGGATCATCATCAAACTCATCGCAGCAAGACCGAAGAAAATGGTTGGTGCCATATTAAACAGGTATAATGCTTCATCGGATCCGCCAAAACCAAGCGTTCCTAAAGCAGAAACAACGCCACCACTTAAAAGACCAAGGCCAAGACCCATAACAAGTACAAATGTCAAACGTTGACCTTTGGCAACGTAGTCTCTTGATTCTCCGGCCGGTGTTTTGCCTGTAAGACCAGTTTTTCCAAATACTAAACGAGTGATAATTGCAGAAAGTACTACTGTGAACCCAACGGTATCAGTCCAACCAGCAGCTCCAGTTCCCAGAATACCAGTGAAAATAACTGGTCCAAGAAGAGCTGAAACAACGTATTGAATGATAAATCCGATCATACCAAAGATACCACCAACGATTAATACCATCGGATCACCAGTTTTACAAAGTGGTGTCACGATATCCTGACCATCTTCAATATGATTTCTTGTTTTTGCAAAAGCTGCAGCGGCGACGCCACCGGCAAATGCAACGTGCGGTCCAAAAACAGGGCCGAAAGCAAAAAGACCAATAGCTGGTGCGCCAGCTAGTCCACCGAATATAGCAGCGAAAGCTACGATACCACAGAATATGAATGAGTTTAACCCACCTACCATTGTAGCCAGAAGGCCACCACCAAATGCGGCGATTAATAAAGAAAAGTCCATAATTATCCCCCTTTAAAATATGATTCAGGACTCGATGGTGATTTTTTCACCATCCACGGCAATTACCTTGCCGCTAATACTTGCAAAAACTTTCGAGCTCAGTTTCCCGTCTGGAATATCCCCGACGAGTTGTCCTCTTTCAACTTGATCTCCAACCTTCACCACTGCCATTGCCGGAGCACCTATATGTTGTGACAATAATAGGTTGACCTTGGTGAATGTTTTGTCCGTTTCAACCATCGGGGTCGGAAGATCATACTTCGTCAGTCCCAATCGTGATATTAAACGGTGAACATCCATCTGTTTGCCTTCTCTAAATGATTCGGCAGCGGTCGGAGCATTGTGATGAGGATTTTTTATCCCTTTGCTTCCAAGTTCTTGTTTCAGCATGGTATTGAACTTCCAAGGTTGTAGGTCCATTACACATGCATATTGACATAAGCCACATGCACAGCATAGAAAAGCGTTTGTGGCTTGGGTGGTCGTATCACAGGTTGAACCATATGCGGCAATACGCATCAGCTTGTGCGGTTGCAAATCATGTCCCAATGCGTATCTAGGGCACAATTCGGTACAGTAATTACACTGCATGCAGGCCATTGCTGCCATCTTTACGGTTTCATGAATCGACTTTGTTTTGGAAAGAATCAAAGGATGATCCTTTGCCAATACAATCAGTCCTTTTGTCGTTTTGGTAATCGTGGATTCGAGATCGACAATTTTTCCCATCATCGGTCCGCCATTAATAACAACGTAATCATCAATGGTTGTACCGCCTGCTAATTCCAAAGCTTCGCGAACCGTTATGCCCAAAGGCACTTTTGTTGTGATCTTATTTTTGACCTCACCTGTTAGCGTCAAATAGGTATCCATAACAGGTATATTGTTTACCATTATATCATAAATGTTCAACAGAGTCTCTACATTTATAACCAATGCTCCGACATTTAACGGAATTCCACCTTCCGGTACGATTCTTTTTGTCGTTTCATAAACAAGAACCTGTTCGTCTCCCGCGGGATAGAAATTCTTTAGGACATGTGTTCTTATTCCGGGAAATGCCGGCAATTCTTTGTCTAATGACTCAATTGCTGATTTGTATTTCTTTTTTAGGCCAATAATGCCTTCTTTTGCTTGTGTGTGATCCATAACGGCTCGGAGAGCTGTTAAGATCTTAACAGTCTCCTGTGCCATCAATTGTTGATCAACGCGCAATAATGGTTCGCATTCTGCACAATTGACAACGACCGTGTCAACCGTGCAATTAAGTTTGACCTGGGTAGGAAACCCCGCCCCACCGGCACCAACGATGCCGGCGTTTTGTACCAATTCAATTAAATTTGCGCTCATGAACAACACCTCGATTATTTAATATCAAATCCTCCCACTAATACACATCTTCTTTTGCGAGTAAATGTCTTAGCAGACGTCAGACCTTCACCGGTTGGTCCGGCAATCGTAAAGGTCGTATGACCTTCACCACCAACGCCGATACCTGCAAATGATGGACCATTTTTAACAAATATTGTGGTTTGAATTCTTTTCGCCATTTCAGTTAAGTTATTAACATTCGTTGAATGCATGATGGCTGTGTGTCGGTTACCATGTTCCAGGTTTACCGCAACGTCGATGCCTTCGCTGATATCTTTAACACGAACAACTGGAAGAATCGGCATCATCAGTTCTTCGACTGCAAAAAGATGATCTTTGCTGGTTTCCATCATGATGACACGAACTGAAGGATCCGCATCAATGCCAATTGCCTTTAGAATTGTAATCGCATCGCGACCTACAAAATCACGGCTTAGACGTCCATCAGGGTACACGGTCGCTGCCAGTTCTTCAATCTTTTTAGGATCCTTTAATTCATAGGCGCCATTCTTTTTCATGTTAAACATCAGATAATCAGCTACCTGGTCAACAACAACTACTTCTTTTTCAGCAATACATGGCAGGTTGTTGTCAAAACAGCATCCGTCAACAATGTCTTTAGCTGCTTTTTCAATATCCGCTGTTTCGTCAACCAGTGCGGGTGGATTTCCAGCGCCGGCGCCGATTCCTTTTTTGCCGCTCTGCAGTACCGCTTTTACGACTCCTGGGCCGCCGGTTGCACAGAGCATATTGATCTGGGGACTCGAAAATACCAGATTGGCACTTTCAAGCGATGGTTCAGCGGTTGTAACGATCAGGTTTTCTGGTCCGCCGGCTTCAATAATCGCTTTGTTTAACAGTTTTACACATAAAGCGTTTGTTTTTTTAGCACTTGGATGGGGCGCAAACACGACCGTATTTCCGCCAGCCAGCATCCCGATTGAATTACAGATGACGGTTTCACTGGGGTTGGTTGAAGGTGTTGAAGCTCCAATAACGCCAAATGGTGACTGCTCAATTAAAGTCAAGCCTTCATCTCCGGTCCATGCTTCGGCAACAAGATCTTCAACACCAGGTGTCTTTTTTACTGCCAGTTCATGTTTGATCAATTTGTGTTCATATTTGCCCATGCCGGTTTCTTCAACAGCCATGCGGCAGATGGTTTCCATGTTTTCTTTTTTGAGCATTTCCGCTCTCATGGCGGCAATCATTTTGCGTCGGAATGCCAGCGTTTCACGCATATAGGACTTTTGAGCAATTTGAGCTGCATCGATAGCATTCTGCATATCGTCGAATACACCCAACTCACCGTCTTTTAACGCTTTACCGCTTTCTTCTGCGCCATCAATTTCTGCCATTACTTTTTTTACAATATATTCAATACCTGTGGTATCAATATTCATACGAGGTACCTCCTGGATCAAGTTAATTTTTTGTCTTATTTTATAGCTGCTAGTCCAGCTTGTACAACTAAACTATCTTCTGCTGCACGGTTGCCATTTTGTTCGCCATAGCTAATCATTTTCTGGTTTTAATTTTTGTTTTATATCTTTCTCCAAAAATAATTAGCTGCTTATAAAATAGCGAGCGCAGATTTTGCAATTGTCATGTCTTCGTCCACAGTTCCTCCGCTTACTCCAATCGCGCCAATGATTTGACCGTTGTACTTAAGGGGATATCCACCTCCGAATACAACCATGCGATCATTGTTTGTCCATTGGATGCCGTAAAGAGAACCGCTCTCTTTTACCAGCCCCGGAAGTTTATCTGTCGGTATTTTCAATGCATTGGCGGTGTATGCTTTATTGACTGAAATGTCGGTGCTGGCCAATAGTGCATCTTCCATACGTTCGAAGTATGCCAGGTTTCCGCCTGTGTCAACAACTGAAAAAACGATTGGAACATTTATTTCTTCCGCTTTGACTCTGGCTGCTGCAGCCATTTTTTTTGCTAAAGTGAGTAATGAATAATCATCTTTCTGGCATTCTGTATCGACTTCAACATCTGCTTCAGCTTTTTTTGCGAACGCTTCGATTTTCTGTTTAACGCGGTTGACAACTTCTTTGATCATCCCGTTAAATTCTTCCGTACGCGCTAAAACAAAAAGTGTATCCGACAGTCGATTCACAAATTTTACCAATTCCGGTCGGCTTCCTTCACTTTCCCGATTGTAGGTTACAATCAGTCGCTCACCTCTTCTTACAACGGTTCGCGCTACATGAAGGGCTGCCGATGACGGGTTCGAACCGGGAATAACAAAATCCCGTTGCGGTCCGATTATTGCTAAATAATGGTCCAAAACGCCTTCCATATAATCAACGTCGTCCTGGGCAATTTTATCCGTCAACATCGTCTTGCCTTTTTCATCGCTGGCAAGTTCTGCTCCTAATGCAAAAATTCTCTTTTGCAGATAGTTCAGAATTTCACGGATTTCTTCATCTTCGCAAAGTGAATAGGCTAAGCCAATGGCTGAATTAGCTTCATCCATTGTTCCATATGCATCAACGCGGATATCGTCTTTTGGTGTTCGACTCGACCCGAATAAGCCGGTCTCGCCTTTATCCCCGCCTCTGGTATACACATTAGGCATCTCTTCACCCCACTAAACAATCTGAATTTCATCAACAATGCCAACGATGGTCATATCCAGCGGGGCCATCTTATCACCATAAACGTAACGGGCATTACTGCCTGATGTTACAATGACTGTTTCACCGATGCCGGCACCGACCGAGTCGACCGCAATGGCTGTTGACTGACTTGAATATTTCTCATATTCGCCATATTCGTCAATTTTTTTAATAATCAGCAGCTTACAACCCACCAGATTTTTATCCTTCTGGGTTGATACTACGTTTCCCACTACTTTTGCTAACTGCATAAATTCACCACCCTCATTAAATCCTTGTAATCTGTAGTCCAAATGTATCAATGGCTTCTGCAGCGTATTCCGTCACAATCGATCCGACCGGTATTTTGACCACTTCTGCATCCCGAATTTTTAAAATATCTGAACGTGAAATAACTTTTTTATTTAAAACACATTCACCACTTTTTCCGGTGATCGTTGGCTTTACCGTTGGTTCTTTCGTTTCCGAAACTGCTGGTTCTGCGACGCTTGAATCTTTGCTTACTGTGGGGGTTCCACCAATACAAGTAGCGTATAAGTCTTCACCATCTACTAATTGCATTCCAAAATCAGAAAGTGTCTTCATATTATTGATCAGCAATTGACGATACTTCTGGGGTGATTTTCCCATTCCCAGTGCTACTCGCTGAGGATCATCCGGATCGCATGCGTTTTTGGCAGCAACCACCGGAACACCAGCCATGATGCCATGGTTAATGATCGTCAGGAATACCGAATCCGTAACACCTGTCGCTATTTTTGCAGCCGTGTTGATGCTCATGGTTCCGATAATAAGAATATCTGCTGAACTATACAGTTCTTTCTGGCTTTTGATATTTCCACTGTGATAGACGACATCAAGATTCAATTCCTTTTGAATAGCGTCCGGATTTAATACCTTCATACCATCATCAGAAAGGACAACTTTTAATTGCCAACCATCTTTTTGTAATTTCAACAGTGAATCCATCGACTGCCTGAATCCAATTGCTCCTCCTGTAAAGAATACAACTGCCTTTTTGGGTTGATTTTTTATTCGTCTGACAACCTCATCAACAATTCTCTGGATTAAAACATCCATAAAAGTGTCATCGAGAATTTTATTCATGTCCAAATTTTATCACCACATTCCTTACCTTTGACAATTAAAGGCGATCCCTAAGGGTGTTACCAATAATGGTTCTACTGGTTTTATGGTTTTAATGCCGGTTTCGGCTTCGAATACTTTCTCGAAATCATCGAATATACAGGCACCGCCAACCACGTAAATCACATCGACATCATATCCCGAAATGAATCGATTGACAATGGATGCCATCTTCTCGACCACGGGTTTGATAATCGGAAATATTTTTCGTTGTTCTTCGTTTCTCTTAAGTTCTTCTGCCTCTTCAAAGCTTATATGATGAAAACCTGCCAGTACCAGACTCATGTGTGTTCCACCGGTTGCTTCATCAGCTGTGAAGATGACTTCACCGTCTTTAAGAATACTGATCCCGGTAGTTCCACCACCCACATCGACTACTGCTCCATCACGGATGCCGAGCACTGTGGCTGCCGCTGTCGGTTCATCCACCACGTTTGTTACAACGAAGTCTACAGAATCCACAACATTGGCAATGATCTTCGCATTCCCTTCCATGATTCCCGGCGGAATGGCAGTGGCAGCTTTGGCGTATGAAAGATCCACGCCCAATATTGCCTCCACCTCAGCTTTGAGTTTTCGTACTATTTGGCTCGCTCCGATATAGTCTACAACAATACCATCGCGAACGACTGACGCTCTTTGGGTAGCACCTGCAATGGGACGGTTATTCTCGTCAACCACTGCAATAACAATATTTGCAGTCCCAAGATCCACGCCAACTTTAAGCTCTCCGGTGTATGGGTTTGCTTTTTTTTCACGGATAAGCTCTGCAAATTCCAGTATTGCGTCATTTCCAGATTTCCAGTCCATTATTTCACCTGTTTGGGATTATTTTTAAATAATCATCATTCTTTAGTCCTGCTGCATTTGCCTCGTCGGTATCCAGATGCATTTCATAATCAAACTTATCCGATACGCGGGCTAATACATTACAGAAAATTGTCTTCCGAACACCACACGTTTCAACACTGACCCAGTCCTTATCCTTAATACCAAGCTTTGCTGCTATATCAAGAGGCATATGAATATGTCTCAGGGCAACCATAACGCCTTTATCAAGTGTTATCTTTCCGTTTGGTCCTTCTAAAGTAATTCCTGGTGTGCCTTCCAGCTTACCTGATTCACAAACTGGCGCATGTAAACCTAAACTTCTGGCATCAGTTAAAGAAATTTCCACCTGACTTTCGGGCCTTGCCGGTCCTAAAATACGGACCTTATCAAAGCAGCCTTTCGGTCCAACAACTTTAACGGTTTCTTTTGCCGCATATTGTCCCGGTTGCTTTAGGTCTTTAATATTGGTCAGCTCATATCCTTTTCCAAATAATACATCAATATCCGCCTGGGAAAGGTGTATATGCTTGTTTGATATTCCTAAAACAACTCGATTCGGGCTTTCTTTTTCGTCTAATAATTTTTTGACCGTATTAATGACGATCTGCTCAATTACCTTTTTTTCGTTTTCGTTCATACTCAACACCTTTTCTTCAAAAGATCACTTTTGTCTGAATCGCGGGAAGATCAATTTTCATCTACTCTTCTTCCGTTTCTTCTTGTTTTTCTTCAATGTCGGCTTCTGTTTCAGGCTCTTCAGGCATTGTATATCCAACTGTTTGCCTATTGTAAATTAGTTTTTCAATTCCTTCACTGGGCCGGGCAATGACAATGCTGGTCCAGCAACCTCTTCCTTTTGCACAAGCAGCGGTGGCAGCTTCAACAGCTGCTTTAACAGCTCCGACATCGCCAACCACTTTGATGGTCGACATGCCATCACCGCGACATGCTTCATAGCCAAGAAGTCTTACATTTGCTGACTTTACCGCCGCATCTGCTGCCTCTATCGCAGTGGCCAACCCAATAGCTTCAATTAGGCCTACGGCCTCTCCTCTATCCAAATTAACCCCTCCTACGACAGTTCAGTATTATCAAGATTTTTGAACGGCATCCTTTTGACAAGACGAGCTGCATTGCTTCCAATCGCTCGCAGCGTTGTTTCATCACTGTAAGACGGTATTCTGAAAATTGGCTGATCCTCTTTTAATTTAATATAATGCAGAACCACTTCTTTTTCCGTAATACCGATACCAACTCCAAGATGGGATAACTCGGCCCCTCTGAAGGCAAGCTCCACAGGATCGGCTTCTCCCATTTCTTCAACTGAAAAAGGAATCCCTTCTTCCTCAATACCATGTAATACTTCGTCAACGACCTTTTGATAAGTAATATTTTTTCCGTGTAATACTTTTATTTCTGGTTTTGGAGCATCAAAATCCATCCGCATCTCATTCACCTTCTTCGTAAGCAAGTACTAAACCAGTGGCGACTGCGTTACGTGGACCTTCAACCCCTCTAATATTCGCCCGTCCTGCAACAATGCTGTATTTCGATAGTGTATCTGTTACCAATTGGGGAATTTCAAAGTCCAATGCTGAACCGCCAACCAGTGTAACAAATTCAATATCCCGCACGTTTCCGGTAGGACTAACCCGTTCTAAGGAACGAATCGCATTGACAACAAACACTTTTGTTTTCGCGTCTCTGCGAACTGTCCGAATCCGCTCCAGCGAATCATTGCCTGGAATGGGAAACATTCCGTTTGGTGTCAAGATAACGACACGTGCAAATGTTCTGGGATCAAGCGGTTTGTCAAAAAATTGAACGGTTCCGTCTTCATGACGAATATGGAATAAACTTTCAACTTTTGCTAACGGATATTTTTTTATGTCTTCCGCCAGGCCCATATCCTCGTATCCCAACTCGGATGCAATCAGCAGTGTGACCATGTTGCCGGCACCTGCTAAATGGATCGACTTGATTTCGCCCGCCTTATTTATTATTGCTGCATCTGTTGATCCGGCACCCATATCGATAATTGCTAAAGGTCTGTCGCTGCCTGGTGTTGTCAATGCGCCACGAATGGCCATATCGGCTTCGACACCACCGACTTCAACTTTCACACCGAGTTCAGCTTCCAATTCGTGTGCAATCATGCTCATCTGCAATTTATCAGCTTTGACCATGGCGGCAATTCCTACTGCATTTTCCATGGAAAACTCATTGGCCATTCCACCTTTTACGGTTTGCGGCACAAACGTATCGACAGCCAATAAATCCTGAATCTTAATTGCACTCGGAAGCTGATCGGTCAGGTTTGACATAACCTGTCTGACCTTCTCCAGCATTCCACCGGCATTTGTGCCAGCTTCACCTTTAATATCTTCTACGGGAGCTACGGAACGTATTGCCTCCATGATTTTTTCAGCACCATCATCCACATTAACCTGAGCCTTTTTATTGGTTCCCTGAATAATGATTTGTCCGGCTGGAATTTTTCTTTCTTTAACATCCCCGGCCGGAGTTTTAATGATAACGGCTGAACGGTTTCCGATCAGCGCGCGTGAAACAGGGACAACCTGTTTGGTCTCCTCTGAATTTAAATCAAAAACGGTGGCAATGCCGTATGGATTGGATAATTGTTCAACTACCGAACCCGGCGCAGCTACTTCAATGGCAGCGCGCATGTTTATCGGCACCTTATCAATGAGGGAAACTTCATCAACAATCGGGATTTTTTTGTCAAGACGGTTATTAATTAAAACGCCATCATCACGCTGGACAATGGCACCATTCACAAATATGCCGTTACTAACAGCATGGTTAATAATACGGGAGGAAGCTTCAAAATCTACCTCTCTTGGAATAATGACGATCACTGATGCGCCTTTATCACAATTATTAACTTCCCTTATATCTACGGTCACTCCTACACCGATCCCCAATCCCCCTGGTGTAGAGGGATTGTGACCGATCATAGTGGATTCCGTAATGATTGTTTCAGTAATTGTTTCCATCGCCACATCGCCAATAACCGGTGCGGCTTCATTGATTCGGATTAAATCAACATCTTCTACGGCTAGTTCAGCTTTTTCAAGGGCTTGTTTTAAAGAGGCGAAAACTCCATGAATATTTTGACGTGTCCCTTTCATGCCAGTCGTATCAACGATACCGCTGGACAGAAAGGCAGGTTTTCCGTCGACATATCGGGCAAGCGCTGTTTCAGTGCTTGCATTACCAATATCTATTCCTGCAATAATCATATTTAGGTCCTCCAAACACTTCCTAAACGGCTAATTTTAGTAGAATTCTTTTGATCGCTTTCTTGCATAATATACTTCTGCAGCTTCAGCTACCAAAGAAGCAGAAATTGGAGCATTGTATTGATTTTTCAATTCTGCCGCAATTGCAAGTAATTCGTCTTTTGTAGATTTGTAAGGTCTTAATGCATTGTAGATTTCCAACAGACGAGCATCTGGAACAGCAATCAGTTCAGCAGCTCTTCTTAAATTCAATGCGAAAGCACCTCGTTTGACAGATTCAGCAACCTGAGCCTGTAATTCAAGTGTTTCAGGGCTGATTCTTAAATCTTCCGGTTTTAATTCGCCAGATAATAATTTGTCCAATGTAAGTTCTTTTAAAGCTTTACCACTTACAGAATGGATCAATTCTGGTCTCTTGTCTCCAATTGGGTAATCTGCTTTAGAAACAGTTCCGGTAGCACATGTAGCGGGAGCTGCAGCGGTACCCATAGAACTCATAACTTGTTTAACAATTTGTTCTAACATCTGTTCTTGTGTCATTCTGGTCACCTCCACTTATACGAATGAAACTTGTTGTTGAACGGCTTTTTTACCTTCGACAACATGTTCTGTTTCTTTAATATGTAACAAAGCTGCTTTAGCTTGATAAGCCGGGCGAGCCATTTGGTCATTTTTGACTGGAACTGGTGCTGGGCTTTCGCCTTTTGCATATTTAGCAGCATTTTTCCCAATTGCTCGGAATGTTTCCAAATCAATCAATGGAGCCTGAGAAAATAATTCTAAGTTACTTAACTGAGGGAGATCTTTCTGATGAATTACAGTTGTTCCTTTTGACTGAATGCCAATGCCAATGCCTGATCCGCTTAATTTTGCAGCAGTATGGGCACATACAGCAACGTCAGAACTTCTATAAACTTTAACGACGCGAGCTTTAAGACCTTCTTCTTCAATACCGGCGATGATTTCTTTTAAAACTTTATCATGTGGTAATCCGATGATTGTTTCATGTTGGGATTCAGCAAAAGCTGGAGCCAAACCAATAACAACTTCATCAGCTGCAGTACCTTGTGCGGCATCTCCAACTGGAGCAAGTTTAACAGAACCTGCAGCTACAGCAGCTTGAGAAGGAGCAGCAGCTGGAGCAGCGCCAGTCATTTCTTTTAATACATCTTCGATAATGCTTTTCAACATTTGTTCATTTATAGCCATATCTATACACCCCTTTCCTTAAATGCTTGCTGGGTCAACAGCCCATGGAATATCTTGGATTTGTTTCCATCTTTCATCACTGATAACATAACCAGTTTTAACTCCATGATAATCATTAGGATAGTTAACTGCAGAAATACATTCCCATGAAGAGCTTAGTTTAGAGGCAGTGTGTAAGTAGTCACCGGCAACTTTCTGTAACTGGATATTAAAGATCGATTCAGCAACATCTTTCATGCCGCCGCGATCCAGTGCTTTAATGAAGTCAACAGCTGTAGCGCCACGTCCCAACAGTTCTTCAACAGATTTCAAGTCAGCTACGACATCACGATCCGGCATATCCTGTGAACCATGTGCATAGGTTGCCGCTTCAACTTCGGCATCTGTGATTTCTGTCAAGCCTAATTCTCTGAAGATTACCTGCATTGCACGAGCAGCTTTGGCACGAGCAGCAACAACCGTATCTTCGTCAGCAGGTTGTAAACCAGCATCGATTTTTAAGTCACGTTGGATTACATTCCAGTCATCATAATCTTCTGCATCCCAGTTAGAGCCGGCAAACATATTATCATAGTTTGGCGTTGAGCTGTAACCTGAACAGATATAATCAGTTCCTGGTACCATCTGCATTAATGAACGGGCAACTCGTCGTAAATCAGAGTGAGTAAATGTCTGGTCATTAGAAGAAGCACACTCAAGGTCAAGACATGCTGCCAATAAGTTTTCAGCCAATACTTCACGGATACCACCTGGAACACCAGCTGGAACACCGATACAGGAAACAGAACCATTCTGGCTTCCTTGTACGCCGGCACCTTTGGTAATATATAAACATCTTGCTTCCAGATAAAGCATTGATTTGCCTTCAGCATAACCCATTTGTACTTCTGATCCGGAACCAGATGTAAAACGCATTTTCAAACCACGTGAAGCGTAGCTTGATGCCAAGAAAGCTTTAGAATAAGGAGTATCATCGCCATCCATGAAAACAGGTTCTGTACCATATACAGAAATCGTTTCAGCGTAAGCGGTGTAGCCTCTCATACCCAAGTCAAGTTCGGTCGCTTCTTCAACGGCACATTGTGTCAGGATACCTGGTCGGCCGACATTGGCACCAACCATGATCGCTAAAGCGTTGAATGGTGCATAACGAGCGATACCGACGGTTGTTTCCATTTCATCAAATCCACGAATAGCAGCTTCAGCCGCATCGGCAGCGATTTGAATCATGTTATCTTTTACGTTGGTGACATGACATTGGTTGGAAGGCATTAAACGAGCTCGCATTTTGCTTTGAGCCATCATCATTTCAAGTACGGTCATATGACCAAGTACTTCTGTGATTTTAGCAGGCGTAATGGATGTCGTAATGTCTACACAAATATCTCTTGGAACATTTATATCAACCAGCATATTGGCAATTTTCAAAGAATCCATTGCCATATATTCTGCTGCTTTTTCAGTACGGATACCGTAGTTTGCGATAAATGTATCAAGCATATCAAATTCTGCTCGTTTTTTACCGTCCATTTCTACGATAACACCATTCTCAATGCATAAGCTTGGAGTAGGATCTCCAGGGTTATTCATTGCGATTAAACCAACTTCTGGCCATTCTTTAACAAAACCGTCCTTTTTAACTGGACGAGCTGCTAAAACTTCAAATCTTTTTGACTTCATAGTCTTCATTCCTCCTTCTTTCTATAGAAAACTTGCTAACAGCTACTTAAATATAAGGAGTTGTAGTTGATGGGCATGGTCCGCCAAGAGCTTCCAGAGCTTGTTTACCGATTTCTCTAGCCGCATAAACAGCTTGACGAACAGCACCAGCATCACCAGTGATGAAGATCATTGACTCGTTTGAGAATTTTGTTCCGCCATTATCAGGAGAAGAATATCCAACAAGATCTACGTTAGCAGCTTTTAAAGCGCCATCAGACATTAATACGCCAATACCGGCTGGAGCACCAACGATGATAGCGAAAGCTTTTCCGATCGGAGCACCGAATACATAGTTACAAGCAAAGCTTGCTCTTGCTGTATACTGGAATTCCAAGTGGCCAGCAGCGTTGCCGTATACGTCACCGAAGGTTCTGTTTAAGTCGTTAAGTGCAACTTCAACAGCTCTTTTAGCATCAGATACATCTTCTGCACCAAAGATAATTAAAGAACCGTGTCCTGCGCCGCCTTCTGTATCTCTTGCGAATTCAACTGATACAACTTCGCAGTTTGTAGCTTTAACAGCTTCATCAGCTGCAAAAACCTGAGGGCCAGCACCAGTTCTAGCGGAGAGGATACCGATAGATCTGTATTTAGGATCGATTTTCATCGCTTCGTGTAAAGTTTTGTCCACGTTTGCAATTACAAAACCGATCGTGGTTCCAACTGCTGTTCCAATGAATTCAGTTAATCCGCAAACACCAGTAGCCGCTGCAACTGTGCCTGTTTCTTCAACTTCTCCCATCTTTTTCATAACTTCTTCCATCAACTTGTTCATTAAATCATCTTTCATTAATTTACACCTCCGTAATTATAAAATTTTTATAGGCCTTGTGGTAAAATTTTCTCTACATCACCGTGTGGTCTTGGGATTACGTGTACTGAAACAACTTGTCCAACTTTATCAGCTGCCGCAGCACCTGCGTCAACAGCTGCTTTTACAGCTCCAACATCTCCACGAACCATGACGGTTACTAATCCAGAACCGATTTTTTCGTAGCCCATTAATGATACATTGGCTGATTTAACCATCGCATCTGCTGCTTCAATTGCTGCAACAAGACCCTTAGTTTCAATCATCCCTAAAGCTTCGTTTGTCATAAGCTCCATCCTCCTTAATTTCAAGATTTTGTTTCTGAAACTAACTATATTTTAATGCAAAGCCTATGGTAATTACTTGCGCTATTCTTATAAAATTATTTACCCTTTGCCATGAAAGCCTTGAAAGCCTTGAATTATCGCTCTTTTTTATTATCCGCCGTAAAATTCGGGTGGAATATTTTGTCTAAGACTTACACTTTATTGCATTCATTTTTTCTCTGCAAAACAAAAAGAACAGGTAACCTGCCAGGTTTTCCTGTTCCTTGATTTTTATCGTTATTTAATTGTTTCAGGAAACTTCCCGCTGTTTCCCGGAACTGTCTTCGTCCTCAGGAACTTCGCCTCTTTTTTCCTTGCGATACTCCGTCGGAGTCATACCGGTACTCTTTTTAAATACCTTGCTGAAATAGTTGGGTTCGTGATACGAAAGATCCAGCGCAATATTGATGATCGGCACATCGGTATTGGCCAGCATATCCTTGGCAATTTCAATTTTTCGTTCCGTCAGATAAGTTACAAAGTTAACGCCTGTTTCTTTCTTGAATATTTTACTTAAGTAGTAGGAACTCATATTGGCATATTCCCCGACTTGATCCAGAGAAATATCTTTATAACAGTTGCGATCGATATAATTCAAAATATCTTCGATATTGTTTTTTCTCGTTTCTTTATTATCCAACATCTTATCGAACACTTTATCGATTGTCTTCATAATTTCAACTTTTAAATCATAACGATTTTTAAATCCGTTTACAACCTGCATATTATTGCTGGAGAACAGCGGACTGGTCAGTTCATAACCACACATGTCTTTCGTCACAATATTCAGTTCTTCCATAAAATGCCGGATTTCGGATTGAATTGACATAATATCAAACGTATAATAATCGTAAATCATGTCCAGGTAGTTAATCAGCGCATTTCTTGCATCACTGTATTTCTTCTGAATGACTGCAAAGATTACCTCATTCATTTTTTCATCAAATCGTTCTTTGGCATTGTTCTTTAATGAAGCGATGCACTGATTGATTGAATCCATCAGTTGCTGGGGACGAATGGGTTTTAGCAGGAAATCATCAACCCGTGCTTTGATGGCCTGGTGCGCAAAATCAAATTCATTGAAAGCGGTAATGAGTATCACTTTCTTTTCGTGGTCTTCTTTTTTAACCATCTTCAGAACGTCAATACCATTAATTTCGGGAATATTAATGTCCAAAAGAACAATATCTGGATTCAAACGACGAATTTCTTCGATAGCTACCAACCCTGAGGATGCTTCGCCAACAACTTCAATATTATCACTGTATTGATCAATAATTAGTTTAATCGCTTCAATTTCTAAATGTTCGTCTTCAACAATAAATAGTTTATACATTTCTACAATCCCCTCCCTACTAGAGATTTACGGGGTATCCTAATGGTAATTTCAGTGCCTTGCTCCATTTCACTTTGTATTTCAACCCCATAATCCACACCATAGTAATACATGAGTCGTTTATTTGCATTGTTAATTCCGATGCCGGTGTTTTTCTCCCGGCCATCTGCTTCATAGGTTCCATCCAATATTTTATGTATTCGATCGCGGGAAATGCCCTTGCCATCATCGATGATTTTCAATAAAGCACCATCTTTTTGAATATCTGCAGTGATCTCCACTCGCCCGCCTTTAGCATTCGGCTCAACGGCGTGGATAATGGCATTTTCAACAAAAGGCTGAACCGTCATAAACGGACACAGGATATCTTCCGCCATCTCATCGATCTGGACCGAGTAATTCAGGCGGTTTCCCAAACGCATTTTTTGAATGGAAAGATAATTCTGAACATGTTCCATTTCTTCCTTGAGTGTTACAACATTATTCTTTTCTTTTTTCAGGGTATACCGCATCATATCTGAAAAAGCGTAAATCATTTCCTGGGTTTTATCAGCACCCTCGAGCAGTGCTAAACGTCCAATCGTGTTCAGGACATTGAAAAGAAAATGGGGATTTATCTGTGCCTGCAGGGCTTTTAGATCCGCTTCTTTCAGCGATGCCTCAACTTCGCTGCGTAGTTTAACTTCTTCCATCAATTCAATGTTTTTATTATGCAATTCTTCCTGCATAATATGAATCATCTGTTTTTCCACGAGATAGTTTGCAATGGTATAAAGGAGATCCGCTGCCGACTTTACCTGCGTCAAAGTTGTCTTCCAGGCTTTATCATAACTCTCCAGAACCTCAGGATGTTTGGTAAAATCAGTTAATTCATGACTCGTTCCATAGGGCAGCTTTTTCATTTCATCTTCCGGAATTTTCACCTGACCTGCCATAATGGCGCCGAGGTAGTTTCCTTTAACCATAATGGGCACGGCAACATCAACCAGGCCGCCATGACAAATATAAATCGCTGGTTTTCCTGATCGCGCCGATTCAATCCCGCCATGCGCATCCGACTGATAGCACAAATCCCGATTATTGCTATCTTTTCTAACACAATTACAGAATTCCGAAAAATTACTGTATTTTGTAACCGGATTGCCTTTGTAGTCAACCGTGACTGCGGCAAGCCCAGTAGCATCGGAAAATGAATCCTGAATTTTTTGCAAGACTTCAACGTCAATAACGTCATTAATCTTTAATAAGACTCTCATAAAACAACCCCTTTAAGACAATAATCCCAACATTAACTGTAAAACGATTTCTGATGTATAATATTATAACACATACAGGAATATTTTGGCATTTTTTTTGGAATTTTAGAATATTTTGCTGCCAATCAGTATTATATTGTTAATCTTTTAAGAGTTCAACCACATTTGATTCAAAACAGGTATTATATTGACTACCTAATTTTATCGGGTTAAAAATTTTTCTCTTCCATTGACCAACAAAAGATTATCTTATCAAAAAAAACACTTGCAAAAGAAAGAAACCTCAATTATACTATACAAGTGTCCTAAAGATAACAATTTTCGGGGGTGTGGCGAAGTTGGGATCGCGTCTGACTGGCAGTCAGAAGGCCAGGGGTTCGAGTCCCCTCATCTCCACCAATAAGAATTGCACAAGAGAGCCGTTGAGGTTCTCTTTTTTTTATGCCACAGGGTTGGAAGCGGTCAACAAACCCCTACCCTGGTGTTTATTTGGTGTTTATTTTAAGAAAAATTAAAGCCCAATAACAAAAGTTACTGAGCTTTACGGGATTTTATTTTAAAGCCATTCCAAAACTGGTCATGATCCACATTGTCAGGCAGTTCAACAACGCCGTTTATTTCTATGTATCGGCTCATTGGTTTGCTGGTCTCTTTTCTTTTGGAACGATGGCCAGTGTATATCCCAATGGATCAAGCAGTTTAAACAGGGTGTCAATCTTCGGGATGGACTTGAGATTCTCCAGGCGTGCAATGGCCGGCTGTTTTAACCCGGTCAGCTCTGCAAGCTTCTTTTGAGACAAGCCACTTTTTTCACGGGCTTCAATCAGTTTGCCAATAAGGGCCACCTCAAATTCTACTTCTGCCCTTTCTGAGTCGCTCATGAAACCAGGATCATTATAAAGGTCATTGAACTCTGTGAACTCTTCGTTGCCGATTTTAATACTCATTTTTGCACGTCCTTTCTTTAAAATCTTTCATGTTATTGATTGGTTTTTTCATTTTTTTGTGATTCTCCCGTTCTTTGTTTGTGTGAATCATCAATATAGAGGTATATATTACCAGCAAGTTACCAGCAAGTTAGATTTGGGCTTTAAATCGGTTCTAAATGGGTGCTCTTAGTTTTTGATTGCCATATTTGGCAAGTTACCAGCAAGTTAGATTATGCCCAAAATGGGATATATTTCATATGCTTAGGAGCTGTATCAGGATCTAGTGGTTTTATTAATTTTTGTTCTATAGTTTCTTTTATCAATCGTGAAATACTACCAGATGAAGATGGTTTTAATCCAAACCGATTTCGCAATGAACTGTTTGTGATTTGTTCGCCTTGAACAAATTTTATACATGCATGCAAATAGCAAGCCCAAACTTTATCTTCGCTAGATATCTGTGAAAAAGGTATTTCTGTATACAAGGTTACTTTTGTACTGTTTTCATATAGATCAATTTTAGGAGCTGGTAATTGTTGCATTTCGCATGTTAAAACAATTTTGTCCCAGCCTGTTCCAAGTTCTTCACAAATCTTCAAACGCCTCATAAGAGCAGCTAATTTTTCATTTCGTGATTTTGGAGGATTATCTATAATTCTTTTTATATCAATAAGTGGTGTTCCTGAATTTGTTATTTCTATACGGTTACTGAATATTTCGATTGTTGGCCCCGTTCCTGAAACAGAAAAATCCTGGTGAATTAAGGCATTAGCTACAGCCTCTCTGATAGCAAGAATAGGATACGCAGCAATTTCTTCACGTAGAGATTCCTTTATTAATTCTTGAGTTGGTACTAAAGCTTTAATAAAATGGATTAAGCCTTCGAAACCGACAATATATCCTTTTGATCCAGTGTCTTCTTTCAGCATATTCAATCGACTATTATCTTGATATTGCACAACCCGTACTGCTTTTCGTGATAATTTCGGAAATTCACTCAAACGTTTTGACAAAAGAAGTGCACCCATATTTGTGATAGAAAACAACCCATTATCTTGTTTGCAAATTATACCTTCTTCCATCATGTAATGTAATACACTATTAATGTCAGTGGGTATCGGCAAACCGATAATGTCAAAATACGCAGAGTAATCTAAATAATTAAGAGCTTCAGAGAAATCTAAATCTTGCTTAGCAAATCTTTCTTCAAATTTTGAATTTCTGATCCGATCCCATAGTTGTGATTGTAAAGAAGGAAACTCTTGCAGTTTTTTTGTGTAACTGCCGATTCTTATATAATCAGTTTTTTGGAATGAAACTGTATGGTTGGTTGCACGTCCAATTATGAGAATTCCAACTTTTTTATTTTCTATAGTAGTAGTGTGAAATTCAAAATCAGCATTTTTTGACAGGAGAGAGCGAAGCCAATTTTCTAATTCTTGATCGCCCTTTTTTATAGATTGAAGATTATCGTTAGTACCAATAATCTCATGAGTTTTATCGTGGATTCCCCAAATCATGTATGCATATGATTTTTCATATAAAGCAGCACTGTTTGCCAGCGCACTAATATCTTCTCCAATCATATTTGGAGTATAATTATTATGTTTTAATTCAAGCCAGGGTGTTTCATTTTCAAGTTTAATTAATTCATAAATTAATTTATCAAGATTTTCCATTGGATTTCCTTTGTATTAATTAAAATAATTAGTCTTTAATAAGTGGTCCGAGGTCAAAAATTGTTTTAAATTTATAAGTACCTCTTCATAAAAAAAATATAACATATTTGTTATAATGCGGCAATCAGTTTTAATTTTTTCCATTATTCCATAAATTGGAAGTGCAGAAAAAAGCACTAGTAGAGTATGGGATTTTTACCAGAGAACAGATTATAGAAGCGTCTAAAATAGAACTTAGCATCGCAGCATTTGTCACACCTTACGACGAAGTGGATGAAAAATGCAAAGGAAGAACTCTTACATTCTATTGGAAACGTGCAGCTTTTCCATAAGGGCATCCTGTAATACTCTGGAAACATTGACGTTTGCTTTATCCGCTTCAAGATTCAACCAATTGGGCAAGGTTACATTACGTCTGACTGTTTTATTATCAAGTCGGCGGCGGTACTCTGTAAAGTCCACATCAACCAATGACACAATGCCACTTCCATCAGTGGCAAAAGTGCCTTTTAAAGGATCAATTTCATTGAATTTTGAAGGTGCTGGAACCTCTTCGCCATCGTCTTGAATCGTGATCGCTTTTAATCCGATGGCATCACGAGCCATATCAATGGCATCGGCCATATCGGCTCCCTCTGTCAGAATTCCCAAATCTGGCACCTCTACCAGAACAATATCATCTGTTTGTGTGAAAATCACGGGATAGATGGCTTTCATTTGTTTATCCTCCTGGTTCTTTATTTTACAAGTGGAAGCAGGGCTTTTACAAGCCCCATTTCCTCAAGATTGCTTTTGCCAGACGTTCATTGATTTCATTGTGACGTGGAATTTCCTCTAAATCTTTACCTTTCCGGTAAACATCATGCTTTCCTCCATGACTATCAAATTCAAAACCAATTTTTTCCAGCTTTTTTATCAAGTCTCTACGTTTCATAGTATCCTCCTGACGCCTATATTATACACACTGCATACACACTTGTCAATGATATCAACTAGGTAGGGCTTAATTTTTTCCATTAATTCTATTTTCCCACAAAACAGAAGCGGATCTGAGAACCGCATAACATCACGGGTATGTGAATTAATTCCATTATTTCCATTTATTCCATGCGTTTAGATTCTATTTACAACATTTACAGCATATATAACAGGAGTCAGAAAACAATTTATGCCAATAGGGAGTCTTTGACTTCGGGGTAACTGTACATTGCAAGAATCTCCACCAATAAGAATTGCGCAAGAGAGCCGTTGAGGTTCTCTTTTTTATTGCATCAAGGTTATGTTTTCTCCTTTTGGGGTATAAAAATTATGCCCCCATCAAATCAGAAGGATGGTATTCAGGATACGCGCTGCAATACCAGGTGTTTACAATGAATCCTATTAAAGAAACCCGAAATGACTATTCCAAAGGCCTGGTCGTTATAACCGGCTGCGACACCGGAATCGGTAAAAGCCTCGTGCCCTTTTTAATTGCCGAGGGATATGCGGTTTTTCTGTCGTATCTGGATCAAAATCCCTTTGAGGATCAGATTCATGTTTTTTCGAAAAAAATGGATATCCGGAAGCCAGCCGAACTCGCGTCCTTCTGCAGGGATATTAAAGCATTATGCAGCAGCGGACAAAAACTGGCAGCCGTCATCGCCAATGCCGGGGTCGCTTTGGGTGGGCCCATTGAAAACCTTCCAATGCATATTTACCGGGACAGTTTTGAAATCAATTACTTCGGAACGGTCGAATTAATCCAGGCGCTGATCCCAGAACTGGTTCAAAGCAAAGGAAAAATTATTTTGAACGGTTCAATGGCCGGCAGAATTGCTCCCCCATTTATGTCCCCCTACGCTTCGACAAAATTCGCAATTGAAGGATTTTCCGATTCACTGCGACGGGAAATGAATCCGTTTGGCGTCAAAACGATCCTGCTAGAACCGGCAGCTGTCGCAACGCCAATCTGGAACAAGGCCAAAGAACAGGACATCTCATTTGTGGACCCAAAATATTTAAACAGCCTTTATTGTTTTCGTGATAAATTCATAGCGGGCGGAAATCAGGGACTGAATGTCGAACTTGCAGCACAGAGAATTATTGAAATATTAGCGAAAAAAAAACCGAAGCCGAGATATATCATTGCCAAAAGCCGCCTGGGTTCAAAACTGCTTCTGCTGATACCAACTGCTATGCTTGATAAGATTTTTATTAAACTATATCAGATGTATTACGGCGAGTCTGACTGATTGCCGGCAACCGCGTTTATTATAATGATGAAAAATAGCATAAGCTAACCACTTTGGCACGCTTATGCTATTTTAATTGATTGTTCTATTGATGATCCTCATTAAACATGAGCCCTGCTGATCCGGCGCATTAACAGCGCTATGTTTCGTTACTTAAGCATCATTGATTATTCAATTTGTTCTTCTTCCAGCTGACCCACTTCATTGAGAAAATAATAGACCGGCACACTGAATATTGCCCCAACAAAAACTATTTTCAGGAATAATGATCCCAGCAGAATCATTCCAATGATAAACAGAATCGATAACACTAAAGAGTAAACCACACCGATTGCCATGTAACCTTTACGCATTTCATAATCAAACAATTCATATTTCCACATTTTGTAAATACCTATCGGCGGCAAGAGACACATGAAAAACATGCAATCCGTGTCATCTCCCCTCTTCATCGATTTTTTCAAACTTTTTACAGCGCTTTTTATTTTCTCATTCTTCATCTCATCAAATTTTTTAAACCCGTTTTCAGAAATCATGATTGCATCCTGATTCTCTCGCGCAATCAGTGGTTTCAATAGCGAATTTGCCTGATCAATATTTCGGATCACGCCTCTGCCTTCGTTGTAGCATAATGCCAGCAGAATGGTGTTATCTTCATAATCCGGATCCTCTTGATAGCCCAGATCAAACCAATGAAAGGCTTCTTTCTGATTCTTTTTCGGCAGATAATAGGCATAGAGTTCGCCTAGCAGATTCATGCTTTTGGAATTATTTAAAACTGCTGCTTTTTTTAAATTCTCAATCCCCAACAACACATCTTTCTTTGCTGACTTTTTTGATCTGACAAGCATTCGGCCATAGACAAAATACACTTCAGATAATAAAGTCTTCACGCAAACATGGTACGGATTATAAAAATCATACGCATTTGGCGTATAAAATTCATCGGGATAGGATTCCAGGACGCTAATCACATTGCCAAAACTCTCACTTACCTCTTGTTCCAGCTCATTCAACATTTCTGTATTGGTACTTCGGTTTATTTCCTCGCAGCACATAATAAAATAATCCGCAATTCCCTGCAAATCGCCATGATCGGCGGCCAGCTTGAAGCATTCTTTTGCATTGACATCATTTTGCACGATGCCGCCATCGCCTCTGGCATACATAAGGCCTAAAAGCGTCACGGTATTATAATAGAATATTTCACTGAGATAAGCACTAAACTCGGGTTCTATTTTTAAAGCTTCCTGCGCCCAGAGTGCCGCTTTTTCATAATCGGGTTTTCCATTGATTGTTCTTCCCATGTAATAATCATGCGCAATCTGGCAAATGCAGTAAAGATCTTCCCCCTGTGCCCCTTTTAGATAAACGTCACGCAAGATCTTTTCACAGTGTTCAAGCACACAGTAAGAAAAATCACTGGCCAAGACCATTGATCGAATTCTTTCCGCCAAGAGCGGGATTTCTGAAATTTCCGCCGTTGCCAAATCGTTAATCTGATCAAGTATCGGAGTATAATATTGCGAATACCGATAGATGTTGTCCAGTTCTTCCTGATCGATGACATAAACATCATTTTCGACGGTTTCATACTGAAATATTTCAAAAAATCGCTTCAATTCCTGACGGTTAACTTCAACTGTTTCCACAATCGGTTCGCCCTGATCATCCAGAACGATTTTTCCCACTTCTCTTTTAATCTGCTCACAATAATACGGCCGGTCTTCCGACAAGTCGACAAGCGCTTTTGAATCGCCGTCGATGGGCGATGTTTTTTCGAGCGTGTTAAACAGCGGCGACATCTTCTGAAAAATCAGATTGTCGATGGGTGCCAGCGCGCTGCCGATATTGTTCAGTTCTCTTTTGACCCGGGCATAGGTAAATGATGCTGCTGTTTTTTGATCTGAATTTTCCAGTTCCCCTTTCAGGTTTCTGATCGCCGTTATCTGGTTATGATTCAATTCCGGATAGGCGCCGGCCATCTGACTCCAGATGTTACGCGTCCCTTCTGGTGGTATCAGCAGATAAAACAACCGGAACAAATCCAGATGATGAATATCATCGTTGACGGTAACTTTGCACTCTGCCCGTGTGCTTGGATCATTCAGCAAATCATTGCAGATATCCCAATAACCCGAACCCAAAACGCTTGCGATGCCTCCGGATAACGTTTTTACAACATATTCATTTAATGCAATTTGTAAAATATTGACTAATTCATTGTTCACAAACGTTTACGCTCCTTTTGCTTTCTAATTCATTATTTTATCAGAGAACGTCCGCTTTTTAAATACTTATTATTTTACCTGTTGCTTTGAGCATCTCTCCTCTTACATTACTACTTATCGACCGTTTTAAAAAAGTATTAAGTTCCTTCAACCAAAAAGCGCATCACTCAATTAAAAGTGATGCGCCATTTTTGTTAATTATGCAGCTTGTTTTGGTTCATATTTTCGCTGAAAAAATTTGACGACTTCGACAATCGGAATCACCATGAACGCCAGGCCCATGGCGACAAAATACTCCTTGAAAGAAATTGGTTCAAACTGGAATGCGGCAGCCAGTGGCGGTACCGCAATAACCATCGTCGTCAGCAACAGGGATGCGGCCATGGCCATAAACAGAAATTTGTTGCGCTTCTTCATCAGGAAGATCGATTGTCTTCTGCTTCTCATGTTTAAAGAATGGAACATCTCTGCCATCGACAACGTTAAGAATGCCATTGTCATCCCATCGGGACTGTTGGTGATTTCCCAGACACCCGCTTCCATAAAATGTCCAATAAAATAGGCGGCAAGGGTAACAGCTGTAACCATTGTTCCCTGCCAGATCACGTCAAAACCAAGACCGCCGGCAAAAATGCCCTCATTGGATTTACGCGGTGGGTTATTCATGGTATCCGCCTCTTCAGCTTCCATCCCCAGGGCAATCGCCGGGAAGGAGTCAGTAATCAGGTTAATCCACAACAAATGCACCGGTTTCAGAATCACAAACCCCAGCAAGGTTGCGACAAAGATTGACAGTACCTCCGAGAGATTCGACGAGATCAGAAACTGAATGGCCTTTCGGATATTATCATAAATTCGGCGTCCTTCTCTTACCGCATGGACGATGGTTGCAAAGTTGTCGTCGGCCAGAACCATATCGGCCACGTTTTTGGTCACATCGGTTCCGGTGATCCCCATCCCGACACCGATATCTGCCGTCTTGATGGATGGTGCATCATTGACACCGTCGCCGGTCATGGCAACGATCATATCTTTGTTCTGCCATGCTTTGACGATGCGAACCTTATGTTCCGGCTGTACCCGGGCATAGACCGAATATTTCACAATGTCTTCCGATAATTGTTCGTCGCTGATATCATTCAGTTGCGCTCCGGTAATCGCTTCTGAATCATCGATAATGATGCCAAGCTGTTTGGCAATGGCAACCGCGGTATCCCGATGGTCGCCGGTAATCATCACGGTGCGGATTCCGGCCGCTTTGCATTCTTCAATTGCCGGCTTGACTTCTGGTCGGATCGGATCGATCATTCCGGTCAGCCCGATAAAGCAGAGCTCCTGCTCCAGATAGCCCGGGGTCTGCTCCTGCGGCATGGTATCCCAAGCGCGGAATGCGGCCGAAAGCACACGAAGCGCCTGATCTGCCAGCGACTTGTTGGCAGATCCGATTTTCTTTTTCATTTCATCGGTCATCGGCTTTTGGCTGCTGCCATCCCAGTAGGTGGTGCAATGCGCCACCAGCACATCGGGTGCGCCCTTGGTATACTGTTCAAAGGAACCGTCCGCCATTTGGTGGATCGTACTCATCAGCTTTCGGCCGGAGTCAAACGGCGCCTCGCCAACCCGTGGCGTCTTTTTTTCCATCTCGTCTTTGGCCAGACCGAGTGAAAATCCGTAATTAACCAGTGCCGCCTCGGTCGGCTCACCCTCGGCTTTATTGTCCTCATTTAAATAGGCATCGTTGCAGAGGGTCATCGCCCGGCCAAGCAGCGGTTCATCCAAGCCGAATTGATCCACAACGGTCATTTTATTCTGCGTTAACGTACCGGTCTTGTCGGAACAGATCACCTGCGTGCAGCCCAGGGTTTCGACGGCTGTCAATTTACGAATGATGGCATTCTGCTTCGACATTTTGGTTACACCAATCGATAATACGATGGTCACAACGGCCGCCAGACCTTCCGGAATTGCTGCCACTGCCAGCGATACCGCTACCATGAAGGTATTCAGGACACCGGTTCCGGTAATGCCGCCATCCATGTTGAGGCGAATCAGGCTGATTCCGAAGATGAACACGCAGATGCCGAGAACCAGCCAGCTGAGCACTTTGCTTAACTGATTGAGTTTGATCTGAAGCGGCGTCTGATTGTCTTTGGCCTGGGTGATCGCATCAGCAATCTTGCCCATTTCCGTATCCATTCCGATCGCTGTCACCATTGCGGTTCCGCGACCATAGACAACGGCACTGCCCATGTAAACCATATTCTTGCGGTCGCCAAGAGAAATATCCTTCTGGTCACCTAAATAAAGGACTTCAATCACCTTGTCGACCGGAACACTTTCGCCGGTGAGCGCAGCTTCTTCAATCTTTAAGCTGGCGCTGTCGAGCAGTCGCGCATCAGCCGGCACTGAATCTCCGGCTTCCAGAACGATGACATCGCCGACGACCAGGTCTTCACTTTTAACAACCTGAATTCTACCGTCCCGCATGACCTTTGATGTGGCGGCGGATATGGCCTGGAGCGCTTCAATGGCTTTTTCTGCCTTGCTCTCCTGATACACCCCCAGCACGGAGTTGATAACAACAACGGCCATGATGATGATCACATCGGCAAACGATTCGCCGGAGTAGGCGGCGGTAATCCCGGAAATAACGGCCGCGATCATCAGGATGATGATCATCGGGTCTTTCAGCTGATTGATGAACCGAACCGCCACGGAATCCTTTTTTTCTTCCCTGAGCTTATTCTTGCCATTTTCTTCTTGTCGTTTGCTGGCCTCGGCATCAGAAAGACCGTCTTTCCGGGACTTTAACGCCTGCAGCACTTCTTCAGAAGTCTGTAGATACTGTTTCATTTAATTCCTCCTCAAATAAAAATAACCAGGTGCGTCTGCACCTGGTCAAAAAAATAACTCAAGTACAGACCGAACACTGTACATGAGTCTCACTCATTAAGATAAGCCAGATATAGAAACTATACCATGCATGTTGACTTATCACGCAAATTGCGCAAATTACTCCCTCATATTTTATTAATTCTACAGAACAAAATCACTTTTGTCAATAATATTTTGTTCTGATTAGCAACAATTTTGTTCTGTGCAATCACCATTTCTATTCAAAAGGCAATTATTCATCACGATAGGCTACAAGCCGGAGCTGTAACGTCATGCAGCGGTCTTTCTTTAAATCACATCAGCGGCGCAAACAACCGGAGAAAGTCCTGCAGGAAGTTCGAGATGACGTTGTCCTTGCAGTCCTGCTTTCTGATTTTTTGCGAAATTTCCAGCGTTTTCAGAAAATCATTTTTCACTTCCATCACGGCGGTGCTGTCGTATAGCCAAACCCCGCATTCGAAATGCAGGTACAGGCTTCTGAAATCCAGATTCGTGGTTCCGACCGTGGCGGTGCTGTCATCGGAAACAAATGTTTTTGAATGCATAAATCCCTCGGTATATTCATATATTTTGATACCGGCTGAAATCAGTTCCCGGTAATAGGAACGGGTGGTGAAATGAACAATTCGTTTATCCCATCGATGGGGGGTGACAATCCGGACATCCACGCCGCTTTTGGCTGCCAGTGTCAAGGCGGATACCATGCTGTCATCGATGATCAGATAGGGCGTGTTGATATAGACATAATCCTTGGCGTTATTGATCATCTGCAGATAAACATGTTCTCCGACATTCTCATGATCCATCGGACTATCCGCATAAGGCTGCACCAACCCGTCATTTTCTATTTCGCAGCGTTCATATTTCCAGGGATAATAATGGTGATAATTCTCGTTGATATTTTTGCAGATCGACCACATTTGCAGAAACATCACGGTGAAGCTCCAGGCTGCCTCGCCTTCAATCATGATCGAAGCGTCTTTCCAGTGGCCATACTTTTCAATCGCATTGATATACTCATCCGCGAGGTTGATCCCACCCGTAAATGCGACCTTGCCGTCGATGACGGCTATTTTCCGGTGATCACGATTATTCTGGATCGCCGATAAAACCGGTCGAAACGGATTGAATACGGCGCACTTGATGCCCCATTTTTTTAATTGTTTGGGGTAATCCTTCGGCAACAGAAACAGGCATCCCATATCATCATAAATCAGCCTGACGTCCACTCCCTGTTTCACTTTTTCCTTCAGGATTTCAAGGACGCTGCCCCACATGATCCCATCATGGATAATGAAATATTCGAGAAAAATATACCGTTCTGCTTTTTCCAGTTCTGCCAGCAGGGCACTGAATTTTTCCTCACCCGGAGTCAGGTATTTTGTTCTTGTATGACGATAAACGGGGAATCCGGCAAACTTCTGGAGATAGCGGATCTGGGGAATATGGCTCGGCGTTTCTTTGCAGGCTTCATTGAATCGGTTCCCTGGCAGTAAAAAACTGGGCTTGCTCCCTCGTTCAACTTTCTCCAGCTCGCGGTGGAATTTTTTACTGGAAGTCTGGAATTTAAAGAGCAGATAAAATAAGCCGCCGAAAACCGGCACCAGCAGAATCAAAAATACCCAGGTCAGTTTATAGGCCCCTTTATTTTTTTGGGTTACAATATGCAGTGCCACCAGAAAGCTGATTACGGTCAAGGTCCAGCTGATGAACAATGACTGCTGACTGCCATTGGCAACCAGATAAATGAACACGCCAAGCTGCAACACGATCAGCACTGCCACCAGCATCCGTCCACGCAACAACTTTTTAAACCATTTTTCTCCCACGATGATCACTCCCACCTTATTTCTTTTTTCTGCGTTAGCCAATATGATAACCCAAACAAACAAAAAGCGCAAACAATTTAAACATCACTGAAATTAAATCTTTCCAGCTACTGTCCTCAAACGACTGCCGCCACGCTTTTTATCGCCACTAAAAAACACCCCCCGCTCTTTAATTAACAGGCAGGGAATGTTTTCACCGTCTTAATCTCTATCGATTTAATTTCCGCCGCGCGGCTTCTTCCATAATACTCTTCAGGGTGATCAGTAACGGATTGCTTTTCTGATCCGTTGCTGCGCCGGAAGAATAAGTCAGCCCGGTCATCGAATTGGCTTCACAGATGAAATAGGTGTCATTTTCGCCAAAGAGAAAATCGATACTGCCGAAATAAATATCCAGCACTTCCGCCGCTTTTTCGGCAATTTCAACGACCTGATCCGGCGGTGTAATGAACTGCAGATCGCCGCCCTGGGAAAGATTTGATTTGAAATGATCGCCGTTGTCTCTGATGTAGGCGGTTGCGAATTTTCCGCCGCTGAGCATGATTCGCATATCCCGGTCTTTTGAAGCAGTGATGCATTCCTGAATCAGAATATGGTCATCAAAATTCATCGCCGCATAAAGATCCAGAATATTCTCCAGTTCTTTTTCCGATTTGATCAGTACCACCCCTTTGCCTTTGCTGCCATGCATGACTTTGACAACACAGGGAATGCCGATTTCAGCGGCAATAAATGACGCTTTTGTTTTGGGGTTCATCAAAACCGTCTTGGGAAACTTGACTGTTTTCGATGCTGCCGCCAGTTTCTGGAAGGTCAGCAGTTTGTCCGCGGTATTGTTCAGACTTTCAGAGCTGTTGACACAAAGCACATTTAAAGACTCCAGCATTTTTACAACGGCTTTGCTGTGATAATTGTTGCCACCGAAAAAAGCGCATAAGGCAAAATCCGGTACTTCCACTGCTTCGCTTCCGATAAAGCACTTCCGGCTGCCACCCGGTTCGCACAACACCTGCACTTCACTCACTTCCACCGTCCGGATGTTCAAATTCATCTTTTCGATCAGCCCAATAATGGTCTGAATCGAGGGTTCATCGAGCGTTCCCTGATTGACTAAAAACCAGCCTAACATGTTTGGCCTCCTTCTCGCAAGCGTTTCTTCCAGAGTGGTTCCGGTCTGCTTGCGACCTGCTGGATTAAATCTTTAAACATGTCCTGGAGATCAAAGGCGATTCCAGGCATGGCATTGGCTTCACATAAATAGAAGGTGTCATTTTCACCAAACAGGAAATCCACACTGCCCATATTGATTTTCAGGCAGGCGGCAACTTTTTCTGCCGCTTCGATGACGGATGCCGGTGGTGTGTACGGCACGATTTTTCCGCCTTTGGCGATATTGGATCGGAAGCTCTTTTCGTTTTGACGGACAAACGCACTGGCAAACTTGCCGTTGCATAAAACGACTCTCAAATCCCGTCCTGACGAAGCGGCGATGCATTCCTGAATGATAATTTCATCCCCAATCTCACTGGCTGTGCTCATGCTGATCAGGTTATCCAGTTCTTTTTCGGTATTGACCAGAACAACGCCTTTTCCCTTGCTGCCGTGCATGACCTTCATAACCAGCGGATAGTCGAATTGCCGGCTGACGAATTCAGCACTGGTTTCGTCCGTCACTAACAGTGTTTTCGGAAAATTGACTGCTTCAATGGACTCCGCCACTTTCTGAAAGGTCAGCAGTTTATCGTCAACGTTCTTGATACAATCATATGAGTTGATGCAGAGCACCCCGACGGATTCCAGCATGCGCAGGACCGATCCGGTATGATAATTTTTTTCTGTAAAAAAAGCGGCAACGACATAATCTGGAACATCCATGACTTCATCGCCGACATAAATTTTGCCATCAAAATCATGATCGCAGATCACATGTATTTTCAGCGGATCCACCACGGTGAGATCAATCTTGTTTGCCTCCACTACTTTCATTATTTTTACAATCGATGGATTATCCATTTTCCCGGGATTTCTTAATAACCAACCTTTCATCATAACCTCCTGAATTTTAATTTACTGATAGACATTTACAAAACTACCGTGTGCTTCGCTGCCGGTTTGCGCGAACCAATTTGTACACTGTACGGCGGACAGTCTATCGACTGTTCGCCTACACGTTACCAAATTGGTTGCGGAAACCGACATCAAAGCTACTTTTGTTCGTATCTTTAGCGTTTTGCAATCACCGATCAATTATCTGACGCACTTAAGTAAAGATTTGCGTACAAGCCGTTTTTATTCATCAATTCACTGTGACTGCCGACTTCGCGAATATCGCCATCCTGCATGAAAATAATCTTGTCGGCATTTTTTATGGTAAAGAGCCGATGGGCTATGATAAAGGTCGTCCGGCCTTTCATCATTTCTTCCATCGCCTGGGTAATCAGAATTTCGGTTCGCGTATCCACTGACGAAGTTGCTTCATCAAGGATTAGAACCTTGGGATCGGCAATAATCGTTCTGGCGATGGCCAGCAGCTGACATTCACCTTCTGACAAAGTGGTGAAATCCCCGCCGATTCGGGTATCATAGCCGGCCGGCAGTTTACGAATAAATTCATCGCATTGGGCTTTTTTGGCCGCCTGAATCACTTCCTCCCGGGTTGCCCCGCTTTTTCCGTAGGCAATATTTTCTTCAATTGTGCCATCGAAAAGCCAGGTGTCCTGCAACACCATCCCGAACGCACTTCTGAGGTTTTGTCTCGTCAAATCGCTGATATTCAGCCCCTCAATGGTAATGGCGCCTTTGTCGATTTCGTAGAACCGCATCAGCAGATTGACCAGCGTTGTTTTGCCGGCTCCGCTGGGCCCGACGACTGCCAGAATTTCTCCCGGTTCGGCCTTCAGCGACACATCATGAAACAGCGTTCGTTCGGGAATGTATCCGAATTCAACATGTTCAAACGCAATGCTGCCTTGGGCATTTTCCACTGCCAGGACGGCAGTTCCGGTATCCTCTTTTTCTTCTTCTTCATCCAGCAGCTGAAAGATCCGCTCCGCGGCAGCCGCGCCGGACTGCAGAAAATTCAGATTATTGGATATCAAAGCAATCGGACTGGCAATGTTGTTGGCGTACATCAGAAATGCCTGAATGCCACCGATGGTAAGACCACCGGCAATAACCAGAATACCACCGATCACACAAATTGCGATATAGGCGATATTATTGATCAGCTTCATCAGCGGCGATGTCAAACCGGAATAGAATCGGGAACTCAGGTAGGACTTGAAAAAGCGCTGGTTGATATCATCAAACTTGCCGGCGGCCTTTTCCTCATAGTTGAATGATTTGACAATCAGATGTCCATCATAGACTTCCTCAATCAGGCCATTCAAAGACCCCAGCTCTTTTTGCTGTCTGCGGAATAAAACCTGCGTCTTTTTAGTGATAAGCTTCATGATAAAATAGGACAACGGCATCACAACAAAAAAGATCAGGCTCAACTGAATGTTCAGCACCAGCATCATGATGATAATGCCGATGATGGTCGTTCCCTGGACAATGATCTGGGTCAGATTGCCTTCCAGCGCACCCGAAAGAGTGCTCGCATCATTTGTCACGCGCGATAAAAGATCCCCTCTTTCATTCTGGTCGATCACATTGAGTGATAGCTTATTGAGTTTTTCCTGGATTTCTTCTCGCAGTCGTTTGATCATCAACTGGGAAAGGTAGGTCGTTCTTCGGGTAGCATAATAAACCAGGCCGGCACTCAGGACATAAAGTACCGCCAGCAGGATCAGCTGCTTTCCAATATAAATAAAATCAATTTCAGCGTTTTGTGCGACACTGTTTGCAATGCTGTCGGTAACATATTTGGTCACAATCGGTGCAAAAATGGCAAACACGGTGCTGAGAACCAGTGCAACGGCAACGCAGCAAGCCGTCAACTTTTTATCGCTCAGATAATTTTTCAAGCGTCCGACAATCGTTCCAAAACTGTATTTGCGTTTTGATTGTTGCTTCATAGTGATTCACCCCTCTCCTCGCGATAGGATTGGGATTTCAGAATTTCCTGATAGACGTAACAGTCTTTTGCCAATTCCTCATGTTTTCCCTGCCCCACGATGGCGCCATTGTCCAACACAAGAATTTTATCGGCATCGCGGATCGTGCTGATTCGCTGTGCCACCATCAGCACGGTTTTATTGCTGAAATTTTCTCTGATGCCTTTTCGCACCAGTGAATCCGTCTTGAAATCGAGAGCTGAAAAGCAATCATCAAAAACGGTAATCGGTGCTTTTTTGACAACCGCCCTGGCAATACTGAGCCGCTGCCGCTGTCCGCCGGAAAGATCGGAGCCACCCTGAGAAATCGTACTCATCATCTGATTTTCCCTGGCGTTGACAAAATCCGCGGCCTGCGCAAGAATCAGCGCCGCGCTGACCTCTTCTTCCGATGCGTTTTCTTTGCCGATGCGAATGTTGTCAATGACCGAGCCGCCAAACAGTATCGATTCCTGCGGCGAATAGGCAATGACGCTTCTGAGATCATGCTGGGTGCAATCTCTAATATCCGTATTATCAACTGTGATGGCGCCTTCGCTGACTTCATAGAGTCGCATGATCAGATTCACCAGGGTCGTTTTTCCAGATCCGGTGGCGCCGACGATCGCGGTGATTTTCCCCGGCTCCGCGACAAAATTGAGGTGACTCAGGACATTATTCTCCGCCCCTTTATAGCCAAAGGAGACATCTTTAAATTCGATCCGTCCTTTCACATTTTCCAATTTTTGCGGTTTCTCCGGGTCTTTGATTGAAAAGTCGCAATCCAGGACTTCCCTGACCCGATTGGCCGATACCTGAGCCTGCGGGTATGCCATCAGCAGCACGGACACCAGGCTTAATGCCGACATAAACATCAGCACATATTGAATAAATACCATCAGATCACTTAGTTGGACAACCTGCTGCTGCACTTCCTTTGAGCCTAGCCACAAAATCAGAACCATTGTCAGATTCATCATCAGCTGCATCAGCGGCGAAAAAAATGCGACGGCATAGTTTGCTTTCAGGGCCGCATCCATACCTTCCTGATTGGCTTTTCCAAACTTTTCGGTTTCATAATCCTGCCGGTTGAAGGCCCGAATCGAGCGGACTCCGGTCAGTTTCTCCTTAATCAGCAGATTCAAGCGATCCACTTTTTCCTGCATGGTTTTAAACAGCGGCATACTTCTCGATGTCGTGATGACAATGATCCCCATGGTCAGAACAAATGACGTCAAAAGCACCAGCGTCAGGGTTATGTTTTCTCTGAAAGCCATAACCAGCGCACCAACTCCGGTGATCGGGATCAGCAGCAATGAACGCAGCCCGTTGATGACAACAATCTGCATCTGGGTGGCGTCCGAGGTTGACCGGGTCAGCAGGGTTGCGCCCCCGAAGCGGTTAAAATCGGTCTGGGAAAAGTCTTTGACTTTGTCAAAGACATCAGCTCTGATGCCACTGGTAAAGGATGCCGTAACATAGGCCGAATAATAGCTGGATGCGACCATGCAAACTGCGGCCACGAGCGAAACACCGAGCATCATCGAACCGCTTTTGAAAATATAGGCAGTGTCCCCTTTTATCACGCCATCGGCGACGATATTTCCCATCATGACCGGCAGGTAAAGCTGGCAGGCCGCCTGGCTCAGGACAAAAACAAATACCAGGATCATCTGGCTGCGATAATCCTTTAAATATCTTACGAGTAAGCTTATCATTTACTGCTCCTTGTCAACCAATGCAAAAAAGAAGTTCTCTTTAATCAGCGTATCGATGACGCGGACGGGTTTCAGCTGGTTGCCGGAAATCCCCCGGTGAATCATCAGGTCACGATATAAAGCATAGGTTTCTTCTTGCACAAAGGTAATTTCTGATGGACTCAAGATGCCGCTTTTCACTTTTTTGCCTATCGACGGGTTGGCAATGCTTAATTTCTTTTCGATGATGTCGCGATAATCACGGTATTTTTCTTTTGCCAGCCGTTCTTCGGTCTCCATGAAGATGATATATCGGCCCGGTGAAACCATGGTATCGGCATAGACGCTGTAGTCAACGAGCTGGCAGCCGGCTTCCTTGGCAAATTCTTTTACGGCCCATGAGATGCACTCTTCGGTCGTCTTTTCGCCGGCGATGCTGACCATCTGATTCAATCGATAGACAAATTGTATTTTCGGGCAATTCTGATACCACCCCACCACGCGGACCACATCCTTGATTCGGTAACGGTAAAATCCCGAAGTATTGGTCAGAATGATTTCATAGTCTTTGCCTGTTTCCAGCTGATCCATTGTCAGCGTTTCTTCCGAATCGTCTTCCCGATCCATCGGGATAAACTCATAAAAAGCGCTGTCCGGAATCAACACAAACTCCTGGGATTCCATCTCATGACAGATCGCCATAATCGATTCTGACGCCGCATAAACGCTGAAATAAATCGGGATGTCGCCCAAATAGTGGCGCATTTTGTCGGTATAGACAGAGAACCCGCCGCTTCCGATGGCATGAACAAAGGTAAATTCCGGCCAGATTCTGGGAATGATCGGATCTGTGAAGCCTTTTTCAAATTCCCTTCTTAATTCAGCCGCCCGCTTGGGATCAGGTTTGATGTATACCTGCAACTGGGCTCTGACATCGTCCGGGATTTTTATCTCCGGATTGATGGTGCCCTTTTCGATGTCATCGACCAGAAGCTCCCAGTTGAGTTCGAGATATTTCATCAAATCTGAAACTGCCGTCATAAAGGCCGAAACAATATACGAAAGCGAACGATCCGTCAGGGCAAACCGCAGATGCGCATATTTGGAATCCATGATATGTTCCGGAAACACCACTTCTTTGGGCGATGTGAACATCAGAAAGAGCATATCTTTGATGCTGTACACCCCTCTGCCGGAAATCGATCCGGCAAACAGTCCGTTGGGCAGGGTTTCAAATTTAACTTCCATCAGATTCAGGCCGCGGCCTTTTTTCCATTTGTTTGCCATCGCCTGACTGATGACCGCAAAGCTGTAATGCGTCGCATATTCGCGATAGGTTTTAACCGTCTGTTCCGAAACCGGAATCCGCTTGGGATTATCCACGCTTCCTGAAGTCAGGGCATAATGAACAATCGGATCATTGGTGATGAGCCCTGTTTCGCCTTTAATCATCCGTTCGATGAAGGGGGCATAGTCATCATAGGTTGAAAACGGCACCTTCGCTTTATAGGCCTCCAGCGAATCAATCTGTTCAAAATTGTATTGCTGGCCAAACTCGGTGCTGGCGTTTCGCTTCACCAAATCCAGCATCAACTGTTTATTGACTTGGGGTGCATTTTTTGTCAGTTCATCGAATTTCGCAATTTTCTTATTCCCCTTTTTTATAAGCGTGGAATACACTAATTTGGGAACTACTTTTAACATGATTCTCCTCCTGGCCAATTCTTTATATAGTCATTTTCGGGGAATTCTTTCACAATTGTTTTCAGTTTCGTCTGGTTAACATTTTTTCCCGGCAGAATTGACCGGGTAAACAAAGAATCACGGTAGCCGTCCTTCATCACAAGGACCTGCAGTGCCGCCAGTTCCTGAGATTTCCGTTTGTTACCGTATTTTTCATGATGAGCGATGATGTGGTTTTCCAGTGCCAGCTGAAAAGCTTCCCCGTCAATATCTTCTGAAAACGGTTCGACGATAAAGACCAGTCTGTTTTGTTTTTCGTCTGCCAGCACCTGATAAAAACGGATCTCTTCATTGATTTGTTCTGAGACTGTTCTGATCGCTTCTTCTATTTCATAAACGGCCATCTCATAATCATCAATTGCAAGTTTTTCTGATGCTTTGCAGACAAAAACGATTCTCGGAGACAGGCCGATCGTTTCGTCGACAAAGACGATATCTTTCATATTGTAGCGGTACAGCCCCGAATAGGAGGTGATGATCAGCTCATAATACGCTCCCTGCTTCAGTTCATCAGCCTGCAGTGTTTTTTCTTCGCCAATCGGCAGGAATTCAAAAAAATACCCAAATAGAGCCAGGAGTCCTGCCGGATCACACGCTTTATCGGGTATATTAAATTTGCCTTCGCTGGCTCCGTATCCCCATTCCAGAAATTTCACATGCTCAGGCAACTGTTTTTTTACATCATTTACAATTCTCTGGGCAGTAGACGACATCCAGCAGGAGACGACAGAAAAGCATGGCCAAATTGAGCCGACATCCAAACCGCTGCGGCTCTTTACTATTTTTTCCAGTTCTGCAGCTCGTTCCGGGTTGGGCTTAAGTTTTGAAACCAGCTTTGCTCGCAATTCATCATCAATGTTTATTTTAGCACTGATCCCACCATCGCGGATATCTGTCACCAGATCAGCCACCGATGCGTTCATTTTTTTGAGTAGAATATTGAAGTGGGCAATATTACTGCATACGACACCGGCAAGATTCTTCTCCGCAAGCGCATACCGGATCGTCAGATAATCAGTGGCTTCATTGCCGAGATCTTTGGCCAGAATCAATTCAACGGGCAGCGCCATTTTTTTCTGGAGCTCGACCGGAATATCTTTGGCCGCCTGGCCGGAGGCTGACCCCACCGAGATGTTGCCTTCCGTCTTTGCATACTCGGAAGGATTGGCAATGGCGAGAATTTTTTTGTCCGGCGCCATCACCTCCGGTGCCATCATCAGCAGCAGAATAGCGCGGACCTGGGAAACCAGTCCCTTGACCAGCTCACCATTTTTACTTTCAGGAATCAGCTTGGGAACGCCGGTGGAGCCACTGGTTGCAATGAAACTCGCCGTTTTGCCCGCGAACAGAAGATCCGGTTCACCAGCCTTGAGTTTCTCAATATAAAGCTGATAGTCATCATAATTTGAAATTGGCACCGTTTGTTTGAATGCTGCAATGGATTTGATATCTTCAAATCCAAATTTCCTGCCAAATTCACTCTTTTCTGCGTGTTTTAAGATATCCAAAAGAACGGCTTTCTGCATTTCTTCAGGATGTTTCTTTATTTCGAAAAAAAACTGGATCAGTTTTTCATTCGGCATTTCTTTTAATATTTCCGGAATACTCTTTTGAATGTTTCCAGAAATTATTTCGTTGAAGGTTTCTGTTTGCATCAAATTTTTTTCCATTTTATCTTCCCTTACTCCGTTCAATCTTTGCTTACTCAATCGTCAGAATTTCCGAAAAACCGGTCATGTTGAAAACCTCCTGAATTTCAGGTTTTACATTTTTAATCACCATATTGCCATTCAGTGCTTTTCCCTTCTTCTGAATCAGCAGCAAAACACGCAATCCGGCGCTGCTGACAAAATCCAATTTGTCAAAATCAAGGGTTAAGTTAAAACCTTCCTGATTGTAGTAAGCTTCAAGGTCTTTTTGAAAACCCGGAGAGGTATTTGTATCCAAACGCCCTTCCATATCCACGATGGTTTTTTCATTTTCTGTTCTAAACTCGATATTCATTTTTTTCTCCTCTTTGATTATTGGATTTTTATTTTTTGTTACAATACAGGGAGTGGATTCAGCCGCAAATCATCAATTCATCGTTTACATCTTTGGATTATGGATATGCAAAGATTGTGAATATTTCTCAATGCTATCACCCGAATATAAATTTGAAGCTTTTTATAAAATCCCTCTCTGAAGCGTTTTCTGTGAACTGATCGCGGATTAACATCTGCCGCCAGGATGATTTTTTATCATCTCAACCTGGTGTAGCGGCAGGCATCAATACATTTTCTTTATGATATCATATTAATTTTTTATTCGCAACGATATACTTTGAAATTATCAAGTTGTTACAAATCTCCAGACGCTCTGTTTTTCAATGGGAAACGGTTTTTAAGCGACGGTTCGAGCGCCACAATGCGGCACTAATATGAACCCTTGAAAATCAGGATGCATCAGTCTTGATCACCATTTAGCAATATTTTCGATGCATCATTCTATTTTCTTTACATCATTATTTTTTCTTTTACAACTTGTTTACATTCTATTTACATCGTGCATTTATTGTGGTAGACTTAAGACACTTGAATTAAGTCAAATGTAAGCATTATATGCATACATCGAAATAAGAAAAAGGGAAGGAATGTCATGAAGCAGAAACCGATTATTTCTATTATTATTATCCTATTAGTCCTCCTTACCGCAATCATATTTTTCCGGGACAATGGCCAGAACGGAAACGACATGAAAACCTATCGCGCAGCCGGCACTTACAGCGAGACCGCGACCTACCAGAACGCTCTGATTACCGTTTCGGGCGTTACCATTGAAAACGCGACCTTCACCGGAAATGTTACCGTAGCCGACTCGGTTACCGATGGCGAAACCCATCTTACTTCCTGTAACGTGGCGGGTGAGTTATTCGTCTATGGGGGCGACACCATTTATATCAGCAGCGGCGCCTACCAGAAGATTACGGTTGAGAAACCCGGGACGAAAGTCATTCTGCTGGGCGATGCAAAAGTCACTACCCTCGATGCCAAATCAGTCTGCACCGTCGTCGCTGGTGAGAAAAGCCAGATTACAAACCTGATCGCCGAAAAAACAGACGGCCGGATCGCTGTCACCTCGCAGGACAATGGCACCATTACCAATATTCAGGCCAACGGCATTGCCGATATTACGCTGAGTACCGCGATCAGGAACGTCACATTTGGTCCTGATGCTGCCGGCTCAACACTTGTCGCCAACGCTGCTGTAGAAAAAATACAGGCCGGATCCAAGGTTGCCCTGACTCTCAATGCCAACGTCGGTTCGTTGATTATTACCGGCGCCGGTGAAGGCACCACCGTCAAGCTTGGCAATAACGCAGTCGTCGCTTCCCTTGGGGCGGATGCCCGCGTGGAAATCACCGGTGAAGGCAGTATCACCAGCGCCACAACCAATAATGCCGCAAACATTACCGGCACCATTACCCCCGGCACCCTGGCTGTCACAACAACGCCGCTGGTCAATGATCCTTCCGGCGGTCTGATGGTATCCAAAAGCACGTCTCAAGCCGCTACAACCGGTGGTTCATCCAGCTCCGGCACAACATCATTCAGCGCCACCTATGCCACTGGGGACACCCGTGCCGATACGCTCTGGTACTCTGAATCCAGCACGTCAGGCAATCTGATTAATCCCAAATATGAAGTGCCAGTCACCGAACCTTCCGATGAACCCGCTTTCGTTTCGGTAACAGGAATTCAGGTTTTACCCATTGAAGCGGATGTGCTGATGGGCAATACTCTGATATTAAGCGCCGACATTCGTCCCGAGAATGCAACCAATAAAGCGGTTGTCTGGGAATCGGCAAATCCCGGTATTGCCACTGTCTACAATGGCGTTGTTACACCGGTTTCCAATGGCCAGGTCATGATTGTCGCCAGAACCGCTGATGGTGATAAAACCGCTTTCTGCAAGGTTACCGTTAAAACCAGCATCACCGCGGTCACGATGATCGACTCCATCGATGCCGTCAATCATTCAGTTTCGGAAACCATCGATTACAATGCCGATTACACACTTCCGATTTGCGTGACGGTACAAGGTTATGGCAGCAGCGACGTCTTCTCCTGCTCTGTAAACTGGGCGCCGGAATCCGCTGATAATAAGAAGGTTGGCGAATCGACTTATGTCGGCACCTTGACCATGCCTGACGGCTACGTTAATTATGATGGTATCCAGCCAACGATTAAATTGACGGTCAGATCACAGCCAGTCATCACGGTTACTTCCGGTTTATCTTCCCAGCGCATTTACCTGAACGGCAACCCTGCTCCAATCAGTGTCGATGCAACGGTCTCACAGGGGAAAACGCTGAGTTACCAGTGGTTTAAACGCATCAACACGGTTGATACCACCATTGACGGAGCAACCGAGTCAACTTATGACCCGGGGGTATCAAAAACATCCGGTACGGTCTACTATTACTGTACGATAACAGCGGACAATGCGGAAACGGTGACAAAGCTGGCCGGCATTGTTGTAACGGGATCTGATCCTGCCAGTCCGACAGCTTTGTCCGAATTGCCCCAGATCACTTCCGAACCCGAAAGTACGTCTCTGATCACAGCCGGTTCTCCGGTTTCCCTTACTGTCGAAGCCAGCGTTGATGACGGGACCTTAACCTATCAGTGGTTTACCAGCCCCGAAGCCGTCGCTGCCGATGGTACTGCCATTGCCGGTGCGACCGACAAAACCCTCAATGTAACGGCTCCAGATCCGTCGGGCAGCACCTGTTATTATGTCGAAATTACCAATGCCGAGTACGGCTGTTCTCCAACCACGGCGGTCAGCCGCCCCTATTTATTGAAATAGTTTCTTTAGGCAAACAAAAATATCCATTACAATGATCAGTCATTGCAATGGATATTTTTTAGTTTCTGCGCTTAAGATTAAGCTGATGTTATATCATTTGGTTGAAAAGGAGTTTTCTACTCCATTTCAACAATCAATTCTCCCGATTGAACACTCTGTCCTTCTGAAACATAGATCCGCTTCACGACACCATCTTCACTGGCCACCATCTCTGTTTCCATTTTCATGGCTTCAACAATAACCAGCGCCTGGTTCCTGGTGACCGCATCCCCTTCATTAACGAGCACTTTCAGCACCGTCCCCGGAATACCCGAACCAACTTGCTTTTTGTTTTTCGGATCGGCCTTAAGCATGGTCACTTTTTGTTTAGCCGAAAGGCTGCGCTTATCTTCGATATAAATTTCCCGGCGGAAACCGTCCACTTCAAACATAATTGGAACCATCCCCTCATCATTGGGCGCACCCATGGTGACAAATTTGATGACCAGACGTTTTCCCTTGGAGATTTCCACATCGATGACTTCGCCTTTTTTCAGTCCGAAGAAGAAAGCATGACTTTCCATCCGCATAAAATCACCGTAATCCCGGATGAAATCCATGTATTCCCGCAGCACTTTTGGATACAGTGCGGCACTGAGTACTTCACGATCATCCAGTTTGTAATCATACTCATCGATGAACTCTTTTCTGATGGCATCAAAGTCTTCGTCTGGAAGTAACGCCCCCGGACGGATCGTAATGGGTTCGATTCCTTTTAAAACAATCTTCTGCAGTTCCGGATCGAATCCCCCTTCCGGCTGACCGATCATCCCGCTGTAAAAGTCAACAAGAGAGTCCGGATACGCCAGGTCTTTGCCTTTTGTCTTAATATTATCAGCCGTCAAACCATTTTGAACCATGAAAATAGCAAGGTCTCCCACGGTTTTGGAGCTTGGGGTTACTTTTACAATATCACCCAGCATCAGGTTTGCTTCTTTGTACTTGTCTTTCACTTCTTTGAATTTATGACCCAGGCCAAAACTTTCCACCTGAGCTCGCAGATTTGAATACTGTCCACCGGGGATTTCATATTTGTAAATCTCGGTGGATCCGGATTTCATTTCTGATTCAAAGTTTCCATACACCTGTCGCGTTGTGCCCCAGTAATCTGACAGCAACTGCAGATCATCCTCATTTAATTCGGTATCTCGCGGTGTATTTTTCAGTGCCGCAACAATGGAGTTTAATGCCGGTTGCGATGTTAATCCGCTCATGCCGTTAAAAGCCGCATCGGCAATGTCCACTCCTGCCATGCATGCCATGAGCACTGTGGCAACACCATTTCCCGTGGTATCGTGAGTATGAAGATGAATCGGCATTTTGACTTCTTCTTTCAACGTACGGATCAGTTTATGGGCCGCTGCCGGTTTCAGCAACCCTGACATATCTTTGATGGCTAAAATATGGGCTCCTGTTGCTTCAATTTCATGCGCCATTCTGACATAATAATCCAGATTGTATTTGGTTCGCGATTCATCCAGTATATCACCGGTATAACACATGCTGACTTCGGCAATTTTACCTGTTTTCAGCACTTCGTCGATGGAGATTTTCATCCCATCCATCCAGTTGAGGGAGTCAAAAATACGGAAAACATCAATCCCGGATTTTGCGGATTCCTGAACAAAGGCACGAATGACGTTATCCGGGTAATTTTTATACCCGACGGCATTTGCCCCGCGCAGCAGCATCTGGAAACAAACATTGGGAATCCGCTTTCTCAATTCATCCAGTCGTCTCCAGGGCGATTCTTTCAGATAGCGGTAAGCAACGTCAAAGGTTGCCCCGCCCCACATTTCCAGTGAGAAAAGATCCGGCGCCAGTGCCGCTGTTTCCCTGGCTATCTTGATCATATCCCGGCTTCTGACACGGGTTGCCGCAATGGACTGATGCGCATCCCGGAATGTCGTATCGCAAAGCAGCAGTTTATTCTGGTTCTTCACCCACTTGACCAGGCCGTCGGGCCCCTGTTCGTCCAGAATTTGTTTGGTTCCGGTGAAATCTGTGTCCACTGAAATGGATGGAATATAGGGTTCGTCAAAATCAGGTTTGTTTCCAAAGGTTTCGTTGACAATAATATTTCCGAAATAACGCAGCACATTCGACGCTTCACTTTTCTGCTCAGCGATATCAAACAATTCCGGATGATCATCGATAAACTTCGTATCACATTTTCCGGCTATGAAAGTCGGATGCTGAAGCACATTGATTAAAAAGTCCTTGTTTGTCTCCACGCCTTCAATTTTCATTTCCTTAAGCGCCCGAACGGCTTTGCGTCGGGTATCCTCAAAGGTTCGGGAAAATGCGGTGCTTTTGACCAGCAGACTATCATAGTAAGGAGAAATTTCCGCTCCCGTAAAACCGTTTCCGGCATCGAGTCGGATCCCAAAACCGCTACCGGTTCGATAGACATCCAGTCGTCCGGTATCCGGCATAAAGTGATTTCTGGGATCTTCCGTTGTAATCCGACACTGAATCGCCGTCCCGCGGGTTTTAATGGAATCCTGACTCGGAATGCCGACCTCTTCCGAATGCAACGGCAAACCCTGGGCAATTAGAATCTGGGATTGCACCAGATCAATGCCGGTGACCAACTCGGTGATTGTATGCTCGACCTGGATTCGCGGATTCATTTCGATGAAGAAATGATCGCCGTTTTTATCCATCAAAAACTCGATGGTCCCGGCATTTCGGTAATTCACTTCTTTCGCCAGTTTAATGGCATCCCGGCAGATTGCCTGTCGCTGTTCTTCCGTGATGCTCAGAGATGGTGTGAATTCGACAATTTTCTGATGCCGTCTCTGAATGGAGCAGTCCCGTTCAAAGAGATGAACAACATTGCCGTAATTATCCCCTAAAATCTGAACTTCGATGTGCTTTGGTTCTTCCAGATATTTTTCCACAAAAATGGTTCCGTCGGCGAAGGCCTTGGTTGCTTCGCTGGTAGCTGAGTGAAATTCTTTCAGCAGATCTTTTTCATCCCGAACGATTCGCATACCACGACCGCCACCGCCGGCAGCCGCTTTTAAAATGATCGGATATCCGGCTATATTCGCAAACTCGATCGCTTCCTGATCTGAAGTGATGGGTTTCTCAACGCCAGGGATGGTGGGCACATTCACGCTTTTTGCCACAATCTTTGATTGAATTTTGTCGCCCATTTTTTCCATCATTTCATGGGTCGGTCCGATGAAAACAATACCTTCCTCTTCGCAGCGTTTTGCAAAAACTGGATTTTCCGACAGAAAACCGTATCCGGGATGGATGGCATCGACTTCTTTTTTCTTTGCCAGGGTGATGATTTTGTCCATATCCAGATAAGCTTCAACCGGTCCGGTTGTTCCGGTAATCAGATAGGACTCATCCGCCTTCGTTCGAAACAGCGAGAGCTTATCTTCCTGGGCATAAATAGCCACGGTGTGAATGCCCAACTCCTGGCAGGCCCGAATAATTCGAATGGCAATTTCTCCCCGATTCGCAATGAGTACTTTATTAAACTTTTTCATATTACCTTCTACTTTCTTGCACGCATTTTTATGCAGTCCAAAATAAATCTTTCCAAATTAAAGTTAACTGTAGATATTATATATAATCATATCCAAATGTTAAAGCTGTTTTTTTTAAAAAACAAAATGATTTTGCATAATTTTCGGCATTTTAACATCCAGCTCGTTAAGGCTTTTTATTTATTGTAATATGTTGACTGCAGCAATATTAACGTTACCCTTAAAGAGTGCCTTTTTATTCTATCTGTGCTCCCGTTTATTGTTTTAGCGCTTTTTGATCTTCTTTTTCCAGATCAACTTCATCGCTTTTGTCATTTTCGGCGGCTTCTTCCTGAAACTTCTCATTTACTTTCTGAAGCCCCTCCTCAAAACGTTGAACTCCATAACGCTTTTTGGACTTTTTATTTAAATTGCTGTTCTCTGAGTAAAGCGTTTTGGCCATTCGGTTAACAATAAAAAATCCCGGCACCACAATTGCCACAATAATCACAAACATCATCAGATTACTCATGGCTCATCGACCTTCATCTTCTTTTTCTGATCATTGATCCATTGTGTCTGATAGACCTTGCTGGTATCCATGATTTCATGCAGAAAAAGCTCATATGCCTTGGCATATTTTTGGTTTTTGAGCTGATTTAAGTTTTTTTCAAGGACGCATTCTTCGCGATTGTGATCGAATATTTCATCATCATTATTGTATTTATATTCAGCAACTGCCTGAATGCAATCCATTCTTCGTTCGAAAAGGACACGCATTTCACCATCAATCGCATCAATCGTCGTTCTTATTTCTTCCAGTGTCACATCCAATCCCCCCATCTTTATATTAAAAAATCTGCCAAACAGATGGCCGTTACGGCCTCTACTACCGGAAAAGCCCTGACCACAATGCAGGGATCATGCCGGCCCTGTATGCTTAACGTCGCAGCTGCCATTTTTTTCAAATCGATGGTCTGCTGTTCTTTTCCGATCGAAGGCGTTGGTTTGAACGCGACCTGAAAAACAACTGGCATGCCATTTGAAATGCCGCCGTTAATGCCACCATTGTTGTTGCTTAAAGTTTCGATTTTCGACCCATTGATCGCCAGTGGGTCGTTGACTTCCGAACCATGCCTGGACGCGATCTCAAATCCAGCGCCAAAGGTAACACCTTTTACTGCCGGAATAGAAAACAGCAGACCAGCAAGACGGCTTTCGATGGATTCAAAGAACGGATTTCCAACGCCTGGCTGCAATCCGGTGACAAAACCTTCGACCACGCCGCCGACGGAATCCGCTTCTTCCATTGCGGCGATGATTTCCTGCTTCATCGTTGCTTCGAGCTCCGGTGTATAGAGCGGAAACTCAGGATTTATGAAGCCCTTTGTCAGCGCTTCATATTCTTTCCAGTTTTTTATTTTCTGGTCTTCTTTTGTGCCGATCGCGATGATTCGGCTGCCGATGGCAATCTCGGGTGCGATGGCTCGCAAGACTGCTTTTGCGACTGCTCCGGCAAAAACAAGTGGCGCCGTCAGACGGCCTGAAAAATGTCCGCCGCCCCGATAGTCCTGAAAGCCATGATAACGGATGCTACTGGCATAATCGGCATGGCCGGGGCGCATCAGGTCTTTTGTTTTTGCATAATCGCCGGAGCGGGTGTTTTCATTTCGAATCAATCCCGCCAGCGGTGCGCCGGTTGTTTTTCCGTTGAACACACCACTGAGAATCTCGATCCGGTCGCCTTCTTTTCGCGGTGTCGCCAGGGGATTTCCCCGGGCTGCCCGGCGGTTCAGTTCCTGTTGTATGCGCTCCGGATCAATATCAATACCGGCTGGTAGACCATCGATCACAGCGCCGATTCCTTCTCCGTGAGACTCTCCAAAAATCGCTACTTTGAATTTATTTCCCCAGGTCGATCCCAACAGCTTCACCTCCCAGTCTTTCAAAATCTTTCCAAAAATGCGGATATGACTTATTGACGGCTTCTGCTCCAGCCAGGATGATTTTCCCCTCAGCTCGGATGGAGGCCACCGCCACCGCCATAGCAATACGATGATCATTATGACTCGTGACGCTTCCGCCGGTGAAGTTTTCCACCCCCTGAATGATCAGGCCATCTGCCGTTTCGGTAACATTGCCGCCTAAAGCATTGATCACATCTGCGGTCGCCATTAACCGGTCGGATTCTTTAAAGCGCAGCCGCTCTCCATTTATGATCGTCGTTGTTCCCGCGCTCAGACTGCCGAGAACCCCTAATATCGGAACCAGATCCGGGCATTGCGCTACATCGATCGTCACGCCTGTGGTTATCGAATGTCTAACCACCAACGTATCGGCTTTTGCCTGGATATTGCCACCCATGGCCTTGATGATATCGACAATCACCTTATCTCCCTGCCGGGAATCAGGATTCAGATCCCGGCATTCGATGGCTTCTCCGATGATGCCGGCGACCAGCCAAAACGCCCCCTGGGAAAAGTCACCTTCCACCCGATAATCACAGGGTGAATAAGCCTGGTTGCCTTTGATGTAAAAACACTGATCATGCTCATTGACAATCGCAATCCCGAAGGATTTTAAAACGTCCAGCGTGATATCAATATAGGGTTTTGATTCCAGGGGGGATGTCAATTCAATGACTGAATCACCTGAAAGCAGCGGCAGTGCGAAAAGCAGCCCGGTAATGAACTGGGAACTGACGCCGCCATCGATCTGATAAGTGCCGGGTTTCAATTCGCCTTCCAGTGCCAGCGGCAAATCCTGGCCATCCATTAAGTGTTCAAAAGTGATTGATTTTTCCCTGAAGATCTTGTAATAGGGTTCCATCGGACGAGTCACCAACCGCCCTTTTCCGGTAATAATGACCCGCTTGGGCTGCAGCAGCGCAAGCGGAATGATAAAACGCAGGGTCGATCCGGATTCATTGCATTCAATCGCATCCGTCTTTAATTGAAGCGGTTCGCCGCCTTCAATGATCAACGTATAGCGCTGATTTGATTCTTCCTGATACGCGATGACGGCACCCAAAGCTTCCATCGCTTTACAGGTGGCAATCATGTCCTGTGACAGCAGCACATTGGAAATGACGCTTCGGCCTTTTGCCAGACCGGCTGAAATAATCGCTCGATGGCTCACACTTTTTGATGGGGGAATTTCCAAACTGCCCCGCAGTTTGGCGGGGCTGATCTCAATAGTCTTCATCTTAATCCTCATCTATTTCTATAACATAAACTGATTATCTGAACAGCTCAATGGCCTGCTGCTTTTGTATTTTCACAATTTGGCCTTTGCCGATTTTTTCCAGGGCGCAGATGTAAAGTGCGTCATTCTCGAATTTTTTATCGGTAAACAGAATTTCCTGAACTTTATCCAACGGCATTTTGGGCAGTTTGGTCGGCAGTCCGTAGGCTTCCAGAATCTCGATGACGTTTTTATAGGTGTCAGGCTGAGAAATTCCTTCCGCAACGGTCTTTTTCGTAATCTGCGCCATTCCGATCGCCACGGCTTCTCCATGCGAATATTTCTTGAATTTGAAATAAGTCTCCACCACATGGCCAACGGTATGTCCGAAGTTCAATATCCGCCGCAGTCCCTGTTCATGCTCATCGGCCTGAACCACATCCCGTTTGATCTTACAGCATTTGGCAATGATATCCTCCATGTCCTCCATCAGGTCTTCATGATAGGAATAGCCCATCAGTTTGACAAACAGCGGCGCGCTGCTGATGCAGCCGTATTTAATGACCTCGGCCATGCCATCAATCAGAAAATGATCTTCCAGCGTCTCCAGAAAAAGCGGATCGATGAGAACGGCCCGCGGCTGATGGAAAGCACCGACCAGGTTCTTGCCGAAGTCCAGATCAATTCCGACTTTTCCGCCGACGCTGCTGTCAACCTGCGCCAACAATGACGTCGGTACCTGAATCAGATCAATCCCCCGGAGATAGGTTGCTGCGCAGAAACCGCCCAAATCACCAACAACACCGCCCCCAAGGGTCAGGATCGCATCGCTGCGGGTAATATTGCACTTGACAAGTTCATCATAGATTCCGGCCGCTTCATCCAGGCATTTGCTTTGTTCTCCCGGCGGAATGACAATGCTGTAAACTTTCGGCCCGGCCAGTCGGACCTGGCGTTCAACATCGCTTAAATAGTGTTTTGCCACGTTTTTATCGGTAATAATCACAACTTTATGGTACTGTGAAAAAAGAGCCTTCATTTGCGACAAACGCCCTTTAAGTCCTTTTTCGATAATTATTGGGTATTGGTGCATATTTTCCGTTTTACAAATTAATTCCTTCATTCTTTCAGCTCCTTTTAATTCTCTTAGAAATTATACCATAATTTCAGGGGTTGTCGAGAACTCCCGTACTTTGTCTAGCGTATCAGAAATTATACCATTATTTGATATTCTAAAAGAGCCGTCTTCTCTGAAGACGGACTCAGGTTGTCGACAAGCTCCGTACCGACCAATTGTTAATCAGTTGGTTGCTGCAGCTCGGACACTCTTCGAGATATCCGTTCTGATGCAACCAACACGATGTAACAATTGTCGGTACTGCGTTAGTTCTTTGTCTACAGTCTCTGCAATCTTTTTGAAGACGGGCTCTTAGTTTTTTTAGTAACATTGTCCGATCACGGTGAACAAACTGGTGTTCTAGCGATCTTCTTTGAAGTAATTTTTCCCCAACCAAGCCGGTTCTTTTTTATTTCCGTTCTTTCGCATCGATGTAAAGACCAAAACAAAAACCGTCGCCAGATACGGCAATGCCGTAAACAGATAGATCGAAACAGGAAGACTGTACTTTTGCAGCCAGAAGCTGGCGATATCCAGGGCTCCGAAGAAATAGGCGCCCAGCATCGCTTTTCCGGGATTCCACATCGCAAAAATAACCAGGCACACGGCAATCCAGCCCCGTCCGCCGACAACATCCACCGGATAAACACTGATATAAACCAGTGACAGGAAGGCTCCGCCCAGTCCACATAGTGCACCGGAAAGCAGAATGTTGAAATATTTATATTTGTCAACCGAAATCCCGCTCGCATCAGCGGCCACCGGGTTCTCACCGATCATTCGGGTGTTGAGCCCCCATTTTGTCTTGTAAAGATAAATATAGATGGCGATGACAAGGAGATATGAAAAATACACATAGACGCTCTGATTGAAAAATATATCTCCGATATAGGGAATATTTCCCAACCCCGGCAATCTGACCGGTTGAAAAAAGGTCGTGATGGCTTCCGGCACTTTTTTCCCCACAAAATCTCTGCCAAAAAAGGCGGCAAACCCAACCCCGAAGATACTCAGCGTTAGTCCGGTAACCGTCTGGTTGGCTTTGAAACTGACTGTCAGCAAAGCGTAAATCAGCGCCCCGGCCGCTCCGGCCAGAGCGGCGCAGAGAACCGCTGCAATCGGATTGCCAAACGTGAAGCCGGCAATAAAACCGATGACCGCCCCCATCTGCATCATTCCTTCAACACCGAGATTCAAGTGACCGACTTTCTCAGAAATAATCTCTCCCAGGGTTGCGTAAAGCAGACACGTTCCGGCTTTAACAGCCGCACATAAGAAAAATACTAATTCCATTTAAGCAACCTCGCTTTCCGTTTGATCCCGCACAAACCGATACCGCAGTAAAAACTCGCTGCCGAGAATAAAGAACAGGATGATCGCCTGAATCATCTCTGCCACCGAGCTTGGAATCTGGAATGCCGTCTGAATATAAGATGCCCCCTGAAGCAGGATCGCAAAAAAGAATGCATTGGTCACGACAAAAGGCACCTTAAGCCCGGAAAGCCAGGCGACAATGATGGCGGTAAAGCCGAGGCCGCCGGTGATTTCAACCGAAAGGGCACCGCTCACGCCGCTGATCTGAAACATGCCAACCAGGCCACAAAGGCCGCCGCTGACCAGCGCGGCAATCATAATTGTTTTCGTAATGTTGAGGCCGATATAGCGGGCAGTGTTTTCGCTTTCGCCCAGCACGGCTATCTCAAACCCTTTTTTTGATTTGTTCATAAAAAAATACATCACCAGCACAATAATGACAACGAAAAAAATACTGAGATTAAATCCACTCACCGTAGGCAGTAGCGCATTGTCCGGCAAATTTGCAATTTTAGGCATCCCACTTGCTGCAGGGTCCTTCCAAAAATCATATTGCAGTGCCGTAACCAGGGTCAGCGCGATATAATTCAACATCAGTGTGAACAGCGTTTCGTTGGTGCCGAAACGGGCTTTGAAGAAGGCTGGAATCATCAGCCAGACTGCCCCAAATACAAAAGCAAGGATCATCATGCACAGCAGCATGATCGGCAGTGGTAGATTGGGCAGCAACCTGACCACGAGCGTCGCACCGACTGCGCCCATCAAAAACTGACCTTCCGCTCCAATATTCCAGAACTGCATTTTAAAAGCAACCATTACCCCTAATGAAAGCACGAGTAAGGGGACCATTTTTTCCATGGTTGCGGCAAACCGGTGAACACTGCCGAAACATCCCTGCAGTATTCCGAAATATAACTGCAGCGGATTTGCCCCGGCAAAAATAACAATGATCGATGCCACGAGAAGAGCGGCAAGAATTGCGGCAACCCGGATGATCATTTTATCCCGGGTTTTGGGAACCTCTTTTTTAACTATATGAATCATTTCTCTCCACCTTCATCCATTACCCCGGACATCAGCAGCCCGATAGCTTCTTTGGTCGTTTTTCTGGGATCGACAATCCCGGTAATTTTTCCTTCACATAATACCATAATGCGATCGCACAGATTCATCAGCACATCCAGATCTTCCCCGACGTACATAATAGGTTTCATTTTGACTTTTTGAGCATTCAGCAGTTCATAAATAATCTGGGACGAACCCACATCCAGTCCGCGCGTTGCATAAGCCGTCACCATCAGCTTCGGATCAAGGGCAATTTCACGTCCCAGCAGAACTTTCTGAATATTTCCTCCCGACAGCAGGCTGACCGCATGATTTTCAATGGCCGGTGTTGAAACATTGAGTTTTTCGACTAGCATTTCGGCTTTTCCACGCGAAACAGCCCGGGAAATTCCCCAGCCTTTTTTGTTACGGTAGTCCTTGAGCAGGACATTGTCAATGATATCCATCGATGAGACCAGTCCCATTCCCAGACGGTCCTCCGGAACAAAGCTCAGGCTGATCCCCAAGTCGTAAATCTTTTCCGGTGTTTTACCGACAATGTTCTCCCCTTCAAAAATAACTTCCCCGCTTTTTATCGGGTACAATCCAGCGATGCCTTCGCAGAGTTCTTTCTGTCCACTGCCTGCAATTCCGGCAACCCCAAGAATTTCTCCGGCATAAAGGTCAAAACTCACATGATCAAGGATATTGACCTTGTTCCGGTCAACCGCCGTCAGTGATTTGACTTCCAGGCACTTTTTGCCGCGCTCCACCTGAACGTAAGGAACATTGAGCTCCATGACATCCCCGACCATCATGCCCGCCAGCTCCTGCTGATTTGTTTCATTTTTATTGACGGTCTGAATCGTCGTTCCTTTTCGCATGATGGTAATCCGGTCACTGATTTCCATGACCTCTTCCAGTTTATGGGTAATAATAATGACGGAGCAGCCATTGTTCACCATTTTTCTGATAATGCCAAATAAATTGTTGATCTCCTGAGGAGTGAGCACTGCAGTCGGTTCATCCAGAATCAGGATATCGGCGCCGCGGTAAAGCACCTTGAAAATTTCCAGACTCTGCTTTTCAGCCACCGACATTTCATATACTTTTTTATGCGGATCAATATCCATGCCCAATTTGTCGATCAATTTCCCCATATCATCTAAAATCTTTTTTTTATTTAAAAAAGGGGGCGTCTTCCGGCTGCCGGCGGCAACATTTTCAATGGCGGAAAAAACCTCCACCAATTTATAGTGCTGCGGCAACATCCCGATACCTAAGTTCAGCGCATCTTTGGGGGAGGTGATCTTCACGATCTGTCCCTTCACTTCTACCGAACCTTCATCCGGCATATAGATACCGTTTAAAACATTCATCAGTGAGCTTTTCCCGGCGCCGTTCTCACCCAGTATGGCGTGCACTTCTCCCTTTTTTAATGAAAATTCCACATGATCCAGGGCTTTGACCTTGCCAAAAACCTTTGTGATGTTTTTCATTCTAACAACATAATCATTATTCATGCTTTCACCTTTGCTATAAAAACAGCGGACAGAGCCATTAGGACCCTGTCCGTCATTAGTTTTTTGACTATTTTACGCTGCCGACAACATTATCGACAAACCAGTCCATACTTAATTGAGCATCATCCGTCAATTCTGCACCAGCATTGACTCGTACCGTTCCAGTTTGATCTTTGATCTCGCCGGCAAATACTTTGAGTGTGCCACTCTTGATCGCTGCGGTTGCAGTATCAACCTTTGACTGAGCAGATCCAGGTGCCAATGAAGTCAGGGTATCCAGTGAAACAATGCCATCATTCATGCCGCCCCAATATTGACCGGTTTTCCAGTTGCCGTCAATAACAGCCTGAACACGGTCGATATAGTAGCCACTGTAATCCCAAAGCGGTGCGGTCATGTAAACTTCCGGCATCGTGGTCGCGGCACTGAGGTCATAGCCGATGGACAGTTTTCCGGCTTCTTTCGCAGCTTCCATTGTCGCTGTCGAATCCTGATGTTGCGCAGTTACGTCGCAGCCCTGTTGAATTAGTGCTTCAGCAGCTGCTTTTTCAACGGTTGGATCATACCAGGTGTTGGTCCATGATACATTGACAGTCGCGTCCGGATTGACTGATTTTACGCCCCGCGCAAAGGCATTGATGCCACGAACAACTTCTGGAATTGGCATGGCGGCAACGTAGGCAATTTTATTTGATTTTGTTGTCAACCCAGCAACGATCCCTGATAAATAACGGGGTTCTTCAATTCGTCCAAAATAAGTTGCCATATTATCAGCGGTCATATAACCTGAGCAATGTTCAAATTTAACGTCTGGGAATTCTTTGGCAGCTTCTGCCATCCCTTCCATGAAACCATAACTGGTTCCAAAGATAATGGTACAGCCCTGATCAACCATATCTCTAATCGTTGAAACAACGGCACTCTTTTCTTCTGCAACATTTTCCTTAACGACGGTCTCAACCTTGCCATTAAAGTGTTCAACCATTTTTGCCCGACCTTGATCATGAACCTGTGACCAGCCACCATCATCAGCAGGGCCGACGTACATAAAACCAACCTTTGTCACCTGATTTGATTTTGATGTCGAACCTGAACTACATCCTGCAACGCTTACGACGATCATAATCAGCGCAAGCATCAATACTCCCAATTTCTTTTTCATTCCGTTCCTCCTAATTAAAATTAGGTGTAACCCTGTTTGTTCTATGAAACAGTCTTACCCACGTTATTATTTTAACTAAAAAACATCTAAAATGCAATCTAAAAAAGCAGAATAAAACAATGAACAAAAGTACAATTTCTGTTGCAATCAGCGCTATAGTTCGTTATTATTGTAGTATGTAAACATGGTGAACAAAACCATCGCCATGGTTAAACAATTTTTTGAAAGGGGTATCGTTTTGAAGAAAGAGAAAAAGAGCAAGAAACTGACTGGCAAAGAAGTCAGGGATTCCAAGAAAGAATCAAAAAAGAAGAATCTGAATGAAGAAAAAAAATCAGGTACCGTTGAAAAAAAATCAAAAACTTCCGATATTCAGCCGACTGCAGCGGTTGATCGGACGACGGTAAAAAAACTCATCGTGGATTCAGCAAATCTATATCAAAATATCCTTGTGCTCCCCCAGAATTTCAATGTGAGCAGCCGTTCGTATTCACTGTTTCCTTCTGAGCTCAAGGCGCTCGATATGATTGGTCATTTTCCAGAAATAAACTTAACGCAACTGGCCAACAAAATTGGCATTTCCAAGAGTGCGATTTCCAAATGCACTTCCAAGCTTCTGGAAAAGAGCTTGATCAAAAAAGAAAAATCAGCGGTCAATACGCGTGAAGTCGTTTTTACACTCTCCGAAGACGGTCAATCCATTTTTTCTCAACTTGGCAGTGCTCATACCGATTTATTCAAACCCGTTAACGAAGTCATTGAAAACCTTTCCAGCCAGGAGATCGACGAACTTCAGCGTATTTTTTCGGATTTTTATTCAAGTTTAAACGAAATCCTCGATCGCCGCGAAATTTAATCCCGAAAAGTAAAACATTTTGTAACAACGCCATTTAAAAAACTATCATTTTAATACCGTGAAAGCTGATTCAACTATTCTGATCAGCTTTTTCTTTCGTTATTTCATCAACTGTTCCGTAACTTTCCAGCTTCAAAGTCATGGTCTTGCCGGACAGAACATCGCCTTTTATTTCCGTATCGATTACTTTTACAATTGGTTGATAGACTGCCACTGCCTGAAGCAAGCGGATGAAGTTCGCTTCATTTCCCGAGCAGACAACCGTGAACGAACAACTGGCCAAATATCTGCCATCCGGTCCTTTTATTGTTTTGTCTTCATTTTCAATAAACGCCTTGTCAATTTTCACACCGACTGCCTCCTCCATTTGAGTATTCAGTGTGTTGAACTCGATCGATACCAGCGTGACTTCTGCATCCTCTGCCATCTGCACCATTCCGTAATAGAGCCCTACCGTATCAATATTTTCCGGAATATCATTTCGGCTCTCATTAAGTTTTTCGCGAATGCTTCCCACTTCCGACAAATACGCCTCTTTTGTCATTTCTTCGGGAAAGCCCGTGCTGATGTTGCGCTTTTCCTGCAGAACTGCCTTGTTTAAAGCATACGCCTGATATTGGGGAACCAAAATAAATGCCGTCATCATAATGAGAACGGCAACCAGAATAATGCCTTTTTCGATTTTCAGTTTCAGGCCCTGATCACTTGTTTGCGCTTCTTTTTGACTGGTTTTGTCGATAACATTTCGGCTCATTATTTGTCACCATCTGCAACCTGGATCGCGAACGTGAATTCCCAGATGTTTGCATTTGCAGCCTCATTGGTGGTGCTTTTATTTTCACCATCAGGCAATGTTTTATTTGAAGTATTCTGGATGCTCACATTCTTGAACAACTCACGTGTCATCAGCTGATCTTTGAACAGAAAGATATCCTCCTGGTTTTTCGTACGACCAGTCACTTTCAAATTTCCGTCAATGAATGTATATTCGATCAGGCTGACGCCGGTCGGAAGCGTATCACATACGTCAATTAATGACTGCAGCGATAAATCTTTGTTCTGCGTCAAGGCTTCCTTCAGTATAATTTGATGTTCCAATAACGCGTTCTGATCAGAAATATTCTGATAGACAATCTGGGATTCACTTTTATTCTTGATAACCGCATCAACTTGTTGTATGCTCGCCAGACAATTTTGATTGAGTATGCTTAAAATACCATCGGTCGCAATAAATAAAATCGTCAATGCAATAATAATCATGATCCACATGTCTCTACCTGATAATTTCCCGATTCTTTCCTTCCCTGAATGAATTGGCAACAGGTTTATTTCTGTTTTCATATCAATTTCCATTCCTATCACAAAACTGTTATCTCAGCATACCACTTAAACAGGGCAACAATAAGCAAATCTCGTCTTTGGTTATTTCTTCCGGGAAACGAAACAATTGCTGATTTTCCAGAAAACATGAAAGCGATTTGATTTCTTTGTTAATCTTCGCTCCGATGCTGGCCAGAACTCCGTCCTTGATGCTTTCTCCACCCAGTAAATAGATATTGCTTTTTTCATACCCTCTGGCAATCCCTAACGGCGATTGAAAACTATCCATTATTCCTTTGACAATCGGTGCCAGATAACCATCCAGATCCGATGAGACCCGCGTTTCGATCCGTCTTTCTTCCTGAAGGAAGCCCTTATCATAAAACATCAGACGGGCGCCGGTCTGACCCATATCAATGAGCAAATCCATTCTTTTTGCTTCCGCATCGAGCAGTTTTCCATATCCGTAAAACTGCGGTTCAATCCGTTTCAGTGCATGTTTGGTGCTCTTGAAAACCCTGCAGTATGCATCCAGCAATTCTTTTTGTACCGCTATGCCCAGGGCATCGATTTTCTTATCATCGAAGCCCAGATATTCAAATCTTTCAATCCGCTCTTTGGCCAAATAATCAATCCGCCAGTCATCAATCTTTTCAGTGGCCTTGGCCTTGGTAGCGTTACTGATTTCATGGTAAGCGCTGTCCCATTCAGCCAACTTTTCTGGGATCATCACCTGCATTTCCCATTTGACGGCCTTTTTGAGATCCTCCTGGGTCATCATCGGATAGGCAAAAGACGACACGATCATTTTTCTGTGATTGAGCACCAGCATCAAATCATCTTTTCTGCTATGACCCTTAAGCAGTGTTCTGAGAAACACCACCAGATCGATCTTTTTTTCCGGCATCCCCTCATTAAAAACATCTTTCGGTGTTTTCTCAATCCAGTAGTTTTCGATTTGCACAATGCCGGCTTCATTGCGGTATCCACTGATTATTTTCGTTAGTTCCGTACCCAGATCAACCACCCATTGTCTTTTTTCCTTTTTCATTCTACCTCCACCATTTTCCATTTAAATGACAGGATTTTCCCCTTATCTGTTTCTTCACTCGCGGGCATAATCTCGATCTCACCAGTTATGCCTTTTTTGAAATCACCATACCGGCTTTTTATCTCGACAACGCGTAGGTTTTCAGATGCTTCTGTGACTGCAATGCTGTAACTGCCGCCATTTTCATCGTTTTCCATCGCCGCTGTTCCGTTATAATGGATATTGTTCTCCAGTTCGGCTTGCACAACCGCCATGGCATTTTTCCCTGTTAAAACACAAAGCTCGTAATCCTGATTCAACACATTTGCATGCAGTTCGGCAATTCCCTGAGTTAATAAGTATCCGACGCCTCCGGCCAGCAGAGCAATCACCACAAGCACCAGCGGCAGGATAAATCCTTCTTCGTTGTTAATAAGCTTTATCAAGAAATTCCACGGTCTTTCCGTGCTGAATCGTCGTTTTCCGCTGATAGCTTTGTCCATCAACGGCCAATGTATATTCAAGCACTATTTCGTTATGCGGTCCCAGAGTAAGGGCAAAACTCCGGATATTATCAGAAAACTGACTGTTTTCCCCGCCTCCGATCAGGTTGAATTTTATATTATCGACTTTGAAACGTCGCAACAAACCATATTGATATTGATAAAAATTATAAAAACTGTCCGGGCTATCCAAATCCTGCAGGTAGACGCGGTTGTGTTTAACGATGATGCGCTCCGATTTCAGAACCTGTTTTTGAAAGAAAAGGTTTAAATAGCGTTCGTTGTAGGCGACTTTTTGGTTGATTTGCGCTTTATCATGAATGCTGTTCACAAATACCAGTCCTGTCAACAGCATGACCAGAACCAGCGCGATCACCATCAAAGCCATGATGGCTTCAATCAGAGAATAACCGTCTTCATTAAAAGGCTTCTTTTTCATGACGGCCTCCAAATAACTTTGAAAAAGAATACCTTCTCCCGACTGTTTGGCCCTTGATGCGAAATTTTGATCGTATACAGATTCGGCTCATCATTGCTTTTTATTTCTTCCAGCCGATAATCCGGATAGCCGCTTTGTAAAACGGCAGCCACTTTTTCGGAAAGCGTTTCGGCGGCGGGTTCCTTTAAACTTCCAGAAATCTCATCGTACATGCTGTTGATTTCAATGGACTGTTCAAAAATATTTTTTGAAACCATCTCCGTTTTAATCGCCATTCCATAGAGTCCCAGAATGGCGGTAAGCCCAAAACCGCAGATAGCAATCGCAATAATCGCCTCCACCAGGGTATAGCCGGTTTGTGTTTCCTTTAACCGTCTGAATTGACCGTTTCGTTTATGGCTCATCCAAATAGATCCTTCCATTGCCGGGCTGTATAATTATTTTTCTGACGCTGCCGCTGGGACTCGTCAGCTTCACCGTTCCTCCTGTTGAGACGGTGCCACTGCCATAGAGCTTGAGCGAACTCAATCCCGTATAGGCACCGAAAAAACGAAATGTCGCCACCGGAATCACGGTCTGATGATTGATGCTATCCTTGGTCCAATTTACCTGCATCCCCTGATCCAGAAACCGTATCTTCCGTGGACAGCCATCCATGATGGCTTCATTTTGATACTGAAGCAATGTGTACAGAATCTTTTCACATTCTGCATTGAAGGCATTTTCCGCAATTTTCTCTTTTTCTCCAAAGCCAAAGCTTACCATGGATACCGTCAGAAATGACAGTATTGACAAAGTCACCACGAGTTCCAGTAAGGTATACCCTTTTTGAAATCGCCCTGACTTTTTCGTTGTTCTTTCTTTGGCCGCAGAAAATATGTATTCGTTTACATCTGCTACATTTTTCATCTCTTTCACTTCTATTTGAGGCTCACTGTTTTGGTCGATTTATCATAACTAAATACTTTATTTTTGCTCACTGGCTTTATCTCGGCATTTTTTAAATAGCCCTTTGCGTTCAATTCTGTAACCAATCCGTCAAAAGTGGCTATCGTGGATGGGATCTCACCTTTTTCAGCCTCATACAGTTCGACAGCACTTTGAACGATGTGAACATTTGCCAAATCTGTTTTTTCCTGCGAATTCGCAAGAACCCCAGTAAAACGCGGCAATGCCAAAGCGGTCAACGCTCCCAGGATCGCGATCACCACGATTACCTCGATTAGCGTAAACCCACAAACATTTTGAGCGAGTCTGAAAGGGCTGTCTTTATTTTCCACTTTTTCTCTCCATTCTCTTTTAACTTGAATGGTAACACGATAAATCAATTAAAGAAAGAGTAAAAATTTATTTTTCGTTGCATATTGCAACCGATAAAACAATGGTCCCCAAACCTACAACGCTCAAAATTTTGCAGCTACTTAAAGCTCTTTTTTGTTTTTCTGAGGATCTTCTGTTCCCGTTTTGCAACCGGGGCAACTTCCGCCTTTACAGCCTTCACAGGTAAAATCTCCTGATTTCATCTTCCTGACTTTTTTAAATATAACATAACCGGCAGCGCCAATAATCAAAGCTGCCAATATCCACGTAACCATTTTATACCTGCTTTCTGATCTCTAATAAATAAATATTCTGCTTCCGATCTGAAAAACTAGAAAGGACACGACGTAGGCTAAACCAATTTGGTAAGCCAGTGCAAAAAGAAAGTCTTTCCAGTTTCCCAGCTCTTTTTTCATGGTGGCAAGCGCCGCCATACAAGGTGATGCCAACAACACAAAAATTATAAAACTATAAGCCGAAACCGGTGTGAAAATCTGACTGATTGCGTCCGTCAGGCCGCTTGCCTGACCCGCCGTCAATACGCTCAAGGTACTGATAATCATTTCTTTGGCCGCAATGCCAGTCAGCAATGCAACAGAGGCCATCCAGTTGCCGAAACCGAGCGGTACGAAAACCGGCGCAATCAATTTGCCAAAGGCTGCCAGAATGCTTTCATCCGCGGATTGCACCATTTGAAACGACAGCGTAAAGTTCTGTAAAAACCATAAAACGACCGATGCCGCAAAGATAATGGTTCCTGCCCGTATCAGGAATTCTTTTATTCTATCCCATACCTGAGTCAGGGTATTCTTCAATTTGGGCAGTCGATAGGGTGGAATCTCAAGAAGATAACCCGAATCGGCCCCCTTGAACCAGGTTTTTGAAAGAATGAACCCGGACGAAAAGACCACAATCAAACTGATCAGATAGAGCGAAAACACCAGCAATGTCTGATTCGCGGTAAAGAACACCGAAGCCATCAGGATGTAGATCGGCATTTTCGCACCACATGAAATAAACGGTGTCAAAACGGCTGTCAATTTACGTTCTCGTTCATTTTCCAGCGTCCGTGTTGCCATGATCCCCGGAACCGAACAGCCCAAGCCGACAACCATGGGAATGAAGGATTTTCCTGACATCCCAAAATGGCGGAAGATACGATCCATCATAAAAGCAACTCTTGCCATATATCCGCTGTCTTCCAGAATGGAGATAAAAAAGAACAGGACCATCAGCTGCGGTACAAAGGTGATGACGGCGCCCACCCCGGTGATAATCCCATCATTGATCAGAGCAATGATCCAATCATCTGCCCCGATGCCTCCCAGGCCCGATGCGATGTTGACGATCAGCACGTCGTTGATGAACCACTCAATGCCGCCGACGGTTAAATTCCCCACCAGCGTGATGGAGATGTAGTAAATGATGAACATGAAAACAAAAAAAATCGGGATCGCCGCGAAGCGATTCATTAAAACTTTATCGAGTTTTTCCGCAAACTGAAAGCTGTTTTCTTTCGTTTTTCGTGTTGCCTGATTGACACTGTCAGTGATAAAGCGGTAACGGAAATCCGCGATGGCGCTGTCCACATCATGTTTTGAAAACTCTTCGATCTGCTCTCTTGTCTTCTCAATATCGCCCAATAATTCAGCCGGATCATCAAGCTTTGACAAAATTTCCTCATCTTTTTCAATCAGTTTTACCGTTCGAAAAATCCGGGGATAATCCGCCAGAACATCCGGGTACTTGTCTTTCAACAAACTTTCAAATACTTCAAACATTTCATTGATTTTTTCGGGAAATATCTTCGGGAATGCCTGCCTTTTATCATCGACCACGATCTTCTCGACCAATCGAATCAGCTCGTCAATGCCCGTTTCATTTTGTGCCGATATTTCCACAAACGGAAAGCCAAACAGTTTTTCCATCATGTCAACATCGATTTTTACCCCTTTTTTCGCCACGACATCCATCATATTGAGAGCGCCAACCATTGGGCAATCCAGCTCCATGAGCTGCGTGGTTAAATAAAGATTACGCTCGATATTTGAAGCATCAATGATGTTGATGATAAGATCAGGATGTTCATTCAGCAGAAAATTTCGCGAGACAATCTCATCCATGGAATAGGGTGCCAGTGAATAAATACCCGGAAGATCGACCAATGAAATACTTTCTGAAGTATTCTTTAATTCGCCTTCCTTTTTTTCCACCGTCACTCCCGGCCAGTTACCCACATACAGATTGCTGCCGGTGAGACAATTAAATAGCGTGGTCTTTCCCGCATTGGGATTTCCCGCCAAAGCAACCTTAAATTTCATATTTTTCCTCATTTCCGTTCTGCCTGATGCTACTGAACCATTAGAATATTTTCCGCGTCTTTCTTTCTGAGACTCAACGCATAACCTCTCAGCCGAACTTCAATGGGATCCCCAAATGGAGCTGTTTTATTAACTTCTATCTCAACACCGGGTGTAACACCCATATCCATGAGCTTTCGTCTCATCAGACCTTCAACCGCAATCGAACCAACACACGCTTTTTGTCCTGGTTTTAAATCCTTCAATGTGAATATAACAAACACCTCCATATCTCTGTAATTTCAGGATTCGCCATCCTGCGATTCTTAACCATCGCATTTCAGCTCCTCCCTGATTTGTTAGTCTTATTATACTTTAATTGAAAATCATTGTCAATTAGCTTTTATATGTATTTAAGTTTTTTTTAAAAATAAAAATAGCATAAAAATCTAGTTATCCGCATAAAAACTGGACTTATCACACTTTATCAAGGTCAAAACCACTCAATTTACTACTAATTTACTACTTATGAATGAGCTTTGATACGACGATTTATCCTTGAAAAGTGAAGATATAAAGATACTTCCAATAAAATTTGAATATTTAATAGGTAGACACTTCAAAAAATGAGGTGTCTATTTTTTTACCCGATTTTGAAAGGAAGTGAACTTATGAAAACAAAAAATCAAGAATCAAAAGGTCGTTCCCCACTCTTTAAGACCATCAAACATTCATTCAGCCAATAAAAAAGAAAGGATAGGTAAAAATATGGAACTTAAATTTGTGATTCCCAACATGGAAAAAACATTCGGCAATTTAGAATTTGCTGGCGAGGATAAAGTCGTTCAGCGAAGAATCAACGGACGGCTAACTGTCTTATCAAGAAGCTATAATCTCTATTCTGATGTTCAAAGAGCAGATGATATTGTGGTGGTGCTTCCTGCTGAAGCTGGCGAAAAACATTTCGGCTTTGAGGAACGTGTGAAGTTAGTCAATCCACGTATTACCGCAGAGGGCTACAAAATCGGCACTCGTGGTTTTACAAATTACCTTTTACATGCTGACGACATGATAAAAGAATAAAGAAAGAGAGGAAAAATGATGAGATTAGCAAATGGCATTGTATTAGATAAAGACACGACTTTTGGAGAATTGAAATTCTCTGCTCTACGTCGTGAAGTGAGAATCCAAAATGAAGACGGGTCGGTTTCAGATGAAATCAAGGAACGTACCTATGACTTAAAATCCAAAGGACAAGGACGCATGATTCAAGTAAGTATTCCTGCCAGCGTGCCTTTGAAAGAGTTTGATTATAACGCACGGGTGGAACTTATCAATCCCATTGCGGACACCGTTGCTACTGCCACCTATCAAGGAGCAGATGTTGACTGGTATATCAAGGCAGACGATATTGTGCTGACAAAGGATTCTAGTTCATTCAAAGCTCAACCACAAGCAAAGAAAGAACCGACACAAGACAAATAGTCGCTAGGTAGAAAGGAGACTTTTTCGCATGAAACAGCGTGGTAAAAGGATTCGCCCATCTGGTAAAGATTTAGTCTTTCATTTTACGATAGCGTCACTCCTGCCTGTTTTCCTGCTGGTTGTCGGACTGTTTCATGTGAAGACAATCCAGCAGATCAACTGGCAGGATTTTAACCTATCACAAGCAGATAAGATTGACATTCCCTATTTAATTATCAGTTTCAGTGTCGCAATTCTTATCTGCTTGCTGGTAGCGTTTGTATTCAAACGGGTTCGCTATGATACGGTTAAACAACTTTACCACCGTCAAAAACTGGCAAAGATGATACTTGAAAACAAGTGGTATGAATCTGAACAGGTCAAAACAGAGGGTTTCTTTAAAGATAGTGCTGGTCGTACAAAGGAAAAGATAACCTACTTCCCTAAAATGTATTATCGACTTAAAAATGGCTTGATACAGATACGGGTGGAAATCACGCTGGGAAAATATCAAGACCAACTCTTACACTTGGAAAAGAAATTAGAGAGTGGCTTGTACTGTGAGCTGACGGATAAAGAGTTAAAGGATTCCTATGTGGAATATACTTTGCTCTATGACACCATAGCCAGTCGTATTTCTATTGATGAAGTAGAAGCTAAAGATGGTAAACTTCGCTTAATGAAAAACGTATGGTGGGAATATGATAAGCTCCCTCATATGTTGATTGCTGGTGGTACAGGTGGCGGTAAAACTTACTTTATACTGACACTGATTGAAGCCTTGCTTCATACAGATTCAAAACTGTATATTCTTGACCCGAAAAATGCTGATCTTGCGGACTTAGGTTCTGTGATGGCAAATGTCTACTATAGAAAAGAAGACTTGCTTTCTTGCATTGAAACATTCTATGAAGAAATGATGAAACGTAGTGAGGAAATGAAGCAGATGAAGAACTATAAGACTGGCAAAAATTATGCTTACTTAGGTCTCCCGGCACACTTCTTAATCTTTGATGAATACGTCGCTTTCATGGAAATGCTGGGAACAAAAGAAAACACCGCAGTTATGAATAAGCTGAAACAGATTGTCATGTTAGGTCGTCAAGCTGGCTTCTTTCTAATACTGGCTTGTCAACGTCCAGACGCAAAATATTTAGGCGACGGAATCCGTGATCAGTTTAATTTCAGAGTGGCTTTAGGTCGTATGTCTGAAATGGGCTATGGCATGATGTTTGGCAGTGACGTACAAAAGGATTTCTTCTTAAAGCGAATCAAAGGTCGTGGCTATGTTGATGTAGGAACAAGTGTCATATCAGAGTTTTATACTCCCCTTGTACCAAAAGGATATGATTTCTTGGAGGAAATTAAAAAGTTATCCAACAGCAGACAGTCCACGCAGGCGACGTGCGAAGCGGAAGTCGCAGGTGTGGACTGATCTTGCTGGCTGGTGTGGCAATAGCCACGCCAGCACTTACCCCCCCGTATCTAACAGGGGGGTACAAATCGACAGGAAACAGTCAAAAAAACATTAGAAAATCCTTTGGTTACAAGGGATTTACAAAATTTCAGCGTATGTCAAATGGGCTTTAAAAGTTGACATACGCCTTTTTGATTGGAGGGATTTTTACTGAATGAACAAACTTGGTTACAGCATTTAAAAGAAAAACGCTTGGCTTATGGACTATCTCAAAACCGTTTAGCTGTTGCGACTGGTATTACAAGGCAGTATCTAAGCGATATTGAAACAGGAAAAGTCAAGCCATCAGAGGATTTACAGCAGTCCCTTTGGGAAGCTCTGGAACGCTTCAATCCCGACGCTCCCCTTGAAATGCTGTTTGATTATGTAAGAATTCGCTTTCCGACAACAGACGTACAGCAGGTGGTCGAAAACATCTTACAACTGAAACTGTCCTATTTTCTTCATGAGGACTATGGTTTCTATTCTTATTCAGAGCATTATGCTTTAGGCGACATATTCGTCCTTTGCTCCCATGAACTGGACAAAGGAGTTCTGGTGGAATTGAAAGGTCGTGGGTGCAGACAATTTGAAAGCTATCTTCTGGCACAACAAAGAAGCTGGTATGAGTTCTTTATGGACGTTTTGGTGGCTGGCGGTGTGATGAAACGCCTTGACCTTGCCATTAACGATAAGACAGGGATTTTAAATATCCCTGTACTCACTGAAAAGTGCCAACAGGAAGAATGTATCTCCGTCTTCCGCAGTTTTAAAAGCTATCGCAGTGGCGAACTGGTACGCAAAGAGGAAAAGGAATGTATGGGAAACACCCTCTATATCGGTTCATTACAAAGTGAAGTTTATTTCTGTATCTATGAAAAGGACTACGAGCAGTACAAGAAAAATGATATTCCCATTGAAGACGCAGAAGTAAAAAACCGTTTTGAGATTCGATTGAAAAATGAGCGTGCCTATTATGCAGTCCGTGATTTACTCGTCTATGACAATCCAGAGCATACCGCCTTTAAAATTATCAATCGGTATATCCGTTTTGTAGATAAAGACGATTCCAAACCTCGTTCTGATTGGAAACTGAATGAAGAATGGGCTTGGTTTATTGGGAACAATCGTGAACGATTAAAACTAACCACAAAACCAGAGCCTTACTCCTTCCAAAGGACGCTGAACTGGCTATCTCATCAAGTTGCCCCGACCTTAAAGGTTGCGATTAAACTTGATGAAATCAACCAGACGCAGGTTGTAAAAGACATTCTCGACCATGCGAAACTGACAGACCGACACAAGCAGATTTTGAAGCAACAGTCAGTAAAAGAACAGGACGTGATAACAACAAAAAAATAACTCAAATACAAATTCATTGAATATAGAGAGGAGAACATTTTTATGAATTTTGGACAAAACCTTTATAACTGGTTTCTATCAAACGCTCAATCACTGGTGCTTTTAGCAATCGTTGTGATTGGCTTGTATCTTGGCTTCAAGCGTGAGTTTAGCAAACTGATTGGCTTTTTAATTATTGCGATTATTGCGGTTGGCTTAGTCTTCAACGCTGCTGGAGTAAAAGACATTTTACTAGAGCTATTCAATCGCATTATTGGTGCTTAAATAAAACCGTTCTTTTGTGGAATATAAGTGGTTTTCTTATGTTCCGCAAAGGAATGGTACACCAAACGAAGTGCGGTAGGGATTTTTGAATCTCTACAAAGAAAGGACGTGAATATATGGACGATATGCAAGTCTATATTGCGAATTTAGGCAAATACAATGAGGGCGAATTGGTCGGTGCGTGGTTTACCTTTCCCATTGACTTTGAGGAAGTCAAAGAGAAAATCGGCTTGAATGATGAATATGAGGAATACGCCATTCATGACTACGAGTTACCCTTTACGGTTGACGAATACACTTCCATTGGCGAACTCAATCGACTATGGGAAATGGTATCGGAATTACCCGAAGAATTACAATCGGAGCTATCTGCTCTGCTCACTCATTTTTCAAGCATTGAAGAACTAAGCGAACATCAAGAGGATATTATCATTCATTCCGATTGTGATGATATGTATGACGTGGCACGCTACTACATTGAAGAAACGGGTGCTTTAGGCGAAGTACCAGCTAGTCTTCAAAACTATATTGATTATCAAGCCTATGGTCGGGATTTAGACCTTTCAGGAACGTTTATCTCAACCAATCATGGGATTTTTGAAATCGTCTATTAAATCTGTCGGTACATTACTACTGGCAGATTTTCTATTTTACGGGGTGGCTCAATCAGCTACCCCTATTTTTTATGAAAGGATTGATTACATGAAGAAAATACGAAGCTATACCAGTATCTGGTCTGTGGAAAAGGTACTGTATTCTATCAATGATTTTAGACTTCCGTTTCCCATAACCTTTACGCAAATGACATGGTTTGTCGTGTCACTCTTTGCAGTGATGATACTTGGCAACTTGCCCCCTCTTTCCATGATAGAGGGAGCATTTCTCAAATACTTTGGGATTCCTGTGGCTTTCACATGGTTTATGTCTACAAAAACTTTTGATGGTAAAAAGCCTTATGGATTTTTGAAGTCTGTCATTGCTTATGCACTGCGACCAAAGCTGACCTATGCAGGAAAAAAAGTAACGCTTGGCAGAAACCAGCCACAAGAAGCCATTACAGCAGTTAGGAGTGAATTTTATGGCATATCCAATTAAATACATTGAAAACAATCTCGTCTGGAATAAAGACGGGGAATGTTATGCTTACTATGAGCTTGTTCCTTACAATTACTCATTTCTAAGTCCAGAACAGAAAATACAAGTGCATGATTCTTTCAGACAGCTTATCGCACAAAATCGTGATGGCAAAATTCATGCTTTACAAATCAGTACAGAATCCAGCATACGTTCTGCACAAGAGCGTTCCAAAAATGAAGTCACTGGCAAGCTCAAAGCGGTTGCCTATGACAAAATCGACCAACAGACAGACGCTTTAATATCCATGATTGGCGAAAATCAAGTGAACTACCGTTTCTTTATCGGCTTTAAGTTGCTTCTCAACGATCAGGAGTTTTCTATGAAAAGTCTTACCGTTGAAGCAAAAAATGCTTTGTCTGATTTTGTCTATGATGTGAACCATAAGCTGATGGGCGATTTTGTTAGTATGAGTAATGATGAAATCCTGCGTTTTCAGAAGATGGAAAAGCTCTTAGAAAATAAAATCTCTCGTCGTTTCAAAATCCGCAGGTTAGATAAGGACGACTTCGGCTATCTGATTGAACACCTTTACGGACAGACAGGCACTGCCTATGAAGAGTATGAGTACCATCTATCAAAGAAAAAGCTGGATAATGAAACGCTGATTAAATACTATGACTTGATTAAGCCTACTCGCTGTTTGGTGGAAGAAAAACAGCGATATTTGAAAATCCAGCAGGAAGATGAAACCGTCTATGTAGCTTACTTTACCATTAACAGCATTGTCGGAGAACTGGACTTCCCGTCCTCTGAAATCTTCTACTACCAGCAACAGCAATTTACATTCCCGATTGATACGTCAATGAATGTGGAAATTGTAGCGAATCGTAAAGCCCTATCTACTGTCCGCAATAAAAAGAAAGAACTGAAAGACTTGGATAACCACGCTTGGCAAAGTGATAATGAAACCAGCTCCAATGTGGCGGAAGCTCTGGAAAGTGTGAATGAGCTGGAAACCAATTTAGACCAAAGCAAGGAATCTATGTACAAGCTGTCTTATGTGGTAAGGGTATCAGCAAATGATCTTGACGAACTCAAACGTCGTTGTAATGAAGTGAAAGATTTTTATGACGATTTAAGCGTAAAACTGGTACGACCATTTGGGGATATGCTCGGCTTACATGAAGAATTTTTACCTGCCAGCAAGCGTTATATGAATGATTATATTCAATACGTGACCTCTGATTTCCTCGCTGGTTTAGGTTTTGGTGCTACTCAAATGCTGGGGGAAAATGAGGGGATTTATGTTGGCTACAGCTTAGATACTGGACGCAATGTCTATCTGAAACCTGCTCTTGCCAGTCAAGGGGTTAAGGGTTCAGTAACCAATGCGTTAGCGTCGGCTTTTGTTGGTTCGCTGGGTGGTGGTAAATCCTTTGCGAATAACCTTATCGTCTATTATGCGGTGCTTTATGGGGCACAAGCAGTGATTGTAGACCCAAAAGCAGAACGTGGCAGATGGAAAGAAACCTTGCCAGAGATTTCCCATGAAATCAATATCGTCACTCTGACTTCTGATGAGAAAAACAAAGGCTTACTTGACCCTTATGTGATTATGAAAAATCCCAAAGATTCTGAATCACTGGCTATTGATATTCTGACATTCCTTACGGGGATTTCCTCTCGTGATGGGGAACGCTTCCCAATCCTTAGAAAAGCCATTCGTGCAGTAACCAATAGTGAAGTACGAGGGTTGATGAAAGTGATTGAGGAATTACGGGTTGAGAATACGCCACTAAGTACCAGTATAGCCGACCATATCGAAAGTTTTACAGACTATGACTTTGCACATTTATTATTCAGTAATGGTTATGTGGAGCAGTCTATCAGCTTAGAAAAACAACTGAACATTATACAGGTTGCGGACTTGGTACTTCCCGACAAGGAAACTTCCTTTGAGGAATATACCACTATGGAGCTTTTATCCGTTGCTATGCTGATTGTCATTAGTACCTTTGCTTTAGACTTTATCCATACAGACCGAAGCATTTTCAAGATTGTAGATTTAGACGAAGCATGGAGCTTTTTACAGGTAGCACAAGGAAAAACACTATCTATGAAGCTGGTTCGGGCTGGTCGTGCTATGAACGCTGGGGTATATTTCGTGACCCAAAATACAGACGACCTCTTAGATGAAAAACTGAAAAATAACCTCGGCTTAAAATTTGCATTTCGTTCCACTGACCTTAACGAGATTAAAAAGACCTTAGCCTTTTTTGGTGTAGACCCAGAGGACGAAAACAATCAGAAGCGATTGCGTGATTTGGAAAACGGGCAATGCCTTATCAGTGATTTATATGGTCGTGTCGGTGTGATACAGTTCCACCCTGTATTTGAAGAACTGCTCCATGCCTTTGATACCAGACCACCTGTGCGAAAAGAGGTGTAAATGTGAAACCATCAATAGTAAACAGAATAAAATCAAACTGGACGCTGAAACGTCTAGGTAAAGTGGCAATGACAGTGGCTTTCACACTTGTGATTGCCATTTTTCTTTTAGCCATGCTGGGAACGGTGGTTCAAGCTGCGGGCTTGGTAGATGATACGGTCAATGTGGCAAATGAATACAGCCGATACCCACTTGAAAACTATCAACTGGATTTTTATGTGGATAATAGCTGGGGCTGGCTTCCGTGGAACTGGTCGGACGGGATTGGAAAACAGGTCATGTATGGACTATATGCCATTACCAATTTTATTTGGACAATCAGTTTGTATGTTTCCAATGCGACAGGTTACTTAGTACAGGAAGCCTATTCCTTAGACTTCATTTCCGCTACAGCAGATTCCATTGGTAAGAATATGCAGACCTTAGCTGGTGTGAGTGCAAACGGATTTTCAACAGAGGGTTTCTATGTTGGATTCCTCTTACTCTTGATTTTGGTTCTTGGGGTTTATGTTGCCTATACGGGACTGATAAAGAGAGAAACCACAAAGGCAATTCATGCCATTATGAATTTTGTGCTGGTGTTTATCCTATCGGCTTCCTTTATTGCCTACGCTCCCGACTACATTAAAAAAATCAATGACTTTTCATCAGACATCAGTAATACCAGTTTATCACTTGGCACGAAGATTGTCATGCCCCATTCCGATAGTCAAGGCAAGGACAGCGTGGACTTAATCAGAGATAGCCTGTTTTCCATACAGGTTCAGCAACCGTGGCTACTGCTTCAATACAACAGTTCAGACATTGAAAGTATCGGTATTGACCGTGTGGAAAGCCTGCTCTCCACCAGCCCAGATTCCAACAATGGCGAAGACAGAGAAAAAATTGTTGCGGAAGAAATTGAAGACAGAAGCAATACCAATCTAACCATTACAAAGACCATTAACCGTTTAGGTACAGTCTTCTTCCTATTTGTCTTCAATATTGGGATTTCCATATTTGTATTCCTATTAACAGGAATCATGATTTTCTCGCAGGTACTTTTTATCATCTATGCTATGTTTCTGCCTGTGAGCTTTATTTTAAGCATGATTCCATCATTTGATGGTATGTCAAAACGAGCCATAACAAAGCTCTTTAATACCATTTTGACACGAGCTGGAATCACATTGATTATTACGACAGCATTTAGTATTTCAACCATGCTCTATACCTTATCGGCTGGTTATCCGTTCTTTTTGATTGCTTTTCTACAGATTGTGACCTTTGCAGGAATCTACTTCAAGCTGGGCGATTTAATGAGTATGTTTTCTCTACAGAGTAACGATTCTCAAAGTGTGGGAAGTCGTGTGATGAGAAAACCTCGTATGCTTATGCACGCTCACATGCACCGTCTACAGCGGAAACTTGGACGTTCCATGACTACTCTAGGGGCTGGGTCTGCCATTGTTACAGGTAAAAAAGGACAGTCGGGTTCGGGGAGTTCTGCAAGGACACAAGCAGATCACTCCCGACCAGACGGAAAGGAAAAATCAACACTTGGAAAACGTATCGGTCAAACCATCGGTACAGTAGCTGATACCAAAGACAGAATGGTAGACACTGCTAGTGGTTTGAAAGAACAGGTTAAAGATTTGCCGACCAATGCAAGATATGCAGTATATCAAGGAAAATCCAAAGTAAAAGAGAATGTCCGTGATTTAACCAGTAGTATTTCTCAAACCAAAGCGGACAGAGCCAGTGGACGCAAGGAACAGCAGGAACAAAGGCGAAAAACCATTGCGAAGCGTCGCTCTGAAATGGAACAGGTCAAACAGAAAAAACAGCCTGCTTCTTCTGTTCATGAAAGACCGACTACAAGACAAGAACAATATCATGATGAACAGACCTCAAAACAGTCTAATATTCAGACTTCATATAAGGAATCTCAACAAGCCAAACAAGAGCGTCCAGCAGTTAAGTCCGATTTTTCAAGTCCAAAAGTGGAACGCCAAGGCAATACCGTTCAAGAAAAAACCGTTCAAAAGCCAGCAACTTCAACCACTACAGCAGATAGAACTTCACAACGTCCAATCACAAAAGAACGTCCGTCTACTGTTCAAAGAGTACCACTACAAAATACAAGAAGTAGACCACCAATCAAAACCGCCACCATTAAGAAAGTCGGTAAGAAACCATGAAGTTGAAAACTTTAGTGATTGGTGGTTCTGGATTATTCTTGATGGTCTTCTCACTGCTTCTGTTTGTTGCCATTTTATTTTCAGATGAACAGGACAGCGGAATTTCCAATATTCATTATGGAGGTGTGAATGTTTCCGCAGAAGTGCTGGCTCATAAGCCTATGGTAGAAAAATATGCCAAAGAATATGGCGTTGAAGAATATGTCAACATACTTCTTGCGATTATACAGGTGGAATCGGGCGGTACTGCGGAAGATGTTATGCAGTCCTCGGAATCCCTCGGTCTTCCACCTAATTCATTGAGTACAGAAGAATCCATTAAGCAAGGTGTGAAGTATTTCAGTGAATTATTAGCCAGTAGCGAAAGGCTCAGTGTAGATTTAGAATCGGTTATCCAGTCCTACAATTATGGTGGTGGTTTCTTAGGGTATGTGGCTAATCGTGGAAATAAATATACCTTTGAACTGGCTCAAAGTTTCTCAAAAGAGTATTCAGGTGGCGAAAAAGTGTCTTACCCCAATCCCATAGCCATACCTATCAATGGGGGCTGGCGATACAACTATGGCAATATGTTTTATGTGCAACTGGTAACGCAGTATCTTGTCACAACAGAGTTTGATGATGATACGGTACAAGCCATCATGGACGAAGCACTGAAATATGAGGGCTGGCGATACGTTTACGGTGGAGCTTCCCCGACTACTTCTTTTGATTGTAGCGGACTGACACAATGGACGTATGGAAAAGCTGGAATTAACTTACCACGAACCGCACAACAGCAATATGATGTGACCCAGCATATCCCACTATCGGAAGCACAAGCTGGCGATTTGGTTTTCTTTCATTCTACCTATAACGCTGGCTCTTATATTACTCATGTTGGGATATACCTTGGCAATAACCGTATGTTTCATGCAGGCGACCCAATCGGTTATGCCGACTTAACAAGCCCCTACTGGCAACAGCATTTAGTGGGAGCAGGACGAATCAAACAATGAGAAAGGAAGATTTAATGATGAAATTTAGAAAAAATCAGAATAAAGAAAAACAGATACCAAAGGAAAAGAAACCTCGTGTCTATAAGGTCAATCCTCATAAAAAGGTTGTGATTGCCTTGTGGGTACTTTTAGGGCTTAGTTTCAGCTTTGCGATATTCAAGCACTTTACAGCTATAGATACTCATACTATTCACGAAACAACTATCATAGAAAAGGAATACGTTGATACTCATCATGTAGAAAATTTTGTAGAGAACTTTGCGAAAGTCTACTATTCATGGGAGCAATCCGATAAGTCCATTGATAATCGAATGGAAAGTCTAAAAGGCTATCTGACAGATGAACTTCAAGCTCTCAATGTTGATACAGTACGCAAAGATATTCCTGTATCGTCTTCTGTAAGAGGATTTCAGATATGGACGGTAGAGCCAACTGGCGACAATGAGTTTAATGTAACCTACAGTGTAGACCAGCTCATTACAGAGGGAGAAAATACAAAGACCGTCCACTCTGCTTATATAGTGAGTGTCTATGTAGATGGTTCTGGAAATATGGTACTGGTTAAGAATCCGACCATTACCAACATACCTAAGAAATCAAGTTATAAACCAAAAGCCATTGAAAGTGAGGGGACGGTTGATTCCATTACAACCAATGAAATCAATGAGTTTTTAACGACGTTCTTCAAGCTCTATCCTACAGCGACAGCCAGTGAACTTTCCTACTATGTGAATGACGGGATATTAAAACCAATCGGAAAAGAGTACATCTTTCAAGAACTGGTAAATCCTATTCACAATCGTAAGGATAATCAAGTCACGGTATCGCTGACAGTGGAGTATATCGACCAGCAGACCAAAGCAACGCAGGTATCTCAATTTGATTTGGTACTTGAAAAGAACGGGAGTAATTGGAAGATTATAGAATAACAAATATTGGTACATTATTACAGCTATTTTGTAATCACGTACTCTCTTTGATAAAAAATTGGAGATTCCTTTACAAATATGCTCTTACGTGCTATTATTTAAGTATCTATTTAAAAGGAGTTAATAAATATGCGGCAAGGTATTCTTAAATAAACTGTCAATTTGATAGTGGGAACAAATAATTGGATGTCCTTTTTTAGGAGGGCTTAGTTTTTTGTACCCAGTTTAAGAATACCTTTATCATGTGATTCTAAAGTATCCGGAGAATATCTGTATGCTTTGTATGCCTATGGTTATGCATAAAAATCCCAGTGATAAGAGTATTTATCACTGGGATTTTTATGCCCTTTTGGGCTTTTGAATGGAGGAAAATCACATGAAAATTATTAATATTGGAGTTTTAGCTCATGTTGATGCGGGAAAAACTACCTTAACAGAAAGCTTATTATATAACAGTGGAGCGATTACAGAATTAGGAAGCGTGGACAGAGGTACAACGAAAACGGATAATACGCTTTTAGAACGTCAGAGAGGAATTACAATTCAGACGGCGATAACCTCTTTTCAGTGGAAAAATACTAAGATGAACATCATAGACACGCCAGGACATATGGATTTTTTAGCAGAAGTATATCGTTCATTATCAGTATTAGATGGGGCAATTCTACTGATTTCTGCAAAAGATGGCGTACAAGCACAAACTCGTATATTGTTTCATGCACTTAGGAAAATAGGTATTCCCACAATCTTTTTTATCAATAAGATTGACCAAAATGGAATTGATTTATCAACGGTTTATCAGGATATTAAAGAGAAACTTTCTGCGGAAATTGTAATCAAACAGAAGGTAGAACTGCATCCTAATATGCGTGTAATGAACTTTACCGAATCTGAACAATGGGATATGGTAATAGAAGGAAATGATTACCTTTTGGAGAAATATACGTCTGGGAAATTATTGGAAGCATTAGAACTCGAACAAGAGGAAAGCATAAGATTTCATAATTGTTCCCTGTTCCCTGTTTATCACGGAAGTGCAAAAAACAATATAGGGATTGATAACCTTATAGAAGTGATTACGAATAAATTTTATTCATCAACACATCGAGGTCAGTCTGAACTTTGCGGAAAAGTTTTCAAAATTGAGTATTCGGAAAAAAGACAGCGTCTTGCATATATACGTCTTTATAGTGGCGTACTGCATTTGCGAGATTCGGTTAGAATATCGGAAAAGGAAAAAATAAAAATTACAGAAATGTATACTTCAATAAATGGTGAATTATGTAAAATCGATAAGGCTTATTCCGGGGAAATTGTTATTTTGCAGAATGAGTTTTTGAAGTTAAATAGTGTTCTTGGAGATACAAAGCTATTGCCACAGAGAGAGAGAATTGAAAATCCCCTCCCTCTGCTGCAAACGACTGTTGAACCGAGCAAACCTCAACAAAGGGAAATGTTACTTGATGCACTTTTAGAAATCTCCGACAGTGACCCGCTTCTGCGATATTATGTGGATTCTGCGACACATGAAATCATACTTTCTTTCTTAGGGAAAGTACAAATGGAAGTGACTTGTGCTCTGCTGCAAGAAAAGTATCATGTGGAGATAGAAATAAAAGAGCCTACAGTCATTTATATGGAAAGACCGTTAAAAAAAGCAGAGTATACCATTCACATCGAAGTTCCACCGAATCCTTTCTGGGCTTCCATTGGTCTATCTGTAGCACAGCTTCCATTAGGGAGCGGAGTACAGTATGAGAGCTCGGTTTCTCTTGGATACTTAAATCAATCGTTTCAAAATGCAGTTATGGAGGGGATACGCTATGGCTGTGAACAAGGATTGTATGGTTGGAATGTGACGGACTGTAAAATCTGTTTTAAGTATGGCTTATACTATAGCCCTGTTAGTACCCCAGCAGATTTTCGGATGCTTGCTCCTATTGTATTGGAACAAGTCTTAAAAAAAGCTGGAACAGAATTGTTAGAGCCATATCTTAGTTTTAAAATTTATGCGCCACAGGAATATCTTTCACGAGCATACAACGATGCTCCTAAATATTGTGCGAACATCGTAGACACTCAATTGAAAAATAATGAGGTCATTCTTAGTGGAGAAATCCCTGCTCGGTGTATTCAAGAATATCGTAGTGATTTAACTTTCTTTACAAATGGACGTAGTGTTTGTTTAACAGAGTTAAAAGGGTACCATGTTACTACCGGTGAACCTGTTTGCCAGCCCCGTCGTCCAAATAGTCGGATAGATAAAGTACGATATATGTTCAATAAAATAACTTAGTGTATTTTATGTTGTTATATAAATATGGTTTCTTGTTAAATAAGATGAAATATTTTTTAATAAAGATTTGAATTAAAGTGTAAAGGAGGAGATAGTTATTATAAACTACAAGTGGATATTGTGTCCTGTATGTGGAAATAAAACACGATTAAAGATAAGGGAAGATACTGAATTAAAAAAATTCCCCCTCTATTGTCCGAAATGCAGACAAGAAAATTTAATTGAAATAAAGCAGTTCAAAGTAACTGTGATTACAGAGCCAGACGCAAAGACGCAGAGCCGATAAAATGAGATTAATACAATCTCATTTTATCGGCTCTTTCCGTTATGTATGGATTCTTTTAATTAGTCTTCGATGTTTCTTGCTTCGTTGATACCGCTGGCTAAAGATTCCATTAAGGATAGTTCTTTGTCTGTAAAGCTATCCATGTATTTCTCTATCTGTAATCGTCGGGTGCTTTTTACCAAGTTATTAGCAGGTAAGAAAAATTCATCAACGGAAACATGAAGTAACGATACAAGGTCATAAAGAACTTGTATGCTGGGGTGTTGCCCTTTATTTTCAATATTAGTTAAGTACCGTGGGTCAATTTCAATCAATGCTCCCACTTGTTCACGAGTTAAACCTCGTTTCAATCGAGCTTCTTTAATGGCTAAACCAAAGGCTCTAAAATCATATTTATCTTCTTTTTTACGCATAGTAGACCACCTCTATACATTTTATTGTTCCTACTGAATTAAAAACAGGTATAGAAAAACGTGTTATATGGTTTATAGGTTTATATTTAATAAAAAGCACTACTAAACGCCAATAAAAAAAACCGTTATATGGTAGTGCTATTTACGCTGTTAAAATATTGTATATTACTTCCAAATGGCGGTTTGTTGGAGGTCAACGTCGCCATGAAGTACATCATATACAATAAATTTCCTTACATTGGGTTCTTGTCAAAAAAAGTCGTCTATCTGCAATAGATAAGTACGTCCACCAATGTGGTTTTATAAATCATATAGATAGAATAACAGAAGCATGTAAACAGAGAAATAAATCTGTTTATATGCTTTTTTGGCTATTCAGAACTTTTTTACAAAGTTTATTTATCAGTAATGCAACAAATCCCCCTTTCACATTGGGACTAAGAGTGAAAGGAGATAAACGAGCAAGGCTCACTTCCTTTCCTAGACAGAAAGGGGGTGAGAAACATGAAACCATCTTCTTTTCAGACCACAATAGAAAATCAGTTTGACTATATCTGTAAACGTGCTATGGAAGACGAGCGAAAGAATTATATGCTTTATCTTTCAAGGATTGCAAAGCGTGAGGTGTCCTTTTCGGATGTTGGCGATTATCTTGTTAGCCAGTTTGCGACAACAGATAACTATTCAACTGACTTTCAGATTTTTACACTCAATGGGTTATCAGTAGGCGTTGAAAATGATTTGTTGAGTGAAGCATTACGTGAGTTGCCAGACAAGAAACGTGAAATTCTACTGCTGTTTTACTTTATGGACATGAGCGATTCAGAAATTGCAGACCTGTTGAAATTGAACCGTTCTACTGTCTATCGGCATAGAACCAGTGGACTAGCCTTAATTAAAAAGTTTATGGAGGAATTTGAAGAATGAAAACACAATATCCTATGATTCCCTTTCCTCTCATTGTAAAGGCAACAGATGGCGATACCGAAGCGATTAACCAGATTCTACATCATTACAGAGGGTACATAACGAAGCGTTCCCTACGACTTATGAAAGATGAATATGGCAATCAAAGTATGGTCGTTGATGAAGTCTTACGTGGAAGAATGGAAACCAGACTGATTACAAAGATTTTGTCATTTGAAATTAAGTAATATCCTCTCTCCTTTCGTGGAAGCGTGCTAAACCATTCCACGCTTCCCGAACAGGGAGGTTTGTTATTCCACCAAAGCATATTGAGCTTTCAATGTGTTTTGATAGGCTAACGAGCCATTGTTCTTTGAAAACTGAATAAAAGTAATCGAATACGTTTCGATAAGAAAAGAGCCAACGGAACTAACCGCCATGACCTATCTTATAAAGATAGCGAGCGATTCATGTTAGTGATCCGAGAAGCAATCTTTAGCAGGATTGCCTGCAACGACATTCTTATCGTGATAATGATACTCCCATACAGTCAATAGTCCGAGCGTGATAAAACCGTCGCAGGCAATGAGTATGGCTACATGAGAACCATGCAGGGGTGGAACTCCCGTGAGCTTTGCTAAAGCTGTTCGATTGCTGGTAAAACAACTTTTATGAAATCCAAATAAGTGATTTGGAAAGGAGGATTTTATGAAGCAGACTGACATTCCTATTTGGGAACGTTATACCCTAACCATTGAAGAAGCGTCAAAATATTTTCGTATTGGCGAAAACAAGCTACGACGCTTGGCAGAGGAAAATAAAAATGCAAATTGGCTGATTATGAATGGCAATCGTATTCAGATTAAACGAAAACAATTTGAAAAAATTATAGATACATTGGACGCAATCTAGCGTCGCCAAAGGGTCTTGTATATGATAAAATAGTATTAAGTCGTATCAAGGCTCTTTCCATAAAGGAAAGGAGCAAATGCCATGTCAGAAAAAAGACGTGACAATAAAGGTCGAATCTTAAAGACTGGAGAGAGCCAACGAAAAGACGGAAGATACTTATACAAATATATAGATTCATTTGGAGAACCGCAATTTGTTTACTCGTGGAAACTTGTGGCTACAGACCGAGTACCAGCAGGAAAGCGTGATTGTATCTCACTTAGAGAGAAAATCGCAGAGTTACAGAAAGACATTCATGATGGTATTGATGTTGTAGGAAAGAAAATGACACTCTGCCAGCTTTACGCAAAACAGAACGCTCAAAGACCAAAGGTTAGAAAAAACACTGAAACTGGACGCAAATATCTTATGGATATTTTGAAGAAAGACAAGTTAGGTGTAAGAAGTATTGACAGTATTAAGCCATCAGACGCTAAAGAATGGGCTATTAGAATGAGTGAAAATGGTTATGCTTATCAAACCATCAATAACTACAAACGTTCTTTAAAGGCTTCATTCTATATTGCTATACAAGATGATTGTGTTCGGAAGAATCCATTTGACTTTCAACTGAAAGCAGTTCTTGATGATGATACTGTCCCTAAGACCGTACTAACAGAAGAACAGGAAGAAAAACTGTTAGCCTTTGCAAAAGCTGATAAAACCTACAGCAAAAATTATGATGAAATTCTGATACTCTTAAAAACAGGTCTTCGTATTTCAGAGTTTGGTGGTTTGACACTTCCAGATTTAGATTTTGAGAATCGTCTTGTCAATATAGACCATCAGCTATTGAGAGATACTGAAATTGGGTACTACATTGAAACACCAAAGACCAAAAGTGGCGAACGTCAAGTTCCTATGGTTGAAGAAGCCTATCAAGCATTTAAGCGAGTGTTAGCGAATCGAAAGAATGATAAGCGTGTTGAGATTGATGGATATAGTGATTTCCTCTTTCTTAATAGAAAGAACTATCCAAAAGTGGCAAGTGATTACAACGGCATGATGAAAGGTCTTGTTAAGAAATACAATAAGTATAACGAGGATAAATTGCCACACATCACTCCACATAGTTTGCGACATACATTCTGTACCAACTATGCAAATGCAGGAATGAATCCAAAGGCATTACAGTACATTATGGGACATGCTAATATAGCCATGACGCTGAACTATTACGCACATGCAACATTCGATTCTGCAATGGCAGAAATGAAACGCTTGAATAAAGAGAAGCAACAGGAGCGTCTTGTTGCTTAGTAGTACAAATGAATTTACTACTTATTTACCACTTCTGACAGCTAAGACATGAGGAAATATGCAAAGAAACGTGAAGTATCTTCCTACAGTAAAAATACTCGAAAGCACATAGAATAAGGCTTTACGAGCATTTAAGAAAATATAAAAAGATAATTAGAAATTTATACTTTGTTTAAACAAAAAAAACGAAAGCTGATCAAGGCTTTCGTTTTTGGGTTCTATACTTTTGATAATATTTTTTTCAGGTACTGTCCGGTGTAGGATTCACTTACATCGGCAATTTCTTCAGGTGTTCCGGTTGCAATGACGGTCCCGCCGCCATCGCCGCCTTCCGGGCCTAAATCAATGATGTGATCCGCCACCTTGACGACATCCAACTGATGCTCAATCACCACCACGGTACTGCCACTGTCAGCCAGTCGCTGCAGGACTTTAACCAGCTGGTCGACATCGGCAATATGAAGGCCAGTTGTGGGTTCGTCCAGGATATACAGTGTTTTTCCGGTGTTTCTTTTGCTTAACTCTGTCGCCAGTTTAATTCGCTGCGCTTCGCCGCCGGACAGCTGAGTGGAGGGCTGCCCCAATCGCACATAGCTCAGACCAACATCATAAAGAGTTTGCAGCTTTTCTTTAATCTTTGGAATATTGTTGAAGAATTCCAGCGCCTCCTCAACGGTCATTTCGAGCACATCGGCAATGTTCTTGCCCTTATATTTGACTTCCAGGGTTTCCCGGTTGTAGCGCCTTCCATGGCAGACTTCACAGGGCACATAGACGTCCGGCAGAAAATGCATCTCGATTTTTAAGATGCCGTCGCCGCTGCATTTCTCACACCGCCCGCCTTTCACATTAAAACTGAACCGGCCTTTCTGATAGCCTCTCGCCTTTGCTTCCGGCGTTTTGGTAAAAAGATCGCGAATCAGATCAAAAACGCCGGTATAGGTGGCCGGATTGGATCTGGGCGTCCGGCCGATGGGTGACTGATCAATATCAATGACCTTGTCAATCGTTTCGATTCCCTGAATACTTTTGTACTTACCCGGTTTTTTGAGACTTCGGTAAAGCTTTTGCGAAATTCCCTTATACAGAATTTCATTCACCAGGGTGCTTTTACCCGATCCGGAAACACCGGTGACACAGATGAATTTTCCCAGCGGAAACACCACATCGATATTCTTCAGGTTATTTTCTGAAGCACCGATGATCTTGATGTATTCGCCGCTTCCTGCCCGGCGGGTTTCCGGAACGGGGATTGACTTTTTGCCACTGAAATACTGTCCGGTAATGGACTCCGGCACGGCCATGATCTCTTCCAGGGTTCCCTGGGCGACCACCTCGCCGCCGTGAACCCCGGGGCCGGGGCCGATGTCAACGATATGGTCGGCTTCCTGCATGGTTTCTTCGTCATGTTCAACCACAATCAGCGTATTTCCCAGATCGGTCAGGTGGCGCAGTGTTTCCAGCAGTTTCTGATTGTCTCTCTGATGCAGCCCGATGCTCGGTTCGTCCAAAACATAGAGAACCCCCACCAAACCGGATCCGATCTGCGTCGCCAGCCGGATCCGCTGCGATTCTCCGCCGGACAGCGTCCCGGCATTCCGTGACAGGGTCAGGTACTCCAAGCCCACGTTTTTCAGGAAATTAAGCCGGGCATTGATTTCCTTGAAAATCGAATCACCGATCATGATTTCCCGGTCTGTCATTTTTTGGGTTCTGAAGAACTCGATCAGTTTTCCGACTGACATATCGGTTATTTCAATGATGTTTTTACCATGAATCGTCACCGCCAGACTGGTTGGATTCAGCCGTTTTCCATGGCATTTCGGGCAGGGTGTTTCCGACATATACCGTTCGATCAGACTGCGCATCCGCTCTGATGGTGTTTCGATATAACGTCTTTCCATGTTTTTGATCAGGCCTTCAAAAGTTGACGAATAGGTTCCCGAGAACTTGCCTTCATAGGCAATCTCCAGCACTTCGTCGCTGCCATACAAAAGCGCTTTCAGGAATTCCGGGCTGGCGTTTTCGAGCGGGTCCTCCATTGAAAACTGGTGTTTTTCACCCAGTGCTTTGATCAGATTATAGTAATATTTGGAATCGCTTTTCAAACCGAAGAATTTAATCGCACCGTTAGAAATCGACAATTGTTTATCCGGGATCAGCAAGTCCGGATCGACCTCCTGATGAAAGCCGAGTCCGTGGCAATCGGGGCACATGCCAAAGGGGTTGTTGAAGGAAAAAGTCCGTGGTTCCAGCGTGTCCATGGCTATGCCACAATCCGCACAGGCGAGTTTTTCACTGAAAAGCTGCTGTTCCTTCCCGATCACATCGCAGATCACAAGGCCTCCGGAAAGCTTCAGTGCCATCTCAACGGAATCTGTCAGGCGCTTTCCAAGATTTTCTTTTGCGATCAGCCGATCCACTACCACCTCGATGGTATGTTTTTTGTTTTTATCCAGATTGATTTCGTCGGTCACCTCCATGGGTTCTCCGTCGACCACAATTCGGACAAAACCTTCTTTTTTGATATGTTCGATGATTTTTTTATGCTGGCCCTTTTCTTTGCGGATGACCGGAGCCAAAATCTGAAACTTCGTTTGGGGCGGCAGCGCCAGAATGGCATCGACAATCTGATCCACCGACTGGGACTCCACCACTTTTCCACACTTCGGACAATGCGGAATCCCGATTCTGGCGTAAAGCAACCGCATGTAATCATATATTTCCGTGACGGTTCCAACGGTTGATCGGGGATTCCGGTTGGTCGTTTTCTGGTCGATGGAAATTGCCGGGGACAAACCATCGATGCTTTCCACATTCGGTTTCTGGGACTGACCCAGAAACTGGCGGGCGTATGAAGAAAGGGATTCCATATAACGGCGCTGCCCTTCGGCATAGATCGTGTCAAATGCCAGCGAAGATTTTCCCGATCCGCTGACTCCAGTCAACACCACAAGCTGATCGCGGGGTATTTTCAAGCTGATATTTTTTAAATTATGTTCTTTTGCACCTTTGATATCTATATATTTCATGATTCTGTTTTATATCTCCTTAAATCTTCGTCTACTGATTCTCCAGCTGTTTCAGCCAATGAATTTCGTCACGCAGCTTGGCAGCGCGCTCAAATTCCAGAGCTTCGGCAGCACTGAGCATTTCTATTTCCAGTTCTTTTATCTTGTTCTCGACATCAGAAATCTGCTCTTCTTCCTGATAGCTTGCCTGATCTTCGGCAACTTTTGTGGCTTCGATAATATCCCGGATATCCTTTTTAACCGAGGTCGGCACGATGTGATGTTTTTCGTTATAGGCCGTCTGAATTGCCCGGCGGCGATTCGTCTCGCTGATGGCATAATCCATTGAAGCAGTTATTCTGTCTGCATACATAATAACATGACCTTCCAGATTTCTTGCGGCCCGTCCGACGGTCTGAATCAGCGAAGTTTCTGAACGCAGGAATCCTTCCTTGTCCGCATCCAGAATAGCGACCAGCCCGACCTCAGGCAGATCCAGGCCTTCCCGCAAAAGATTGATGCCGACAAGAACGTCAAACGTGCCTAGGCGCAGGTCTCTGAGAATCTTCATGCGTTCAATGGTATCCACGTCGGAGTGGAGATAATTAACCTTGATCCCGTTTTCTTTGAGATACAGCGTTAAATCTTCTGCCATTTTCTTTGTCAGCGTCGTGACCAACACCCGGTTGCCTTTTTCTGTCGTCGCATTGATTTCTCCCAGCAGATCATCAATTTGACCATTAACCGGGCGCACTTTTATTTCCGGATCAATCAGTCCGGTTGGGCGGATAATCTGCTCGATTGTTTTCTGGCTGTGTGCTTTTTCATATTTACCGGGCGTCGCGGTGGTAAATACGATCTGATTGATTTTCCCTTCAAACTCCTGAAAGTTCAGCGGCCGGTTGTCGTATGCTGACGGCAGCCGAAAGCCAAAATCCACCAGATTCTTCTTTCGCGCCTGATCCCCTGCATACATCCCGCCAATCTGCGGAATGGAAACATGGGATTCATCCGCAATGATCAGAAAGTCTTTGGGAAAATAATCGATCAGCGTATAGGGCGGCGATCCTGGCGGCAAGCCATTGATGTAACGGGTGTAGTTTTCAATGCCATTGCAGTACCCCATTTCCCGAAGCATCTCAATGTCGTAATTCGTTCGCTGGAGGATGCGCTGAGCTTCGACCAGCTGGTTGTTGTTGGTGTATTCATCATATCGCAACCGCAATTCCTTCTGAATCGCGGCAATTGCCCGTTCGAGATTTTCCGGCGTGGTGGTATAGTGGGATGCCGGAAAAATGGAAACATGGCTGAGTTCTCCGTAAATTTCTCCGGTCAGGGTATTTATTTCCGTGATCCGTTCAATTTCATCGCCAAAGAATTCCAATCGTATCGCTTTTTCGGAGGATGCGGCCGGAAAGATTTCCAGGATATCACCCCGAACCCGAAAATTGTTTCGTTCAAAGGCGATATCGTTTCTGGTATATTGAATATCGACGAGTTTGTGGATGATGGCGTCGCGGTCTTTTTCCATGCCAGGGCGCAAAGAAAGCACCAGATTCTCATAATCGATGGGGCTTCCCAGTCCGTAGATGCACGATACGCTCGCAACAACAATGACATCGCCTCTTTCAAATAGCGATGCTGTGGCCGAGTGCCGCAATTTGTCGATTTCGTCATTGATGGATGAATCTTTTTCGATAAAAAGATCGGAATGCGGCACATAGGCTTCCGGCTGATAATAATCATAATAGCTGACAAAATATTCAACTGCGTTTTCCGGAAAAAAGCTCCGGAATTCGTTGGTCAGCTGAGCAGCAAGGGTTTTGTTATGGGCAATCACAAGCGTCGGCTTCTGTACCGCTTCAATTACCTTTGCCATGGTATATGTTTTGCCTGAGCCGGTTACGCCCAGCAAAGTCTGGAATTTCAATCCGTCTTCGATGCCTGCTGCGATTTCTTTGATCGCTTTTCCCTGATCACCTTTCGGTTCATATTCGGAAACTACTTTAAATGGGTTTTTCATCGCTTTCATCCGCGCCCTCCTATCGATAACCTGAACATTCGTTCTATTATCTTACCACAGGAATTTTATAATGGCAATCAGTAATCCTTCTAAATTAATAAATATAAAGAAGCACACCCTAAGGTGTGCTTCTTTAATCAGTTTGTACCGCCAAGGACTTCCAGTGCTTTCTGCAGCTGGACATCTTCTTCATCGGTGAAGCGATTGTTTTTCATAAAATCGCTCGCATCAATACCGACGCTCGGCTCCAGCCCCTTTTTATTGATGCTGTTGCCGCTGGGCGTAAAGTATTCCGAATTCGTGATTTTTATGCCACTGCCATCGGTGAGTTTGATCACTTCCTGAACAATGCCTTTTCCGAAAGATTTTGTACCAATAAGGGTTGCTGCACCGGTATCCTGAAGGGCCCCCGCCAAGATCTCTGCTGAGCTGGCCGAACCTTCATTAATCAATACTGCAATCGGCAGCCCTAACTGTTGTGTTGCATCTGATTTATATTCGGTCTTTTTCCCGGCTTTATCAACCGTATAAACAACCACCGTTTCACCCAGTAAGCGATCCGCAATTTCCACTGCCTGATTGACCCCGCCGCCCGGGTTGCTACGCAAATCAATAACCAGGCCGGTGATATTCTGTGCCAGCAGCGCGGTAAGCTGGGCCTCAAAATCAGTTGCCGTGTTATTGCCGAATTCACTGATCTGAATGTAACCTTTGTTTCCAATGACTTGGGAGTCCACTGTTTGAACCTGGATGGCCTTTCTGACCACTTCCAGTTCGATTGTTTCAGTGCCTCTGGCAATCGTCAGTGCGACCGTCGTATCGGCCGGACCTTTGACGCGGGATACCACCGCATCGGAGCCTAAGATGCTGACATCTTCACCATTCACTTTAATGATCTTATCCCCGGTTGTAATTCCGACTGCTTCAGCCGGCGTTCCTTTTTGGGATGCGATCACCGTGGTATAGCCTTCATCATCTTCGGTGACAACCACACCGATTCCCTCGTATTCCCCCGTTGCCATTTCCATGAAACTCGTGAACTCATCCTTGGTAAAATAGGCTGTATAGGGATCGCCCAGGCTGTCGTACATCCCTTTGATGGCACCATCCATCATCTTGTTGTCATCCGTATCCTGATAATATTCCGCTGAAATCTGGTCTTTCAACTGTAACAGTTTCTTGATGCCATTGGCCGTTTCTTTGCTGTCGACGCTGACAATCAACTTGTTTCCCAGTAAATAGTTTCCCGTTGTCGCAATTGTAAAGGTGAAAACATTTGTGACAATCAACAATACCGCGATGATGATAATCAGCCTTTTTTTTGATTTATTCTCCATAGTCCTCCAAACAAGCTACCGCTTACGAATTATTATAAAATAGAACAGGAGAAAAGAATCATGATTCTTTTCTCCTGTTCTTTGCTTTCTATTGTACGTTTAAACCCTTAAAATATACTAAAAGGATCGACGAAGTCGCCACCGGAAATAATTCCGAAATGCAAATGCGGCCCGGTGGAATTTCCCGTTGAGCCAACCAGGCCAACGATATCGCCCTGATTAACCGTTTGTCCGGCCGAGACATTGATGGCACTCAAATGGCCATAATAACACTGGATGCCATTTCCCAGGTCGATGACAACACAATTACCATAACCGCCGTTCCAGCCGGCTGATACAACGTATGCATTGCCCATGGCGGCAACCGGTGTTCCGGTGGAAGCCCCGATATCAACACCTTCATGATAACCGGTGTATGGATCGGTACGCGGTCCATAGTAACTGGTAATCTCACCGCCGCAAGGCCATGTATAGGAACTGGATGAGACAAAGGAAGTACTGCCGCCGGTGGTGGAACCACTGCCCGCCCGTGCTGCCACTTCTGCGGCAATCTGTGCTTTAATATCAGTGGCCGCTGCTGTTTCTGCATTAAGGGCCGTCTGAGCTTGGGCAATGATCGCCTGGTTCTGCGCAACAAGCTGATCTTTCTGAGCTTTAAGCTGTTGCTGCTGTGCCAGAGCGGTTTCCTGTTCATTCTTTTTACTGACCGTCTGCAGACGGGATGCTTCAATGCTTGCTTTCTTTTCGGCGATCGTCTGCTTGGTTTCTTCCAACGCATCCAATGCTTCTTTATCGGATTCGACAATATAGCGTGACATATCTACCTTGGTGACGAAGTCAGAAAAATCGGTAGAATTAAATAAAAATTCCAGGATACTTCCGTTTCCATGCATATACATTGAACGGACACGCTCATTCATTGCCGCTTCCTGTTCCGCCCGTTTTGCCTCGGCCGCATTCAACTCTATCTGAGTTTGGGCAATATTGGCTTCCAGCGCGGTAATTTCAGCATTGATTCCATTGATCACCCCTGAAATACGGGACATTTCTTCATTTGCTTTGGTAATCTCAGCTTCGATGCCATCGATTGTATTTTGTGTCATATCAATCTGATACTGTGCCGCCGCTGCTCTCTCATTACTGGCTGCCAGTTGATCTGAAAGTGACTCGGCGTTTACCGGGGAAATAACCATTCCCAGCAGCAAAACAGTTCCCACCATGCCCGTTATCATTCTTTTTTTAATCATATACCAATCCTCCTGATTTAAAAACCACTTTTAAAGTTAATAATTTATACATCCAAAAACTTGCGAATTGCAAATACACTGCCAACCGCTCCGATAAACCCGCCATAGATCAGAAAGAAAAACAGCAGTTTTCCCATAACCGCCTCAGGCGAAGCCAAACTGGCGTCGACCGGCAGGAAAGAACTTCCGCCGACAAAACCCAATATATAATAGTATGTGATTCGAATGATCAAAAATGCGACAATCGCACCGATGAGTCCCAGAAACGTTCCTTCCAGAATAAACGGAGCCCGGATATAATTATTGGTCGCACCGACATACTTCATAATACCAATCTCTCTACGCCTGGCAAAAACGGTCAATTTAATGGTATTGTAGATGATAAAGATTGAGATCACTGACAGAACAACCAGGACGACGATGCTCAATGTGTTGGTGAAGTTATTGAAACTGACCAACGCCTGGACATATTCCTGCCCGTATCGGACATATTCGACGCCCTGCCCTTTATAATTCATCGCCAGATCCTGAACCGCTTCCAGATCGCTCGGATCATTCACCCGAATGATAAAGGATGCCGGCATCGGGTTATTTTCCGAATTGTAGCCACTCAACAGTGATGAATACTCATCCAGACTTGATGAGAATTTATCCAATGCTTCCTCAGCACTCTCGAACGTGACGCTTTCGATCATATCGCTGTTCTCCAGCCCCTGTTCAACCGTCAGCTTTTGAGCCTCGGTAAAATCCTGTTGCAGAAAAACTTTAAGTTCAAGCTTTGATTCCACATCTTTTGTTACTTCTTCAACATTGATACTCAATATCAAAAAAATGCCTAATATCATCAATGCTGCAATGACCGACAATATGGAAGCAGCACTCATGAGATTATTTCGCTCAATACTCTTTACCGTGTCACGAACTACATTTCTTGGCATTGTCTTTATTGAACTAAACTTCATATCCGTACCTACCTATTGCATCGTCAACCGTGAGGACACCATCTTCCAGTGTCAGCACGCGTTTTTTCATGGTATCAACAATCTCACGATCATGCGTTACAACCACAATGGTGGTGCCGCGTCGATTTATTTCTTCCAATATACTGATAATTTCATATGAAGTTTCCGGGTCCAGGTTTCCTGTCGGTTCATCACAGATCAGGATGGTCGGATTATTAATGATTGCCCGTGCAATAACCACGCGCTGCTGCTCTCCTCCTGAAAGTTCATGCGGATAGTGATTCATCCGATGCGACAGTCCCACCATATCCAACGCCAGGGGAACTCGCTTGCGGATCTGTCTTTCCGACTTTCCGATTATTTCCATCGCGTAGGCGACATTTTCATAGACGCTGCGATTCTCCAGTAGCCGAAAATCCTGAAAGACGACACCCATTTTTCGTCTCAAGAAGGGAATCTCCCGTTTTGACAGATTTGCAATGTTGTAGTTATTGATATAAATAGAACCCTGTGTTGGCTCAATTTCTCTTAAAAGAAGCTTTATAAATGTCGATTTTCCGGCCCCGCTTCGACCAACAAGAAAGACAAACTCTCCCTTGTCAATAAACAAACTCACATTTTTGAGCGCGTCACTCTTGTTTTTCTCGTAACCCTTGGTTACATTTTTAAATTCAATCATATTCTATTTCACTCCCAGGATGTATGCCATCTGAATTCGTTTTTGCAGCGTATTCTAACACATCAAATTATAATGTTTCTTAATACCCTTTTTCTAAACTCTCATTATTTTAACTCAATTAAAACGGAATGTGAAAGACTTCTCATGTTTAAACGCGCTGCCTATCGGCTGTCAGAACAGTCTCGTATTGATTAATGTATTCATTTTAACATACTTCCTGACTAATTTCATTAAAAAAATAAATTTTTTGTAACAAATGTAACTTATTCCATCCAATTCTGTGATCGCAGCAGTCAAGAATGCGATCGTCCCTGTAGTTAAACGCTCCGGCAGTTGCCGGGTGAATGTAAATCCCAATTTAATTCAAGATTGGGCCAGACATGAAAAAATGAGAAAAGGCTTTTTTCCGATCTGCCTTTTCTCATTCACAATTCTTTATTTAATTAAACATAACTGCCTGGATTCACTGCTGTTCCGTATTGTCGTATTTCAAAATGAAGATGCGGTCCGGTGGAATCTCCGGTACTGCCGACAGCACCAACGGTCTGTCCAATGCTTACCGTCTCCCCTGCCGAAACATTAATGGCACTCAAATGCCCATAAACGGCAGATAAACCATTTCCGATATCGACAATGACACAATTGCCGTAACCGCCGTTCCAGCCAGCCGAAATAACTGTTCCATTTCCGGCACAGGCAACGGCCGTTCCAGTGGAAGCACCGATGTCAACACCTGAATGGTATCGGGTGGTGCCAGGATTGAGGGGATCATCGCGATATCCAAACTCGCTGGTAATTTCTCCGCCGCAAGGCCACTGATAGCCGCTCGAGTAACTTGGTGTCGTGCCTGATCCGCTGTTTGAACCGCCGGCATCGCCGCTGCTTCCGTCCGCTCCGTCACTGACGCCGCCACTTCCAGCATCCCCAGCGCCGCTGGGCGCACTCTGCGAAGCCTGTGCGGCTTGTGACGCATAATACGCCTCAAGCTGACCCTGAATATCGGCCGATGTTGCTGCTTCAGAATCGGCAATTGCCTGATACTGCGTTAGTACCGTCTGATTTTGTGCCAGCAACTGGTCTTTTTGGGCCTTGACATTTTCCTGTTCAGACAGAGCCGTTTCCTGCTCTGTCTTCTTTTGAACGGTCTTCAGGCGGTCCGCTTCAATGCTTGCTTTTTTCTGGTCAATAACCGCCTTTGTTTCTTCAAGGGCATTGATTGAATCCTTGTCGGCAGCAATGATGTAACGCGACATATCTAATTTAGTGACAAAATCCGAAAAATCAGTGGCCGAGAACAAGTATTCAATGATGCTTCCGTTACCATACATATACATGGTTCTCACCCGTTCACTCATTGAAGCTTCCTGTTCAGCCTTCTTGGCTTCTGCTATTCCCAGTTCATCCTGAGTTTTGGCAATGTTCGCTTCGATTCCCGAAATATCTGTATTGATTGAGCCAATCACACCGCTAATGCGATTGACCTCATCATTCACTTTGCTGACCTCCACCTCAATCCCGTCAATCGTATTTTGCGTCATGTCGACCTGAAATTGAGCGGCGGCTTGCCGGGCACTGCTTTGCGCTAACTGCTCGCTGAGAGAAGTAGCATTGACGGGTACTGCTAAAAAGGCCAAAACCAACGAACCAGTAACAAAACCTGATATGATTTTTTGTTTTTTCATTTTACCCCTTTTTTCATAACTTATAATCGTTACGATCCTATTTAAATTTTTATCAGTCATATTATTTTTGTAACGATTGTATTATACCACAACAAAGTCGGTATTAAAACAAAACAATCGAAATATCTGAAAATATTTTATCTAAAATATGGATGAAACTTTCATCCCTGGTTGCCGATAAGCACCGTACCGACAATTGTTAATCAGTTGTATGCTTGCAATTCGTACAGGCTGCCGCCTGTTCGCCTTGATGCATACAACACGATGTAATAATTGTCGGTACTACGTTAGTACTTCATCTACAGTCTCCAATAAAACTTTCATTCTTCAATTGTTTTTACATGCAAACAGTCTCTCGCTGATCCAACAGCGAGAGACTGCAAAGGTCTTTAGAGACAGCTTTTAAGTTTTTCAACCATGTCAAGTCGTTCCCATGGCAAATCAATATCAGTTCGTCCAAAATGGCCGTAGGCGGCGGTCTGTTTGTAAATCGGGGCCCGCAGTCCGAGATTTTTAATGATCGCTGCCGGTCGGAGATCAAAACATTTTTCGATCAGTTCGATGATTTTGTCTTCCGATATTTTTCCGGTTTCAAATGTATCAACGTGAATGGAAACCGGTTTTGCAACCCCAATCGCATAGGCCAGCTCAACTTCGCATTTATCCGCCAGGCCTGCTGCAACAATATTTTTTGCCACGTGCCGTGCTGCATAGGCTCCGGATCGATCCACTTTTGTGGGATCTTTTCCGGAAAAAGCACCACCACCGTGACGGCCATAACCACCGTAAGTATCGACAATGATTTTACGTCCGGTCAAACCACAGTCGCCCTGCGGACCGCCAATAACAAATCGTCCGGTCGGATTGATAAAGTACTTGGTGTTTTCATCCAGCAATGCTGCAGGAATAACCGGTTTTATAACCTTTTCAAGCATATCTTTTTGAATCGTCTCAAATGCAACATCAGCACTGTGCTGAGTGGAAATGACAATCGTATCAATTCGCGTTGGAACACCATCATTATATTCAACTGTCACTTGTGTTTTTCCATCCGGTCGCAGATAATCAACAAGCTTCTGTTTTCGGATATCCGTCAGGCGTTTTGCCAGCTTATGCGACAATGAAATCGGCATCGGCATCAGTTCCGGGGTCTCATTGCAGGCAAATCCAAACATCATCCCCTGATCTCCGGCTCCTGTTGCCAGCTCCAGCTCGTCGCCTTCCCCTTTTTTGGATTCCAGTCCTTCGTCAACCCCCATTGCAATATCGCCGGATTGTTCATCGATGGTTGTTATCACTGCACAGGTATCGCAGTCGAAGCCGTATTTTGCGCGATCGTAACCAATTTCACGTACCGTTTCTCGCACTATTTTGGGAATATCCACATAACAGGTGGTTGTAATCTCTCCGGCTACCACCACTAGTCCCGTGGTAACCAAGGTCTCACAGGCAACTCGTGCCATATGATCCTTTTCGAAAATCGCATCCAGTACGGCATCAGAAATCTGATCGCACATTTTGTCAGGATGCCCTTCGGTAACCGATTCCGAGGTAAATAATTTCTTCATATCGTTCTCCTTCTGATAATAATGTATAGGTCATTGCGTAACTCTTAATGCACGAACAAAAGTTGCTTTGATGTCGGTTTTCGCAACCAATTGTGTAACGTGTAGGCGAACAGTTCAAAGAACTGTCCGCCGTACAGTGTAACAATTGGTTCGCGTAAACCGGCAGCGAAGCTCACAGTCGTTTCGCAAATGCCTAGCAATGTAACGTCTATTTACCTGACACCATAAAAAAACCTCGCCGTCAGACGAGGTTAATGATTTACATTAAATCCCATCATTGCGAAAAATTCGCAGGTATTGGCACCATGCTTTCGCTGGTTGCCGGGTTTCATCGGGCCTGTCCCTCCACCTCTCTGGATAGGTAAATATTCAATTACTAGAGTCAATAATACACTTCATGGTTTTCGCTGTCAATATTTTTTTTAATTATCGGCATTGTTTTTACAGCACTTCACAGCCGTTGTCTGTGATCACCACGTCGTCTTCAATCCGAACACCAATGCCAAGCTTTTCCAGATATAAACCCGGTTCAACGGTCAGCACCATTCCCGGTTCCAGTACCAGATCGCCGTCGGGTCGCAAATCATGGGTATCCAAACCCAAAGAATGCCCAATCCCATGATAGTAGAATTCCGTAATATCCCGATTTCTGGGGATAATGCCGGCATCACAACATTTTTCAAGGAACAGTTTTTTAGTTAAATTCTGCAGGTCTTTCATGACCGCACCGGGTTTATATGCCAGAAACATTTCTTTTTGTACCAATTCAACGATGCGGACTATTTTTTCCTGGATAAACGTCATTTCGCCATTGACGGCAAGGGTCCGGCTAATATCTCCGCAATAACCGTTCACTCTCGCGCCCAGATCAAATAGAACCAGATCGCCGGATTTTAATTTCGAACAGTTTGTCACATAGTGAAGCGTTGTGGCATTTTTCCCGGACGCAACAATGCTTTCAAACGCGAGCCCATCGGCGCCTTCTTTTTTGATATAATATTCAAAAAAGGCCGCCAGTTCATATTCACAGATGCCAGGCTTGATCAGCTGTTTCATTTCTTTGAAGCCTTCTTTTGTCATCGCATTGGCCTTCTTTATGGCTTCAATCTCATCAGGCGTTTTGATCATCCGCATTCTGGCTAAAATCGGATGCAGATCTTTCAGTTCACACTGTTTGAGCAATTTCTGGACCTGTTTATCTTTGACTTTGAAGCTCTGATGTTTCGGAACTTTAAAGTCAAAATATAATCGGCTAAAAGAAACAATTTCGCTTATTTCTTTTGGCAGCTCTTTGCTGTACTCAATTGACGCGATTCCGGATACTGCTTTTGCCTGCTCTTTGTCAATTTTTTTACCGACCCATTTTTCTTTAACCGGATCGGATTCTTCAATAAACAACTTTTCACGCACCAGACCAGCTGCTGTTTTCACGATGATCAACACCACATCAGGCTCTTTTATTCCGGTTAAATAGTAAAAATTATTGCTTGCAAAAAAGGGATAGTTCTCATCTAAGGACTTTTCAATTTCTCTGCCTGAAAACAGGATTGCCATACTGTCGTTTTCCAGTTGTTCCCCAACCTTTTTTCTGTTCTCCACATAGAAGCTCTGTTTTAGTGCCAATTTTTTCCTCCTGAATTTTTAAATCGATCATCGTGGGTTGAATTCGCCAATTTTCAACTGCAAACAGTCTGACTCCCTTAATCCCATTTCAGGAACCGGTGAATCAGGCATTTTTCGCTTCAATCCGATAAAAATGCCATTAAATTAAAAAATGCCTGATTTATCAGCCAGATACACAGATAATCTCCTTTTATTCTTCTTCATTAAATGATAAAATGATTGCAATATGTCGATTAACTTCAATTGTACCTTTAAGCACGGCTTTTGGCAACATTTGACCCGGCATTTAATTTATCAGGAGAACCTTTATGAAAAAAATTCTTGGCCCTCTTCGTCGCGGGGTCGAAAAATACGAAATGATCAAACCCGGCGATCGCATCGCCGTCGGATTGTCCGGCGGCAAAGACAGCACTGCGCTTTTGGTTGCAATGAAACGCTTTCAATACTTTTCCCCAGTTCCTTTCGAACTTGAAGGAATCACTCTGGATATGGGTTTTGGCGGCATGGATTTTTCCCCGTTGATTGATCTATGCGCCAGCCTTGATATCCCTTATACCATCAAAAAAACATCCATCGGACCGATCGTCTTTGAAGAACGCAAAGAGAAAAACCCTTGCTCCCTTTGCGCCCGCATGAAACGTGGTGCCCTTCACGATTTGGCGATTGAACGGGGCTGCCGGAGTATCGCTCTCGGGCACCATTCAGATGATGCCATCGAAACATTTTTCCTCAGTCTCTTTTATGAGGGAAGAATCAATACGTTTTCGCCGGTAACCTATCTGGACCGGAAAAACATCACCCTGATCCGTCCTTTGATTTTTGTCAAAGAGCGAGATATCATCAGTTACTTCAAAATGAATGTACTGCCTGAAATCAAAAGCACTTGTCCCGCTGATGGGTTCACCAAACGGGAGGATATCAAAACCATGATCAAGGATCTTCGTAAAACCATCCCCGATCTGGATGACCGGGTGTTAGGGGCGATTCAGAACAAGGAACAACTGAATCTCTGGTTTTAGATTTCCCGATATTCCTTAAAATCAGCTGATTCTGAAGTGCTGAAGGTACGAACAGAAGTTGTTTTGCTGCCAGTTTCTGCAACCAATTTGGTAACGTGTAGGCGAACAGTTCGGAGAACTGTCCGCCGTATAGTGTACAAATTGGTTCGCGCAAACTGGCAGCGAAACTTGCGGTAGTTTAGCAAATGCCTACCACATAAAATAATAAAATTTAGAAAGCAGGTATTAAAATGAATGAAAAAATACTGGTCGTCGATGATGAAGCGTCGATTGTCGATCTGATAAAACTAGAGCTTGAATTTGAAGGCTATCAGGTTGAAACGGCATACGATGGCGTAGAAGCTGTCGAAAAAGCGCTGGCCATTCGTCCTGATCTGATTGTGCTGGATATCATGCTGCCGAAAAAGAACGGCTATGACGTCTGCCGTGAACTGTGTCCGCAATTGGGAGTGCCCATTATTCTTCTGACTGCGAAAACCGATATCATCGATAAGGTTTTAGGGCTGGAACTGGGTGCTGATGACTATCTCACCAAGCCTTTTGACAATCGGGAACTATTGGCGCGAATCAAAGCGCATTTGAGACGTTCATCGATCACCGTTGAGCCTCAGAAACAGGAATCACTTTTACAAAACGGCGACTTGAGCATTTATGCTGATGAGCGCATGGTCTTGCTCGAGGGAAAAGAAATCCATCTGACACCAAAAGAATTTGAGCTGCTTTTTCTGCTGGCCTCCAATCTTGAACAGGTTTTTCCCCGTGATACGCTGCTTGAGAAAATTTGGGGATACGACTACTATGGCGACACCCGAACCGTTGACATGCATGTTCAGAGAATTCGACGAAAAATTGATACCCAGGGCAACAAGTACATCCAGACTGTATTTGGAATTGGATATAAAATGAGGAAGCTCTGATGCAACTGAGTTACCGCGTCCGGATGATCCTGTACAACATTCTGCTTTTCGCTTTTGCCTTTCTGATTGTTGTATTTTGCGTATTTCAGGGGACATCCTATTACTATATCAATCAGGCCAAAAACAATCTGTTAAGTATGACTCAGGACACCACTTTATATATCGGCCAGGAGATCAAAGCTTCGCAAAGTTCCGACCCGCTGTCTGATCGACTGGTTGCGAATGCACTTTACCTGTGCAAGAACATTTCAGCCAGTGAAAATAATCGTGTCCTGCTTTTTGATATCAACGGATCGCTGATTGCAGATTCCGTTGATATCAGCAATACCAATCTTCTTGATACGGAAATTAATTTGTCAAAGACTGAGTCTGCTCCGATATTAACCTTGAAATCCATCAATAATGCAAGCATTGCTTACTATGTCTCTCCGATCACGATCGATAATTCCACCATTGGTTATATTGGCTTTCTCTATCCAATGCGTGAACTGGATACCTTTCTTCATGTTACCAGTGTCCTTTTTGCCATCAGCGGCATTATCGGTCTGATCATATTGGTGGCCGTGACGACGTCTTTTTCCCGACACTTTTTTCAACCGATCAAAGATCTGACCAAAATTTCCAAAGAGATCAATAACGGAAACTTCAATTTAACCATTTACTACAAGCATTCTGATGAAATCGGAGATTTGACACAGGCGTTCAATGGGATGGTTACCAATATCAACAATGTCATTCTTCAGCTTGAGTCTGAAAGAAAGCGTCTTGCCGGCGTCCTGGCATCGATTGACGACGGCCTCCTGGCGATTGATAAAAACGGAAATATTATTACCTCAAACAGCTATATCAAGACTTACTTTAATGTCAGCAACCCGAAAACGATTTATGATTTTCAGTACCAGTCCTTTCTGCGCGATATTTTTGACAGTCTGAAAAACGGAAAAAATCATATTTCAGAAGAAATTGACTGCAACGATCGAAATCTGCTGCTGATCGGCAGTCCGATTCGGGAAAAGGGTTTTGAGGAAAACTATCTGATTATCATCCGTAATATGACGGCTGCCCGTCATCTTCAGGATGAGCAGCGCAAATTTATCAGCAGTGTTTCGCATGAACTGCGTACCCCTCTGACAACAATTATCGGGTATACCGATATGCTGACCCGCCGACAGGTTGCCGACCCAGAAATCATCAACCGCTCTTTGAACACCATCAATCGGGAAGGCCACCGCCTCCTTCGACTTGTCGATAATTTGCTGAATGTCAACAAATTTGACAAAGCGGAGTTTGATTTCAAAAAGACCAACCTGAACATCGTCGTTCTGATCTCGGAAGTCGTTGAGCAGATGCAGATCAAGGCAACACAGTCCGATATCCAAATCAACTATATTTCTGATGAGCTTCCGGAAATTCTCGGCGATTATGACCGGCTGCAACAGGTGTTCATCAACATTCTTCACAATGCCATCAAATATTCAAACAACGGTGACATTATCGATGTTATCTCAACCCTTGAAGATGACAAAATTGTGGTCTCCATTCGTGACTACGGCCCCGGAATTTCAGAAATTGAACAAACACGCATTTTCAACGCCTTTTATCGTGTTGAAGAAGATCGTTCGCGCGGGCCGGAAGAAGGGGGATCTGGTCTTGGCTTGTATATCGTCAAACAGATTGTTGAAAAACATGAAGGAAAAATTGAAATTGTTAGTCAGGTTGGCGAAGGAACCAATATCATTGTGTCGCTTCCTGTCTTATCGGTTCTTTTGTATGGAGGGAATGCAGATGAAAAAGCTGAAGCGTAGCATCATTTGTTTTGTCTTCGTCGTCACGACGGCAATTGTAACCAGTGGCTGTCAAAATGTATTTATTCCATCCAACCGACCGGTCGTCATTAAAGAAGCTGTGTCCTCGGCCCTGCGATCGTCTCATCAAATCAGCATCCAGTCCTGTAATGAGATAGCATCCGGTGTGGTTCAGGACATTTCAAACAGCGGCAACAATATCATTGTTCTCAATAGTGGCACCACTTTTACGATTGATCTGTTGAATACCGACACGCGACAGTTGTCCGCCTTTATCAATTCAGATAAAAAGGAACTGTCCGCCCTCTATGACACCCATGATACCGGGATTTATTATATTCAAAAAGTGGTTGAACCCGCTTCTGAAAATGTAAACAGTCAACTTTTGTGGACTGATATCAACAAGAATATCACCCGTATCATTTCAACGCCAGAGGAGAACGTCAATCAGTTTTTTGCCATCAACGAGTCCGGTCAGGTGGTTTATGTGAACAACAGCAATGAACTGATCCTGGCTGACAGCGGTGGCAACCGTACTGTCTACCAACCCATTCGCGATTATTCTATTCTTTCTGTAGACTATATTGAAGATGAGAAGGGTTTTGTATTTATGGCCTATGACCCGGCCAAAGAGGAAAAGACAAATCTGTATTATGCCAAAATTGAAGATGGTTCTCTGGAATTATCACCCAGCCTGGTTGTCGAAAATGTGATTAATTTTGATATCAACAAGGTTACCAATCAAGTTGTTTTTATCAAGAACAGCAGTGAATATCAAACTATCGGTACCTGGAAAACCGATGATACGAAAACCACGACCATCGCAACCGGCAATTTTGGAACTGCCAATTTTACCCCAAATGGTGAAAATATTTTTTACTCGCAGTATTCAGCCAATTACGATTCCCAGTCACAATCGATTTGGATGATGAACGCCAACGGCGATAATCCCCTGCAGGTGACGGCGCCACTGAATTTGAACTCCCAGCTGATCTGTCATCCCAATAAATCGATTCTGTATTTTTCGGTAGAAAAAAATGCTGAAAGTGCCAATACCACGGAAGACACGGTGCTGTCTCAGACCTATCAGATCACTTACAAGATTGACTGATTCACAAAATCAGCCGCTCCTTTGGGGATACTCTTTCAAAGCAAAAGCCTCTGTTCCACTAATCGGAACAGAGGCTTTTGGCTATTTCCTGCGTTTTTTCGTCTGATCATGTCGGGATATAAAGCTATTTCAGATCATTTGCACTCTTCCCTGATAAACAATGCCGCGTTTGGGATCAACCGAAATCAGCTTGCCATGCTCAATGACATTCAGGGCTTTTGACACATTGACAATGACCGGGATGTCGTAGTGAAGCCCTGCGATTGCGCCTTCTGAGCTCAGACCGCCTTCTTCTGTAATAATCGCCGAGGCCAGATGAAGGATATGACTGATCTCTGTGGTTACCGATTTGACAACTAGAATATCGCCTTCCGTAAATTCACTGGTATTGGCTTCGGTAATGATTTTTGCGTAACCGGTTACCGCTTTTTTACCGATGCCGACGCCATTGATGATGGCATTGCCAACCGTATGGACTTTTATCATATTGGTATTTCCCTGTACTCCCAGCGGTACCCCGGCAGCTACGACGACGATGTCGCCGAATTTTACATAACCCTGCTCAACTGCCTTTTTAACCGCATCCATAATCATGCTGTCGGTATCGCCAAACTCCGGCGTATAAATGCAATCGACGCCCCAAACCAGAGCCAGCCGTCGGACCGTTGTTACCTTATCGGTCACTGCCAGTATTTCACAGTCCGGGCGGTATTTCGAAATCATTCGGGCGGTATGGCCGGATGATGTTGCGGCAATAATGGACTGCGCCGTGAGCTGATCGGCAATTTGGCAGGCCCCTTCACTCACTGCATTGGTGGTGGTCAGTTCCCCATGCTCCGGTTTTAGTCGACGTTCATATTCTTCTGAGTTTTCACTTTTCACGACGATATTCCACATCGTTTTTACGGCTTCAATCGGATAGGAGCCGGCGGCTGTTTCGCCTGAAAGCATCACCGCATCGGTGCCGTCAAAGACAGCATTGGCCACATCGCCAACCTCAGCCCGGGTTGGCCTTGGATTGCGCATCATCGAATCCAGCATCTGGGTCGCCGTGATGACCGGTTTTCCAACCAGATTGCATTTTTTTATGATGCTTTTCTGTACCAAGGGCACTTCTTCCGCCGGTATCTCTACCCCCAGATCGCCTCGGGCAACCATAATGCCGTCAGAAACGGACAGAATACGATCAATTTTTTCAACGCCTTCGCGATTTTCTATTTTTGAGATGATTTCGATGAGATCGCCGCCGTTGTGTTCCAGCACTTTTCTGATTTCCAGCACATCCTTTGGTTTCCTGACGAAAGAGGCGGCAACAAAATCCACCTTCTGTTCAATCCCGAAAATAATATCCTCTTTATCCTTTTTTGTTAACGCCGGCAACTCGATATTGACGCTGGGAAGATTGATGCTTTTTTTGCTTCCCAGGGTTCCACCATTTAAAATTCGACAACTCATTTCGGTTCCCTGAATGTCTTCCACTTCAAGCTGTATCAATCCGTCATCGATTAAAATTCGGCATCCCGCTGCGACTTCATTAGGGAGATTATCATAGGATACGCTGAAGCGTTTTTCATCTCCGGCGATGCTTTCGGTCGTTAAAACAACCTTCTTCCCGGCTTCAAGTTCAACTTTTCCAAGCAGCAGTTCCCCGGTCCTGATTTCCGGTCCTTTTGTATCCAGCATAATCGCAACCGGTATGCCCAGCTCTTTTCGCACTTCTTTAATGCGCTGAATTCTGCCCGCATGTTCCTCATGAGAACCATGAGAAAAATTCAGCCGGGCCACATTCATGCCATTAAGAATAAGTTCTCTCAATATTTCCTTGGTATCTGACGCTGGTCCCAAAGTACAAACAATCTTGGTTCTTTTCATTTTCTTACCTGCTTTCTATCTAAAATCTTTTTTACCAATCATATCGATAAAACCGAAGCCATTTCGTAAATGTCCTGTCGGAATATTTTTTTCATTTGAAGCGCTTCTTCCAGGGGAATCCCCAGATAAGAGCCACACCGCTGGACAATCACACAGCCGGTTGTTTTCCTGATGATGTTCATGACCGCATTGTATCCCATGAAACAGGCCAGATTCCGGTCGGCATTGGAAGGTGAGCCGCCTCTTTGAATATAACCCAAATTCGTTCCTCTTGTCGTCACCTGGGTGCGTTCCTCAATTTTTACACAATAGTCCATGTAATTTCCGCAGCCTTCTGCCAGCATCACGATGCTGTGAAGCTTGCCCCGATCTTTTCCCTGCAGAAGTCGCTCGCAGATAGCGTCAATGTCCGTTTTGACTTCTGGCAGAATCAACGCTTCCGCCCCTCCGGAAAGGCCGGCATAAAGAGCAATATCACCGCATTTTCGGCCCATCACCTGAACGATATTGATGCGGTTATGGGCAGAGGTTGTATCTCTTATTTTGCTGATCGCATCCAGCGCGGTTGTCACCGCCGTGTCAAAACCAATGGAATTGTCACTGCACCCCATATCATTATCAATGGTTCCCGGAATCACAATGACACTGACGCCAAGCTTTTTAAGCGCAGCAGCCCCCTTTGTGCTTCCGTCGCCGCCAATAACGATGAGATGATCAATGCCGTATTCGGCGAGCACTTCAGCACCTTTTTTGACTCCCGCATCGGTAGCAAAGAACTCACTTCTTGATGTCCGAAGAATCGTGCCGCCCCGCTGCAGAATATCCGCTACTGAGTAAACACTCATCGGTGTGATATCCTCCTCCAGCAGACCGGCAAAACCACGATTAATTCCATAAACTTCAATCTTGTTGAATATCGCCGTCCGCACAATGGCACGGATGGCGGCGTTCATCCCCGGGGCATCTCCCCCACTCGTTAAAACTCCAATTCGCATTTCTATCTTACCTCCACGTTTTGATTTCCTAGAATATGAATTAATTCATTGATCAAAGCATCTCCCGGCGTAATCCACAAATTTTTATTGGCTCCGAACTGCATCTGATCTTTTTTTATGTATAGCACTACCGGGACGGATCCCGGATACTTTATTAGAATTGATTTCACCCGGTTTATCAAGGTCTTTTCTGTTAAATCATCAAAGCTGAGCATGAGTTTTTTACGTGACTGATTTGTTGTGGTTGTTTTGTAGGGAGCCGAAGTTTCCTTAACTTGCAGGCTCGGCATGGTTTGCGGCGGTTGTCCGATGGGATAGATCTGTGAAGCAATCACTGATGTTTTTGCTTCTTCGTTATAGTTTATTTTCCCCTTAATGACCACCGGTTGATCCTGCTTTAATTGATTCCGGTATTCATCGTAGGTTCGCGGAAAGACGACCACTTCAATCTTTCCATACAAGTCCTCGATGGTCAGAAAGCACATCATCTGTCCTTTTTTCGTCATCATCGATTTCAACTCGGCAATTAATCCGCCTACACTGACCTGTTGTCCATCTCTTATTCCAGCATCTTTTAAATCCTGATAACTATCAACCATATTAGAAAAAAGTGTCACTCTCTTTTTCAGTATCTCTTCATACTTTTCCAACGGATGACCGGTAACATACAGACCGAGCACCTCTTTCTCCAGTGCCAGCCGTTCTTCCTTGGAAAACGGTTCTTTTTGCGGAAAGTGCTCCTCTTTTAAAGTCAGTATTTCGCTTGCGTTTTCCAGACCGCCCATGTCCAGCAGCGACAGCTGACCGGACAGGCGATCTCTTTTTTCTCGCTGCACCTGATCAATAATCAACTCGGCGATGGCCAGCATCTGCGCCCGGTTGCTTTCGACTGAATCAAAAGCGCCGCCCTTGATGAGACTTTCAATGCTCCGTTTGTTCAGGGATTTGAGATCCACGCGTTCATAGAAGTCACGAAGACTGATGAAATCTCCGCCCTTTTTCCGGGCTTCGATGATTGCGGCGATGGCATTTTTTCCAAGTCCTTTTACCGCACCCAGTCCAAAGCAGATTGAATTCTCTGATACACTGAATTTTTCATAACTTGCATTGATACTTGGCGGCAACACATGGATCGCCATTTTACGGCAGTCCTCAATGTATTTCGCGACCTTTTTCTCATCATCCATTACGCTCGACATCAAAGCAGCCATAAACGCGGTGGGATAAAAACATTTCAGCCAGGCCGTCTGATAGGAAATGACGGCATACGCCGCGGCATGGGATTTGTTGAAGGCGTATTTTGCAAAGTCTTTCATCTCTTCAAATATTTTGATGGCCACTTTTCCCGGAACACCTCGACGGATGGCTCCATCCACTCGGATTTTCCCGTTTTCATCCACTTCGCCATGGATAAAAACCTGGCCTTCGGATTCCATCACACTGCCTTTTTTCTTTGACATGGCGCGCCGTACCAGATCGCTTCGTCCCATCGAAAAGCCGGCAACATCACGGAATATCTGCATAACCTGTTCCTGATACACCATACAGCCATAGGTCACATTCAGAATCGGAGTCAGAATCGGATGATCGTAAGTGATACCCGCCGGATTCTTTTTGTTTTCGATATAGCGGGGAATCTGGTCCATCGGACCGGGACGGTACAGCGATATCCCGGCAATGATATCTTCAAAATTACTGGGCTGGAGTTCTCTCATAAACTGCTGCATACCACGGCTTTCTAATTGAAATACACCCATGGTATCCCCTTTTGAAAGCATCTCATAGACCTTTGCATCATCCATTTCCAGCGCATCCAGATCTGGCCGTCGGCTGCCGGAAATCTCAATGTTTTCCAGCGCATCCCGAATCACGGTCAATGTCCGCAGACCCAGAAAGTCCATTTTCAGGAGTCCCAGATCTTCCAGCAGCCCCATCGGAAACTGGGTGGTGATGGCATCGTTGTTCCGATAAAGCGGAATATACTCCACCAGCGGCTGGTCGGATATTACCACCCCGGCGGCATGCGTAGAGGCATGGCGGGACAACCCTTCAATGGCCTGAGCGGTTCTGATGAGCTTTGCCACATCCTCGTCCGCCGCCGCCATTTTTTTCAACTCCGGGTTCTCTTCCAGCGCATCTTTAATAGTCACATTCGCCCCGGGATGAATCGGTATTTCTTTGGCGACCCGATCAACGGCATTATAGGGCATATCCAGCGCTCTTCCGACATCCCGCAATGCGCCTCGGGCAGCCATCGTGCCAAAGGTGATGATTTGCGCAACCCGTTCTTCCCCGTACTTGTGAACCACGTAATCGATCACTTCCTGGCGGCGCTCATAGCAAAAATCGACATCGATATCCGGCATGGTGACGCGTTCCGGATTCAGGAAACGCTCAAACAACAGTTGGTACCGGATTGGATCAATGGTTGTAATGCCTAAACAGTAAGCGACAACACTGCCAGCCGCACTGCCTCTTCCCGGGCCGACCATAATCTGATGGTCTTTGGCATATTTAATGAAATCCCAGACGATCAGGAAATAATCATCAAAGCCCATTTTATGAATGGTTTCCAGTTCATAATCCAGCCGTTCATCCAAATCTGACGGCGGATCCGGATACTTCTTGCGCATTCCCTGGCGGCATAACTTTTTCAGAAAGTCTTTGGCATTTTCACCGGGAGGCAGCTCAAACTCCGGCAAATGTGTTTCTTCCAGATCAAAGCTCACCTGACATCTTTTGGCGATGCGGTTTGAATTTTCGATTGCCTCCGGTATGTCAATGAACAGCTTGGCCATTTCCTCAGGACTTTTTAAATAGAACTCATTGTTGGGAAAACGCAGCCTTTTTTCTTCCTGAACCGTAGCGGCCGTCTGAATACATAAAAGAATATCATGGTTTTCACTGTCTTCCTTGTTAATATAATGAACATCATTCGTTGCCACCAACGGAATGTCATACCGTTTCGAAATTTGAAGCATCCGCTCGTTGACCAGAGCTTCTTCGCGCAGGCGATGATCTTGTATCTCCAGAAAAAAATTGTCTTTCCCGAATATATCCTGATACATCAAACATCGCTGGGCGGCACCATCCACATCATTTTTGAGAATCATTTGGGGAATTTCACCGCCAATACAGGCCGACATGCAAATAATTCCTTCACTGTTTTCTCTCAGACATTGATGATCCACCCGCGGTTTATAATAGAATCCATCAATAAAACCTTTAGACACTATTTTCATAAGATTTTTATACCCAATGTTGTTTTCAGCTAACAAAATAAGATGATAGCGTTCTTTATCCCATTGCGGGTCTTTTTGTTCCAAGGCGCGGGGTGAAATATAAACCTCACAACCAATGATCGGGTGGATGCTTTCTTTTTGACAGGCCTTGTAAAAATCAACCGCTGCAAAAAGAACACCATGATCCGTCAGGGCCACACTGTCCATTCCTTTTTCGCCAGCCGTTTTGACAAGATCGCCAATCCGGCAAAATCCATCCAACAAACTATATTCACTATGCACATGAAGATGTGTAAAATTTCTTTCCATATTAATATCCATTTTTAAAAGATTTGTGTTTTTCTTGATATTTCCGATTCTCTGTATGATCTGATATTATACCATACTTTTCGTATAATTGATAGATCCTTGTCCCAGTCGGGTGTTATTGATCCCACTATCTATTCTACTATTTTGCGAATAACACTGGAATTAAATAATTCTGACGCCGGCCTGACAAAAATTTGCTGCTAAAACAACGTCAAATTTAGAATGTTACTAATTTAACACTGTTTTTTTATCCGCAATCCTTTACATCCGTTCCAAATTATGTTATTATTGGGCAGTAAAGTAATTTAATGATTTTATGAAAATTTAGCAGAATTACAAATATAAAACAATTTCATATTTGGCAGGAGTTATGGAGGGCCGTACTATCGTTTTTACATTAAGAAAATATGTAAATTTGTTGGTATATGCTCTTTTTGTTTTTTTTTCGTAAATTTCCTGTTTTTTCCTTTCGATTTTATTATGTTTTTTACATAATTAAATAAAATAATAAAATAAATAGGGGGTTATACTTATGAAAAAGTATATCTTATCACTGGATGCGGGAACCACGAGTTCAAGAGCGATTTTATTTAACCATGACAGCGAAATCGTCAGTGTTGCACAAAAAGAATTTACGCAGATCTATCCAAAAGCCGGTTGGGTTGAACATGATGCCATGGAAATCTGGGCGACTCAAAGTGGTGTTATAGCTGAAGCCATGTCAAAAGTCGGCGCTACGGCTGATGATATTGCTGCTATCGGAATTACCAATCAACGTGAAACCACTGTGGTTTGGGACAGAAAAACTGGCGAACCTATTTATAATGCAATCGTTTGGCAATGCCGACGAACAGCAGGTTTTTGCGATGAGTTAAAAGCCCGCGCTGGATTAGAAGACTATGTTCAGGAAAATACCGGACTCGTTATTGATGCCTATTTTTCAGGAACTAAAATTAACTGGATTCTGAATAATGTTCCCGGCGCTCGTGAAAGAGCTGAAAAAGGCGAACTGGCTTTCGGAACCATTGATACCTGGTTGATCTGGAAATTGACTGATGGTAAAGTACATGTCACTGATTATTCAAATGCTTCCAGAACCATGGCATTTAATATCAAAACCCTTAAATGGGACGAAAAAATGTTAAAAGAACTGGATATTCCAGCTTCGATGCTGCCAGAAGTCAGACCTTCTTCTGATGTTTATGGAACAACTTCATTATACGGTAATCCGATTCCTATCTCCGGTGCTGCCGGCGATCAACAGGCGGCTCTCTTTGGACAAGCTTGTTTTGAACCAGGCATGGCTAAAAATACCTATGGAACCGGTTGCTTCCTCTTGATGAACACGGGTGAAAAACCGGTAAAATCCAACAGCGGTCTTGTTACAACCATCGCCTGGGGCTTAGATGGTGCCGTCGACTATGCTTTGGAAGGCTCAATCTTTGTTGCCGGTGCAGCTATTCAATGGTTGCGTGATGAAGTAAAAATTGTTGACTCTGCTCCAGACAGCGAATTCTATTGCAATAAAGTTGGCGATACCAATGGTGTCTATATGGTACCGGCTTTTGTTGGTCTGGGTGCTCCCCATTGGGATATGTATGCACGTGGTGCCATTTTGGGATTAACCCGTGGTGCCAATAAATCCCATATCATCCGGGCGACTGTTGAATCGCTTGCTTATCAGACAAAAGACGTTCTGGATGCCATGGAAAAAGACTCTCAAATCAAACTGGCCAGATTGAAAGTTGACGGCGGCGCCTGTAACAATGATTTCCTGATGCAGTTCCAGGCTGATATTCTTGGTGTTCCAGTTGACCGACCTTCGATCGTAGAAACAACCGCAATGGGTGCTGCTTACCTGGCTGGTCTGGCTGTTAAATTCTGGGATGGCAAAGAAGATGTTACAAAAGCATGGAAACTTGATAGATCCTTTAATCCAATGATGGATGCTGATGTTCGAGCTAAATTGTATGGCGGCTGGTTAAAAGCAGTTGAATGTGCCAAAGGCTGGGAAGACGCAGAATAATTATTTTTCTCTCCTGATATAGTTTTAAACTATATACACCGGTTGGGGTGTTCTCTCTAATACCCCAACAATTTTTGATTTTTCTCTTTCCAAATCAAGTGATTGTGTTATATAATATTCTCGTAAAACACAGTCCAAGGGAGGAGATTTATGGCTACGAGAAAATGTCTTTTGATGTTTCAGGAGAATCCCATCATTGCCGCTGTTCGTAATCCTAAGGATATTTATGATGCCATTCGTTCGCAATCGCAAATCATATTTTTACTGACGGGAAACGTATTTAATTTAAAGAAATTAGTTGAAGCTTGTATAAAAGCCGATAAATATGTTTTTATACATCTGGATCTCATCAAAGGTTATTCACAGGATAATTATTTCATTAAATACCTTAAAGACGAGATTCAGCCCACGGGAATCATTACCACCAAGAATAACATCATCACCCGTGCGAAACAGGAAAATCTTATGACAATCCAACGTTTATTTTTATTGGATTCTTCTGCTATGGATATTTCCATTGAATCGGCCAAAAAAATCAAGCCGGATGCAGTAGAAATCCTGCCAGCTTTAGTTCCCAAACTCATCAGAAGCGTTAAAAAGGAAATAAATATTCCCATTGTCACCGGAGGTTTCATAGAGACAGAAGAAGAAGTTCGTTCTTGTCTTGCAGCTGGCGCATTATCCGTCAGCACATCCCATAAACCATTGTGGGATAAAACTAAACTTATTCGTGAAGAGCAGAAATCACTATCAGTCGAATAAGTAAAAATATAATACAAGGCAACGGAGAGCCACACTGTTTTTTTAAATGAACCTTCATTTGGAAAAATTGTGTGGTTTTTATTTTTATAAGTTCCAAGGAGGAATAAATTATGTATGATATCGCCATTATTGGAGCCGGCATCGCTGGTTCCTACATTGCCCGGGAATTATCCCGGTACCAGTTGGACATTGTTTTACTGGATGGAGAAAATGATGTTGGCAATCAGATTACGATGGCCAATTCCGCTATTATCCATGCCGGTTTTGATGCACCGTCTTATAAGCTGAAAGGAAAATTCAATGCGGTCGGAAACATCATGTATGAAAAGGTTTGTGATGATCTTGATGTTCCATTTAAACGCTGTGGTTCACTGGTTGTTGCCCATGATGAATACGAAATGGCAACCATCCACGAACTGTATCAGAATGGCTTGAAAAATGGTGTTCCCGGCTTAAGAATTCTTTTCAGAGAAGAGGTTCATGCCATGGAACCAAATCTGAATGAAGACATCTGCGGCGCGCTTTACGCACCATCTGCAGGCATCGTTTCGCCTTTTGAACTCTGTGCCAATGTCGCCGAAAATGCGATTGACAATGGCGTAACCCTGAAGCTTAATCATATGGTTACCGCCATCGACAAGGATGACGATTGTTTTAAAATTACAACCAGCGCCGGGAATATTGAGGCCAAATTTGTCATTAATGCCGCCGGTCTATTTGCGGATGATATTTATGCACTGGTTGGCGATCCTTATTTCAAACTGCTGGCCCGAAAAGGTAATTACTTTATTTTTGACAAGGATGCCGGCTCGCTTGTAAACAATGTCATTTTCCCCTGTCCTTCCAAAAATGGGAAAGGTATCCTGGTTTCTCCGACCGTTCACGGCAACCTCTTAATCGGTCCGGATGCTGCGCCGGTCGAAAAAGGCGATATCTCAACGACAGGCGATCGTCTGGATTACATCAAAGCCAACGCCTTAAAGAACTGTCCAACGTTGCCATTCAAAAAGATCATCCGGTCCTATGCGGGGCTCCGAAACACACCGGTCGCTGACACCTACACCACCACCGATGGTGACTTCATCCTTGAAGAATCGCCAGTAAAAGGATTTATCAATGTCGCCGGTTATGAATCGCCCGGCTTGTCCTCAATTCCGGCGGTGGCTCATTACGTGGTGGAAGAAATCGTCAAACCCCTGATTCCGGATATTGAGGTCAACCACGATTTCAACCCCAAAATCCGTCCGCATGTTCGCTTTACTGAGCTTTCTGACGAAGAGCGCGCCGAAATTATCAAAAAAGATCCGAAATACGGCAAAGTCATCTGCCGTTGCGAAACCATTACCGAAGGTGAAATTCTTGATGTCATCCATCGCAATGCCGGGGCGCGAACCGTTAAATCGGTTAAAAAACGATGCCGCGCCGGCATGGGCCGTTGTCAGGGCGGGTTCTGTTCCCCACGGGTCGTTGAAATTCTTGCCCGTGAGCTGAACTGTTCATTGGATGAAATTATGTATGATCAGCAAGACTCAGCTTATATTCTTGCCGGCGAAACCAAATCAGCTAAGGAGGAGGCATAATCATGATTTATGATATTGTTATTTTAGGCGGCGGCCCTGCTGGTTTATCGGCTGCTGTTCAAGCTAAAAAAGATGGTGTGGAAAATATTCTGATCCTGGAACGAGACCGGGAATTGGGCGGTATTCTGAACCAGTGTATCCATAACGGTTTTGGTCTTCATACCTTCAATGAAGAATTAACCGGCCCTGAATATGCGGCGCGTTATATCAAACAGGTTGTCGATCTTGGCATTCCGTATCTGCTGGATACCATGGTCCTGGATATGACGGATCACGGCGAAACCAAAATTATCCACGTGATCAATGAAGAAAGCGGCTATATGACGATTGAAACCCGTTCTGCCATCCTAACCATGGGTTGTCGTGAACGTACCTCCGGAGCGATTGGCATCCCGGGATATCGTCCTTCCGGAGTATTCACCGCCGGTACGGCACAGCGTTTTATCAACATGGAGGGCTATATGCCCGGTAAAGAAGTTGTCATTCTGGGATCCGGCGATATCGGTCTGATTATGGCCCGCCGAATGACGCTGGAAGGCGCCCACGTTAACGCGGTCTGCGAACTGATGCCCTACTCCAACGGTCTGGTACGTAATATCGTCCAATGCCTGAACGACTATGACATTCCCCTGAAGCTCAGCCATACCATTACCTTCATTCACGGCAAGGATCGTATCGAAGGGGTCACCGTTGCCCAGGTCGATGATAAACTGAAAGTCATTCCGGGGACGGATGAATTTATTCCCTGCGATACCCTGCTCCTATCGGTCGGTTTAATCCCCGAAAATGAAATCACCGTGAATGCCGGTGTTGAAATGGATAACCGCACCAATGGTTCCATTGTTGGCGAACTCCGTCAGACAACCATGCCCGGCGTTTTTGCCTGCGGAAATGTCGTCCACGTTCACGATCTTGTCGATTTTGTCAGCGAGGAAGCCGTGCTTGCCGGCAAAGGCGCTGCCAAATACGTAAAAGGAACCCTGGATACCAATGTCACTTTCACCACCGCCAATGGCGACGGCATCGGTTATGTCGTTCCCCAGCAGGTGGCCATGAAAAATGTGGAAGAAAATGTCACTTTCTACATGCGTGTTCGACAGGTATTCGAAAACAAGGTCGTCAATGCCTACATTGGTGATCAGCTGATCGCAACGAAAAAAGAAAAGAAACTGCTTCCTGCTGAAATGGTCAATTTTAAAATTGCCAAAGAAGTACTGGAAAAATATCCTGCCGGAGAAATCCGTTTTGTCGTCGAGGAGGCCCAAAAATGAAAAAAGAACTAACCTGTATCACTTGCCCCATGGGTTGTCAGTTGACCGTTGTTGACAAAAATGACGATGGTAATTTTGAAGTTACCGGAAACACCTGTAAACGGGGGCCAAAATATGCCATCAATGAGCTGACCAACCCCACCCGGGTGATTCCGACCACCGTCGTCGTGCGAAACGGCATGCTTCCCCGTCTGCCGGTGAAGACTGCTGAGCCGATTCCCAAGGGCCAGATTTTTGAAGCCATGAAAGCCATCAATCAGGTGGTCGTGGACGCGCCCGTAAAAATTGGTGATGTCGTGATTGAAAATCTTTTAGGTCTCGGCATCAACGTTGTTTCAACCAAGAACATGGATCGATGTTAAACCATTAATCTGAGTTTTCAAAGACAGCAGATCAGAAATTTCTGGACTGCTGTCTTTTTTGCATCCAGGATGGTGACATCAAAAAAATAATTTGTTACAAAAAGAACGTTGAACTGATTGCATGCTTTGTGATATCGTAATCTACGTACGAATATCACAATTGAAGGTGAACCCCTGTGGATATAAATGATCTGATAAACAGAATACGAAACACGCCCGGAGTTGCTTTGATCATCACCATTCCCATTCTTATCATCGGAGCGATCATCCTTGTCAATCTACTGAGTACGACCAAACAGAATTCAGAAATTTCCGCCGGTGTCGAGGTCCTGAAAAACCTGGAGTCAAAGGACGTTGTCACAATGGAAGGAAAAATTGATTTTATCAAAAAGAAAGCGGGAGATTCCGGTGGTTATCCGGAACTATTTGAAACTTCCGTTATTTTTGGCGACTCCATCGCTGAAGGAATCGGTTCATACGGTTATCTGCCCGCTTCTTCGCTGATTGCCGTCCTTGGCAAAACGACGGATAGCAGTCTTGAAGATGTTGCTAAACTGGTTGATATGGCTCCCAAAAACGTTTTTTTTGAATTAGGGCTTAATGACATGAGTCATCCCGATACCACCCTTGATTCCTATAAACAATCTTATGAAAAGCTGATCGATGCGGTCAAGTCCCAACTGCCCAACACGCAGATCTACATTTGCAGCATCTTTCCGGTTACCGACGCCGCGATTCAGGAAGACCCGAAGCTTAATCAGGTGGAAGCCTATAATGCCGCCCTCGTGGAACTGGCCAAACGCAAAAACGTCCACTACATTGATACCTATACCCTGTTGAAGGAAAATCCGCAGTACCATGAGGCCGACGGCATCCACGTACTGCGTGAATTTTATCCGTTCTGGCTGGATACCCTTGTCAATAACAGTGATCTTTCAAAATTATTATAGAACGGAAAAATTCATGAAAAGATTCTGCATTATGCTACTTATTTTAATATTGGCGTTGCCCCTGCTCGGTTGTCATCAGTACGACAAGCGGCCCTTAGCGGAGGTGGAAACAGATATTCTGGCCTCGGTGAGCGATCTGGGGATGGCCAAAGGGGCAGGCAAAGATTTAAAGCGCTTTTATGGGCTGAATGCCAATGATTTCGAAGAAGCGGTGGTCTATATGCCCTCCAACTATATGGATGTATCGGAAATGCTGATTGTAAAAGCAAAAGATTCGACGCAAGTCGATCGCGTTGAAGAAGCCGTCGAAGCCCGGGTTGCCAAACAGGCGGAAAGTTTTAGTGGTTACGGGCCGGAACAATGCGCGCTTCTTGATAACTATGAACTGAAAATAATGGGCAATACCGTATTTTACTGCGTTTCTCCAAATGCTACCACCCTCAAAGAAGCCTTTGTCAAAAGTATGAAAAAATAAAAGTAAGGAGTCACTATGGTCTTTAGCAGTATTCTGTTTTTGTTTACCTTTCTTCCTGTCGCACTCGGTCTTTATTACATCGCTCCTAAACAGATAAAAAATACTGTTCTGCTGTTGGTCAGTCTATTATTTTACGCCTGGGGTGAACCGGTTTATGTTTTTCTGATGATTTTCACGATCGTTTTCGACTATTCGATTGGAATCGTCATGGAAAACAAATCCGCCATCATCCGCAAACGACTGTTTATTCTTACCTTAACGGCAAACCTTGGGGTTCTGTTTTTTTTCAAATACTGGGGTTTTCTTATTGAGACCATTAATCAGCTCTTTAATCTGGGTATTTCCTATACCGCACTCCCGCTGCCCATCGGCATCTCATTTTACACGTTCCATATCCTGTCCTATTTTATCGATGTCTATTTAAAAAAAGTACCGGTCCAGAAAAACATCATTTCTTTTGGACTCTATATCACCATGTTTCCCCAGCTGATGGCCGGCCCGATTATCCGCTATCCGAATATTTATCAACAGCTTTCCGAACGCACCGTGACTCAGGATCAGTTTGGACTGGGCGTTGAGCGTTTTATCCAGGGACTTGGAAAAAAAGTGCTGATCGCCAATAATATCGGCTATGTCTGGACGATGGTCCAAGCCATGGAAATCACTCAGATATCGGTATTAACCGCATGGATCGGTATTCTTGCCTTTTCTTTCCAAATTTATTTCGATTTCAGCGGATATTCGGATATGGCTATTGGGCTCGCTAAAATGTTTGGTTTTGAATTCCCGGAAAATTTCAACTACCCCTATCTCTCTAAAAATGTTTCCGATTTCTGGCGTCGCTGGCATATTTCCCTGGGAATGTGGTTTAGAGAATACCTCTATATTCCGCTGGGCGGGAACCGTGTTGCCCTGCCCCGGTTTTTTATCAACCTCTGCATCGTCTGGTTTCTCACCGGCCTCTGGCATGGCGCCAGCTGGAATTTTGTGGTCTGGGGGCTTTACTACGGGATGCTGCTCTTTATTGAAAAAGTATTCTTAAAATCATTACTGGAAAAAACACCGGCGTTTCTGCAACATGTTTATGCTCTTATTTTTATCGTCATCGGCTGGGTCTTTTTCGCCAGTCCGGATCTGGGCTATGCGCTTCATTACCTGAGCATCCTCTTCTTTACCGCTGGTGCGCCTCTGATCGACACGACCGGGCTCTATTATCTGTATACCAATTTTGTATTATTCATTATTTGCGGCGTTTGTTCGACCCCGGTTATTCATACCTTATACGACAAGCTCCTTCACAGCGAGAAAAAAGGGGTGGTTCCGACAGCACTCGGACTCAATGGCATCATTATGTTCCTGTCCATTGCCTATTTAGTGACGGAAACATATAATCCATTTCTATATTTTAGATTCTAGGTGAAATTTTATGCGAAATCAAAATAAAAGCCACGCACGTGAACGGCATGCCCGTTCTCATTATTATAAACGGTACCTCAATCTGTTGGGATCATTTTTTATTGTTCTGATCATCATCGTACCATTGATCACATTGATCCGCCCGGATGTGAAATTCTCTGAAACTGAAAACCGCATCCTGACACAATTGCCGCGTTTTTCTTTTGACAGTGTCACCGATGGCCGTTATATGAAGAAGGTGGAAAAATATGCCGCCGATCAGCTGATCGGACGTAATTTCTGGATTCACACTAAAACGAACACCGACCGTCTGCTGGGAAAGAATATTTCGAACGGCGTTTATCTGGGAAAAGACAGCACCCTGATTGAAAACTTTGATCCGCTGTCTGCTGAAGATGTTGCTAAGACGAAGACCGCTTTAAACCGCTTTGTCGAAAAACACCCGGAGCTTAACCATTACTTCATGCTGGTTCCCAATGCCATCAGCATTTATGGGGATAAACTTCCCTTGGCGGCACCGGTTCTGGATCAAAACCAGTATATCGATTCTTTCACTTCCGGACTAAACGAAAAAACAGTCATTCTTGATCCAAGACCGATCCTGAAAGAAAACACGAATCAACTGCTTTACTACAAAACCGACCATCACTGGACGACTCTTGGTGCCTCGCTGTCCTTTCAGTCGGTTGCCGGAAAAATGGGCATCACACCGAATCCAGATGCCTATTCGGTCGATCCGGTGACGCATTCTTTTTCCGGGGCACTGGTATCCAAAAGTGGTTATTCCATAAAAAACACCGACACCATTGATGTTTACATTCCCAAAAGCGAAGACGATTATTCAGTCGTTAATTACATCGAAGAGCAGCGAAAGTCACCTTCCTTCTATGCTTCAGAACAACTGACCGGAAAGGACAAATATGCCGTTTTTTTAGATGGCAATCATCCGCTTGTAACCATAAAGAATCCCGTGAACAACGGTAAAAATTTACTGGTCATCAAGGATTCCTATGCCAATGCCTTCATTCCATTTTTAGCCCCTTTTTACAGTGAGATTATCGTGATCGACCCACGTTATTACTATAACAGCATTGAAACGCTGCTTGCCGATTATGACATCACCGATGTTTTATATCTTTATAATGCCAATACATTTTTCAGGGATACCAGTCTTGAACCGGTTCTCAATGATGAATAGAATACTGTATGAAGGCTGAATATAATATTCACTGGTGGGTTACCGTTTATTTGTCACTTTATATGGTATAATAATTATATTGTATATCAGACTCCCTTTATTCCCATACTCTTTAAATCCAAGCACAATTAAATAGTTTGTCTTATAAAGCACTTGTTCTTGTTCACAATGAAAGGAAGTTTTCAAATATGAAAGAAAAAGCTTTAGTATACTGTGAAGGTCATTTTGGCGATACAGATGGAAAGACAGCAAACGGTTTAATTCGACGTTCTCAAAAATATCAGATTGCCTGTGTGATCGACAGCACAAAAGCCGGCTTGGATGCCGGCAAGATACTGGGCGGTTCTGAAAATGGCATCCCCATCTATCGTGATTTAACGGATGCACTTGATAAATTAGGTGAAACACCTGAATACTTTATCTACGGCATCGCCCCCAAGGATACATTTTTATCCCTCAACGAAAGAAGAATTTTCCTCAAAGCAATGTCCCTGGGCATGAATATCGTCAACGGCCTGCATGAATTTATTTCCGATGATGCGGAATTCAAGCGCGAAGCCAAACGTTATAACGTCAAGCTCTATGATATTCGCAAGCCTTTGTCCAATCGTTATCTTCATCTTTTTACCGGCGATATCATGCAAGTCAAGACCCCCAAACTGGCAATTTTCGGAACCGACTGTGCTGTGGGCAAACGAACCACCGCGATGCTGTTAATGCAGGCGTTAAAAGAGCGGGGTATTCGGACCTCATTTATCGGAACCGGGCAAACGGCTTTGATCCAGGGCGAAAAATATGGCATCGCAATGGATGCCATTCCCTCTGAATTTATGGCCGGCGAACTGGAAAACGCCGTTTTAGAAGCCGATATTCATGAAAAACCGGACATCATCCTTTTAGAAGGGCAAAGCTCTCTCAGTCATCAGGCCTTTGTCAGCTCCTGCGCCATTATCCGCGGGGGACAGCCGGATGCTTTTATTCTCCAGCATCCGCCCAAAAGGAAAAGACGGATTGACTTCAATGACCTTGAAATGCCGACCGTCGACAGTGAAATCAATCTTATCGAAGGCTTCTCCCAGTCAAAAGTCATTGCCATTACCCTCAATCATGAAGGGATGATTGTTGACGATATCAAGGAGACGATTAAAAACTATGAGCATGCTTACCATCTGCCCACGACCGATACATTAACCTACGGCTGTAATAAACTGGTCAAATCGGTTTTAAAAACGTTTCCGGAATTAAAAGAAAAAATTGCCACCTGAATAGTCGGCAATAGTACCGTTAGCTTTGCGATCAGTTTCGCACGAACCAATTTTTACACTGTACGGCGGACAGTCTTAGGACTGTTCGCCTACACGTTACAAAATTGGTTGTGGAAACTAATTGCAAAGCAATCATTGTTCGATTTTATAATCATTTACTATCAACAAAAAAAGCCAATGCGAATGCTGCATTGGCTTTCTGTTATTGATATAATAAAAATAATACCGGATAGCTTACCTGGCGGTGATCATCGGGTTGCATGATAATATGCATAGGTCATGGGCTCTTCTTCACTAAAGCCGTCGCCATCGATAACCTTGCCGATAAACAGGTAATGCGTTCCCAAATCAATGGTCTGTTCCACTTCGCATTCAACAAAACATAAGGAATCCAGTAAACCCGGACAGCCGGTTTTTTCACCGGTAACATAGTTCACGGTCTTGAATTTATCAACATCTCTGCCGCTCTGATACCCAAAATGCTTGATTAAATCATGATTGTCTTTTCCCAGAATTGAAACGCCAAAGACACCGGATTCTCTGACATATTCTGATGTCAGGGTCCCTTTTCCCAGGCATACGCTCGCTTTCAGGGGTGTACTGGTGATTTGAATAAAGGTGTTGGATACCATCCCGTTGAGCTTCTCATCTTTTATTGATGAAATGATGTAGACCCCATAACTGACATTAAACAATAATTTTTGAATCGCATCTCTTTTCTTGTCTGATAAATCATCTTGAACTTCTTCCATCAAGACAAATTTCTCCGGCCCTACCCCACAAATCGGACATTTTTCCGGTGGAGTGTCACCTTCATGTACATAGTTACATACTGTACAACGCCATTTCTTCATTTTGTTCACCACTTTCTTAGAATTATTTCAGTACTTTACAACAATTATAATTTACAAGCAATTTGAAGTCAATGCGGTAATATTATTTTATTTACAACTTATTTAATTATATACCCTTTTCTTAGATATTAACCTAAATAATGCATTTTTTTTGAAAAAAAGGGCATAATTATTATTAAGAAATTACTTTAGTAAATTTAAACGGCAAAAATTCGACGTGAGCAGGTGAAATAATGAATAAAAACACTCAAAATCTGAAAAGAACCATTGCCGTATCCAATGGTTCTGAAAAAGCTGATCTCGTTCTGAAAAATGGCAGAATCATCAATCTCTTTTCAGAAGAGATCATTCCCGGTGATCTGGCCATTGTCGGCGGTGTCATTGTCGGTATTGGCCGTTATGACGGAAAACGTGAAATTGATTGTTCCGGAAAATACCTCGCGCCCGGCTTTATCGACGCGCATGTGCACATTGAATCCACGATGGTGACCCCCCTCGAATTTGCCAGAGCCGTTCTGCCTTCCGGAACTACCACCATCATTGCGGATCCCCATGAAATCGTGAATATGGCCGGTAAAATCGGACTGGACTATCTATTGAATGCCTCCGAACATATTCCCCTGAATGTTTTCGCCATGCTGCCATCTTCCGTTCCCGCTTCTCAGTTTGAAACAAACGGCAGCGGCGCATTTTCAGCCGCCGACATGAAACCCTTTCTCAATCATCCGCGTATTCTTGGTCTGGGAGAAGTCATGTGCTTTCCGGATGTGCTCAGGGGGGACTCCGTCATTCTTGAAAAGCTTATGCTTTGCCGTGACAAAATCTGTGATGGCCATGCCCCCGGTCTCTCCGGCAAAGCGCTTCAGGCTTACGCATCTGCCGGAATTGAAAGTGATCATGAATCGACATCCTTCGATGAAGCCGATGAAAAACTGAAAGCCGGCATGCGGGTGCTCATCCGGGAGGGCTCTGCGGCCAAAAACCTCCGGGCCATTGTCACCGGTCTGCTGGAAACCGGTCTTCCCACGGACCGTTTCCTCTTCTGCACGGATGACAAGCATCTGGAGGATATTCATCGCGACGGCCATATCCGCTGGAATATCCGGCTGGCCATCGAACTGGGCCTGGATCCGATAAAAGCGATCAAAATGGCCACTCTCAATACCGCCCAGGCCTATGGTTTGAAACGTCTCGGTGCCATCGCTCCGGGATACCGCGCCGATCTGGTGGTTCTCTCTGATCTCCAAGCGATGACGGTTGAGACGGTCTATAAGGACGGGATAGCCCTTGATGACTTATGCTTTAAAAACATGCCGATGGACCAGATCGATCCCCGCCTGCTTAATTCAGTGCATATCGATGAATTATCTCCAGAAAAAATCAACCTGCCGGTTCATCAAAAGAATCACATCCTTGAACTGATTCCCGATCAGATTGAAACCAACCACCTGATCGAATCCCTGCCCGGTGAAGACGGGCGCTTTGTCCCCGATGCCGTCTACGCCAAGCTCTGTGTGATTGAGCGGCACAGAAACACTGGCCATGTCGGCGTCGCCGCTATCAAGGGTTTTGGCATCCGAAACGGCGCCATTGCCACCACCGTCGCGCATGATTCGCACAACATCATTGTGGTTGGCGACAATGATGCCGATATTCTCCTGGCCGTGGAACATTTAAGTAAAATCAATGGTGGTTACGTTGTCGTATCCGAACATACTGTGAGCGGTTCTGTCCCACTGCCACTGGCAGGCCTGATGAGTCTTGACGCTGGTGAAAATGTTCAAGCAAATGTGGCGGCGCTGATTTCTAAAGCTCACGATCTGGGTATTCCATCCGGAGTTGATCCCTTCATCACCCTGTCATTTATGGCCCTGCCGGTGATCCCGTCGCTGCGTCTGACCGATATGGGTCTGTTCGATGTGAATGCCTTCGCGTTAATTGAACCTGAGCAGAACTGAACATTTTTACAGTTTACTCAAATACTTTTTTCGCGATATTTGCGCCTTCCCGAGCATCTTTTCCGTAATAATCCGCCCCAATGGTTTGGGCGTATCCGGCATTGAGTACGGCTCCGCCAACCATAACGGTGGTCGCCGGACAGTTTGCCTTGATCGCGGCGATCATGCTTTCCATATTTTTTACCGTTGTCGTCATCAACGCGCTGAGTCCGACCAGCTGAATGTTTGCTTGTGAAACCGCCGCGATGACGGTTTCCGCTTTGACGTCTTTGCCCAAGTCGATGATTTCATAGCCATAGTTTTCCAGAATGACTTTGAGAATGTTTTTGCCGATGTCGTGAACATCACCCTCGACGGTTGCCAGAATGATCTTGCCTTTTGAAACTTGCGTTTTTCCTTCTTTTTTCATGGTCGTTTTAATCACATCAAAGGCTTTTTGCGCTGTTTCCGCTGCAAAAATCAAATTCGGCAAAAAGCTCTCGCCGGTTTCAAAAGCATCTCCGACCGCATCCAAACCGGGGATAATCTGATTGTTGATGATATCCATCGGTTCTCTTATTTTTAGAAGCGCTTCGGTTGCTTTTGCCGCCTGATCAGCCAGTCCCTCTTCAATGATTTCTTTCAGACTGATTGATTCTTTGTGGTTGTCATTGCCGGTTTCTTTAACCGGCGTCTCTTTATAGTGTTTGGCATAGGCAATACACTGTCGGTCCAGCCCCCATAAAGCTCGAAAAGCGTTGATTGTATCCATCATTTCTCTGTCATTCGGATTCATGATCGGATTGGTCAATCCGGCTTCCAGAGCCAGTCCCAGAAATGTCCGATTCAGCAGCTCCCGGTTGGGCAGGCCAAAAGAGATATTGGAAACCCCAAGAACCGTTGGAACGTCCAGCTTTTCACGGATTATCCGCAGCGCTTTTATCGTTTCTTTAACCTCTGCCTGCTGGGCCGATGCCGTCAATACCAGACAATCCAGCATGATGTTTTTCTTTGCTATTCCAAAAGCCGCTCCGCCTTCAATGATTTTTTCGGCAATGGCAACCCGCTCTTCGGCTTTGCCGGGAATCCCGTTTTCATCCATAGTCAGTCCCAGCACAACGGCGCCATATTTTTGGGCAATGGGAAACAGGGTTTCCATAGAACTTTTTTTGCCGTTAACCGAGTTGATGATGGCTTTTCCCGGATAGCTCCGCAATACGGCTTCAATGACTTCCGGATTGGATGAATCGATCTGCAGAGGACTATCCACCAGGCGACTGACGGTGTCCACCGCGTCTTTCATCATTCCCACTTCATCGATGCCGGGCAATCCCAGATTGATATCCAGAATATGGGCCCCTTCCTTTTTCTGGTCAACCGCTAATTGGGATACCATGGCTAACTCGCCGCGGGAGAGCGAGTCCTTCAAAAGCTGATTCGTGGTCGGGTTGATGCTCTCCCCGATGATCTGAACATCGTTTCCGAGAATCAGGGTTTTAGTGCTGGACGATACGGTCGTATATCCTTTATCCTCAATGGTGGCAATCGGCAAATCGCAGGTCGCCTGAATCATTTTTCTGATGTAGTCCGGCGTTGTGCCGCAGCATCCGCCTAAAACGACAGCTCCCATTCTTGCAATTTCGACCATATACCGGGTAAACTCGTCGATATCGATATCGTAGTGCGTCTTACCGTCAACCATCTGAGGCAGTCCGGCATTGGGTTCTACCATAATGGGAACGCTGGCATAATGAATCAGATCTTCAATGATCGGCAGCATGCCATCCGGTCCGGTAGAGCAGTTGATTCCGATGACGTCGGCACCCAGTCCTTCCAGAATGCTGACCACTGTCAGGGCATCAGATCCGGTTAGTGTGCGTCTGTTTTCTTCGTAAGTCATGGAAGCAATCACCGGCAGATTGGAAACTTCTTTGGCGGCAATCAGTGCGGCCCGGACTTCACAGATATCCGTCATCGTTTCTATGACGATCAGGTCCGCTCCGGCCTTATCTCCCGCCACAATGATCTCTTTGAAATAGTCCACTGCCTCATCGAAGGATACGTCGCCAAAGGTGCCGATCAGTGTGCCCAGAGGGCCAATATCCAGCCCGACAAAATCCGGCTGAAGTGCTTTGACATTTTTTACTCCGGCTGTTACCAGCTGGTTCACCGTATAATCCGTGTCTTTTAGCTTGTAGCCGTTCACGCCAAATGTATTGGCCAGGATAATATCTGCCCCGGCATCGATGTACAATTGATGGATTTCCCTGATCACCTCAGGGTGGGTCACATTTAAAACTTCCGGTATCGGGCCAACTCTATCCAGCTTACTCTGGAGCAGACTCCCCATTGCGCCATCCAGATAGAGTCTTTTATTCCTGAGTATCTCTTTTATATTCATCTTCTTTCTCCTTGCAATATTTTTTATCTAAGGCGTTTATAAACTTCCGTGAGCTTGAATACCGGTTTTAGTTTATTTTCAAAATCAAATCGGTGGTTTTTAACCAGCTATAAGACAAATGCACATTGATCCCTAGCATAATTCAATCGCTCCCCAGGCGCCAAGCTGATCCTCAATGAGAATCAGCGCTCCGGTTATGCCCGGAATTTTTTTCACCCATTCAATCCCTCTGGCTACATCTTCCGGTTTTTTGATGCGGTTGCCGAGGGCTGTCGCCGCTGCATCAGCCAGGGGAACATCTTCACTGAGAACCGTGACGGCATCCGCTTTGCCAAAACTCAGGGAATGTCCCATTACCCCGGACGAGGTACAAATCCCCATGGCCTTTTCCGCCGGTTTTATTTTCAAACTGAGGCCGGGAAACTGAGAATTACCGGTGTGCAGTGCAATCCGTCTGACTTTTTTTGTCTTGATCAGAAGGTCTCCGCCATTTTCGACAATGATTTCTTCGGAATAGGGTTCCAGAATTTTACCGACATATTTTGAGACCGCACCGGCCACCGCTGCCATCGGGCCAACACCGGTTTTAATGCCCGCTTCCAGCATGTCCGCAACGATGGGTTGTGCCAGTCGATCTGACGCCAGTGGCAGCAGCGATTCGATGAAATTCGGGTGTTGCTGATCATAAGCTGCAATGGCTTTTCTGAGCCTTTTTACTTCTTTTAAAACAAGCTGGGAGATCATTGGCTGATTGGCATTTCTTGCAATGCCGATAAAGAGGTCGGATTCGAATTCGAGGACCTGGAAATATTCCAGGTCCTCGGCTTTCATTTGACTGCGATATATTCGTTCTTCATAGGCCATGTGACTACATAACCGTATGAATCGCCCGCATTGGGCAGGCTTTAACACACAACATACACTCAAGACACTTGTCTTCATGGTGAACCAATGACCAGTTTTCATCCATTTCAAGAGCATTGACAGCACAGACAGCCGTGCAGGCACCGCAGGAAACACACTTCTTTTGATCAACGACGACCATTGACTGAACATCTTTCACGCCGATCTGGTTTTCCCGCAGAAAAACGATCCCGGCATCGATATCGGTCTGTTTTCCTCTTATTTCAAGAAGCAGTGTGCCCTTTATATTATCATCGATCATCGCTTTGAGAATGCTGAAATCCAGGTTGTAGGTTTTTATCAATTCCATCGCCATCGGTTTGCCTGTGGCCATTTTGGGAAAGGACAGCAGTATTTTTTTTGTGATCATCGTGCTTCACCCTCCTTAATTTCAAGACTTTTCAGCGCATTAGCCATGGGGAAGCTCTGAATCGGTTCCTGAAGAAAAAACTGACCCTTTTTTATCCAGTGGTTGAGTTCCAGAGCGATTTCGCGTGCCACTTTCAAGCTTGACAGCGGTGATGTTTTAATCATTTTTCCGTTAATATCCACGGATCCGCTTCTGAGCTCGGCATAGCTTACTTTTTTCAGTTTTGGATGCCCTCCGCTGGCGACACTGTAGTCAAAAACATAGGTGTATAGATCCTTGTTTTCGACACTGACAAACGACATCATTTCTTCATTTAAGATCGGAATAGGAATCCCGATGCCGACAAACATCGAGGTGCCGTACTTTTCGTACACCGCTCCCCGAATATATGCTGGATTCATCTCCTTCATATTGCCGATCAGCGCTAATGTGGCCCCGGAAGTCGTCGGGTATCCCTTTTCATCTCTTTCACAGGCGGTATTGAATTGCGTCCCCATCCAGGAAACATATCCCTGCGCACCGCCAAAGAAAAGCCTGGTCCCCATACCAATCGTTTTTAATAAGGGGTCATTAAGGAGGGGGCTTAATTCACCAGCCGTGCTGTAGGTGATATTCCCCATGTTGGGTTGCAGAATACCCATGTAAGTGTAGATTCGTTTGCTGGAAGTGTTGATGGCCGCATTGTAATTCTGGTAACAGTTTCTGGGATTGAACAGATACGCTTCATTCATATCTTCCAGTTTTACCCAGGTATCGATTTCTTTTCGGGGATAGCAATCGGTTCCCCGCGATGTCGCGACCAGGTGTACCTCTTTCCCGGCTATCAAGTCGTTGATGACGTGCGCTCCACCGTATTCGATGCCTCTGTCTTGGGATGGTTGGGTGGCACCCAGGTAGGTATCGACTGCCGCCAAACCGCCGCTCGCAGCAACTCCGTTCAGGCTGATCTCCGCCATGCGAATGGGGGGATCGGAATGGCCAAAGTTCAGAAACGCTCCTGATGAGCACATCGGACCGAAGGTGGCAGTGGTCACAACATCGACATAATCGGCTGCATCCTTCAAACCACGTTCTTTTACAATGTCAATCACTTCTTCCGCCGTGACGACGACGGCTTCGCCTCGGGCGATTTTTTCGTTTATTTGCTGATAGGTTTTTGCCATTTTTCCCTCCAAAATTTTCTTCTTAATATACAGTGTGAATACGATTCAGCTGACCATTGTATTGAGATAGGCATTCATGAAAATGTCCAGATCGCCATCCATGACGCTGGCCACATTTCCAACTTCCACATTGGTCCGATGATCCTTAACCATGGTATAGGGATGAAACACATAGGAACGAATCTGACTGCCCCAGGCAATCTGGCTGTAATCGCCCTTGATGTCCTCAATCCGGTCCATTTTTTCCTGTTCCATAATTTCAACCAGCTTGCCTTTCAGCATTCCCATGGCGACCTCTTTGTTCTGATGCTGCGATCGCTCGTTCTGGCATTGCACCACGATTCCCGTTTTAAGATGGGTGATCCGGATTGCTGAATCCGTTTTGTTGACGTGTTGCCCGCCGGCGCCACTGGCACGATAAGTGTCGATCCGGATATCGTCCGGCAGAATTTCTATTTCAACCGTTTCATCAACCTCGGGGGAAACATCCAGCGAAGCAAAAGAAGTGTGCCGGCGTCCGGATGAATCGAAAGGAGATATGCGCACCAGCCGGTGTACACCACGTTCGGTCTTGAGATAACCGTAGGCATTGACCCCTTCAATCAGCAGGGTGACGCTTTTGATCCCGGCCACATCGCCGGGCTGAAGATCCAGCGTTTTGACCTTGTAGCCCTTTTTTTCGGCCCAGCGGGTATACATCCGCAACAGCATTTCGGTCCAATCCTGAGACTCCGTTCCACCGGCTCCGGGATGAAGCGAAATGATCGCATTGTTGCTGTCATATTCTCCGGACAGCAGGGTCTCAATGCGGAAGTTATTCAATTTTTCATCAAGCGCTTTGATGGCGCCTTCGAAATCTTCCAGTATTTCGCCTTCTTCCACCAGTTCAAGCATCACCAGCACATCATCGAGTGACTCTGCCAGAGCCTTATAATGATCCACTTTTATCTTAATCAGTTTTAATTCTTTTAAGACAATTTGGGCGCTCTTCTGATCATTCCAAAAGTCTGCGCTCTCGGTTTTCTGTTGCAGTTCTTCTATTTGACCAACCAGTTTGGGTAAGTCAAAGTGAATCCCCCAATTCCTTCAGTTTAGTTTCCATTGCATTTATGATTTGTTTTTGTTCATACAAATCGATCACAACTAATCACTTCCTTCCTGTTACTGTACTCACTGCCGGCTAAACAAATATGTTTATTATGCGCCACAGCATTTTTTATATTTTTTACCGCTGCCGCAGGGACAGGGATCATTTCGTCCTACCTTGTTCTGGGCGGAAGCCGGACCCGTCGGTTTTCCTTCAATTTCATTTTCATTGGTTTTCATCTGATCAAAATCGACGCTCTTGTTGGCCTCTTCAGCCGGAACAATCTTGATATTCAAGTTAAACAGATATTTTACGGTGTCTTCCTGAATTCGCAGGACCATGTCGTCAAAAAGATCAAAACCTTCCCGTGTATACTCTTTGACCGGATCATTCTGGCCGTATGCCCGGAGCCCGATTCCCTGTTTAAGCTGATCCATATTATCGATATGTTCCATCCATGCGGCATCAACGGTTCGCAGCAGAATCATACGCTCAACATTCTGAAGCTGTTCGAGTCCCAATATTTCCTTCTTTTCTTCCAGAACTTTGCGGCATTCTGCCAGGATGGCTTCGACCAGTACTTCCCTGCTTTCCGGTTTTTCCGGTAGTGCCACGCGCCCTTTCGGCAACACGTTTGATTCAAGATGCTTGGTTAGTCCTGCCAGATCCCAGTCATCATAATACTGTCCCTCACCGGTAAACATATTAACATAGGCATTAATCAGAATCTCGGTCATGCTCCAGATTTCATTTTCCATGTCTTTTCCGTCAATGACTTCCTGACGCTGCTGGTAAATAAGTTCCCTTTGACGATTCATGACATTGTCGTATTGAAGAACGTGCTTTCTGATATCGAAGTTGCGCCCTTCCACACGTTTCTGAGAGTTTTCAATGCCCTTGGTCAGCATCTTATTCTCAATCGGTGTTTCTTCGTCCATTCCAAGGGTTTCGATCATGCCCTGAATTTTTTCGGAACCAAAAACACGCATCAGGTCATCTTCCAGGGACACAAAAAACTGCGATGATCCCGGATCGCCCTGACGTCCGGCACGGCCACGGAGCTGATTGTCAATACGACGACTTTCGTGACGTTCGGTGCCCAGAATATGGAGGCCGCCGACTTCCGTAACTCCTTCACCCAGAACAATATCGGTACCACGCCCAGCCATATTGGTCGAAATCGTAACGGCATTCATCTGGCCGGCGTTGGCTACAATTTCAGCTTCCTTTTCAAGGTGTTTGGCATTCAGCACATTGTGCTTGATCCCGGAACGCTTGAGATAACCACTGAGCAGCTCGGATTTTTCAATTGATATGGTACCAATCAAAATCGGCTGGCCCGTTGCATGGCGCCGTTTGACTTCTTCGGTCGCTGCCATGAATTTTCCTTTTTCACTTTTATAAATCAGATCGTTGAGATCCTGTCTGATCAACGGTTTGTTGGTGGGAATGGTGATAACGTTAAGGTTGTAGATCGTCTGGAACTCATCCTCTTCCGTTTTGGCTGTTCCGGTCATACCGGATAGCTTTTTGAACATTCTAAAATAATTCTGGAAGGTTACAGTCGCCAGTGTTTTTGATTCCCGATTGACTTTGACGTTTTCCTTCGCCTCGATGGCCTGATGCAGTCCATTGGAATAACGCCGTCCCGGCATTAATCGTCCGGTGAACTCATCGACGATTATGATCTCCCCGTCTTTGATCACGTAGTCACGATCCTTAAGCATCAGGGTATTCGCATGCAGAGCCTGGTTGATATTATGGAATATTTCCATGTTTTCCATATCCGCCAGATTGGTCAGATTGAAATATTTTTCCGCCTTCACAATACCTTCTTCAGATAACATGACGGATTTTGCCTTTTCATCTTTGATGTAGTCATCTTCTTTGAGCGTTCTTGCAAAACTGTTGGCCAAAGCATACAGCTTCGTGCTCTTATCACCACTGCCGGAAATGATCAGCGGTGTTCTCGCTTCATCCACCAGAACACTGTCGACTTCATCGATGATGGCGTAATTCAATTCGCGCTGGACCTGCTGGGCTTTCGTTCCTGCCATATTGTCACGGAGGTAATCGAAGCCGAATTCGTTGTTGGTTCCGTAAACAATGTCACAGGCATAAGCCGCATTTTTTTCCTGGAATGACAGACCGTGAACAACCAGTCCCACACTTAACCCTAAAAACTCATGCAGTTGACCCATCCAGGCACTGTCTCGTTTTGCAAGATAGTCATTGACGGTAACAATATAAACGCCGTGTCCGTCCAATGCATTGAGATAGGCCGGCAATGTTGATACCAGCGTTTTTCCTTCACCGGTTTTCATCTCCGCGATATTTCCCTCATGCAGCGCCATGCCCCCAAGGAGCTGCACCGGGAAATGTTTCATTCCGAGGATGCGGCTGCCGGCTTCACGAACCGTTGCAAATGCATCTACCAACAGATCATCCAGCGTCTCTCCCTGAGAAAGACGTTCTTTTAATATTGGTGTCTGCCCTTTTAATTCATCATCGCTCATCGCTGCATAACGGCTCTCAAGCGCCAGGATCTGTTCCACCTTTTTTTGCATGCGTTTTAGTTCTTTTCTGTTACTATCAAATATCTGGTCTAAAATTCCCAAACTATTCACTCCTTCTTAACTTATCGATTAAAATTCAATTCAATAAAACAACTTAATATCAAACTAAACTTCATTATACCATATTCCCTTTAAAGATACTTTAGATAATTTAAAAGGGACTGCATTTTTTTATACAGTCCCTTCTGTTTCTTTAATTATATCGTTTGACGATCATTTTTTCTTTCGCCAGAAAGCAACGTCCTTGCCGTCAAGTTTTAATTCAACTAATTCATAGCCGGCTCTTTTTCTTTCCTCGATGGTATCTTCGAATTTTTTCCGCTGTTCCTCATTCATGTTTTCGAGAACTTTATTTTTGTCTTCATCCGAACTCTTGTAGACTCTGCCGACGACCGGTTCAGTCACTTCTTCAATTTCTTTGAATGGTATAGCGACATCCTCATCATGTTCAGAAGATACGAAAAAGCTGTCGGTTTCCTTGCTGCTTTCTTTAATGGATTGCTTGCGTCGGCTCGCCTTGCGTTTTTCATCCTCAACATTCAATCGTTGCCAGACGCTGAGCATTTCATCCTGGGAGAATTCATCTTCTTCTTCCGTTTGGGCAGCCGTGCTGCTTTCCTCTTCATTCTTTTCACTGCGCAAAATAAAAGGCTGATCCAATTCTGTCAGTTTGAAACTTTCGACAATTCTCAAGTCTGAACCGGGAATCGATTCGGGCGAAATTGTCGGATCATGCAAGGCCTTCGCGGTCCTGTTCAATTCCATTTCCCGCATTTGAAGTTCCAGCCGCTCTTTCTCAACCGCAAGTTTTTCTTCATAATACTTTTTGGTGAAAAATCCGGCATCTTCACTGTTGAGAATTTCTTCCATATCCGCTGCTTCCAATTCATTTTTACCGGCAACATAGGTCCCGACTTCCTGAATGTTGCTTAATATCTTCGTGCTTCCATCATCGACTGGCTCCATGACTCGGGTTTCCTGAGCCATCTGATCATTGATGATAATTTCTTCCGTTTCAGTCCCAATTTCCTGGTCGATTTCATCCAGATTAGCTGGAGTGATTTTTGTCTCGAAATCATCACTGGGTATCACCATCGTTTCATCCGGATTCATCACCGTTTCCGTCGGAATCATGACCGTTTCTGCTGGAGCCGCAAGCGTTTCGTTTTCGTCACGATCCCCATGAATCGCACCGGTTGCGGCCATATCCCGGTAAAAATCATCCATGTCGATTTCGCTCTCATCTAAACCCGACTGGATTGTCACGCCTTCGATATCTTTTTCGTCATCGCCGAAGATTCCTTCATCATCGGCAATTTGCATATTTTCGTCATGAATAAAGGATGCTTTTTTGTTCATCACATACTGAATAAAACCAGTGAACCCGATGAGTGCCACAATCGTACCGGCACTGACACCGGCGGCCGTTCCATAAAGGCTCATCGCCAGCGGTACATAAGGTACCGGCAAGGGCAGATTGATTCCTAAAAACCACAATAATGTGTTGGGTTGAATTAATGAATAGATCGGACTTAATCCCTGGGTGATCTGTTGGCCAAAAGCAGTCGGTAGAATATCAATCACACCTTGAGAAATCGGCATGTGTCCGCCATTGATAAAGATGACAACAAAATTGGCGGTGACGCCCATTGCCATCAGAATGACCCAAAAGTCGTCCAGATTGAAGACGAGCATGACCAGAATCAGGATGTAGCTTGCAAAATTTACGATTTCCAGATAAGGTTCAATGAATGAGATCCCGCCAGTGTAGATATAAAACCGCAAAGCAATTTGCAACAATAAACCGATAATTCCTACCGGCAACAAAGAGATTTTTCTTACTCTAAAGCCATGAAGACTTCCTCTTCGTATTTTTCCAATTAAAAAGCCTAAAATAATTGCAATAAGTATTAACATATTTGTTTCAACCCCACTATTTATTTCATAATTCTTTCATTATTATTAGGTATCCTTGATCTGCTTCTTTTGATGAGATAAACAAACCCTGTTGTACACATAGCTCTATTTTAAAGCAAAAGAAAAGTTCTGTCAAAACTTTATGGCTAATTTATTACTAAATTCAAAAATAAATTCGAAAATATTCATTTTTTAAATTAACATCATCAAAAGCACCCCTTAAAACAACTTTTCAAGGGGTGCCCAGCATTAATTTTTTTCTTAAGAAAGCTTTAGAAAGTGGGCTCGATTAATCCGTAATTCCCATCTTTACGCATATACACAACATTGACGTCGTCGGTTTCGCCATTAAGGAATACAAAGAAATCATGACCCAGCAGTTCCATCTGCAAGGTGGCTTCATCAACCGTCATCGGTTTTACAGCAAACTTTTTCGTTCTGACAACTTTTGCCTGAAAAGCATTTTCTTCATCGATGTCTTCAATTTCCTCAAAATGAACCTTTACAACTTCATCCTGATTCCGTCTTTCTAACTTTGTTTTATGTTTTCTGAGTTGGCCTTCCAGTTTATTCACTGCATTTTCAATCGAAGTGACCATGTCTTCCGATCTTTCTTCAGCTCTTAAAATTGTTTTTCCGACTGGAATCGTAACCTCTAACATTTGATTGTTTTTAATCTGATTGTTATTTTCTTTGCTGAATGTGGCGAACACTTCTGTTTCCTTTTCAAAATAACGATCAAATTTTTCAAACTTCTTTTTTAATGTTTCTTTCAAACCTTCTGATACATGCATGTTTTTTCCGTAAATTGTAAATCTCATAACGACAACTCCTTTCAAAAGGTCAATCTCATTCGTTTACACAATATCGTAATTGCTGCTGCGAATCTTGTTCTCATTATACCCAATTATATACACTTTAGTCAAAATCATTTCTGTCAATTTCTTGTCACAAAATATCATCGAAGTTCAAGCATTTATTTCAGATACTAATTTGTCTCAGCTGACCTGGTCTTTTCCCCCACACTCGCCAGCAGGAAGTTTAGCTCAGTGTTAGCCTCACAACTCCTCCTCTCGGCTTGCGCCGGCTGGACTTACTTCTAAGATGCACCATGATCAACAACTCGCTATTGAATTGTCTTACGTGGATCGCTTTGCCTGCATCTGGCATCGACTTTCAACCACAAACCTGAGACATGCTATATTATAAGATTAAACTTAAGCTTCTGTCAAGTTAAACTGATATCATGCATTTGCGGTACTGCCGAAAATTCAGCTGGCAATTTACCCAAATTGTTTACAAACACATGCCTCAAATCGGCTTCTGTTCGTAGCTTCGGCATTTCGTCATTGCCAATCGATCCATATTACTGTAAAATGCTATTTTGTGATTTTGTTATATGTTATACTATACCCATCTCGGGGCAGTTGAAAAGATTACTGCAATCTTCAATTTTCAGCAACACGAATGGATTGAATCCGTTATTGAATCGTCTCACAAATGCCTGGTAACCAAGGAGGTTTTTAGATGTTTTTCGGTGTATCAGCGATCCTATATATCCCTGTTTTTATTGTGAATATTTCACTGACTTTTACCATCATCTTTTTAGAGCGTAAAAATCCGCAAAGCACCTATGCCTGGCTACTATTTTTATGGATGGTACCGATATTGGGTTTCCTTTTTTATCTGCTTTTTTCTCAGAATTTGACCAAACGGAAAATCTTCCGGTATAACACACCGGAAAACATCCGTTATCATCATATGCTGCGACAGCAACAGCGCCTGCTTTCGGAAATCATTTCCATCAACCCTGACAGCCCCATTGAGAAATATCGACATTCCATTGAGTTTCATTTAAGGGTAAGCCAATCTCTGTATACCAATGATAATGATGTTGAAATTTTCACCGACGGCCATGATAAATTTGCCGCCTTATTTGATGCAATGGAACTGGCCAAAGACTCTATCCATGTTGAATATTACATTATCAAAAATGATTCGCTAGCCTTGAAAATGATCGATATTCTGACCCGAAAAGCGTTGGAAGGCGTGGAAGTTCGGCTTCTTTTTGATGCAATGGGGGGACGCTACCTGCCACGTTCTGTGATTGATCCCTTTATCTCTGCCGGAGGACAGATCGGTGAGTTTTTTCCATCAAAATTCAAAATGCTCAACTTTCGGGTCAATTACCGCAATCATCGTAAAATTGTGGTCATTGACGGAAAAACCGGTTTCGTCGGCGGTTTCAATGTCGGCAATGAGTATCTGGGACTCAACGCCAGGATGGGCTACTGGCGGGATACCCACCTGAAAATAACCGGCTCTTCCGCTTATGAGCTTCAGCTTCGTTTTCTGCTGGACTGGCGGGCCAGTTCCAGTGAAGAATTACTGATTGATGATAAAAAAATCAGCCGTTATTTCCCTCCCATCCCACAAAAAAACGGTGCCGGAATCCAGATTGTCTCCAGCGGTCCCGACAAGGTAAACCAGCAGATCAAACAGGGCTTTTTAAGAATGATCACCACTGCTGAAAGTTATATTCTGATTCAATCGCCTTATTTTGTGCCTGATGAAAGTATTCTGGAAGCCCTGAAGATTGCATTATTGTCGGGCATTGATGTTCGCATCATGATTCCCAACAAGCCCGATCATGTCTTTATTTACTGGGCGACCCTTGCTTATGTTGGTGAACTGGTTGAGTACGGCGCCAAGATTTTTATTTACGAAAACGGCTTTTTACATACCAAAACCATTGTTGTGGATGATTCCGTCTGTTCCGTCGGCTCCTGCAATTTCGATATTCGCAGTTTCCGGCTCAACTTTGAAACCAATGCGTTTATCTATGACCAGAAGGTTGCCACCAAACTGAAAAACATTTTTGTCGATGACATTAAATACTGTACCTATTATGACAGGGAACTCTATCAAAACCGCAGCAATGCGATTAAAATGAAAGAGAGCATTTCGCGATTATTCTCCCCGCTTCTTTAATCGTAATCAACCACTTTGATCGTGCTGCCCCGACACAAAAAAACGCAATATTAAAGACCAGTTATTATATCTGAACCATGCTGCTGTTTTCATTTGCGGCACCCCAAGATAGGATAACTGGTCTTTTTTATAAAGCGTAAAGTTTGGATTTAATTTAGAAGCGGAAGTCCCGTTTTCCTTCGTTTAATTCCGTCAAATGAGCCGTTGCGATACCACGGACCTTATCATTCGGAATCGATTCCAGTTCCCGGGCAATGGTTATTTCACCTTTTGCTTTCGTATCAGGAGAAGCATAGTCTTCCAAATATTCCTTCAAGGTCATAATGGCATTTGGCTGACAGCAGTTGGCAATTTGACCGGATTTCACCAGTTTCATGAAACGATCGCCGGTTCGCCCTTCCCGGTAGCAGGCAGTGCAGAAGCTTGGGATATGACCCATATCCAGCAGCCAGTTGACAATTTCATCCAGCTTTCGTGTATCACTGACATCAAATTGAGCCGAATTCTGATCTTCCGGTTCCGGTTCATCATAACCGCCGACGCTGGTGCTGGACCCGCCGCTGATCTGTGAAACGCCCAGTTTCAGAACCTTTTCTCTGACTTTTTTGGATTCTCTGGTGGATATGATCATGCCGGTATAGGGCACGGCAATGCGCAGAACGGTGACTATTTTTTCAAAGATCTCGTCAGAAATCGCATTGGAGAAATCACCCGTATCGATATCATCTGCCGGGCAGATTCTGGGAACGCTGATGGTATGGGGCCCAACGCCCTTGTATGCTTCTAAATGTTCGGCGTGCATCAGCATCGAAACAAAATCGTAGCGATACAGGTTAAGACCGAAGAGTACACCAATGCCGACATCATCAATTCCCCCCTCCATGGCGCGGTCCATGGCTTCGGTATGCCATGCATAATCATGTTTTGGTCCGGTTGGGTGAAGTTCTTCATAATTTTTCTTATGATAGGTTTCCTGGAAAAGAATATAGGTGCCGATCCCTGCTTCTTTAAGTTTTCGGTAATCATCCACGGTTGTTGCGGCAATATTGACATTGACTCGGCGGATATCGCCATTTTTATGGTGAACGCCGTAAATTGTCTTGATGCTTTCCAGGATGTATTCCAGCGGATTATTTTTGGGATCCTCGCCGGCTTCGATGGCCAGACGTTTATGTCCCATATCCTGAAGTGCGATGACTTCTTTTCTGATCTCTTCCTGCGACAGTTTCTTGCGTCTGATATTTTTGTTTTTGCGGTGATACGGACAGTAAACACAGCCATTGATGCAGTAGTTCGACAGATACAAAGGCGCAAACATAACAATACGGTTGCCATAAAACCGTTTCTTGATATCCTGTGCCAGTGTGACCATGCGTTTGTTCTGGTCTTCAAGTTCACAGGCTAACAGCAAGGCCGCTTCCCTGTGGCTGACGCCTTTGAAATCATGGGCGCGGTCGATAATACTGCTGATTAACGCTTTGTTGGTTTTATTTTCTTCGGCATATGCGATTGAATCCAGAACTTCCTGGTCATCTATAAATTCTTCTGCTTTGCTTGATTTAACGTTATACATTTTTTCTCCTCTTAACTTTTTTTATTCGGATGATCGCCCCGGTTATTGACGATTTCGTATCCGATTGATTCCATTCTTCTGCTTAAACAGACACGGCACTCCGCCGCTTCATCACCGGTGCAGATTTTATTGTCATATAGTGCATAGTCTTTTCTCACCTCAACCGGTGACAGATTGGGCATCACAACATTGGCGCCAGCCAGTATGCCGAGTTCCCGTCCCTCCGGATCAATGGTTCCCAAGGCCGTGGTTGCCGGAATCAGTGCTTTCGGCAACATCAGCCGCAGGATAGAGATAATTAAAAGCGTTTCTTCCAACGTCCCCGGCCGGGCATCCTGATAGGGTGTCTGCTGATGGGGAATGAACGGACCGATGCCGATCATTTCCGGGTTCAGCTCTTTAATAAAGCATAAGTCCGCGATGATATTTTCGACTGTCTGATGCGGCGAGCCGACCATAAACCCGGTCCCCACCTGATATCCGATTTCTTTGAGATCTTTCAGGCATCGCTTCCGGTTCCTGAGGCTCAACGCCCTAGGATGCAGTTTCCGATAATGCTCTTCAGTGGCTGTTTCATGCCGAAGCAGATAGCGGTTCGCGCCGGCTTCAAAAAAAGCTTGATAGCTTTCTCGTGATTTTTCTCCGATCGAGAGAGTGATTGCACAATCCGGATATTCTTTTCTGATTCCGCGTACGATCTCCACCATCTGGTCATCCTTGAAAGCCGGATCTTCACCGCCCTGGAGCACAAATGTCCGAAAGCCTAATTCGTGTCCGGTTTTACAGCATGCCATTATTTCCGTCTGAGACAAACGGTAGCGATGCGCCTGCGCATTGCTCTTTCTTATACCGCAATAATAACAGTCATTTTTACAGTAATTTGTAAATTCGATCAGCCCCCGGGTATAGACGTCTTTGCCATAAGTTTGCTCAGCAACTGCTCTTGCTCTGAGCGAAATCTCCTGCCGCAATTCTGGCGTGTTGTTTTCCAACAGCCATTTCATCTCATCACTCTTCAAATTTTGCTGCTCTTCCAGCTTTTTTATCAACTCATTCATTTTTATCGTCTGCTTCTTCGCTTTTCGGTAATTTTGAATAGACGGTTTTTATGCTGACCCCGTCGATCATTCCCAGTTTCCCAGACAGTGAGCTAATCACGTTGGTGGATGCATCCACCACCACACTGATCACCGACACGTTCCGTTGATGATAGGGGATGCCCATTCTTCCCACGATGTATTCGCTGTAGTCATTAAGAATGCTGTTTAATTTACCGACCGCTTCTTTTTTTTCTACCACAATTCCGATGAGACCTATTCTTGTTTCCATTTTTTTCTCCTTTTTCTCGACAAGTCACCTTCTCTTCCAAAAGCCACCACTAATACGTGCAGCGCGCGTTCTAGTGATTCCCGGTCAACGAAAAAAATTCCCTGCACCGACGGTACAGGGAAAACACGTAAAACACAAACCCACGATGATCGTGGTTTCGTGTATAATGACACATGATTCTCTCGCCTTTCCAATAGGGACTAACCCTCATGGCATCAGTACGATAGCTTTATAATTATCAACTTTTCTGTTTGTTGTCAGAATCAGGTTTTCCATCTTCTTCCAACGCACTGTTCTTGAAAAGGATATCATAAACACCGCCATTACACAATCATTTTGTAGGAGAATTTTTTGCACAAAAAAAGAGGCGGACCATCATGTACCGCCTCTTTATGTCTTGTTTTTCAAACAATTAATTATCTTTTCGAATCGAATCAGGAAAGTTTGTGAATAAACAATCCGCTTCTCAATTTTGGCTCAAACCAGGTCGATTTTGGCGGCATCAGCAGATCAGCATCGGCAATATTCATCAGCTCGTCAATGGACGTTGGATGCATGGCAAAAGCCAGCATCATATCATCATGGACGCGGCGTTCCAGTTCTTTCAGTCCGCGAATACCACCGACAAAATCAATTCGCTCATCGGTCCGGATATCACCAATTCCCAGAACCGGAACGAGCACATTGTTCTGAAGGATCGCCACATCCAGCGAATTCACCGGATCATCGGCATCATAGACGCCTTCTTTGACCGTCAGCAAATACCATTTATCATCCAGATAGAGACCAAAGCTTCCTTTTTTATCCGGCTTGACGGCTTCTGCGCCGCGTTCTTCAATCGTGAATTTTTCTGACAGCGCCTTTAAGAACTCGTCAACCGTGAGTCCGTTTAGATCCTTCACCACCCGATTGTAGTCCATGATATAAAGCTGTTCATCCGGGAACAGCACGGAAAGGAAATAATTGAATTCTTCTTCTCCCGTATAATTGGGATTTGCTTCACGGCGCATCAAGCTAACTTTTACTGCTGAAGCCGAACGATGATGTCCGTCAGCGATATAGAGGCTTTCCACCTGCTTGAATTGATCCCTGAGACCATTGATGATGGAATCGTCATCGATCACCCAGGCGCGATGGGTAATGCCGTCATCTGATACAAAGTCATAAACCGGCGCATTCTCTTTTCGCCATTGATCCACGATGACATTAATTGATTCTTGGCCCCGGTAGGTCAGAAAAATGGGACCAGTGTTGGCATCGCAGGCGTCCACATGTTTAATCCGGTCTGCTTCTTTATCCGCCCGGGTTAGCTCATGCTTTTTAATGGTATTGTCCAGGTATTCATCAATCGCGGTACAGACAACCAGGCCAATCTGGCTTCTGCCATCCATGATCAGTTCATAAATATAAAGGCAATCCTTCGTGTCCTGGGTCAGTGCATTCCGATAAAAGAGTTTTTCCAGATTTTTTCTGGCGGTCTCATAGACCAAAGGATCATTTATTTTTATCCGATCATCCAGCGTCGTTTCGGGGCGATCGACTCTTAAGAACGAGTCTAACTTCCCTCTTGCCGCAGCGGCTGCTTCTTTTCGGTTATAAACATCGTAAGGAAGTGCTGCGACGTCCTGAGCCTTCTCCGGAAAGGGACGAACAGCTTTAAAAGGTTTTATTGTTGCCATTTTTTCCTCCATTTTTTAAAGAAAGAAGTGGTCTTCATAATTCCGAAGCCACTTCCTGTTTTCTTTGTTATCTTTGTTATTTTATGATACGAACGCGGGTTACGCCTTTGATGCCTTTTAATGCCGTCTTGACGTTTTCCCCAACATTGCTGTCAACGTCCATCATGGTATACGCCCATGCGCCTTTGTTTTTATTGCTCATGACTGAAATATTGATGTCATTCTCTGCCAGTATTTTTGTAATCTGGCCTAACATGTTTGGTACATTGGCATGATTGATGGTAATGCGATTTGTTGTTTCACAGATCCCCATGCTGCAGTCAGGATAATTCACTGAATTGATGATATTTCCATTTTCCAAATATTCTTTCATCGAATTGATGGCCATATCCGCACAGTTTTCTTCACTTTCAGGTGTTGATGCCCCTAAATGAGGAATGCAGATGACGTTTTTCATTTTGAGCAGACGTTCATTCGGGAAATCAGCGACGTAGGTATCGATAATACCATCTTCAATGGCCTGTTCCAGGGCATCATAGTTGACAAGTCCGCCGCGGGCAAAGTTAAGTAATCGCAAACCCGGTTTTGCTTCTTTTAATAAATCCGCATTGACAAAATCTTTCGTTTCTTCCATGAAAGGAACATGGATGGTAACGTAATCGCAATTCTTGAAGATCGCTTCTTTGCTTACCGAGCGTTTTACCTTTCGGCTCAACCCCCAGGCATTATCGATGGAAATGAACGGATCAAATCCGTAAACCTTCATGCCGAAATCAACCGCCATATTGGCAACAAGAACGCCGATGGCACCTAAACCAATCACGCCCAGTTTCTTACCGAATAGTTCCGGGCCGGCAAACGTGCTTTTCCCTTTTTCAACCAAAGCCGGGATGTCGTCACCCTTGTCTGTCAGTGTTTTGGCCCATTCAACCCCGTCAACCACTTTTCGGGAAGACATCAGCATTCCGGCAATAACCAGCTCTTTTACAGCGTTGGCATTGGCTCCGGGAGAGTTGCAGACAACAATTCCCTGTTCTGAACATTTTTCCAGAGGAATGTTGTTGACTCCCGCTCCGGCACGACCGATGAATTTAACACTTTCAGGGATATCCATGTCATGCATTTTGAAGCTTCTGACAAGAACGGCATCCGGATTTTCTGGTTGGTCAAGCACGGTGTATTTATCATTCAGTGCCCGCAACGCTTTTTTTGATATATTATTGAGTGTTTGTACTTTATAGTTCAACGTTTTATTTCCTTTCTCAGTGAAAATGCCTAGGCATTTTCTTTTTCAAACTTCTTCATAAAATCAATCAGGGTATCGATTCCAGCCATCGGCATTGCATTATAAATGCTTGCACGCATACCGCCAACACTTCGATGACCTTTTAAATTTTCCATGCCGGCTTTTTTACTCTCTTTAACGAATAATGCATCTAATTCGTCAGAACCGGTAATAAATGGTACATTCATGATTGAGCGGTCTTCTGGTACAACGGTTCCTTTGAATAGTTTGCTGTTGTCGATGAAGTCATACAGTTTTTTCGCTTTTGCTTTATTGATTTTTTCCAGTTCAGCGACGCCGCCCTGTGCTTTAACCCATTCATAGACAAGCTTACATACATAAATGCTGTAGCATGGTGGCGTATTGTAGCAAGAATCAGCATCTGCATGAATTTTGTAATCAAGCATGGTTGGGGTGAAATCTTTAGCATGGCCGATTAAGTCTTTGCGAATGATGACAGCTGTTACACCGGCAGGTCCCATATTTTTTTGGGCACCGGCATAAATCAAGCCGAATTTTGAAACATCATAAACTTCTGATAATATGTTTGAGGACATGTCGCCAACTAATGGAACATTTCCTGTATCTGGTATATTCGCTGGTGTAAAACGCGATCCATAAATTGTATTATTGACGCAAATATGGAAGAAATCAGCATCTGGTGTAAAATCCTTGGGATTCACCTTTGGGATGTAGGAAAAGTTTTTATCCTCGGATGATGCAATAACCTTTGCTTCTCCATAACGGGAAGACTCTTTGTATGCCTTTTTAGCCCAACTGCCGGTGATCATAAAATCTGCTTTATTGCTGTTCGATAAAAGATTTAATGGTATCATTGCAAACTGAGTCGATGCGCCACCCTGTAAAAACAGAATTTCGTAGTTGTCAGGCACGTTCATTAATTCTTTAAAAAGACTTTTTGCATCTTGCAGAATTTCACTGAAATAGGACGAACGGTGACTCATCTCCATCACGGACATTCCTGAATCCCCATAAGATACCATTTCATCGGCAGCTTTTTGTAACACTTCCACTGGTAAACAAGATGGACCAGCCGAAAAATTATAAACTCTCTTCACTTCTAATTTCCTCCTTAAAAATAATGATTTGGTGTGCGTAGTCCTTTTCTTAAAAAACTACTTCTTGATATTATATGTTAAAATATTGTCAATTGCAAGACGTCAATGTAAATTAATGTAATTTTTTGTTTTTTCATTTTTCTGCTTATTCAATTGTCACAGTCGTTTTTGCCGGACTGATCGATTTTACAATCGCCTGAGACAGATTCGTCTGAATCGGCAGCTCATATTCTCCCGGGCCCAGATTGGCACAGTCGACATATGCTTCAATTTGAGAGGCATTCTGACTGTTGATCACGCTGTTTGCGCCTTCTAACTTCAGCACGACCTTCGAATCCTTTATTTTTGAAACGACCAAGCCCGCGCCTAAATTCGTCACATTGACCTTATCCAGGGTAAAACTTTTTTCCACCGGCGTTTCAATATTAACGGTGACTTTCACCTTGCCGCTGTCGTTTAAAAAATAGCATCCCGCTGGCGGCGTCAGACTGACGTCTTTGGTAAATGTTTTTGACTGTCCGGATACATCAATGGCGTCCATCGGAATCGAATCAATCGCATTGAGCAGGTTTTCTTTGGCCCCGATCACGACCTTTGAGGGCTCCACCACCAGACCCGTGACAATGTATCCGCTGGCTGGAGCACCGCTCGTTGATGGGATGATGCTCATGGATTTCGTTTTTCCCAAAACGATTTCGGCTGAAACCACATTCGGCAGGATCTCGACGTCATCAATGGGATTCCCGGAAGCGTCATAGGCGGTTACCGTTACATGCTTCGTCGTGTCGGTGGTCAGACCGTTGACATCAGCGGTCCCGATTATTTTATCGATTCTGGCAATGGATTCTTCAGGACCTTCCACTTCAACCTTTTCGGAAGCTTCCGCGGAAATGACAGCGCGGTCATCGGCGGGCTTTCCTTCCACTTCGACGTCAACACCCAGATCCTCTTTGACAATGCTGTCCACTTCAATCTGAATCGTTGTCGGATTCTTGCTGCTGACGATCACAGAATTTGACAGCCCCTTCACATCAACATCCAGATCATAGGTGCCTTTTTCTTTGATTTCACTTAAATCAACTTCTGCTGTTATCTCTTTCATGCTGGTATTTCTAAGACTTTTATCCGTCCCCTTCACCTGCAGATTCAGATAGTAATTTTTGTCTTCTGCCAGAACGAGATTTTTTCCCGCCAGTGTATCCGCATTGGTAAGGGTTATCGGGATGCTGTTGAAATCCTGGGTGATCAGCATATCTGCATTGCCATTAACCATAAACCAGAGTGTAATTGCGATTCCAATTGCGATAAAAACACGAATGAGTTTTTCATGCAACGGGATTTTCTTCTTATTTGCCATCTTTATTCTCCCATAATTTACGAAGCCATCCGCTGTTGTAAGTGCCATCCTCTTTGACTGTGAAATTTTCCAAAATCACCTGCGTAAGCAAGTCTGGTATGACATCCTGATAAAGCGTTCCTTTGATGGCATAGGATATATGGCCGGTTTCCTCCGATACAATGATCACCACTGAATCTGATTTTTCTGTCATTCCCAACCCTGCCCGATGGCGTGTTCCGAGCTCGCTGCCCAGAGCCCGATTGTCGGACAGCGGCAACAGACATCCGGCAGCGCGAACCTGTCGCGACCAGAGTTTGATGATTACCGCACCGTCATGCAACGGGCGATTGGGCGTGAAAATATTCTCCAGCAATTCACTGCTGATCTCCGCATCCAATTCGATGCCGGTATCCACAATGTTGTTAAGACCGGTATTTTTCTCCAGAACAATGAGGGCCCCGGTTTTTTCCTCTGCCAGTATTTTTACGGATTTGATGATCTTATCGACATCCTTGTCCAGAAAGTCCATTGACGGCTTTTTCAATATTTCTTTGAATACCCGGTTATTGCCAAGCTGTTCCAGGGCGGATCGAAACTCAGGCTGGAAAACCACGACAATCAAAATAAAAGCCCAGGTAAATGCGCTTGTTATGATCAGATTCAACGTTGTAAAACCCAGCCATGAACAGAGCGGCGCACAAAACAGTAACAGAATCAAGCCCTTGAAGACTTGTTCCGCCTGTGTTCCCCTGATCCACAACAAAAGCCGGTAGATAATAAACGCGATAATGCAGACTTCAATCACGCTGGCGACTGTTATTCTCGATTGTATATATAATAAAAATTCTTCCATTCTGTATTTCCCATCTGTTTGTTAGCTTTAATTATACACTAACCAAGCCATTCCGCAAAAAAAAAATCAATTATTTCCCATTATTACAGTCACCATTAAGAAAATTATTAAGGGATTCTTTTGAAAATCATGTTAAAATTAAAAAATCTTAAATTTCCACAAATTTTTACTAAAGAATAAGGAGCTCATTTCCATGAAAAACCATTTATTCTATTTATTGCCAAAATGTGACACGATCTTTCTAACCAATACCGATTCATTTCAACAGGCATATAACATGTTTATCATAACGAATTATACGGCACTGCCAGTCATCAATAAAAAAGGACAGTACATTGGCACCGTTTGTGAAGGTGATCTGTTGCGCTCCTTGAATCTCAGTTTATCACACCCCGAAATTGATTTGGATTCTTTTGAAATTAAGGATATCGAGTTCAAAACCAAAGTCGAGGTCGCACGCATCAATGAGAGTTATGAACATCTGGTCGAACTGGCCGTCAATCAGAACTTCATCCCCCTGGTTGACGATCAGGGTATTTTTATCGGGATTTTGCGCCGGCAGGAGTTAATAAAAGAACTGATGACCTATCTGCCGCAAAACAGTCTCTCCATTGAAAAGGCTGAATAAAAAGGTCTGCCATCCTGGCTTTTAGTTTGATTTATAAAGACCCATTCTTTTATTCTCGGATCCATCGAGATAAAAGAATGGGCCTTCGTCTTTTTTGCTCATTCCGGTTGTCAAAAGCTTCCATGATTCTGATCCTTTTAACAGCTCTATTTGATTGCGTTTTTCAATATTCTGATAATCTGACGTCCGCTTCTGGGACAGGGCAGCACCTTTGCTTTCAACAACGCTTCAAGCTGGCGGCAAAACGCCGTCAATGATTTTTCATCCAGCAAACGCTGCCTGATCTCTTTTTTTAAACCAAAGCATGCCAGCTCGCGGTAAACATCCTGGTTCATTTTTGGCTGTTGTTTTAGAATGGGAAGCATTCTTTGAACGATGGCCAGATCAATGACCTCCTGTTCGCTGAACAATCCTTCCACCCCGCTATTGATCCCAAAAGCCAGGATCTCATTTTTCCCGCGGTATCCGATGGGATGATCAAAACTCACGAGGATGTTTTGAAGCTCATTCAACAGAACCATCAGCCGCTCGATAATTTCCGGCAGCCCCTGTGAGTTATTCAGCATTTTAAACTGATTGTTGTCCCACTCACTTTCTCCGACCGGGCTTCCGAAATTTGGAAAAGCACTGATTTCAACCGCCGGCATTTCAAGCGTATTACCGCTGTCAATCACTCTGGGCTCGATCGGATAGCTCTCCGGCCCTTGATTGATCGTTCCAATGATATAAAGATTATCCGGAAAGCCAAGCACGCCGTATTCTCTGAAGGCGCCAACATCTGCGCCAAAATCCTCCCTAGTTAGAAACGGTTCATCATTCCCGTTGATTCCTTCCAGTAGGCGGCGCAGATAGCCTTCTGCCGGGGACTGATCCATTTCATCCAAAAGAAGAAAATGCGGTTTTTCCGGATGGTCTTTTGAACTTTTCAGAATCGGCATGACCGGACCGGGGATAAAATGGCCGCGACTATCCAGCGATCCGAATAGTTGTTTTTCATCTTCCCATTTTTTTCCAACCAGCACGCGAACATATCGCCCATTCTCGGCATTGGCACCAATCGTTTCCGCAAACAGCCGCGGCATGCTCGTTTTGCCACTGCCGACGTATCCCCGGATCATCACAAAAGGTTTCGATTTTAACGAAAGATAGTAGCTTTTTATCAGTTCTGACGAATAAATGAATCCCCGGTTTGCCATTTTTGCCAGTACCAGCTGAAGGTAGGGTTTCAGCGTCTCGTTTCTGAGTGGATACGGTTTTAAATCGCTGCCGAATTCAGGCCCTTTTTCATCTTCGGATTTTTCATTTTCATCCCGGCTGATTTCCTGGTTTTGATTTACCGTGACCGCCACATGCGGCTGTTGCCGTTTGATGTCTTCAGCTAACGCGACAACCGTTGCAAAATCATTTTTCAGCGCTTCTGTTTGAGCTGCCATTGTAATTTCCGGCTCCTGATCGGCACTGGCCGCTGAATCCGGCTCATTGTCGACTTCATGAAACGGGATTCCAGCACCAGCGGTCACCGGCTTCTCTATTTCCGGCGCGATTTCTGGCGCTTCTTTTTTTTCTTCTGCATCCGATTCGTTAGACAGTTCATTCAAAAGTGACTCTGTGCGGTCTTCCGGCACTGCCTCTTCCGGCTCTTCAGACTGCTGCTTTTCTTCCTCGCTGGACTGATCCTCACTCGTGTCCGACATCTGGACCGAATCGCTCCTGACACAGGCATCGTAGATTTTTCTGAGCGCTTCAAATTCTGCTTCGAGTACCTCGTTTTGCGGCATGTCCTCGGAGTATTCACGGTAACAGAGCGTGCCTGAAACCAGCATTGCATTCGGCAGGGCGATTTCCTGCTGATTCGTTTTAAAACTCCCGGTATCGACTTTTTGTCGCAGTCCGTTCACTTTCTCTGCAAGGGTTCTTCTGCCTGCATCTCTTTGTGCATAAACAATGGACAGGTATAATTTTGCACTGTCCATTGCCAGAAAATAGGCAAGATGAAGTCCGTTTTCGATGCTGTTTTCAATGCGCTTATCCGTCACCATAACCCATGGAATTTCCGCCCACTGGGTATCGCCGGCAAAACCCTGAACCGTATAATTTCCGGACTTGATCGGCTCAAGCCCCGCCAGAACACCCGGAATTTCTTCATTAATCACATCCTTGAATGAGAATCTGAAGTCGCGCGGATAATAATTCGGATAACCGGAAATCCATTTTTTAAACAGCTCATTCAGCCCTGATCTCTGCTGTCCGGCTTTTTCTGTTGCCGTCCTGCTGCTTTCATCATTATTGATGTCCGGCTCTTTATTTCCCGTCAGCAGTCTTACGATGAAGTGATCGCTTTCTTTTGTTATGACCAAGCGGGGTGTCTTTTGCGGCTCTTTAATATCGCTAAACCAGGAATCATATTGGGGAAACGCTTCATCCAGCTTTTTAATCAGCACTTTGCTCAGTTTTAGTTTTGTATTGCCGCCTGCCGTTTCAACATATGCCGGATATTCACGGCCGTTATAGATTAGTGCCAGCCGTTCACCCGCGCTTCCAAAAAATCCTGAGAGTTCTTCCGGAACATATAATTCGGTATTTGTATAATCAGATAACTCTGTCGTTTTTATAATTTTATCGGGTCCTAATAATTCCCAGCTCATTTTTTTGCCTTTCTCTTTAATTTCAATGCTTTATTTTGCCCCAGCTATTTGTCTTTTATTCTTCTGTTTTATTTTCCGGTTCTTTTTCCAGCTGCAGATGCGTTTCTCTCAGCTTCCATTCATTTCGCATTTCTTCTTGAATTCTTTTCTGTTCATCCTGATATTCCTGACGTTTTTTATAAAGCGTCTTTAATTCCTCGGGCATCTCGGGTTCTTCGTTTTCCGTTAACGTGTTCCCCATCGCGCTCATGAAATACTGACGCTCACCCGGTCCCTGAAATTCGACAAAATAGATGCTCTGGTTTTTATCCAGAATCAGCGTGCCATCCTGAATCATAACCTGAATGCTCAAACCGAAGAGACTTGCCTTGACATTGGCAGTTGTCCATCCGGTAAATTTCATGCCATCGTACTTCGGCATCAGATGATTGATCTTTTCAAAAAGTTCCCGCTCCAACCGCCAGTCATCATTCACTGAAATGAAAACCGCTGACGTCCGCTCCGGAATTTGAATCTGCACGAACCCGTCCTTGATGCGCATCTCAGATATATAGGCTCTTACCGTTTGGGTAATATCAACGAGCTTTTCATGACTCGTAATTTCAATATGAATTGTTTTCATTTTCGTCTCCCTTATTATGTAAGTCTGTTTTATTTCATCAGCCGTTCTTTTGCCGTTTACAGGCGGCTCACTTTCTTTATTATAAACGATATCCGTCTAAAAAACTAAAACATTACCATTGATCTTTGATAAATATTTGCCTTATCAACTATTTTCAGTCCCGCTGCGATTTATCTTTGAGTGCATTCGCTGATATGTTAAAATAATTCAATACTGACTGCCGAATTGAAACGGTTCAAGTGACTGCTAAGATATAAAAATTCCGACTCCGGTCAGGAATCTGATAAAAAAACAATGGTTGCAAATCTTTACCAGAGGAAGTAAAAAATCATGTTAAACCACAGCGAACTCAATTTACTCAGTCAACTTGCGGCCTTGGATCTGCCGATCACTGCCGCAGCACTTCATGATTATACCGTTGGCGAAATGGTTGCGGCATTATTGGAACAGGTTGATTCACTGCATGGTGATTGTGCCATGTCTTCAGCCGAATGGTCCATTTCATTGTCTTTGATGCTGGAAAATCCGCATCTCGCCACGCTCAAGATTGTTGCCTATTCCAATCGGCCGGAACATGCGCTGGTCGGATATTGCTTTTCTGAGCCGCGCCAGGATACCGGCATCATCGCTTTTCGCGGCACTACCGGCAATGGCTGGATTGATAATATTAAAGGCGCTTTTATCGGTGATACACCTCAGCAAATCGCGGCTTTAGCTTTTTTTGAACAAGTGGACCGGACCTTCAACTTCAGCAACTACATCATGACCGGCCATTCAAAAGGCGGCAACAACGGACAGTACATCACCATTATCAACGGCGATAAAGTATCGCTCTGCGTCACCTTTAACAGTCAGGGGTTTTCTTCTGAATTTATCCGGAAATACGCCTGTCAGATCAAAGAAAACCAGGTGAAAATCATTGCCTACGAATGCGCCTGGGACATTGTCAATATCCTGCTCAACAGTATTGCCGGAAACCGGATGATCGTTGGAACGGAATCCCGGCTTCCCTAGCGTAATCATCCGCCCAACAAAATACTCGATCAATCTGGAAATATTCGCGATTCAGACAATCGTCATCCATTTTATTCCGGATTCCAGAATTTTACGGTCAGTCTCTCCCTGCTCGCTTCAAAAATCAAACGCCAAATCAAAAAAAGCAAGTCGGGGAAGAAGTAAGATCTATCAAAAAAGACTCCTGCACACACGTGCAGGAGTCTTTAGAAATTTTACTGAATATCATTCATGGTCTTTTTTAAAACACGTTCGTTTGTTATTTTTCTGAACACGGAATAGATAACCGCAAAGGTCGGTATTCCGAGAATTGTCCCCAGAATTCCAAACAAACTGCCTCCGATAATCATGCCGACCAGCACCCAAAGTCCGGAGAGTCCAATTGAACCGCCAACAACTTTTGGATAAATCACATTGCTCTCGATCTGCTGCAGCACAACAATGTAAATCACAAAGACGAGACAGTAAAACGGATTGACCACTAACAGGATGAATGCACTGGGCACAGCTCCCAAAAAAGCCCCGAATACCGGAATGACGCTGGTCATTCCGACCAGGACGCCGATAAGCAGCGAATACGGAATTTGCAGTATTGCCAACCCGATGGTGCAGAGACTTCCAAGAATAAAGGCTTCTGTCAATTGGCCGGCAATGAAGCCATGAAATACCTGATTGGCGGTAATACTGACATCCTGAATAAAGTCTGCCCGGTCTTTACGGATATAGGCATAGATGAGTTTATCCTTTAAAGCCAGTAGTTTTTCTTTGTCTGCAAGCAGGTAGATGGAGATGACGATGCCCATTACAACGTTGACAACTCCGGTTGTGACGCTTATTGTCGCGTTAAATATTTCCGGCACTGAACTGATGATGACGCCGCCAAATTGTGACCAGAGTGAATCCCATTGAATGGTGATGTCGTTCCATAAACTCGCTGGCAAGCCGAAGAATGCCAGTGTCTGATCGACTAACGCATTAAACGAATCAATATAACCCGGCAGCTTGTCGATCAGCGTATTCACACTTTCACTCACCTGCGGAACAATGAATGTGATAATCGCAGCAATCACTCCCAGTACAGCAATAAATGTAAGTGTGATTGCTAGCATCCGTTTGGTTTTGCTGCGGTCTTTGTTTTTCCTGTTTTTTATTTTTTCAATAAAACCCAGGACATTCTTTTCGATGAACGACATGGGAATGTTTAAAACAAACGATATTCCCAATCCAATCAGCACCGGTGTAATAATGTTCACGAATACACCCAAATAGCCGACGAGATAACTGATATTCATCAACGCAACGAAAAGACAGATGGCGAAGGAAATCAGAAACAGATAATTTCTGAACGTCATTTCACTCATTCCATCTTTATTCTTTTGTTCATTCTTATTCTTTTCCACGTCTTCACCACCTTTTTGATTGTTTATTATAGCATAGATCTGCATTAAGACGACTTAAATTAAAATTGGAATATGTCCGAATAATAAAAAAGCACCACTATTTCAAGCAATGCTTTTTTTCGTTATGATAGACCGTAAAATAAATGATCAATAGGATTTTATCAATGTAATGCCACCAATGACGGGAAGAGGTTTTGCTTCTAGATTGACAACATTGATGATACCTATAATAATAAGTGCCAGAATTCCCAATGAAGCAACCACGTAGATTAATCCGACGATCATACCAAGAATATTGCCTAGAATTCCAAGGGGTGAAAAAAGCAAACTCAATAAAGAATACACAATCCACATTGCAAAAGATGCCAAGCACAATAATAACCCCTGATTTGCATGAAACTGAGCAAATTTATTGTCTTTTCCTGCCAACAATGGAATTAAAAATAAAATACCAAGGTACGCGAAAATAGAAATCACTTTACCTTCTTCAGCTTCCTGCTTGTCAATATTAATCATTTCGTTACTTACCTCCTATCTAAGATGTTACCATCATAGCACAAGGAAAGTTTAACGGTCAATTGTTATTGTTGATATTTTCTAGCGAGAGCTTCTTTTTCGATCCAGTTCGTTCAGTACTTTCTTCCGGATTCGAATATCGGTTGGGGTAACTTCCACCAATTCATCATCATTGATGAATTCCAGCGCTTGTTCCAGTGTCATCAATCTGGGTTCAATCAGTTTAAGTGCTTCATCTGCTCCTGAAGAACGGACATTTGACATTTTCTTGTTCTTAGTCGGATTAACCGTCATATCATCACTTCGACTGTTGATGCCGATAATCATACCCTCGTAGACCTTTGTTCCGGCCGCAACCAGTAACTCTCCCCGATCGCTTAAATTGAACAATGAGTAGGCCATGGTTTCACCATTAAACTGAGAAATCAGCACGCCATTCTGCCGTTGCGGAATTTCACCTTTATGCGGTTCGAACGATGCAAAATGGCGAACCATGGTTCCTTCTCCGTGCGTGTCATTGATGAATTCACTCTGATAACCCAACAGACCACGCGTCGGCACATTGAATTCCATTTTTGTCCAGCCTTCTTCGCTTAACATGCTTTCCATCTGACCTTTTCTGACATTCAATTTGGAAATGACGGCGCCGGAATACTTCTCAGGAACGCTGATGATGACACTTTCAACCGGTTCTAAAAGCTTGCCGTTGTCATCGCGATGCATGATAACTTCCGGTTTGGATACTGCAACCTCATAACCCTCACGACGCATATTTTCGATCAGAATCGATAAATGAAGTTCCCCTCGGCCTGAAACCTTGAAGCCATCGGTCGCATCAGCCATTTCTTCAACTTTTAATCCAACATTTACTTCAAGTTCTTTTTCAAGTCGGGCTCTGATATGACGTGTGGTTACAAATTTTCCGGATTGGCCGGCAAAAGGAGAATTATTGACCATGAAATTCATTGAAAGGGTCGGCTCTTCAATTCCAATCATCTCCATTGGCTGAACCTGATTAACTTCGCCGATGGTTTCACCAATAGATATTTCCGGAATACCAGAAATGACGACAATATCTCCAGCTTTCGCTTCTTTGACTTCAACCCGTGCCAGACCCTTATAGACGAACACCTGACCGATTTTTACTTTTTCAAAACTGCCATCACATTTACAGACTTCCAGTTGTTCACCGGCGTGAATGGTACCGGAATATACTTTTCCAATTCCCAGACGTCCGATGTAATCGTCATATGCAAGTGATGAAACCTGCATTTGTAATGGTTCCAGACTCATGTCATCCTGCAGTCCGACATGTTCAACGATGGTTTCAAAAAGCGGCTGCAGATTAGCTCTTTCATCGCTCATATCGCGAATTGCAACGCCTTCTTTGGCGATCCCGTAAAGAACTGGGAAATCCAGCTGTTCATCAGTCGCTTTCAGTTCCACAAAAAGATCAAATACCATGTCGACAACCGCTTCTGCGCGCTGATCTTTTTTGTCAATCTTATTGATGAACAGAATTGGTTTTAAACCCTTCTCCAATGATTTGTTTAATACAAAACGTGTTTGAGGCATTGGCCCTTCACTGGAGTCGACTAATAGAACGACGGTATCGACCGTTTTTAAAATACGTTCAACCTCTGATGAAAAATCCGCATGTCCTGGTGTGTCGACGATGTTGATTTTGATGTCTTTGTACATGATTGAACAGTTCTTTGAGTAAATTGTGATACCACGTTCACGTTCCAGGTCATTACTGTCCATAACACAGTCGACAACCTCCTGATTTTCCCTGAAAACATGGCTTTGTGCTAAAAGGGCATCGACCAGGGTAGATTTTCCAGCATCGACGTGGGCGATGACAGCAATGTTTATAATGGGCTGTTTGTTGTTCATAAATTCCTACTTTCTTGATTTACTATTGTAACATATATAATTCTGTAACACTTAAAAGTCCTGCAACATTGAATGTCGCAGGACCTTGAAAAAAGTCTGTTATTAACGTTTTGAAAACTGCGGTGCACGACGGGCTTTTTTAAGACCGTATTTCTTTCTTTCAACCATACGTGAATCACGTGTCAGGTAACCTGCACGTTTCAGTGCTGGTCGCAGATTAATGTCTGCTTCAAGTAATGCTCGGGCAATACCATGTCTGATGGCGCCGGCCTGACCTGTAAATCCGCCACCGTGGACATTGACAATTACATCAAATGTATCAACAGTATCGGTTAATGTCAGCGGTTGTTTTGCGATAACCTTAAGTGTTTCCATTCCGAAGAAATCATTTATATCACGTCCGTTGACTGTGAATTTTCCACTTCCAGGTAATAAACGAACTCGGGCAACCGATGTTTTTCTTCTACCAGTTCCAATATATTGTACTTTAGCCATTCTCTATTTCCTCCTTCTCAGCGTTAAAATTCGTAAACTTCTGGTAATTGCGCAGCGTGTGGATGTTCAGTACCAGCATAAACTTTAAGTTTCGTGGCAACTTTATCCCCTAATTTGTTATGAGGGATCATCCCCTTCACTGCCTTAAAAACCAAAAGCTCTGGTTTTTCAGCTAAGAATTTTCTGTAGGTCATTTCCTTTAAACCACCGGAATAACCAGAATATGTTTTGTATAGTTTTTGATCTAATTTATTTCCTGTTAAAACAACCTTATCGGCATTGATAATAATGACGAAATCACCGCAATCCATATGTGGTGAAAAAATCGGTTTGTTTTTTCCTCTAAGAATATTAGCAACTTCAGTTGCAAGTCTTCCTAAAACCTTACCTTCTGCATCAATAACATACCATTTACGGTCTATTTCATGAGATTTGGCCATTTTTGTAGCATTTGCATTCATCTCAAAAATCCTCCTCGGTTAATAATTTCTTTATTATTTTATATTGGCTTTCCGATAAGTGGGAGTTATCGGAAATCGTATCGATTGTATCTGGGCTAGTGATACATTAACGTCCACGATTAATTCTATAGCATCTACCCGGGTGTGTCAAGTTATTTATCGTCATTTGACATTAAATTAATTCTCGTAATAAACTTCCTTAAGATAAAGTCCATGTCCGGGCGCTGTGATCCCTGCCTTGCTGCGATCTTCACTTGAAATGATCTTTGATATATCACGGGGAGCAATCCGATGGTATCCCACTTCATAAAGTGTCCCCACCATAATTCGGACCATGTTGTACAAAAAACCATTCCCTTTAAATGTAATTTCCCGGAAGCTGCCGTTTTTCTCGAAAGAAATCTCTTCAATCGTCCGCACGGTTGTTTTAACAGCGCTGCCGCTCGCCATGAACGCCTTGAAATCATGTTCGCCGATAAAATACGATGCCGCTTCTTTCATCGCTTTCCAGTCAAGGGAATACGTCACATGAAATGCCAAATCCGCTTCAAATGGACTGGCAACGGGAGCCTCGTAGATTTTATAGATATAACTCTTGCCCTTTGCGTCATATCGGCTGTGAAATTCCTGATCGCAGGCGCAGCTTTTCATAATCCTGATGTCGTTCGGCAGCTTTGTATTGAGTGCCTTGTAAAAAGATTCCGGTGGGATGGCAGACGTCGTGAAAAAATTGGCGCATTGTCCAATCGCATGCACGCCGGCATCGGTTCTTCCCGAACCGGTAAGATTGACCTGTTCACCGGTTAATTGTTTAATCGCTTTTATCACTGTTTCCTGAATCGTGATGCCGTTTGGTTGAACCTGCCATCCACAATAATTTGTGCCGCGATAACTGATAATTAGTTTTATATTTTTCATTCTTGCTCTCTAAACTGGAAACAGTAGTGGTATTTTAATCATGGTTGTCAATATCAATCCAATAATCATCATCAACATCAGCACAAAGGAAACGCGATCTCTGTTTTCAAAAACGAGTTGTTTCATCCGCGTTCTGTTTTCACCACCGCGATAACACCGCGCTTCCATTGCCGTTGCCAGTTCATCGGCTCTGCGGAATGCCGAAATGAACAATGGTATCAAAATAGGAATCAAATTTTTCGCTCTGGCGATAATACTGCCGGTTTCGAAATTTGCCCCTCTGGCCTTCTGTGCTTTCATGATTCGCTCCGTTTCCTCCATTAATGTTGGAATAAAACGAAGCGCAATTGACATCATCATCGACAATTCATGAGCATAGCGACGAACAAATGGAATGAAGCGCATGCACCACTCCATGCCATCGGTTAAATCAATAGGCGATGTGGTTAGTGTCATGATACTGGTTCCCACGATTAAGAAAATCAACCGCAGGGCCATGTATGTGGCCACTTTCAAACCCTCCATCGTGATATTCAAAGGTCCCAGGGACGCAATCACGGTTCCCGGTGTCATAAATAAATTCAATGTCACCGTCAACAAAATGATCAGAACCAACCCTTTAATTCCGCGAATAATGTAGCTGACCGGTATTTTTGACACCAGTGTAACGGCTACCAATATGAGGAGAGTTGCGAGGTATCCCCATAAATTATTGATGCAAAACAACATCACAATAAATGCTGTGGTAAACAATATCTTTGTCCTTGGATCCATTTTATGAATAACCGATCCGGTAGGGTAATACTGTCCGATCGTAACATCTTTTAACATCTTGTTACCCTCTTATGACTTTGAGAATCTCGTCTTTTGCTGCTGCTACTGTAAAAATATCTTCTCTAATTTCCGGATATTTTTCTTTAAGTTTTCTCATGAGATAGGTTACCTCAGGTACAGCTAAACCAATTCGCTCAAGTGTCTCGATTTCCGTAAATACACGATTTGGCGAGTCGTAAAAAACGACCTCACCAGCATTCATTACTAATATTTTCTCAACGAGTCGCCCAATATCTTCCATACTGTGCGAGACTAAAATGACCGTCATTTTCTTTTTTTTATGCAAATATTTAATCTGTGCCAGGATTTCTTCCCGGCCCCGTGGATCCAGTCCGGCTGTCGGCTCATCCAGGATTAAAACCGATGGTTCCATTGCCAGGACCCCGGCAATCGCAACCCTCCTCATTTGGCCGCCCGAAAGCTCAAAAGGCGATTTATCCTTCACGTCATCATAATTCAGACCAACCATTTTGATTGACTGCTGAACACGCTGATTTATTTCGTCTTCCGAGAGTCCCTGATTTTTGGGCCCGAATGCCACATCCTTATGCACCGTTTCTTCAAATAACTGATGCTCCGGATACTGAAAAACCAGACCGATATGATGGCGCAATTGTATTAATTCGTTTTTTTTCTTGCTGAAAATATCCTCACCATCGACCAGCACCGTGCCGGACGTCGGTGTCAGCAGGCCGTTGAGGTGTTGGATGAGCGTCGACTTTCCTGATCCGGTATGTCCGATAATTCCAACAAAACTACCATCTTCAATTGTAATATCAATGTCTTTGAGTGCCTGAAATTCAAAGGGCGATCCTTCTGAATAAACATGCGAAAGATTTTTTATTTCTACTGGCATAGCGCATCCACCATTTCATCAATACTGAGAATACTGTCTTTGATATTCATGCCTTCTTTTCTGAGTTCATAAGCAAGTTCCGTCATTTGCGGAACATCCAGGCCGATCTTTTTAAGCGCACTGACATTCTTGAATATTTCCACTGGTGTTCCTTCCATCACGATTTTCCCCGCATCTAAAACAATAATCCGATCAGCATTGATAATTTCACTCATGTAATGAGTGATATGAATGATGGTCATGTTTTTTTCCTGATTCAATTTTCGAATGGTTTCCATGACTTCACGCCGTCCTGATGGATCGAGCATGGCAGTCGGTTCATCAAAAATGATGCATTCTGGTTCCATCGCCAGAATGCCGGCAATTGCAATCCTCTGTTTTTGACCACCTGACAATTGATGCGGTTTTTGATGTGCATAAGCCTGCATGTCAACCGTTGCCAACGCGCGGTCCACCCGTTCTCTTATTTCCAATGACGGAACGCCGAGATTTTCTGGGCCAAAGGCAACATCTTCCTCAACGATGGTAGCAACCAGCTGATTATCCGGATTTTGAAAAACCATACCAGCGGTCTGCCGGATATCCCATAGATGTTCATGATCTTTCGGGTTTAAGCCGTTGATAATCACATCGCCGGCTGTCGGAAATATAATCGCATTCAGGAGTTTTGAAAGAGTTGATTTTCCAGATCCATTATGTCCAATGATCCCGACAAACTCACCCTTATTTATGTGTAAATTGATATCACTGAGAGCGGTGACTGACTTATTTTCGCTGTTGCCAGGATAAACAAAGCAGACATCTTTCACTTCAATCATTTTCTCTTTTTTTTCCATTGTCACTTGTTTTCACCCTCTTTGGCGTTAATCATGAGTGCCTCAACTTGCCTAAAAATGCGTTTCGAGTCGTCGCCTGGCATCATGGATAATCGGCCAGGCGAATATCGATAAGCTTTGACAACTCACGACCTTATATAACAAGAAAGGGATTAAGCTAAAAACACCTTAATCCCTTCATTTGCATCATAATTATACTAATTCAATTATAGCCATTTCTGCGCCATCGCCGCGACGTGGTCCGACTCGATAGATTCGAGTATAGCCACCGTTTCTCTCAGTATATTTTGGTGCTATTTCGTCAAACAATTGTTTTACAACAACTTCCTGTGTAATATATGCAATTGCCTGTCTTCTGGCATGTAAGTCGCCTCTTTTACCCAATGTGATCATTTTATCTGCTAATCTTTTAACTTCCTTTGCTCTGGTTACGGTTGTTTCAATTTTACCGTGTTCTAAAAGGGCAGTGGTAAGATTACGCAATAATGCTCTTCTTTGATCAGAGGGACGGCCTAGTTTTCTATATCCCGCCATAGTACTATTACTCCTTTGCCTTTTCTTCTTCTTGACTCAAGGACAATCCAATTTCAGCTAGTTTGTGCTTGATTTCATTCAGAGATTTACGTCCGAGGTTACGCACTTTAATCATATCCTCTTCGCTTCTTTGTGTTAGTTTTTCAACTGTATCAATATTCGCACGTCTCAGACAATTGCTGGATCTTACTGAAAGTTCCAATTCCTCGATCGACATTTCACGAATACGTTCTTTTTCGCTTTCTTCTTTTTCAACCATGATTTCCACAGTCGAGGCATGCTCAGTCAAGTTGATGAACAAATTGAGATGTTCACTTAAGACTTTAGCTGCCAGAGACAAAGCTTCCTCCGGTGTTGTGGTGCCATCTGTCCATATATCTATTGTCAATTTATCAAAATCAGTGATTTGGCCAACACGTGTATTCTCCACTAAAAAGTTAACTTTTGTAATGGGTGAAAAAATAGAGTCCATTGGAATGGTACCAATTGGCATTCCCGGATATTTATTTTTATCAGCTGCCACGTAGCCACGCCCCTTTTCAATACGCATTTCCATATTGAGGGTCGCACCTTTAGCCAAAGTAGCGATGTGCATTTCCGGGTTGATGATGTCCACATCAGCATCAGCAATGATATCGCCGGCTGTCACTTCGCCTTCTTCTGACGCTTCAATATAGATGACTTTTGGTTCATCTGAATATATCTCCGCTGCGAGACCTTTGAGGTTTAAGAGAACTTCAATAACGTCCTCTTTTACCCCTGGTATCGTCGAAAACTCATGCAAAACGCCTTCTATTTTCACTGATGTTACTGCTACACCTGGCAGAGATGATAACATAATTCTTCTAAGACTATTCCCAAGGGTAGTTCCGTAGCCTCTTTCCAGAGGTTCAATTACAAACTGCCCATAAGTGTCGTCATCTGCTTTATTAACAATTTCGATAACTGGTTTTTCGAATTCGATCATTTATCAAGACCCTCCTACTTATTTATAATCCATTCATTAACATGAGGGTTAATTGGTTCCCGAACATGTAGACTATTTAGAATACAATTCAACAATAAGATGCTCAGCAATTTCGACATCGATGTCTTCTACTGCCGGTCTTCCAATGATTTTACCTGATAGAGTTTCAACATCTTTAGACAACCATGGTACAATTGTTCTGTTTTCGGTCACTTCTAGAATGTCTTTGAATTTTTGTGATTTCTTGCTTTTGGCTTTTACTTCAATCGTATCGCCTTCTTTGGTAATATAAGAAGGAATATTGAGTTTTTTGCCGTTCACGAGAAAATGTTCATGATCAATTAATTGTCGCGCTTCTTTACGAGAATTTGCTAAACCTAATCGATATACAACGTTATCCAAACGTGATTCTAAATGGATCAATAAATTATGACCCGTGATTCCCTTTTGTTTTTCAGCAATTTCAAAGTATGATCTGAATTGCTTTTCCATAACTCCGTAAATACGTTTAGCTTTTTGTTTTTCACGTAATTGAAGTCCATATTCTGATAATTTTGTTCTTCTTTTTCCATGTTGACCTGGTGGTGTTGGACGTCTTTCAAACGCGCATTTATTTGTTGAATAACAGCGTTCTCCTTTAAGGTACAATTTGGCACCTTCACGTCTACATTGTCTGCATGAAGCTTCTATATTTCTTGACATCTTTTCCGCCCTCCTATTATACTCGTCGTCGCTTAGGTGGTCGACAACCGTTATGTGGAATAGGCGTAACATCACGGATCAGTGTAATTTCCAATCCAGCCGCCTGTAAGGCACGAATAGCTGCCTCACGTCCTGAGCCAGGTCCTTTGACTAAAACTTCTACCGTTTTAAGTCCGTGTTCCATAGCACTTTTAGCTGCTTCTTCAGCTGCCATTTGTGAAGCAAAAGGTGTGCTCTTACGAGAACCTTTAAAACCTAATCCACCTGAACTGGCCCAAGATAAAGCATTCCCGGCCATATCGGTAATGGTAACAATTGTGTTGTTGAAAGAAGATTGAATGTGAGCCTGGCCACGTTCGATATTCTTTTTAACTTTTTTTACTTTTCTTCGTGTCTTTTTAACTGCCATTATTAAGCCCCCCTATTTCTTTCTTCCAACGGTTCGTTTTGGACCTTTACGGGTTCTGGCATTCGTTTTTGTCTTTTGTCCTCTAACTGGAAGACCTCGACGATGACGTAAACCCCGATACGATCCGATTTCGATCAATCGCTTAACGTTTAAGCTTACTTCTCGACGAAGATCACCTTCAACAGTGTATTTCTCATCTAAGATATTTCTAAGATCATTGACTTCCGTTTCAGTCAAATCTTTAATTCTAGTATCTGGATTGATATTAAGTTCTTTCAAGACTTTCAAAGCTGTTGAATGCCCAATACCATAAATATAAGTTAATCCAATTTCTACCCGCTTATCTCGGGGCAAATCGACTCCGGCAATTCTTGCCATAGGGTGTGTACCTCCTAAATTTTTTCTCGCTACTGTGTAAATAAACCGCGCTGGTGACGCAACACTTTTAATTCCACAGTGATGCATTACGCTTTATATCATGAACATGACTAAAATTGCCGCGGTCATGTTCTTTTTTTCTGGATTCGACGGTTTAACCTTGTCTTTGTTTGTGTTTTGGATTTTCGCAAATTACCATAACACGGCCATTCCTTTTAATGATTTTGCATTTTTCACAAATCTTTTTTACTGATGATCTAACTTTCATTTGTATGCCTCCTTTATGATTTACCTTTCCCACGCCATACGATACGCCCGCGGGTCAAATCATATGGGGATAATTCAACAACTACCTTATCTCCAGGTAGAATACGAATGTAGTTCATTCGCAGTTTTCCCGAAATATGCGCAGTTATCTGATGTCCATTTTCCAATTCAACTAAGAAAATAGTGTTTGGTAATGACTCCACAACGGTGCCTTCTACCTCGATAACATCTTTTTTGGCCATTGATCAAACCTCCTCACGATTCTCATCCCCAATACCATCAGGCATGTGATAGGACTCGAGTATTTTTCTAATCTCAGCGTTACTTATTTTTTTTCCATCTAATATTTTATCACGTATCTCTGTCGCAATGTGATTCGTCTTCGCCAAGTGTTTGATCTTCTTCTTTTTCGGATTATTCACTTTGCGAAGTTTTCCGTTAGCAATGCAGATGAACTGATCGTCCACTACTTCAATAACCACCATGTACTGACCCTTATCACGGCCAGCCAGGGATCGAACCACTTGTCCAACTGTAAAATCATTCATTTACTCACCAACCTAGATCACTGTCAAGAGCTCTGGTTCACCATTTCCGGTGATCAGTATGGTATGCTCATAATGGGATGAAAGCTTGCCGTCAGTTGTGACGACTGTCCAATCATTGTCAAGCACAACAACTTCATAGGTGCCAACATTAACCATCGGTTCGATCGCCAATGTCATTCCCTGCCGTAAACGAGGTCCATGTCCTTCCAGACCATAATTGGGGATTGGGGGATCTTCATGCATTTTTTTCCCGACGCCATGTCCGACATAGTCTCTCACAACCGAAAAACCATTTTCTTCAACATACGTCTGAACTGCATTTGATATATCGGATAACCGATACCCCTCTCGTGCATAAGCAATGCCTTTAAAGAATGACTCGCGTGTGACATCAATGAGCTTTTGTGCTTCATCAGAAATAGCACCAACACCATGAGTTACGGCGGCATCGCCGACATAACCCTGATATGTCGCTCCGATGTCAACGCTGATAATATCCCCTTCAAGAAGCTTGCGTTTTCCGGGAATTCCATGAACCACTTCTTCATTGACAGAAGCACAAATTGATTTTGGAAATCCTCCATAACCCTTGAAAGTCGGGATTGCATCAGCATCTTTAATATACTTTTCAACCGCTCGATCCAATTCCAGGGTTGTTATTCCAGGTCTGATCAGTTTCCCCACCAGGGCATGGGCACCGGCAACAATTCTGCCGGCTTGCCTCATCAGTTCGATTTCCTTGTGGGATTTTATGGTTATCATATTTTATTTGCTCCATCCAGAACGCGCTTTATGTCATCAAAAACATCATCCATATTCTGCAGTCCGTTAATATCGACAATTTTCTTCTTTTCTTTATAAAATGCGATCAGCGGTTCTGTTTGTTCCTGGTAAACCTCGATGCGTTTTTGAACCGTTTCAACTTTATCATCATCTCTCTGATACAAAGAAGCGCCATCCAAATCACAGACACCTTCGTCCTTGGGTTGATTATATTTTACATGATAGGTTGCTGCACATGTCGGGCAGATTCTTCGTCCTGAGATTCTTTCAACTAAAACGTCCAATGGCACTTCCAAATTAACAGCAAAATCTAATTCCAGATCATTTTTTGCACTAATTTTTTCCAATGCTTCTGCCTGAACGACCGTTCTGGGAAACCCATCCAATAAAAACCCTCGACCTGCTGCTGCAACGTCAGCCTGAGTAAGACGATCCGCTACCATATCAACCACAAGTTCGTCCGGAACTAAAAGTCCCTTGGCCATGTAATCCTTGGCTTTTTTCCCAAGGGGAGTATCTTTGCTCATATTTTCTCTGAAAAGATCACCGGTAGAAATGTGAGGGATATTGTAGGTTTCACAAATTAGCTTTGCCTGTGTCCCTTTACCAGCTCCCGGAGGTCCTAATAATACAATTCTCATTTCTCATTCATCTCCAGTTTTACTAAGATTTTAAAAATCCCTGATGGTGTCTCATCATCATTTCTGCCTCAAGTGTTTTAACCACTTCCAGAGCAACACCGACGATAATTAGCAAAGATGTTCCGCCAAATTGAAGATTGACTCCAGTGTAATCACCGACAAGTATCGGAATAATTGCGATGAGTGCTAAAAAGGCTCCACCAAACAATGTTAATCGATTCATAATTCTGGACAGGTACTCAACCGTCGGTTTTCCTGGTCTAATCCCGGGAACGTACCCGCCTTGTTTTTTAATATTATCGGCGACATCAAAAGGATTAAATGTTACAGCCGTATAAAAATAGGTGAATGCAACAATTAATACGACATAGATGATCGTCGATGCCCATGATCCCCATGCAAAATAGGTTGTCACCCAATTTGCAAAAGCGGAAGTCGGGAAAAAGCTCGAAATCGTGGCTGGAAATAAGGTTAATGAGCTCGCAAAAATGATCGGAATTACGCCGGCCATATTGACTCTTAATGGAATATGTGTGGTTTGTCCACCATACATTTTTCTTCCAACGACACGTTTAGCATATTGCACTGGGATTCTTCGCTGCCCTTCATTAACAGCAACGACGCCAAATACAACAACAACAATAAATATGAGCAATAGGATCAGGCTGATAGCTGACATCGTACCGATCGATACATAATTGTAAAGCTCACCGATTCCACTAGGAATACGGGAGATGATACTGACAAAAATAATCAGCGAGATACCATTACCAATACCATTCTCTGTAATCTGTTCTCCCAAATACATCAGGAATGCCGTTCCAGCTGTAATGCAAATTACAACCGTACTGACAGTGAAAGTCGTCTTGTCAATCAACAAATCACCAAACGATAAGCTCATTCCCAAAGCCTGGATCAAAGCAAGGACAATGGTTAAAAAACGCGTATACTGTGCCAGTTTCTTACGTCCTTCTTCCCCTTCTTTTTGCAGTTTCTCCAGTGCCGGGATGGCAAAAGCCAACAGATTCATAATAATTGATGCGTTGATATAGGGAGTGATGCTCATGGCAAAAATGGTAAAATTACCAAAGTTACCGCCAGAAATAATGTTGAACAAACCGAACATGCCATTGTCGTTCACGAGCGTTTCTAACTGTGCTAAATCGACAAAGGGGACCGGTATGAAGGATCCCAACCGATAAACAAACAGTAATGCAAGGGTGAATATTATCTTCCGTCGCAGCTCTGGCATTTTCCAAGCATCCTTCAAAGTAGAGACCATATTAGATCACCTCTACCTTTCCTCCTCCAGCGAGAATCTTCTCCTCAGCTGATTTGCTGATTTTATTTGCTTTAATTGTAAATGCCTTTTCAACTTCTCCGTTTCCAAGGACTTTTAAACCATCTTGCATTTTTCGAATAAAACCATATTCTAACAATAACTCTGGTGTAATCACTGTGTTTTCATCAAATACATTCAATTCGCCAACATTGACAATTGCATATGTTTTTTTGAATCGCGCATTTGAAAAGCCGCGTTTTGGTAAACGTCTGGCCAAAGGCATTTGTCCGCCTTCAAAACCTGGTCTTACACCACCGCCTGAACGTGCTTTTTGTCCGTCCTGTCCACGACCAGCAGTTTTTCCAAGACCCGAACCGGTACCGCGTCCCTTACGTTTGGGAGCCCGTTTTGAACCAGGGGCTGGACTTAAAGTATGTAACTTCATCTTAACACCTCCTATACTTCTTTTACGTCGAGCATAAAATCTGTCCGATGAATCATGCCGCGAATTTGAGGTGTATCATTATGTGTAATTGTTTGTCCAATTTTCTTTAAGCCTAAAGCTTCAATGGTTGCACGTTGTTTTTTATTGCGACCAATCAGACTTTTCTTAAGTGTAATTTCTAATTGCTTAGCCATAATGACTCCTCCTAATCTAAAATTTCTTCAGGTTTCTTGCCACGTTTTGCTGCTACTTCTTCAAGTGTTGTTAATCCAGCAAGGCCTGCCATTGTAGCATTGACCATATTACGTGCGTTGTTTGATCCTAAAGATTTAGTACGAATATCTCTTACTCCAGCTAATTCCAATACTGCTCGAACAGGTCCACCAGCAATAACACCGGTACCTTCTCCAGCAGGTTTCAGTAATACATGACCCGCACCAGATTCACCATTAATTGTATGGGGAATCGTTGTTCCAACCATTGGCACTTTGATCAATGATTTTTTTGCTGCGTCAATACCTTTACGAATCGCATCTGGAATTTCCATTGCTTTTCCTTTACCGACGCCAACATAGCCGTTTTCGTCTCCAACAATCACAAGACAGCTGAATCTGAAGTTACGACCACCTTTAACAACCTTAGTAACTCGGTTGATGGCAACTACTTTTTCCTTCAAATCTAATGTACTTGGATCGATTTTTTTGTTTAGCATTAAATGACCTCCTTTACTTAGAATTTCAGGCCGGCTTCGCGAGCGCCTTCTGCCAATTCTTTTATTCTACCATGATATACATAACCGCCTCTATCGAACACAACGGCTTCTATCCCTTTTTCGATGGCTTTTTTAGCAACTGCTTCGCCAACGGCTTTTGCAGCTGCTTTATCGCCTCCTTTTGATAACTGACCTTTAAGATCCGCATCATTAGAAGCAGCAGCAACCAAAGTGATACCTTTCGTATCATCAATAATTTGAGCGTAAATATTTTTATTACTTCTAAATACGTTTAAACGCGGTCTCATTTCAGTTCCAGAAATCTTATTTCGGACGCGGTAATGACGCGCAATACGTAATTTATTCTTAATGGGTTTTTTGATCATCGAGTTTCACTCCCTTCATTATCTTTGACGGGTTAGCAGGTTTTATTTCCCTGTTTTACCTTCTTTACGTCTGACTACTTCATCAGCATATTTAACGCCATGGCCCTTATAGGGTTCCGGTGGACGTTTCGCACGAATATTGGCAGCATGTGCACCAACAGCTTCTTTGCTGATGCCTTTTACTACGACTTTAGTATTCGTTTCTGGAATCGCCTCAACGCCTGTAGGATCTTCCATCTCAACAAGATGTGAATATCCTAAATTCATGACTAATTTATTGCCTTTTTTTTCTGCTCTATAACCAACTCCACTGATTTCCAATGTTTTAGTGAAGCCAGTAGTGACGCCAGTAACCATATTCTGAATTAAAGCACGCGTTAAACCATGAAGCGATTTATGTTGCTTGCTTTCAGATGGTCGCGAAACTACTACTTCGTTCTCTTGAACATCGATGATGATATCAGGATGAAATGTTCTGACCAGTTGCCCTAATGGACCTTTGACCGTCAAAGTCTGACCATCTTTTTTAATGTCGACTCCCTGGAGGATCACAACGGGTGCTTTCCCTACTCTTGACATCTTTTTACCTCCTGTCTTAATTTGTTACCAAACGTAACATATCACTTCGCCGCCAACGCCGGCTTTTCTAGCTTTTCTATCTGTCATAACACCTTTTGATGTAGAGACAACTGCAATGCCAAGACCATTTAAAACCTTTGGCACATCTTCTTTTCCTGCGTATACTCTTAAACCAGGTTTAGAGATTCTTTTAAGACCTGCAATGACTCGGCTTTTATTTTCACCGTATTTCAGGACAATCTTAATGACGCCTTGTTTCTCATCAGTGATGTAATCGACTTTATTCACGTAACCTTCTTCTAAAAGAATTTGAGCAATCGCTTTCTTTTCTTTGGAAGCAGGCATTTCAACTGTTTTATGACCTGCATCATTTGCATTTCTGATGCGTGTTAACATATCCGCAATAGGATCAGTCATAACCATACTCGGTACCTCCTTTTCTTTGCCAGTTTGTTTTTACCAGCTTGCTTTTCTCACGCCAGGAATCTCGCCTTTATATGCTAATTCTCGGAAACATATACGACAAATACCGAATTTTCTAATAACAGAATGTGGTCGCCCACAAACTCGGCATCGAGTATATTCTCTAGTAGAATATTTTTGCTTTTTTTGTTGCTTTTCTTTCATCGCTTTTTTTGCCACTGTATCGTCCTCCTTACGCTCTACTGAATGGAATGCCAAGTAGTCTTAACAGTTCATGAGCTTCTTCATCAGTTTTTGCCGTTGTGACAAGGATAATATCCATGCCTCTGACTTTTTCGACCTTGTCATAATCAATTTCAGGAAAAATGAGCTGATCTTTTATGCCAAAAGCATAATTTCCACGGCCATCAAAGGATTTGTTTGACAAGCCTCTGAAGTCACGTACTCGAGGAAGGGCAACGTTGAATAACTTGTCAGAAAATTCATACATACGGTCACTTCTTAAAGTTACTTTCGCTCCAATGTTCATGCCTTCTCGGACTTTAAAGTTGGCAACTGACTTTTTAGCCTTTGATATTACCGGTTTTTGACCAGCAATTATTCCAAGGTCAATCACTGCAGCTTCTAAAGCTTTTGAGTTGTCTTTACAATCTCCTAAACCCATGTTAAGCACGACTTTTTCTAGTTTAGGAACTTCCATGATATTTTTATATTGAAATTTTTCCATCATCGCTGGAATTACTTCAGTAAGATATTTATCTTTTAATCTGGGCATATTGGTCCTCCTTCCCGATATTAATTATTAAATGTTTCATTACATTTTTTACAGTATCTAACTTTTTTTCCGTCACTCAGGAACTTAACACCCGTTCGTACGCCTTTGTCACATTTTGGACAATATAACAAGACATTTGATGCTTCCAGGGTTCCTTCTTGTTGTTGAATCCCGCCCTGTTGCATTTGCTGGGTTGGTTTCTGATGTTTAGTTACTATATTCACATTTTCCACAAGGACTTTTCCATCTTTAGGATAAGATTGAATAACTTTTCCCTTTTTTCCCTTGTCCTTACCGGAAATTACCATTACGATATCATCTTTTTTAATATGCATCTTTCATTTCCTCCTTAAAGTACTTCAGGAGCCAAAGATACGATTTTCATGTATTTCTTGTCCCTTAACTCTCTTGCGACAGGTCCAAAAATACGTGTACCTTTTGGGTTTTTATCATCTTTTATAAGAACCGCTGCATTTTGGTCGAACTTGATGTAACTTCCATCGTCTCTTCTGATTCCACTTTTCGTTCTTACGACAACGGCTTTAACAACGTCGCCCTTTTTAACTTCGCCACCGGGTGCAGCACTTTTTACTGCGCACACAATAACATCCCCGATATTTGCATATCGACGGCCGGAACCACCAAGAACGCGGATGCACAATAATTCCTTTGCACCGGTATTATCTGCTACTTTTAGTCTCGATTCTTGTTGAATCATCCGAAATACCTCCTTCCGCACATTAACTTATAGTGCTTTTTCTACGATTTCTACTAATCTCCAGCGTTTATCTTTGCTGAGTGGTCGTGTTTCCATTATTTTAACGGTATCACCGATTTTGCATTCATTTTGTTCGTCATGGGCTTTAAATTTTACAGTATTCTTGACACGTTTTTGGTATAATGGATGTTTTCCAAAGCTTTCAACAGCTACAACGACCGTTTTATCCATCTTGTCGCTGACCACTTTTCCGATCCGTGTTTTTCTGTAATTTCTTTCTTCCATAAGCTAAACCTCCTTATCTATTGGTTTATTATGCTTCGTCTGACTTCATTACACGTTCTTGCATAATTGTTTTTATGCGTGCATAAGTCTTTTTGACCTCTCTGATTCGCATTGGGTTTTCCAACTGGCCGGTAGCGTGTTGAAATCTCAAATTGAATAACTCTTCTTTAAGGTCACCCAGTTTTTCTTCAAGTTCTAAATTTGTTAATTCTCTTAATTCACTTGGTTTCATGACTCATCACCCACTTCTTGTGCTTCTTGATCCTTACGAGTGATAAACTTTGTTTTAATTGGCAATTTATGCTGAGCAAGACGCATAGCTTCCCGAGCTACTTCCTCAGGAATCCCGGCAATCTCAAACATTACTCTACCTGGTTTTACCACTGCAACCCAATACTCTGGCGAACCTTTACCGGAACCCATTCGAGTTTCTGCTGGTTTCTGTGTCACAGGTTTATCTGGAAATATTTTAATCCAAACCTGGCCACCTCTTTTAATATATCTGGTCATAGCGACACGGGCAGCTTCAATCTGATTAGCAGTAATCCATGCTGGCTCCAACGCCTGAATAGCAAAATCTCCGTAGGTGATTTTGTTACCACGAAGTGCTTTTCCCTTCATACGACCTCTATGTTGTTTTCTACGTTTTACACGTTTAGGCATTAACATATGCGTTGTCCTCCTCTCTTAGTTTTCTGTCCTGTTAGTAGGAGCTTTACGGCGAGATGTTTTTTTAGCTTTAGCATCATCTTCAGCGGCTACTGCCAAAATATCCTCACGCCCAGTTAAAATTTCACCTTTATTGACCCAAACCTTAACCCCTAATTTTCCATAGGTAGTATCCGCTTCAGCAAAGCCATAGCTGATATCAGCCCGGAGTGTCTGCAGGGGCACTTGTCCTTGGGCATAATGCTCATTTCGTGCCATTTCAGCACCATTTAAACGTCCGGCAACAGCAGTTTTAATTCCTTTTGCTCCTGCTCGCATCGTTCGTTGCATTACTTGTTTCATTGCACGACGGAATGAAATTCTTCTTTCCAATTGTGCCGCAATATTTTCAGCGATCAGTTGTGCATCCATATCAACATTTTTAACTTCAACGATATTGATGAACACTGTTTTCTTTGTCATTTTTTCAAGTTCAAGACGCAATGCATCGATACCTGCACCACCGCGACCAATAATCATGCCTGGTTTTGCAGTATAGATATGAATCTTTACCTTGTTACCAAAACGTTCGATGACAATTTTAGAAATGCCCGCCTGGTATTGATTTACTTTTATATATTTACGAATATCATGATCTTCTATTAAACAATCTGCAAAATCCTTGTTGTTAGCAAACCATTTTGCATTCCAGTCCTTAATAACGCCGACTCTTAATCCATGAGGATTGACTTTTTGACCCATCTATGCCCTCCTTACTCTTTTTCTTTTAATACGGCTGTAATGTGAGACGATCTTTTTCGTATAATTGTCGCACGTCCCTGTGCACCCGCTCTAAATCTTTTTAGTGTCGGACCCTGATTAGCGTATATCTGATCAATATACAAATTTTCAGGATTCATATTAAAATTGTTTTCAGCATTTGCTAAAGCAGATTTTACAACTTTGTCAATCACTTTCGCTGCTTTATTTGGTGTTAATGCTAAAATACTTAATGCTTCTCCAATGCTTTTGCCTCGAATCATATCAGCCACTAACTTAGCCTTTCTGGATGAAACACGTACATATTTAGCTGTCGCTCTTGCTTCCATTCGTATACCTCCTTCTGGCTATTTTAATTTAGATTTCTTTTCTCCAGCATGACCTCTGAAAGTTCTGGTTGGTGCAAACTCACCGAGTTTGTGTCCGACCATATCTTCGGTAACGTAAACTGGGACATGTTTTCTACCATCATGAACTGCGATGGTGTGACCTACCATTTGTGGGAAAAGTGTGGAACTTCTTGACCAAGTCTTTAATACGTTCTTTTCACCTTTTTCGTTCATTGCTTCTATACGTTTAAGTAACTTTTCGTCAACATAAGGTCCTTTTTTTAATGATCTACCCATTGTTCAACCTCCTCTCGATTCGTTATCTTATGGTTGAGTGTTTATTATTTATTTCTTGATCTTACGATATATTTATCAGAAGGTTTATTCTTCTTACGTGTTTTGTAACCCATAGCCGGTTTACCCCAAGGAGTAACTGGGCCGGAACGTCCGATTGGCGCACGTCCTTCACCACCACCATGTGGATGGTCATTTGGATTCATTACTGAACCACGTACAGTTGGTCGAATACCCATATGTCTTTTACGACCCGCTTTACCAATTCGCACATTCTGATGATCAAGATTTCCAACCTGGCCAATTGTAGCTCGGCACTCGATTCGAACCAGTCTCATTTCGCCTGATGGTAATCGAAGTGTTGCATAGTTGCCATCTTTCGCCATTAACTGAGCACTTGCACCAGCAGAGCGAACCATTTGTGCGCCTTTGCCAGCTTTAAGTTCAATGTTGTGCAATGTTGTACCTACTGGTATGTTTTTCAACGGCAGACAATTACCAATGGTAATATCTGATTCAGGACCGGAAACAATCACGTCTCCAACCTTTAATTTCAATGGTGCAATAATGTAACGTTTTTCACCATCTGCATAATGTACCAATGCTATATTTGAACTTCTGTTTGGATCATATTCAATCCCTGCAATTTTGCCTGGGACATTATCTTTATTTCGTTTGAAATCAATAATTCTATATTTTCTTTTAGCACCACCACCATGATGTCGAACGGTGATACGACCGTATGCATTACGGCCAGCATGCTTTTTCAGTGGCAATAACAACGACTTTTCAGGTTCATTTTTAGTGATTTCCTCGAATGTATTGACACTCATATTTCTACGTCCAGGGGACGTTGGTTTATACTTTCTTATACCCATTATTCGCTACCTCCTTTTTTGTATGCTTCTCGGGTTGTAGTCTCGCTTGTGTGCTTATACGCCCTCGAAGAATTGGATGCCTTTGCTTCCAGGTGTTAATTTCACGATGGCCTTTTTCCAGTCAGATCTTCGGCCAACAAAACGTCCGGTTCTTTTTAATTTGCCCTTCATATTCATTGTCGTCACTTTTTCAACTTCAACGCCGAATATTACTTCAACCGCATTTTTTATTTCAATTTTGTTCGCTCTCTTATCTACTTTGAAAGTGAACTTTTTTTCTTCTGCATCAGCCATACTACGTTCTGTAATAACTGGCTTGATAATTATATCACGAGGATTTTTCATTATGCGTATACCTCCTCAATTTTTTCTAATGCTTCCTGAGTCATAATCAATACATCATACTTCAACATATCATATACATTGAGTTCGCTGACTGTCGTGGTCGCAACTTTAGGAATATTATTTGCTGAACGAATAACGGTTTCGTTATTTTCAGGAAGTACGATCAAGGCTTTTTGAGCATCGATATTCTTCAGTACAGCAATGATTTCTTTTGTTTTTGGCACTTCCATCGCTAATTGATTCAAAACGCGAAGTTCGTTGTCCTGAGCTTTTGCTGAGAAAACTGATTTTATCGCTAAAAGCTTCACTTTTTTGTTAACTTTTTTGCTGTAATCTCTAGATTTTGGAGCGAATACAACTCCGCCGCCCTTCCACAATGGAGATCGGATGGTACCAGCACGAGCCCGACCTGTTCCTTTTTGTCTCCATGGTTTTCTACCGCCACCGCGGACTTCTGAACGAGTTTTTGCAGAGCGTGTGCCCTGTCGTTTATTTGCAAGCAGTGCAACCACTACTTCATGTACTACATGTTCGTTGGGTTCAATTCCGAAGATTCCTTCGCTTAACTCAACATCACCAACAACATTTCCTTTTACATCTAAAATGTCAATTTTAGGCATTTGATTTCCTCCTTTCAGGCATGATTTTTTTATGCTTTAACGCTGCTTTTAATTGTAACAAGTGCTCCTCTGATACCCGGTACTGCGCCCTTGATTAAGAGTACATTATCTTCAGTACTTACTTTAACAACTTCCAAATTAACTGCAGTTACATTTTTGTTCCCCATTTGGCCAGGAAGCTTCTTGCCTTTAAATACTCTTGAAGGCGATGAACACGCTCCCATGGAACCTGGTCTTCTGTGATATTTGGAACCATGAGCCATCGGTCCTCTGGATTGGCCATGTCGTTTAATGACCCCCTGGAATCCCTTACCCTTTGATTTACCTGAAATATCAACATGATCTCCAGCTTCGAACATATCAGCCTGAATTACTTGTCCGGTTTCAAAACTTGCATAATCATCAAGTTTGAATTCGCGGATTACTTTTTTATATTCCACACTGTTTTTGTCGTAATGACCCTTTAAAGGTTTTGTCATCCGACGTTCCTTCACTTCTCCGAAAGCCAGTTGAAGAGCTTCATAGCCATCAACTTCAATGCTTTTCTTCTGAAGCACGACACAAGGTCCCGCTTCAACTACAGTTACAGGAATAACAGTGCCATCTTCTGTGAAAATCTGTGTCATTCCAATTTTTCTACCAATAATCGCTTTTTTCATTGTTTCCTCCTAAATATCATTGGATTGCTGGGCAATCATAATACCATTGGGGTCTATAGTTTAATTTCTATATCAACGCCTGCTGGTAAATTCAATCGCATTAATGCATCTACAGTTTTTGGTGTTGGATTTAAAATGTCAATCAACCGTTTGTGTGTACGCATTTCAAATTGCTCTCTGGAATCTTTGTACTTATGCACTGCACGAAGAATCGTGATGATTTCTTTGTCAGTTGGCAGTGGCACGGGGCCAGATACGCTCGCACCTGTTCTCTTTGCTGTTTCAACAATTCGTTCAGCCGATTGATCCAATAGTTTGTGATCAAACGCTTTTAACCTGATTCTAATTTTTTGTTTTGCCATACCTAAATTTTACCTCCTTATCATTTTTCAATCGTCATTTAGGTACTCCAACCACGTGTCAACCCATCCGGGTGTTTCATTATTATTTTTTTTCGAAATGAGTAACGTCATTTCGATATTTTTTTAATGATTTCGTGATTGTCGTCCGATTCTCAGATCGTGACATACTCCGTGGGAATTAACCTGTCTGAGGCGACAGCAACCTCTCACTTCATCGCAGTGTGTCAACCTTCCCTATTATACAAGAAAAAAACGCCTTTAGCAAGCGTTTTTTTTGAAGTTTTTCAATTTATTTCAATATATTTTCAGCCGGTGCGTCGAGAAAATAGATTCCCGTCCCCTGCAGTCCCAAATGAGCCGCCAGAACACAACCAATCGGTACCGGTTCAATCTTTTCAACGCCCATTTCCCTTAATGCATTCTCATAGTCTTCGACCGGTTTCATCGATCCAGTATACGCGATGCCGACTTCCTGATCAAGATACCCAGCAATATTTTCTGCTGTTTTTTCGATTACTGTTTTCTGAGCTTTCTTGCTCCCTCTCGACTTGCCGATAATTTTCAATTCTCCATCCTCTACCGACACGATCGGATGTATTTTCAGAAATCCGCCAACAGCAGCTGCCCCTCTGGACACCCGTCCCCCCATGTACAGCCAGTTCAAGTCTTCGATGCTGAAATAAAAATGAGCATGCGGAATGAATTTTTGTGCCGCATCAGCCAGATAGTCAAGGTCTTTTCCCTGTTCAATGAGTTTTAAAATTTCCACTGCAATCAGCGCGATGCTGCCGCCGCTGTGGAGGCTGTCGACGATTCTGCATTTGAAATCCGGATATTTTTCCAGAACATCTTTTAAAACAAGTCGAGCTGTTTCATAACTTCCCGACAACTTTGAAGAAAACGAGAGATAAAGACATTCCGTATTGTTTTTTGCACAATTTTCAAAATATTCAATAAAATCTCCGGGATTGACCTGTGATGTCGTCGGAACAATCCCCTGTTCGATATATTTATTAATACCGTCCAAATCGATTTCACGTTTATCCCGATAAACTTTCCCCTCAATAATCACATTTAGTGAAACCATATCTAAATTCGGATGGCCAATATAATTCTTTGGCAAATCACACATACTGTCAACTAAAAGTCTAACCATTTGTCACTTCTTTCCAATTCCATTTGCAGAATCACTGTATTTTTCTTCGTAAATTTGTTCGATCTGATCCAGGCTCTCAAATATTTCTTCGCGGGAGTAATGATGTCGTTGCAAATATTCATCGCTCATTTTAACAACTTCCGAATAGAATTTTTCTGTCAGTTGCAAATATCCGAGTTTCGGTTCTTTTTCGATTAATTCAAACAGAGCATTTTCTGCTTCATTGATTTTTCCCGCATAAACCATTTCCTGAAAGCGGTAAAACAGAAGATCCTCTTCAATCGAATTTTGATGTTCCTGATCCGTTTCAAATTCTATATTTTCTTGCCGGAACAGTTTAATTACAAATTTAGAAAAATTTTCAATCTCCCGCATTAAAAAATCATTTTTAAACATCCTCTTATCGCTTTCCTGATTAATTACATTTGTTCAATAATACCATAAAAAAGGCCACTTTTGCTATTAAATATTATTTTAGCCTCTATAACGATAAAAAGCCGTCCTTCACATGGAAAGACGGCCAAATATGTATTATTTTTAATTGTAATCAGCGTTGCCGATTTTTCAGAAATTTTATTTCCTTATGGTTATTTCTTTCAAAATCTGCATTAGCTTCGTTATCGCTCACTCACTAACGCTCCTGTTCGCTACCAATTTTTTATCAAAAATTGGACTCAGCGTTATTCAGCAATAATTTTTGCAACAACTCCGGAACCGACTGTTCGTCCGCCTTCACGGATGGCGAAACGTAAGCCTTCTTCGATCGCGATTGGTGTGATCAAGGTGATTTCCATCTGCACGTTATCACCAGGCATTACCATTTCTACGCCTTCTGGTAATTTGATGACACCTGTTACGTCAGTTGTTCTGAAGTAGAATTGTGGTCTGTAGCCATCGAAGAATGGAGTATGACGTCCGCCTTCTTCTTTGGTTA
>NZ_WJBC01000059.1 GCF_014284475.1 Acetobacterium fimetarium | reverse complement strand
AAATGAATAAAATAGAAATTATCCACAAATATTTTTATCGAGGGGAAGTCTAACTATATGGTGTGGATAACTTTTCTGAAAAAAATGAAAATAGCCTCACCGCGGACGGTTAAGGCTTGATCTGTGTCTGCATTTTATCTCAACAACTGATAAAATACAATAACTTTTTCAGGAAACGTTTGAAATAATTCTTAATTTAAGAATTGTTCTTTAACTTGTAGTTATTTTTAATTATCATTACATTAAGACAGCGGCAAAAAGCACTTTGAAATGGTGCTGGTCTGGAAGCTTGACCGCTTTGGCCGGAATCGTGAGGAGATGGCCATTATTAATAAGTTAATTGACCGGCACCGTTAGAATCTTTGGGAAATAGTTTTGTCAATTACTGCTAGCAAGCTTTGCTCTTTTCGAATAAAAACTCTGGATCAAGATCCGCTTGATTGCACCATTCAATACTATCAAAACTAACACGTACCATCCTGAATTTCTCCTCGTTCTTTAATTCTTGAAAAACACCCTTATCCAAATATGGACTGACATCGACGTCTCTTTTCACCATTTTCAAAAGTTAAGAGTAACTTATAATCATTTAAAGGTTCTACATCGATAACTGCTAAAGACATGATTCGACCTCCTATTTTAATGGATCAATTTTATATGGAAGCTCACGCTTATTTAATGTTTTTTTGGGGTATCCCCCGTAGCGGACTATGCGATTTTTTACGCAAGAGCATTACACGGTCACCATTTTTTGGCTTAGAACGCCCTTTGGGTAGGTAGATCGATCTTATTTGCCAACTGTTTTGCATATGGGATTAATTCAGAAACCTTATCAACGATACGCTTTTGTTCTTTTAATGGTGATAGTGGGAATACAGCTAATTGACCATCTGTTGTTCCCAACCTTGGCATCTTCACACCATAAGAACATTTTACTGTATAGTTAATGAAATAAGGACTCATCATTACTATTTGGGCATATCTGTTATACACACTCGTTCCAAAGTCCAGAGGCAAGATTTCAGAAGTGGAATATCCATCTTCATCTGCAATTACTACCTTGTTCAAGTAGGGTCGTAATTTGCTGTACAATACATCTCCAGCATTGAAAACATGTTTACTGCTAGTAGATTTCACGTCATGCATTCTTTTTTTGTTCAATACTCTACCAGAATCTTTTTCAATATCTTCTAAGTCAAGAAGCCACGCATCCTTTGGAATACTTTTTGCGGGTATCGAATTACATTGTCCATAATTACATAAATCCCCCAACCTAACCCACTTCCAATTCTCCGGAATATCAAAAGGAATCTCATCTTCTGTAATCTCGGGAAGTGCCTTGGTCTTTTTAATCGTGCCTTCCTCAATCAGTTTTTGATTCTCTTCTTGAATCTGCTGATAAAGTTCTTCTGCCCTTCCATCTTCTTTTCGCTGCTCAACCAGCTTGCCTTGGATGGCATATTGCAAAATCGACTTTTGCATATCTTCCGGGAATTTTTTATTCAGCTCCACAACTTCAGAATAAGCTACATCGTATTTTTCCACATAAGGCATCAGCTCTTCGATCTTTGCTACAATTCGTTTTTGTTCTTCGAGTGGGGGGAGTGGGAATACAGCTAATTGACCGTCCGTCGTTCCTAGCCTTGGCATCTTTACTCCATAAGAACACTTTACAGTGTAGTTAATGAAATAGGGACTCATAAGAACGATTTGAGCATATCTGTCAAATATATTCATTCCAAAGTCTAGAGGTAATATTTCTGAAGTAGAATAACCATCTTCATCAGCAATAACAACCTTATTCAAATATGGACGCAATTTACTATACAATACATTTCCAGTATTAAAGATATGTTTGCTGCTACTAGATTTTACATCCTTCATTCTTTTTTTATTCAATATTCTCCCAGTATCTTTTTCTATATCCTCCAAATCAAGAAGCCATGCTTCTTTGGGAATCTTTGTTGCGGGAATAGAATTACATTTTCCATAATTACATAATTCCCCTAACCTAACCCATTCCCAACTATCGGGAATATCAAATGGAATCTCATCTTCCTTGATTGCTGGCAGAGCCTTCTGCTTTTTAATCTTACCTTCCTGAATCAGCTGTTTCTTCTCAGCCGCTATCTTCTCTAATAATTCCTTAGCAGTACCTTCTTCTTCCCGCTGTTCTACCAGTTTCCCCTGTATCGCAAGCTGAAGGATACTGTTCTTTAAGTCCTGTGCCTTCATTAATTAACACCAAGCATTGAAGTAATCTGTTCTAATACATGATCAATTTCATCATTCAGCGATGCCCGCTTTTCTTGATAAACTTGAATCAAATCCATTGGCTCAAGGATCACTTCTTCTTCATGAGGAAATCCACATAGATCGATGTTGTAGCTTCTTTCGCTGATTTCGCTGGTCGTATAGCACTTTGCCTTGGGGAAACCATCGACTTCGATTTCTTCCCGGTTATCCCACCACGCCAGGGCATCACCAAAATGTTCCAGCTTCATCGGTCTGGTTTTGGAGAAGTTCTTATAGCCTTCCGGCATATCC
>NZ_WJBC01000058.1 GCF_014284475.1 Acetobacterium fimetarium | reverse complement strand
AGGATCAAGAAGAAAAGAGCACAGGGCGGATGCCTTGGCACTCAGAGCCGACGAAGGACGCGACAAGCTGCGAAAAGCTACGTGTAGGTGCACATAACCGATTAAGCGTAGATATCCGAATGGGGAAACCCGGCTGATAGAAGATCAGTCACCGTATGCTGAATAAATAGGCATACGGAGGGAACCCGGAGAACTGAAACATCTTAGTACCCGGAGGAAAAGAAAGAAACATCGATTCCTTAAGTAGCGGCGAGCGAAAGAGGAAGAGCCCGGATTACATCAAATCTGGATTATTAGTCGAACGACATGGGAAGGTCGGACGCAGAGGGTGAGATCCCCGTAGACGAAAGTAATTCAGGTGGGTAATCGACGAGTACCACGGGACACGTGTAACCCTGTGGGAATATGGGGGGCCCACCCCCCAAGGCTAAATACTACTGAGTGACCGATAGCGGAAAGTACCGTGAGGGAAAGGTGAAAAGAACCCCGGAAGGGGAGTGAAATAGAAACTGAAACCCTGTGCTTACAAGCAGCAGGAGCTAACGTGACTGCGTGCTTTTTGTAGAACGGGCCAACGAGTTACGGTATGTAGCAAGGTTAAGTACTTCAGGTACGGAGCCGTAGGGAAACCGAGTCTGAATAGGGCGATTAGTTGCATGCTGTAGACCCGAAACCGTGTGATCTATCCATGACCAGGATGAAGCTTGGGTAAAACCAAGTGGAGGTCCGAACCAGTGTCTGTTGAAAAAGGCTTGGATGAGTTGTGGATAGGGGTGAAATTCCAATCGAACACGGAGATAGCTGGTTCTCCCCGAAATAGCTTTAGGGCTAGCGTTGTAGAGAGAGTGATGGAGGTAGAGCACTGAATAGGCTAGGGGTCGTAAAGATTACTGAACCTTATCAAACTCCGAATGCCATACACTTATATACGGCAGTCAGACTGTGTGAGATAAGTCTCATAGTCAAAAGGGAAACAGCCCAGACCATCCGCTAAGGTCCCCAAGTCCAGATTAAGTGGGAAAGGATGTGCAACTGCAGAAACAACCAGGATGTTGGCTTAGAAGCAGCCATACATTTAAAGAGTGCGTAATAGCTCACTGGTCGAGTGGTGGTGCGCCGAAAATGAACGGGGCTAAAATCTGGCACCGAAGCGATGGATTATGGTACTACCATAGTGGTAGGGGAGCAATGTCTTGAGGGCGAAGCTAAACTGTAAGGTTTGGTGGACACAAGACAAGAGAGAATGTTGGCATGAGTAGCGAAAGTGAAGTGAGAATCTTCACCATCGAAAGCCCGAGGTTTCCTGAGGAAGGTTCGTCCGCTCAGGGTAAGTCGGGGCCTAAGCCGAGGCGAGAAGCGTAGGCGATGGACAACAGGTTGAAATTCCTGTACCACCTTTAATTGTTTGAGAGATGGAGTGACACAGAAGGATAAGCGAACCCGGCAGATGGAAAAGCCGGGCCAAGCGTCAAGGCTGATTGGGGAGGCAAATCCCCCCGGTTAAGGCTGAGGCGTGACGGGTAACGAAAAATAAGTAGGGAAGTCGCTGATTTCACGCTGTCAAGAAAAGCTTCTATTGAGAGAGAAGGTGCCCGTACCGTAAACCGACACAGGTAGGCGAGGAGAGAATCCTAAGATGAGCGGGAGAAGTGTTGTTAAGGAACTCGGCAAAATGACTCCGTAACTTCGGGAGAAGGAGTGCCCCCTCAGGGGGGCCGCAGAGAAGAGGCTCAAGCGACTGTTTAGCAAAAACACAGGTCTCTGCTAAATCGAAAGATGATGTATAGGGGCTGACGCCTGCCCGGTGCTGGAAGGTTAAGAGGAGTGCTTAGCGCAAGCGAAGGTGCGAATTTAAGCCCCAGTAAACGGCGGCCGTAACTATAACGGTCCTAAGGTAGCGAAATTCCTTGTCAGGTAAGTTCTGACCCGCACGAAAGGCGTAACGATTTGAGCGCTGTCTCGACAACACACCCGGTGAAATTGTAGTACTCGTGAAGATGCGAGTTACCCGCGACAGGACGGAAAGACCCCGTAGAGCTTTACTGCAATCTGGCATTGAGTTTTGGTAGTAGACGTACAGGATAGGTGGGAGGCAGAGAATTTGGGACGCCAGTTTCGAAGGAGCCAACCTTGGGATACCACCCTTGTACTATTGGAATTCTAACAAGTGGCCGTAATCCGGTCATTGGACAGTGTCAGATGGGCAGTTTGACTGGGGCGGTCGCCTCCTAAAAAGTATCGGAGGCGCCCAAAGTTACCCTCAGGATGGTTGGAAACCATCTATTAGAGTGCAAAGGCAAAAGGGTGATTGACTGCGAGAGAGACATCTCGAGCAGAGACGAAAGTCGGGCTTAGTGATCCGGTGGTTCCGAGTGGAAGGGCCATCGCTCAACGGATAAAAGCTACCTCGGGGATAACAGGCTTATCTCCCCCAAGAGTCCACATCGACGGGGAGGTTTGGCACCTCGATGTCGGCTCGTCTCATCCTGGGGCTGAAGCAGGTCCCAAGGGTTGGGCTGTTCGCCCATTAAAGAGGCACGCGAGCTGGGTTCAGAACGTCGTGAGACAGTTCGGTCCCTATCCGTCGTGGGCGTTAGATATTTGAGAAGAGCTGTTCCTAGTACGAGAGGACCGGAACGGACAAACCACTGGTGCACCAGTTGTTCCGCCAGGAGCATAGCTGGGTAGCTAAGTTTGGAAAGGATAAGTGCTGAAGGCATCTAAGCACGAAGCCCCCTTCAAGATAAGATATCTCACCAGAAATGGTTAAGGTCCCTGGTAGACGACCAGGTAGATAGGCTGGATGTGGAAGTATGGCAACATATGGAGCTGACCAGTACTAATCGACCGAGGTCTTGATCCAAGA
>NZ_WJBC01000057.1 GCF_014284475.1 Acetobacterium fimetarium | reverse complement strand
GTTTCAGCCGCTCTTCTTCTTTTTTGAGAATGCCGAGCAGCTTGTTAAAACCGGCCGGATTGTGATCAATCCGAAAGGGCTTGCGAATCAGTGAGCCATTAGGCTCCAGCATGGCGACCACAGAAAACTCTGAGGAAACGTCAATGCCAACGACAAAATCATTTAAAAATTTGGACAAAGCAACACAACCTTTCTGTTTGAATCAATCAGAGCATCCACGAAAGAAGAACGCCAGACAACCTTGCATTTGAAACGGGTAACACCCGAGGGTGGCCCAACCAGCTAAACATCGAATCGTCCTTGTGGAGTGACACGCTAATTCACGGATAAGTCCTTTATTAAGAAAGGGATCCAGGAGGAACGCACATCTATCTCTCTGACAAAGCGATTATAACATGATGTTTAAAGAAATCAAATCCTGGTGTCGCTGATTGATCCGAACAATAAGTTTAAAATTATCAAAGAACATTCGGGTTAAGTTTTGATCACTTACCCTATATGTATCTTACAAGGAGGAATTGCTATGGTCAAAGAGCTTTGTAAATTCTTTGCAGGGGTAACTGCATGGGAAGCAGTTGTGCATGCATCACTGGGACTAAGCGGCGTTTTACCGATTAGCCTCTTTGGAATTACGATAACACCATTTTTAAATACAATCCAAATCATCGTTCCGGCTTTAATATCTTGTCTTTTGATATATTGGGGATGGCTGCACAAGCCTGACCGTTAAAGTGCCAGCCGATCAGGATGACATGACGAACAAAACGACCAAGTGCCATTATATTTGCGATTTACAGAGCCGGCATTTTGCTGGTAACAATCAGCGCTTTTTTTAACAAAAAAGCTTTAAGTAGGCGATACCATTGCCGCGGTAGTGATGAAAAGAGGAGCTGTTTAATTTATTGACAGCTCCTTTTTTTTATTTTTTGAAATAATGGAGGAAACGAATTAGCTGAGTTTCTTTTTTGGGTATCATTAATTCTGACACAAAAATGACATCAATCAAATATAGAATTTACCCATTAGAGTAAGCGTTTAAAAATCAATTAAGAAAGGAATGTCGAATCAAAGAAACATGGTTTTTGATGGTCTATTGCCAGCAAAATGGGTATAAGGGAACATAAGGAAATTATTCTTGTTTGAATTGGATTAATAAATACAAAAAAGATCTTATTTATCAGTTGGGTTTAGCAATCATCAAGTGAAGCTAGATATGCATATTTAACACATCAAGTTTTTTAGAAAGCGAGGTATTATAAGTGAAAATGAATTGGAATAAAGCAGCAAAATGGACAAGACTCCTGGTTTTGGTAGGTCTTCTTATCTGGGTTACCTATGAAGCCTATATGCATCAGGTTCTGGGCGGCGGGAAAGCACCGTCAATTCATGCCTTGTGTCCCTACGGGGCTTTAGAAAGCCTGTATACACTGCTCTTGACGGGCACCTTTATCAAGAAAATTTATACCGGCACGGTCGTTCTGCTGGTACTGACTTTAGCCCTGGCAGTCCTGTTTCGAAGGAGTTTTTGTGGATTGCTTTGTCCTTTTGGGGCGCTGCAGGAAGTGTTCGCGAAAATCGGCCAGAAAATATTCAAAAAACGTTTGATCATCCCTCCAAAAATTGATCGATTGGCGAGGTATCTCAAATATTTCGTTCTCGTTTTTACCGTGGGAATGGCCTGGTATTATGGTTCGCTCTGGATGGCTCCCTATGATCCCTATGCGGCATATTCTCATTTATCCGCAATTTCCGGTTCAATTGCGGAAGACCCGTTAGCAATAATCGGTTTTGCGCTCCTATTTATTACCATCATCGGTTCATTCCTGTACGACCGGTTTTTCTGCAAATATTTGTGTCCGGCCGGCGCTTTCTATGCGATTATCGGAAAACTGAGCCCGACAAAAGTAGTTCGTAATGATAGTCTTTGTGTTCACTGCAAGAAGTGTGATAAATCCTGTCCGGTGAACATTGAGATCGAAAAGGCAGAACGGATTACGACGCCAGAGTGCATCAACTGTAACGAATGTGTCCTGGCTTGCCCCAGCAAAGGAGCGCTTGAGGTCAAGGTTGCCCGGAAAAGTGTCCATCCCATGGTGATGGTGGTAGTGGTGGTCGGTTTATTCTTTGGCACGATTGTAATAGCTCAGATAACCGGGAATTTTCAAATATTGCCATTATCCGTTGCCCAGGGTGAGGTTATTCCCATCTATGAAGTGAAAGGCTACAACACCATCGAAGAAGCTACCACCCTCACTGGACTGTCTTTGGATGAAGTGTATCAGCAACTGGCGATTCCCCAAAGCGTCCCCCAGGATACGCAATTCAAGAATATTTCAGCGCTGGTTCCGGATTATCAATTCGATGCGGCGAAAGCCAATGCCGGCGGAGCTGCCAATGGAGCAGCTGCAACGGGATCTTCTGGCGATGCGGCAACATCAGATGCCATTGATGTCAGCGGTATTAAAGGCTCGATGAGCATTCAGCAAGCAATGGACAGTTTAGGCATGAATGCAAAAGACTTCTATGCGCTTTTCAAAATTCCCGAAACGGTTCCGCCCGAAACCATCTTAAAAGAGATTTCAACGGTTTCGCCGGGATATGATTTTCAGCAGGTAAAGGATTCCCTGCAGTAGCGTTTGCCACAAAAAAAGCACGCCAAAACGGACACGTATTGGCGTGCTTTTTTGTGTTCGGCTGACGTATTTTGGATAGGCGTTCGAACAGGCTTAAGTTAATTACAGGATGTGGCAATCTGACATACAATGGTCTTCTGTCAAGATTTAGTACAAATTAAAATGAGAAGTTTATCCTCATCTTAACCAGCTAATTGCAAATCCGATTTGTTCATTTTTGCAAATAGTTTTTCAAAATCATCGGGCGACATAAAATC
>NZ_WJBC01000056.1 GCF_014284475.1 Acetobacterium fimetarium | reverse complement strand
CGCTTCCTCCGGTGTCTCATGTAGCGTATGGCCTTCCTGCCATAGAAATTCCGATGTTCGCAGGAACGGTCGTGTCGTTTTTTCCCAGCGCACAACATTGCACCACTGATTATATAAGAATGGCAACGTTAATGTCAAATAGACTACACATATTTCACCCTAAAGATTCATGCGATAATACCTTCATCAGATTAATAAATGGAGGTATTTTTTAATGTCTAAAGATGAACTGCACGCATTTCGTCGCCAGCAGATTGAGGATTATCGCAATTCCAGCCAATCTGCAGAAACCTGGTGCGAAGCGAATGCAATGAAGGTATCCACGCTGCGTTACTGGCTGCGACGAATCAAAGACGCCGATCAGCCAGTGCCGGAACAGGCCTGGGCTACCATGAAACTGATTGATAAGGCGACCACTGCCAAGTCAACACCCGTAATGATCAGGGTTAATAACTTCGAAATCTGTCTGCATCCGGGTTTTGAACCGGATGTTCTAGCATCCGTGATCAGAACGCTCCAGGGGATATGATTGACACTGCGCTGATCGATCAGGTTTTTGTTGCCTGTTTTCCTTGTGATATGCGAAAATCGATCAATGGACTTTCTGCGCTGGTACAGCTGACTTTCGATATGGATCCCTTTGCTAATCATCTCTATGTCTTTTTTAACCGGAAGGGGGATAAAGCGAAAATCCTCCGCTGGTCAAACAACGGCTGGTGGCTTTACTATCGTAAGCTCAGCCAGGGTACATTTAAATGGGTGTTTAATGAATCCCAGACCGTTAAAGGCATTTCCGAACGGCAGCTCCGCTGGCTTCTGGATGGCCTTTCGCTGGAACAACCGCAAGCCCATCGAGCCGTTAGCAAGCGCTTGATAATCTAAGTTTTCAGCTTCTGAAAAATTCTATAAATCCCACTGTTATGCGATTTTTGTGATTGTTTAGCTGTTCTTTTCTGTGGTTTTATGGTATAATAATCCTATGAAAAATCAATCGGAACCACCTAAAATTAAACCCTTAACGACACAATCTCTACCCTATGATGAGCTGCTCAAAACCTGTAACGAACTGCAGGTTCAGTTGATCCAGACGCAAACCCAGCTAGCCTGGGCAATGGAACAGATCCGACTGCTGACCCACAAGAAATTTGGATCTGGCTCTGATAAAGTCGCTTATCCCGAAGGAAGTGATCAACTCTCATTCTTCAACGAACCGGAAGCGGCTGCAGATTTTTCTGTTGCTGAACCGGATCTTTCTGATGTCCTGGCTGATGCGAAGAAGCCCCGTAATAAAAAAGCCAAGGGGAAACGGAAACAGGATTTCTCCAATCTGCCAACGATTGTCATTGAACACGAGCTGCCGGAGTCGGAACGCATCTGCCCCAATTGCAGTCATCCCCTTCATGACATGAAAGTGGAAATCACCCGATTACTTAAATTTATTCCTGCCCGGTTTGAAGTGGAGGAACATCATCGGCATGTCTATACCTGCCGTGAATGCGCTAAACATGACGATGGGATTGATTTGAAAATCCCCTTTATTCGTGCGGCGATGCCAAACACCCTGATTCCCGGCAGCTTTACAACGCCGGAGCTGGTCGCTGCGATTATCAATGCCAAGTACGTCTGTGCCATGCCGCTGGCCAGGCAGCAGCAGGAGTTTGAACGGTACAGTGTGGCACTCTCCCGGCAGACCATGTCAAACTGGCTGCTGCGCTGTGCCGACGATTATTTTTCGCTTCTCTGTCGGCGGATGCGGGAAATCATGCTCACCCGGGATGTTTTGCATGGGGATGAGACCCCCGTTCAGGTTGCCAATGAAACCGATCGCCCGGCAACCAGCAAAAGTTATATGTGGGTCTACTGTACCGGGGTTCATGATGAAACCCCGATGGTCTACTACGACTATCATCCCACCCGAAGCAAGGAAGCGGCACTTGGCTTTCTGGGAACCTATAAAGGGTATCTTCATGCCGATGGCTATGAGGTTTATCATCGGCTGTCTCCGGATATCACGGTGGTCGGCTGTCTGGCTCATGTCAAGCGGGGCTTTTCTGACGCCATTAAATCCTTGCCAAAAGAAGAACAGAGACGAGCGGCTTCGTATGAAGGGGTTCAATTTTGTGATACCCTTTTTCATATCGATAAAAAGTTAAACGACTGTACCCCGGCTGAACGACAACAAAAGCGGCTGATCCTGCTAAAACCGGTGATGGCATCTTTCCACGACTGGCTCATTAAAATGCAGGCCAATGCCCTGCCAAAATCCTATCTTTCCAATGCTGTGAATTATACCCTGAATCAATGGACTTACCTGGAAAACGTCCTGCAAGATGGTCGCCTGGAATTAACAAACAACCGTGCGGAACGCTCTATTCGCCCCTTTACAATTGGCCGAAAAAACTGGGTCATGCATAATACCCCTGAAGGTGCAACAGCCAGTGCCATGATTTATAGTCTCACTGAGTCAGCCAAAAGCAATCAGCTTAAACCTTATAACTACCTGGTTTACATTCTCAAAACGATGGCCAACACCGATCTGGTGAACCATCCTGAACTCATTGATCAATTCCTTCCCTGGTCAAAAACACTTTCGCCAGATTGCTATAAAACCAGTTGATAAACATAAACTTTCAAGTCCAACTCCTTCTGGAGTTGGGCTTTTTTTATGCCTAGGTGCCTACAGTTTGACATTTACGATTCTGCTCAAATTTTTTCATAATTTGTTGGTTATTCCCTCTTAGTGGGTATAATATTTAAAATAACATTAACTAGCCATGATGCGATTCTAAAACAAGGGGGAAATAAAAATGCTGGCAGAAGAAGAAAAAGCAGTTGCTGATGAATCCATAAATCAGGCTGATCGCAATAAAGAAAAATCACAGAAAAAGCCGTTTTATTCCA
>NZ_WJBC01000055.1 GCF_014284475.1 Acetobacterium fimetarium | reverse complement strand
TTCCGGTAGCGGATAATCCGGATACAGACAGCGTACAAACAGCAGAGATAACAGAAGATACACTTGATACCAGTGCAACCAGAGTATTTCCAGACGACTACCCATCCGGTTACTACAGTTATACAACAGAAGCACGAGTTGATGGAGCAGGAGCAGTGGAGTTAGTGGAAAAGATGAATGCCCTGCGTGTCTCCCTCGGTCGACAACCATTAGTTTTAGATGGTAGTTTAACAAAAGCAGCCATGTACCGAGCATCGGAGATTAATCTGGTGTATTTACATAAAGCGCCGGCAGGTAATGCGGGTAATCAACCAGATTATCGTATATTCAGTGGTTCTTCTGAAAATATCGTAATCGGTCGTAATAGCGGAGCAGCGGCATATAGTGCTTTTGAAGGTTCAGGTGGGCATTATGTTCAAATGACACACTCTTGGTATACCCGTGTTGGTGTGGGACATTATGGGAATGCTTGGGTATTATCATTTAACGGGGATTTCCCCGATATGAGTAACTTAACACCCCAAGACCTTATCTCAACCTACACAACCAATAGTAAAGTAATCCGAACGGTAGTGGATCAGACAAATACGGATGGGGTTGCTTATAATGGTGAGTATCCTTGCTATCGCCCCCACCCCTGTGTCGACAGCAGTTACAAACAGACAACGAACCTCAGTATTGATAAAGGTGTGAGTCGACAGATGAAAGCTTTTGTTGTCCCTGCTCCCTATGAAGATTGGATTGAGAAGTATCGGGGTTTAGAGGTTAAAATTGTTCCATCGTCTGTTACGTGGTCCTCCTCAAACCCCTCCATCGCTTCGGTGGATACAAACGGGGTTGTAACCGGTAAGACAACCGGAACAACCGTGATTTCTACTAAGGTTGGTGAAGATACCTTGACCTATAACATTACCGTGACCGGCAATGGAACAATGCCACCCGATTTGGGTAACTACTTAGTTAAGTACCGAACGCATGTAGAGAACGTGGGTTGGCAGTCTTATGTAACAGATGGTTCTAAAGCTGGTACAGAAGGACGCAGTTTACGCTTAGAGGGAATCAACATTGATTTAAACGAAGGGATGTCGGGGGGTATTGAGTATCGGACTCACGTACAGGACATTGGTTGGCAAAACTATGTAGCTAATAATGTCATGGCAGGTACTGAGGGACGCTGTTTACGACTTGAAGCTATTAACATTCGGTTAACCGGAGAAGCAGCCACGAAGTATGATATCTATTACCGTGTCCATACACAGAACATCGGTTGGATGGGTTGGGCTAAGAATGATGAACCGGCAGGTTCAGCAGGGTTCAGTTACCGACTTGAGGGTATTGAGATTCAGTTAGTTCAGAAAGGTAGTCCTGCACCGGGGAGTACGGTGAATGCTTTTGTTGAGAATAAATAGTTTATAGAGAGCTAAGGCATAGAGATATGCTCTAGTTTTATGTGATTATTTAGGTAATCGTTTATAAAGGGGAAAGAAAATGAAAAAGGGGTTTATACTCTTATTAGTCGGTGGTTTATTACTGGGAACAACCAGTGGGGTTTTTGCAGAAGAATTAATTCCGGTAGCGGATAATCCGGATACAGACAGCGTACAAACAGCAGAGATAACAGAAGATACACTTGATACCAGTGCAACCAGAGTATTTCCAGACGACTACCCATCCGGTTACTACAGTTATACAACCGAAGCACGAGTTGACGGTGCAGGAGCAGTGGAGTTAGTGGAAAAGATGAATGCCCTGCGTGTCTCCCTCGGTCGACAGCCTTTAGTATTAGATGGTAGGTTGACAAAAGCAGCCATGTACCGGGCATCGGAGATTAATCTGGTGTACTTACATAAAGCACCAGCAGGTAATGCAGGGAATCAACCAGACTATGTTATAAGGGGAGGGGGTGCTGAAAACATTGTCATCGGTCGTAACAGCGGTGCAGCAGCATATAGTGCTTTTGAAGATTCAGGGGGACATTATGTTCAAATGACAAAACGGTACTGGACACGGGTTGGTGTGGGACATTATGGAAATGCATGGGTTTTGGTATTTGGCGGGGATTGTGTCGATATGAGCAACCTAACACCCCAAGACCTTATTTCCACCTACACAACCAATAGTAAAGTAATCCGAACGGTAGTGGATCAGACAAATACGGATGGGGATAACCATGATGGGGTGAATAATGACGGTACGAGTCCTTGCTATCACCCCCACCCCTGTGTCGACAGCAGTTACAAACAGACAACGAACCTCAGTATTGATAAAGGTGTGAGTCGACAGATGAAAGCTTTTGTTGTCCCCGAACCTTATGCTGAGTGGCTTTGTGAGTACAACTATTTAGAGACAAAACTTGTCCCTTCAACACTTACGTGGTCATCCTCAAACCCCTCCATCGCTTCGGTGGATACAAACGGGGTTGTAACCGGTAAGACAACCGGAACAACCGTGATTTCTACTAAGGTTGGTGAAGATACCTTGACCTATAACATTACCGTGACCGGCAATGGAACAATGCCACCCGATTTGGGTAACTACTTAGTTAAGTACCGAACGCATGTAGAGAACGTGGGTTGGCAGTCTTATGTAACAGATGGTTCTAAAGCTGGTACAGAAGGACGCAGTTTACGCTTAGAGGGAATCAACATTGATTTAAACGAAGGGATGTCAGGTGGTATTGAGTATCGGACTCACGTACAGGACATTGGTTGGCAAAACTATGTAGCTAATAATGTCATGGCAGGTACAGAGGGACGCTGTTTACGACTTGAAGCTATTAACATTCGGTTAACCGGAGAAGCAGCCACGAAGTATGATATCTATTACCGTGTTCATACACAGAACATTGGTTGGATGGGTTGGGCTAAGAATGACGAACCATCCGGTTCAGCAGGGTTCAGTTACCGACTGGAAGGGATTGAGATTAAACTGGTAGAAAAAGGGAGTCCGGCTCCGGGGAGTACCACTAATGCCTTTGTGGAGAACAAGAGATAGGTAAGTAAAACAAAAGAAGCAGACCATTAGGTTTGCTTCTTTTTAGTGGTTGAGATTGACTTTGTTCTGCGTTTATTATATAATGTATATACATACATGACATGGGGACGTTTCGCTTGTCATGCCATCAAAAGTATACCCGATGTCATCCGGGAATGAGGTTGCATTTGCAACGAAAGCTAAATAATAGCTGTTTTTTTAGCGAAGGCCAATGATTGGTTT
>NZ_WJBC01000054.1 GCF_014284475.1 Acetobacterium fimetarium | reverse complement strand
TGTTAGTGATTTTCTGAGATGACACCATTTCGTTCGCATTCATTGTCTCTTAAATGCTCATATTTTTGTCATCAACCTTTATGGTTTTGATGGCAGGAAAGCCTGCCATCGATTGGTTACTCAATGATTTTACTTAATGCTACAAGTGCACAGGCAACACTGTAAGCATCCACTGATTTCAGTTCTGTATAACCGGTTAATCGTTCGTAGTTCCAGAAACGATCTGTCAGGGATGCCAGTTGTGTTCCAACATCCCAGTTTGGGATGCAGATATAATCACCGTATTGATGATGCCCTACAATCAGATGAAAGGTACTGCCACGTGCAGTGACTTCCACTTCATAGGGGGCTGTAAGTTTTAACGGAAGAATCGTTCCATCCCACGGTTTCATTCCAGAACTGCCGTAACAAGCAAATTTTATTTTTTCCATCTATGCACCGCCCTTAAGCATCTCATGATCGATCACAAAACGAATCATATGATCATCAATCAGATGTTTATTCTGCTGATAAGCATACATGAGGCTCTTTTCACAGATCCGGTTGATCCGTCGTGGGATTCCAGTGGACTCCTTATAAATATCATCCAGAGCAGCATCGGTAAAAATATCTGTCTGACCTTTGGCATAGATGATGTGAGACTGGATATAGTGTCTGGTTTCTGCAAGGTCCAGATGGGGAAGCACACAATTAATATCGATCCGTTGTTTGACTGCCGCATAGCGCTGCAGATTCAATTTATCCCAAAGTTCATTTTGCCCCACTAATACAAGTGCCATGGGGCTCATGGAGTCAAAGCGATAATTGAGCAAAAACCTGAACTCTTCAATGGTTTCCTTCTCCAGCAGGTGTGCTTCATCGAGGATAACAACCACCTTTTTCTGATGTACACCACGGATGATTTCGATCTCCTTCTGAAGCTGGCGTTTGGCATCCCCCCGGTAAAACCGGGATTCTATCCCCAGCTGATCCAGCAGTCCTTTGTAGAACCACCGGGGTGTCAGCCTGGAATCCGACAGATATAAAAAGATGTATTCATCCTTTGGCAGCATGCCCACAAATTTTCGGATTAACGTCGACTTGCCGCAACCGGCATCCCCTGTAACAACCGCGAAGAGCTGATGGTCCGCAGCATAGGTCAACCTTCCGATGGCATCTTCCACATGGGCAGATTCATAGAGTTTATCCGGTGGAACATCCCGGACAAAAGGCGTATGGTTCATTTCAAAGAAGCGCTCATACATGCTCAGTACCGCCTTTTTTAAAACCTTTAAAGGAGATGGCATTGGCAACAGCTATCTGATTTTCATGGCGTTTCTTTTCCAGCGCATCAAGAAAACGTGAACTTCCGGTTTCCAGCATGGATACAGGTAACGTCGGATTCTTGTCACAAAAGGCCCCAATCTTTACCGGACGTGCCTGAAAATCAGCCATACCGGGATGATGAACCGTCAGGATCTCCGGTGTCATCGGATCATAGGCGATTTCAACTTCAAATCCAATCAGAGATGGTTTCGTCTCGTATTTTTTACCCCTGAAGCTGATACATGCACCTTTGTCCACCCGACGTTTTTCATGGTGTAAAAAAGCTTCAGCGACAACGGCGGTATCGATATAAGTCAATGCCCGGGAGTCCCGGTTCCACTCCTGAAGGGGGGTGATGCCTTCTTCCGGTAGGGCGATACCCATGCTTTCATAATACTCTTTGATCCCACCGTGTTTGTTCGTGTGGTAATGCGCCTCGAGAAAGTTTGACCAATGGTGGTTCAAATCTTCCAGCGTTCTGATTTTATGAACTTTTGCCTCTCTCAGATAGGCGTCCACCACCTGGTGGAACTTTTCCACCTTGCCTTTGGATTTTCCACTGCGCACTTTCGCATGCCGGATGGTGATTCCCAGCCTGGCAAGAGACAGCTTCAACTGTTTGGCTACATACTGAGAACCGTTGTCAAAGTAACAGGCATCAAATTTTCCAAACTTGAGAATGCTTTTCCGGAAAGTATCTAAAACGATGGATTCTTCCTGATTGTCATAAAAGACTGAGGAAAGCACATATCTGGAATGATCATCAATCGCTGAAGACAGGTAGGTTTGTACCATTTTGCCGTTTTTGCCGATGGGAAGTTTGGGTCCATATTTGATATCGCCCTGAATCAGCATCATCCGGTGAGGTTTGCAAAATCTTTTGGATGAGCTTTGGCGGGCATCCTGATACATTTGCATCTGCCTGACGCCGAAACCGGCCTTGTAAAGATAGCGTTCCATGGTAGAGCGTTTTAATAGGCCCGGGGCAACGCGGCCTTCCAGTTCCAGTATGAGAATCAGCTGCTCCACCGAACGTTTGGGAACTTCCTTTTTCAGCTGAATGGCTTCTGCCAGAAGTTCGTCGAAATTTTCGGGTAACTTTTTTGATCGGCGCTGTTCCCGGTTCATGGGCTTGAGGCCCGTAAATCCATCTGCGCGGTAGGCAGCTTCATATCGGTAAACGGTCCGGGTTGAGACGCCAAGCCGTTCGGCAATATCGTCCCGGAGCTTCAGCTTTTTGGCCGTGTCCAGCGTTTCATCCAAAAGCGGTGCAATGGCAGCATAGCGTGTAAGTGCCTGCTCTTCCTGCCAGTTGCCCGTTTGTCTATGTTTTGTATTCATCATTATCTACCTCCTATGACGGTAGATTACATCATCCCGGATTGACATTCAAAACAAAGCAGGTGCAAAGGCAATGCTCTAAATCGGCACTAAAAAACTGCCTGCATTATAGATTATCCGCAGGATGGTTTCCAGCCAGACTTCACTGGATTTTCTTAAATGCGTGAGCAATGATATCCTGGCGCTGAGCAAGTCCTCACCCAGTCCAAGCAGGCGATAGCCAATGGATCTCATGTTACCTTCAATGTTGTTCTGATTCCCATTAAACCAGCGCTGCCAACGTTTCATGGTCTGTTCACAGGGATAATCTTCAGCGTCAAGATCATCTGCTGAGATAACGTTATCTAATACCCCTGAAATAATTTCAGCTGCATAGTGTTTATACGGAACAAGAAAGTCCGGAAGAGCATTGTGCAGGCGCTCACAGTGATTGCATTTCAACCGCTCAATCTGGATAAACTGCTTTGTTCCACCCTCAGTTTTCATGATTCTAAGCCTGTAATCACGATGCTGAAGAATGCTTTGGCAATCTGGGCAATAATGGCTATCATGGCCCACATATGAAAAACCTGCAATTCCTCGTTGAAGGAAAGCTGTCCATCTGTTACAATAATCATGGTTCTATACCAGGTCTCAGAGGACACGATCTTGCAGGAGGGGTTCTCTGGGGCCTTTCTCTTTCTCTAGGTTAATGTCATTATACAGAGCAACTCCCAGACATTCAAGTCAATCATTTTTAGGTCAATTTAGTTGGTCAAAAACA
>NZ_WJBC01000053.1 GCF_014284475.1 Acetobacterium fimetarium | reverse complement strand
TCTGCAAAGCGCCGGAAATGCCGGTGAGTTCTACACCCCAAGAGCAGTGACAGACTTTATGGTGAAAGTTGTTAAGCCAGTCTTGGGTGAAAAAATCAGCGACTTCGCCTGTGGTACCGGCGGGTTTTTAACGTCAGCTTTACAGGCGCTGGAAAGGCAAGTGGAGAATTCCCTTGAGAACCGGGAAATCTACAATAAATCTGTTTATGGGATTGAAAAGAAGGCGCTGCCACATATGCTTTGCGTTACCAATATGTTAATTCATGATATCGATGATCCCAATATCCTGCATGGCAATGCCCTGGAGATGGACTACAAAGATATGCGGAAGATGGAGCCGTTCGATGTGGTTTTAATGAATCCGCCCTATGGCGGCAGTGAAAAAGACAGCGTCAAGTCCAACTTCCCGACGGAACTCAGAAGTTCTGAAACGGCTGATCTTTTTATGAATGTGATTATGTATCGACTTAAGAAAAATGGCCGATGCGCCGTGATCATTCCCGATGGCTTCCTGTTTGGTATTGACAATGCAAAGTTCAATATTAAGAAAAAGTTATTCAGTGAATTCAATCTTCATACCGTGGTCAGAATGCCACACAGCGTTTTTGCCCCTTATACATCGATTCGAACCAATATCCTGTTTTTTGATAATACCGAACCGACCAAAGAAACCTGGTTCTATCGCATGGATATGCCGGAAGGCTATAAGAACTTCTCCAAAACCAGACCGATGAAGCTGGAACATTTTGGTGATGCCCTGGCGTGGTGGGATAACCGGGAAGAAATCGAAGTCGATGGTTTCCCCAAGGCAAAGAGATATACTACCAGTGAAATCATAGAAAGAAGCTACAACATCGATCTATGTGGATTTCCCCATGAAGAAGAAGTGATCCTTGAGCCGATGGATTTGATTCAAGTGTATCAAGAAAAGCGGGCATCACTGAATGCTGAAATTGATCATGTATTAGAACAGATTACTGCAATGCTTGGTGGTAATTAATGAAGGCACAGGATTTAAAGAACAGTATTCTTCAGCTTGCGATACGGGGAAAACTGGTCGAACAGCGGGCAGAAGAAGGTACTGCTAAGGAATTATTAGAGAAGATAGCGGCTGAGAAGAAACAGCTGATTCAGGAAGGTAAGCTTAAAAAACAGAAGACGCTACCTGCAATCAATGAAGAAGAGATTCCATTTGATATTCCGGATAGTTGGGAATGGGTGAGATTAAATCAAATATATAATTTTATTGATTATAGAGGGAAAACGCCAACTAAAATTACCAGCGGCGTAGTTCTCATTACTGCATCAAATATTAAAAAGGGATTTCTAGATTTTTCAAAAGCAGACTTTATTTCTGAAGTTGAATACATTGAAAGACAATCTAGAGGAATTACAAATAAAGGAGATATATTATTTACTACTGAAGCACCATTGGGAAACGTCGCAATTAATACGCTTGAGGTAGCAAGTGCTGGACAAAGGGCTATAACATTCCAACAGTATCATGATAATAATTTTATTAATGAGTTATTTTGTTATTTTATACAATCACCTTATTTTCAGTTTGACCTAATTAATAACGCTACAGGTACGACTGCAAAGGGAATCAAAGCTGCAAGATTAAAAGAACTACTATTACCTTTTCCCCCACTCGAGGAACAAAAACGTATTGTAGCAAAGATCGAAGAACTGATGCCTTATGTCGATAAATACGATGTAGCCTATTCTGAAGTGGAGAAGCTGAATAAAAAGTTCCCGGAAGATATGCAAAAGTCGATTTTGCAATATGCCATCCAAGGCAAGCTGGTTGCGCAGCGAAAAGAAGATGGCACGGCAGAAGAACTTTATCAGCAGATTCAAGAAGAGAAGAAAAAGCTGATTGAGGAAGGCACGATTAAAAAGACCAAGGCACTTCCCGAGATTACAGAAGATGAGATTCCTTTTGATATTCCGGAGAATTGGAAGTGGGTTAGGATTACAGATATTTTTGAAATTAATCCAAGAAATAATGTTAGTGATGAGTTAGGAGTATCGTTTATACCGATGGCTTTGATTGATGATGGATATGTAAGTAATTTTACATATGAAGTAAGACCATGGGGGGATGTTAAGAAAGGCTATACACATTTTCAAGATGGAGATATTGTAATGGCTAAGATTACTCCGTGTTTTCAAAATTTAAAGTCAGCTCTAATAATAAATCTTGAAAATAGAATCGGTGCAGGGACAACTGAACTTCACGTACTGAGATCACACAGTAACATTTGTAGAGAGTTTTTTATGTGGTTTATTAAAAGTCCAATTTTTGTTTCAACATGTGAAAAAAATATGACAGGAACTGCAGGACAAAAAAGGGTTCCAACAGATGTACTTAAGGAATACGTAGTACCGCTTCCGCCACTCGAAGAACAAAAACGAATCGTAGAGAAAATCGAAGAATTATTACCATATGCAAAACAACTAGTGAAATAGTGAATCATCCTAGCCAAGGGGTGATCTAATATCTATAACTCCTAAAAAATAGTGACTGCGCTTGGGTCTTGTTGGATGCTGGCAATGAATAGTGAGCTTCCATACAAAATTGATCCATTAAAATAGGAGGTCGAATCATGTATTTAGCAGTTATCGATGTAGAACCTTTAAATGATTATAAGTTACTCTTAACTTTTGAAAATGGTGAAAAGAGGATCTTTGATGTCAGTCCTTATTTAGATAAGGGTATTTTTCAAGAATTAAAGAACGAGGAGAAATTCAGGACGGTACGTGTTAGTTTTGATAGTATTGAATGGTGCAATCAAGCGGATCTTGATCCAGAGTTTTTATTCGAAAAGAGCAAAGCTTGCTAGCAGTAATTGATAAAGCTATTTCTCAAAGCTTCTCAAAATGGTAACTGCGCCTGGGTCTGACGTCAAAAATCCCATCGTTTGATCGGGTGGAACCCTTAAATTAGCGCCACATAACCGTAAAGCCTTGATATTCAATGGTTTAAAAGGTTATGTGGCTATTTTTTTAATTCTTTTTTTAAAATTATCGGATTTAGCAGTTTATATAACAGTGATGCTGGAATAACCGCTAATTATCTATCCTCCGGGTTATAAACATCATTTAGGAATCCATATCTGCCAGATTCTATATTTCGAGAGAATTCAATGACATGAATTCTGCTCTCATCATTTTCTTACGAACACAAGGGGACGGTTCTTTTGTGTTACAAAATGCACCTAATCATGGTAAGCTTAAAAAAACGTAGGAGTATGAACCGATGCCAAGAAAAGCTAGAGAAAAAAGTGCGACAGCAGTATATCACGTGGTTTTAAGAGGGATTAATCGACAGGTTATTTTTGAAGATCAGGAAGATCATGTCAAATATCTGGAGCTATTAAAAAGCTATCAGGAAATCAGCGGATACCAAATCTATGCC
>NZ_WJBC01000052.1 GCF_014284475.1 Acetobacterium fimetarium | reverse complement strand
GTTTCAGCCGCTCTTCTTCTTTTTTGAGAATGCCGAGCAGCTTGTTAAAACCGGCCGGATTGTGATCAATCCGAAAGGGCTTGCGAATCAGTGAGCCATTAGGCTCCAGCATGGCGACCACAGAAAATTCTGAGGAAACGTCAATGCCAACAATAAAATCATTTAAGAATTCAGACACAATAACACAACCTTTCTGTTTGAATCAATCAGAGCATCCACGAAAGAAGAACGCCAGACAACCTTGCATTTGAAACGGGTAACACCCGAGGGTGACCCAACCAGCTAAACATCGAATCGTCCTTGTGGAGTGACACGCTAATTCACGGATAAGTCCTTTAGTAAGAAAGGGATCCAGGGAGAACGCACATCTATCTCTCTGACAAAGCGATTATAGCATGATGTTTAAAGAAATCAAATCCTGGTGTCGCTGATTGATCCGAACAATAAGTTTAAAATTATCAAAGAACATTCGGGTTAAGTTTTGATCACTTACCCTATATGTATCTTACAAGGGTAGAAGTTCATCCACCTGCATCCCGTCAATTCCACCTGCACCCTTGTTTTTCTTCACCTGCTTATAGGCTAGGTTCAGATTATCTCGAGTTAGAATTTTCTCCAGCAGTCCATTCGTCTGCTCGTCTGTGTTGGTGATTTCGGTTTCAGTTATCTTTGGTGACGCACACACGTCTGCATATGTTTTCTGTTCCGCAGATATCTTCTGCAGCTCGCCTTCATTCTGAAGTTTTCTGTGTTTTATTTTTTCACCTTCAGTAATCTTCATTGATCTTCACCTCCTCTGGTTCAGCCCTTCCCTCGACAACTAGAATGTCTCGGTACTATGGCTTCGGCTGACTTCTCACGATAAATCTTATTTCAACCGTGCTTCATACTCTGTCTCCACACGTCCGTGAGATCTCCCCGGGTAAGAACGCAATCTTTCCTTCCATCCATCTGCCACATTTACACCATCACCTTCCGAGTAGTTTTGGGGCTTCAGTTTGTCTTGCAACCTTACCCAGTTGATGATGCCTGATGTGATTTCTGTTCGTCAGACCGGAAGTTTGCCGCCGGCTTCCTTCAGATTCCCCGTCGCCGGGGACACCCTTGCCTTGAGCTATGCACTTGGCACTACCTACCCGTGCTCGGGACTTTCACCCGTTAGATTGCGCCCATGCCGGGCGCACAACAAAAGATCTCAGAAACCATTAACGGTTTCTGAGATCTTTTGTTGTGATTTTTTCTCTGTTTTTTTTTACTTTGCCGGTGCCGGAAATTCGATATCCTAACTTAAAAGAGGAACCTCGCTAAAATCGATAATTTCGATATTTACTTTGTTTTTCAAATATTTTTCCGCCTCTTTTGCAAGCTGAAGATTATAAGACTCCTTCCTTAATGAGCCAACAATTGCCAAAATACTGATATTTCCCATTGATTCTCTGCCTCTTAAAAAATTCATTTTAAATATTAACAAGACGATTATTAAATCTCCTGCCCAATCTGAAAAAATGCTTTGCACAAGTGCGTGACGATATCTCATTTTTGCTCGTTCATTGCACATTTTTCTCTTCATGCAAGACTTCTTGCGGTGATTGATTTAATGCAATAATCAAAAACCCGGCAATTCCAATTCCCATTGTCACAAACCATGTCCACGATTCGGAAACGCCCCACAGTGCCCCCGTCACAGCGGCCCCCGCAAAGCTTCCAATATATTGAAAAGAATTGAAAATACCATTGGCCGTACCACGATAACTGTCCTTCGCAATATTGTTTACGTTGGTTGCCACGATGGTTGAAATAACAAGATAACCGCACATAAATAAGGTTGTTCCAAACAGCAGAAATAGATAGGATGACTTTTCAAAATATAAAATCAGGCTTAAAGCCGAAATCAAAAAAGATCCCATCAAAATCTGTTTATTAAAGCCCCTTTGGGTCCATCGGACCGCCAGTTTCATCACCATGATGGCAATGGCAATAGCCGGAACAAATACCTTCCACATTCCTGTTTCACCGGTAACCATGGTTAAGTAAATGGGAACCGCGTAAAAAACAGAGATCATCATATAATTGTTGATGAACGCGGACAAATTCATGACGATAAAGTTCTTGTTTTTTAAAAGGATTTTAATGTGCTTACTGTCTGGTGTACCTTGCTCCTGCTCATCGCTGTTTTTATGATCTACATTTTTATTTTACAATAAACATCATTGCAATCGACGGCACAAAACTTCGCGCCCAAAACAGTAAAAATCGTTGTGTAACCAAAAGCACCCTGGATAAAAAAATTGAATATGCAGATCAACAAATTATCTCATATATTTCAGAAATAGAAAAATCCGAAAATAAAAGTGATAGAAATTTAAAAGAACTGAAAGTTAAACTGGAAGATTATCGTACACTAAAAGAAAACTATAAAAAGCAACAGGCAGAGCTTACTGAAAAAGGTTTGGAACAACAATCATTGACTGATAAGGATTCTCGGAGGATGAAAAATAACGGACGACTGGATATTTGTTATAATGTCCAGACAACTGTGGATAGCAAAAATCATTTTGTCATCGATGCGGAAACAGTCAATGATATTAATGACGAAAATCAATTATCAAATATGGCTCTGAAAACGAAAAGTCTTTTAAAGAAAAGAAAAATGATGGTTGTCGCGGATACCGGCTATTATAATGCTACAGAAATAAAGCAATGTGTAGATAATAAACTGACGATATTTATAAAACGTTCAAAAGCAAATAATAAAAAAAAAAACAATGAATATCGAAAAGACAAATTTCTCTATGATACTGATCAGGATATTTATCAGTGCCCAGAAGGAAAAAAATTATATTTTTTCGAAAACACCTCAAAAAACGGGATGAAATATAAACGATATAAATGTGCTGATTGTAAGAATTGTCCCAAAAGATCAGCCTGCACAACGTCTGTTACTGGAAGAAGTGTTCAAAGATGGGAATACGAAGAGATACTGGATAAAGTTGCAGAGAACACCCTACTGAATAATGAGATCTACAAACAAAGGCGTAGCATCGTGGAGCATCCATTTGGAACCATTAAACGAACATTGGGATACACTTATTTCCTGAGAAGGGGATTGGATTCAGTTAATGCTGAATCCACATCCATGTTTATCGCTTATAATCTTAAGCGTCTGCTTAGCATGTTTTCAATTCCAGACTTGATACTAAAATTTAAAAGTTTGGCATAAAAATAAAGGGTATTTATCGAATTATACAGGCGGTCGACAGGTTTTTCTAGCAAATACTAACTGTGGAGGGCATTACTTGACCTGAAAATCTTATTTTTATCTATTTGTTAGACAGTCTGACGTGACACTCTCGCGTCATACGGCTCTTGTTATCCAATCGTTGGTTTAATACCCTTCTCCCAATGATAAAAGAGTCTAGGTTTTGAATTGGCTAAATGCGCTAACATTCGCCAAGCTCTTCTTTTG
>NZ_WJBC01000051.1 GCF_014284475.1 Acetobacterium fimetarium | reverse complement strand
ACGGTGGTTTGGGATTGGCGTTTGCGGGCGATCGCGGATCGCCCCTACGGGATGATGCCTGGCGGTGGGTGTGAATGCTCTCGGGTGGGTTTGGGATTGGCGTTGCGGGCGATCGCGGATCGCCCCTACGTGATGATGCAATATGTCGTGCATGATACTGTCAATTATTCAATTTTCGTATCGTAATATCGATCATTCTGCCATTTCAATGGATTCATCTGTATGTATCGGACGATCTCGTAATAATCGTTTTCATTTCTAATGACATGGTCATAGAATGATTTCTGCCAAACTGGGAAGCCAGCTTTTTTGGTGACCAAACCTTTTGTTTGTCGAACAATTCCGGACACGGATATATCCGCAGTTTTATTGAGTCTTAAGATCAAATGAATATGATTGGGCATAATAACGTATTCGATTACATCTACACCATCATATACTGCTTCGATATTCTCGATCGCTATTTTAACCGCATTTCCAATTTCGGATAAAATGAATTTAGCATTTTCATCCAGAATCGTATCGTTTAAGCACAGCAGATGCTCCCGGTCTTTTGTACATATGGTAATGAAATAGCAACCATTTTGCGAGTAGTTGTAGGTTTTGAGACGGATTTTTTTTCGTTTTTTATGTTCCATAAATTTCTCCCTACGGGAGGTTGATCACGAATCCCCCCTACAATTTAAGATTATGGGTTTGCCAGTCAATTGCGGTTCGTGTGGCGGGCCGCGCCCGCCTATTCGGGCGATCGCGGATCGCCCCTACGAAATGATGCCTGGCGGTGGTGTGTATGCCTGACGGTGGCTTGAAATGGGGGTTGCGGGCGATCGCGGATCGCCCCTACGAGATGATGCCTGGCGGTGGTGTGAATGCTGTCGGGTGGTTTGGCATGGGGGGGCGGGCGATCGCGGATCGCCCCTACGGGATGATGCGGTACGTTTCCTTGTGATTTTGACAACAGGACGGGATGATGCGGTATGTCAGAGCGCGCTTACAGCATCGGGTGGTTGATGTAGCTGATGATGCGTTCGCGGTAGGCGGTCTGGCGTTCCTGGGATTCGGCTGATTTGATCATCTGTCGGAATACGTACTGGTTACCCATGAGAACAAGCATTTTCTTCGCCCGGGTGACAGCGGTGTAGAGCAGCTTCCGGTTGAGAAACAATGGCGGTCCGCCGACGATCGGCATGACCACCACGGGGAACTCACTGCCCTGACTTTTGTGGACGGTCATGGCGTAGGCATGGGTGATCTCGTCCATCTGGTCGAAGTCGTAGTCGACGCGTTTGCCGTCGTTGAACAGAATGCTGAAGGTTTTCTGGCCTTCGTCGATTTCTTCGAGGATGCCGATATCGCCGTTGTAAATCCCTTCGCCCTGTTCATAACTGGTGGTGTCTTCCCATTTCAGGCGGTAGTTGTTTTTGATCTGCATGACCTTATCCCCTTCGCGGTAAATCACCGTTCCGAATTCACGCTGGGCCCGGCCCGGGTTCGGCGGGTTCAGCACCGCTTGGAGCTCCCGGTTCAGGCTGATCACGCCGACCTTGCCGTTTTTCATCGGGGAAATCACCTGGATGTCCTGAAAACTGTCAAAGCCTTTGGCCAGCGGCAGGTTTTCGGTCACGATTTTCAGGATATCCCGCAGCAGCTTGTCGCCGTCGTTTTTGTTCAGAAACAGGAAATCACTGTCGTTGTTGATGTCCGGCATGTTACCCTGGTTTATTTCATAGGCATTGACCGAGATCATGCTTTCTTCCGACTGCCGGTAGATCCGTTCCAGGCTGACCACTTTAACGGCACCGCTTTCGATGATGTCCTTGAGCACATTTCCCGGCCCGACGGAGGGCAACTGGTCGGCATCGCCGACCAGGATCAGCCGGGTCCCCGGCTGGATGGCCATCAGCAGGCTGTTCATCAGCAGAATATCGATCATCGAGGACTCATCGACGATGATGGCGTCGACCTCCAGGGGATTGGCTTCATCCTTGCTGAAGCTGGGAAAGTCGTCGTTTTCGCTGTATTCATATTCCAGCAGGCGGTGGATGGTTTTAGCCTCATGTCCGGTGGTCTCGGTGATGCGCTTGGCGGCGCGGCCGGTTGGGGCTGACAGCACGGTTTTGAAGCCCAGGTCTTTGAAAATGCGCACGATCCCGTTGATGATGGTGGTCTTTCCGGTTCCGGGTCCGCCGGTGATGACAATTACCCCGTTTTCCATCGCGGCGGCGATGGCTTCGCTCTGTTTGTTATCCAGGGTGATATCCATGTCTTTTTCATATGCTTTGATCTTTTTTGCGATATTCACATCCGGTATTTTATACTCGCCCTGACTGATTCTGGCCATGATCAGGGCGGCGTTGTCTTCGGCCTCGTAGAGATTTCTCGGGTAGTAAACCCTCTGATCGCTGACTTCTTCCTGAATGATTTTTCCGAACAGGATGAGTTCACCCAGTTGACTGGTGATTTCATCTTCGTCCACGCCCAGAATGCGCGAGCTGGTTTGGATCAGTTCGGTTTCGGTCATAAAGGTGTTACCGCGGTTGTAGCAGGCGCCGAGGGCGTAGTTGATGCCGGCCAGAATGCGGCTGGGGCTGTTTGGTTCAAATCCCAGCTGGTTCGCAATCTGGTCGGCAATTTTAAAGCCGATGCCGCGGATGTCGTCGATCATCTGATAGGGATTATTGAGCAGTACGGAAATGGTCTCGGATTGATAGGTCTTGTAGAGTTTCATGGCCCAGGCGGCGGAGATGCCGTAGTCCTGGATCTGAATCATGATCTGTCTGATTTCGCGCTGCTCGTGATAGACTTCCTTGATGCCTTCCAGGGTTTTCTTCCCGATGCCTTTGATCTCTGAGAGTCGGTCGGGATGATTGTCGAGGATGTCCAAGGTCTCTTCACCAAAGTGTTTAACAATGGCTTTGGCGGTCTTTTCACCGATGCCCGGAATGATGCCGGAGGCCAGATAGCGCGTGATCCCTTCGGTGGAGGTGGGGATTTCCATGGCATAGGTTTCCATCGAAAACTGATCGCCGTAGTTTTTGTGCTCGGTCCAGTAGCCGGTCAGTTTGAGGTATTCGCCGTGGTTCAGTTCGTCAAAATTTCCCACGACGGTGACCAGATTTCCGTCGATATCAAAATGGGCCACGGTGTAGCCGTTGTTGTTGTTTCGAAAGACGATGTGCTCCACCGTTCCCTTTATGGTTTCCATGTTTTGCTCCTGTGGTTTGAAGATGTTTGTTTTATTATATCATAAAGTGATGCGACTATACATAGACCGTGCCGACAATTTTACGGTGGCGGGCGGGATGATGACAGGCGGTGGTGTCAATATTTTTGGGTGGTTTGGCATTGGGGGTGCGGGCGATCACGGATCGCCCCTACGGGTTGGTGTCAATGCTTTGGTGTGGTTTGGCATGGGGGTGCGGGCGATCACGGATCGCCCCTACGGGTTGGTGTCAATGCTTTGGGGTGGTTTGGCATGGGGGTGCGGGCGATCGCGGATCGCCCCTACGGGTTGGTGTCAATGCTTTGGGGTGGTTTGGCATGGGGGTGCGGGCGATCACGGATCGCCCCTACAGGGGT
>NZ_WJBC01000050.1 GCF_014284475.1 Acetobacterium fimetarium | reverse complement strand
GGCATAGATTTGGTATCCGCTGATTTCCTGATAGCTTTTTAATAGCTCCAGATATTTGACATGATCTTCCTGATCTTCAAAAATAACCTGTCGATTAATCCCTCTAAAAACCACGTGATATACTGCTCTCGCACTTTTTTCTCTAGCTTTTCTTGGCATCGGTTCATACTCCTACGTTTTTTTAAGCTTACCATGATTAGGTGCATTTTGTAACACAAAAGAACCGTCCCCTTGTGTTTCTCATATTACGCATGAAGGTGTGTCTTTATTCTACATAGGGAATAGACCAAAGGCTATTTGTTCAATAGGCTTTTACTCTGCTTATCAATATACATCATATCGTCAGCTTTTCTCATTAGTTTTTCTGTCTCGTCTTCTGGCGTTTCCCCCACTGCATAACCAATCGAAAAACTGATCATTAAATGTTCTTCTTGCTTTTTAGTATTATAAATTTCGATTTGCTGCAAGATCCTATCCTTGATGATTTCAGCAGCCTCCGCATTGGTTTCTGGAAGAATTGCAACAAACTCATCACCGCCAATTCTTGCCAGGATATCATTTTCCCTTAGGCACTTTTTTAAGACTGCAGACACAGCAATAATAAGCTTGTCCCCTTCAGCATGCCCAAAATGATCATTTACATATTTCAACCGATCAATATCAAACATAAACACCGTGAATGGATGTGTCGGGGCTTGGCTTTCTATAATCTCATTAATATAAGTCCGATTATAGAGTTTGGTGAGCGCATCATGAGTGCCCGAATATCGAAGCTCTTGTTCAGATTTTAGAATTTTTTCATATTGTTCACTGTTTGAAAAAACCAATCCACAGATTTTTGCAATCTCAATGGCAAAGTTTAAATATTTTTCAATATACCCTGGAAATAGAAAACCACTGACATCCACAGCTCCGTACAAAATGTCGTGCCATTTTATCTTGATGCAAAACCGGTTCTGCTCTTTTGAAAAAATATAAGCTTGTTCTTCATTCAAGAATAATGACTTAATATCTGTTGGTAAGCTATCCTTTTCATATTCATTATTCCAATACTTAAATTGTTGGGCTCCGAACACAATCAGGAATATTTCTTTAACTTTCTCTATAACATTACGCTTGTTGGTGTAGTCTGCAATTCTACCCATTAAATCAAAGATCGCAGCATATTCTGCACACTGAGTCTGGATTTCAGCAATTTCCCGGCTATTATCAGTATTTTTCGTGTGAAGTCTCCGTTGTGACACCACCTTGTCAATCAGCATTCGCATACATTCCAGCTCGACCGGAACAACAATATAAGGCAACTTCAAAAACTGTGATAATTCTTCGAGATCCTTTTTTGCATCCTTATAAATTCCGGCATCAAAGAAAACCAGCTCCTTACAAAAGTCATGATAGAAATTAATCGCTGTCTCCTGATCAAACCCAGCTTCTGCAATTCGATCGCGCCAGTCTTTCAGCCATCCAGAGCCTATGATATAGCCGTCTTTGGCCAACACGTAATTTATAAATGGATCGCTGGCCAGGTGGGTAAAACAATAATTAGCTGAGTGTACTTCAATGTCCGTGCCTGGTGGAATCAAAGTAAGAATATCGCAATATTTACTACATAACACCACGTTTTCGTTACTAATCATGCTGTTTTCAGATAAGAGTTTCGAGACATCTTCTTTTTTACGCTTGTTAACGCACATGGAAGGGAAGGGAATCACCCCGACTTCCGTCCATCCCTTCTCTTCACAAATGCTTTTAAACTCTGGAGCATAATTTTCGCAAACATACAGATTGATTTTAGTCGTCATGCTACACCTGCTTCAACGGATAAGTACCATGCTGACTGACTGCTTCAGATATTTCTAGAAGGACACTTTCCGGGACCTGCCAAGGAATTTCGCCATGGTTGTCTGAAAGGATCAGTCCGCCGCCCGATCCTGCCTTGGCGATAATATTTTTAACCTCGGCATTGACCTTGTTAGAACTCCAATTGACCATATCAACGCCATTTAGATTGCCGAGTAGGCAGATCTTGTTTTGGGCTGCTTTTTTGATTGCAATCAGGTCGTCCTCTGCACTGAAGCCCAGCACTGCACTTCCTGTATCGATGATATCATTGATTACCGGCAGCGCTATGCCGGAAGCAAGATGCGTCGCGGTCGGCCCCTTGATTCTGCCAATGGTCTGTTTGGATATTCTGTGACCTGTGGCCAGATACTTGTCTCTTTCAATGATATTCGGTGACGCCAGTGGATCAAAATAACAGATGGCCGTGGCGCCGGCCTCAAGCTGCGCATTGGCCCAGGCTACGCAAAACTCCTGGTTGATCTGCATCAGTCGTTCAAATTCTGGCGCCCGGAAATACATCAGTTCTAAATATTTTTCGAAGCCAATTTGCATAACAGGAAGTGAAAATGGAGACATCACCACGCCGAAAATAGGTGTTTCGTTCCCCACCTCACGCTTTATGAGCGCGGTGGCTTCCAGTACTCGCTTCAGGCATGCTGTATCCTCAATTCTTGGAACCTCAGTTTTGGAGATTTGTTCAGCTGACTTGATGAACGGCTCGCCGGAATTTGGAGGTCCGTCATCGACGAAGATAACCTCGCCGCCAAAGGCTTCTACTTCAATCGGAGCATAAAAAAAAGTATAGATACAGTCATTTCGGTATTTATCCTTCATTTTGAGCTGGGCTTTCATGATATTTTCGGGCTTTGAGAAATAAGACTTGATCGGTATTCCCATTTCTTTCGCGCCGTAAAGCGACAACAGTAAAAATAGCGGTACCCGATCAGGTTCAGTATGGCTGATTGCTGCCATTGTACGTTCAAAAGAGTTCATTCTATTCAACTCCTTTCATTAAGACTTCGATTGTCTTAATAATGTTTGATGCATTTTTACCATCCGCGTCGGCTCCAACTGTCAGCCAAAGATTTTTATCAAGCCTGAATGGCGCACCACCAACAATTATTTTGGGCGTAGCGCCATGTGAAGCAAGTTGCTCTTTCATAATCTTGACCTTCAAAGCGGAAGGGAGCATTAGTGTAGAAATAAGCAGTATTTCAATTTGGTTTTCAACTGTTTTTGAAACAAGTTCTTCAACACTTAAGCCCTGTCCGAAATCCATAATTTCAAATCCACCTGCTCTGAGGATTGAATAGACGATTCTTTTGCCCAAAGCGTGATGATCTAGCAACACGGCGATGGCCATCTTTGGAATATCCGTCCTCTTGATCTGGAATTTTGGTAAATATTTATCAATCAGCTCCTCACAGATTACCCCGCTCATATAAACCTGTGATAAAGAAATCGTCCCACTTTCCCAGCCATCTCCTATATTTTCCAAAGATTGAATAGCTATTAACTCCAATTCTTCAAAGCCCTTACCGCTTGCATGGCATTGCTCGAATATTTCTGCTGCTCGCATTCGATTGATCTGCAGCAAAGCTTTCTCAAATTCCAGCACTGTTGAGTCTATGTTTTTCATGATGCTTTTCCTCCAAACGTTATCTATTTATTCATTTCGGTTGGGTTATCAGGGGGACGGTTCTCTTGTGTCCTTTGGTGATCTGGGGCTATTCACTGAAGACCCTTTTTCATGCCTTTCTGACGACACCAAAACTGATTCCAGTCAATCGTTCAATCTGCCGGATCGACAACC
>NZ_WJBC01000004.1 GCF_014284475.1 Acetobacterium fimetarium | reverse complement strand
CAAGATAAGATATCTCACCAGAAATGGTTAAGGTCCCTGGTAGACGACCAGGTAGATAGGCTGGATGTGGAAGTATGGCAACATATGGAGCTGACCAGTACTAATCGACCGAGGTCTTGATCCAAGATTTTATACACTGTGCTGTTTCGAATGATCGACAGATAAGAAACAACAATTAAATAGATTAAGCTAGTCTCGCGACGATGGCGGAAGGGCCACACCTGTTCCCATACCGAACACAGAAGTAAAGTCTTCCAGCGCCGAAAGTACTTGGTGGGTAACTGCCTGGGAGGATAGGACGTTGCGGGGCTTTTTTTAATGAAGCCGTGCAAAAAAATAGATTCATAATGAAAGATATAAGGAACCTTAATATCTTTCATTATGAATCTATTTTTTTATGGGGCGAAGCCCCAAACGGAGGCGCAGTGAAACGGAGACGGAGTTGCACGGATTCATTAGACGGCAGTAATTCTATGTGGAGCCATCTGGCGACTGACGCGACTGAGGCGTAGCGAAGCGGAGACGAAGTGCCGCATGAGCGAGTATAACGGCAGTGAAGTTAAGAGATAGATATAAGGATACTTAATATCTTTTATTATGAATCTGTTTTTTTATGGGGCGAAGCCCCTAACGGAGGCGCAGCGTTAGCTGTGACGGAGTTACACGGATTCATTTCACGGCAGTAATTTTAAAGTTAGCCAATAAGTATGACAATCCAACATCATTAATTCAGCAAATATATTTATAGCCTACACAAAAAAATCACACTGATTTGTTATATTTAGTAAAGTAAAGTATAAATCAGTGGAGGAATCAAAAATATGAAAAACAAACGAATTCAATTAACGGTATTGGCAATGATCATCATGAGCATTTTTACTTTCAGTGGGTGTTCAAGCACGAGCGCAAGTGGCACAGCAACGTCTTCAACAAGCGGGACAATTGTCTATGGTAAAGTCACCGGAGTCAGCGGATCAGAGATTACAGTTGCGCTGGGGACGATGAATGAAGGGGGCGGTGATCAGCCAACCGGAGAAAAACCAAGTGGCGAAGCCCCAACCGGAGGACAAACGAGTGGAACACAGACCACTGGCGAAACACCACCAGCTCAGCCAACCGACGGAGGCGCAGCAGCTGGTGGAACGACACCGCCAGAAGGAACAACCGGCGAAGCGCCTGAAATGCTGACATTGACAGGCGAAAGTCAGACAATTACGCTCTCAGATTCAATTACAATCACCAGGCAGACTATGCAGGAACCGGGGACCCAGTCAACCAATGCAACGGTAACCAGTGATCAATCAGCAAGTAGCTCTGATATTGCGGTGGGAAGTATTCTCATGATAACCTATACGGGTAGTTCAGATGAGATTGCGTCCATCAAAATTATGGGAGGCGGTCAGTAGCATCCCACCAATGATATATTAAACAAAAAAAGTTCTAAGACCACAGCAAAGGAAGCCGCGCCTGAGTTAAATTCAGGTGGGGCTTCCCAATAAAAAGGAAAAGCATCATTTACAGTGTCTTCCAGATATTCTTCTGATAATCCAGAATCGCCCGATCACTTGAAAACAGACCGGAGTAAGCCACGTTGCTGAGGGACATTCTAAACCACTGATCCGGACATTGATATAAATCATTGATATGCCTCTGTGCGTTTGCATAGGAATCAAAATCCTTTAACACAAAGTAGCTGTCGTTATACAAAAGCAGTGAGTCATAGATGCTCTGGAAATGTGAAAAGTTACCAAAAGTTCCATCGATAAGCTGTTGCATTATTTTCTGGATCCGGGCATTATTTTCAAAAACTTCAAATGAACGGTATCCGCCGGATTTCTCAAAGCTTGCGACTTCATCGGAAGAAAGACCAAATGTGACAATATTCTCATCGCCCACAGCTTCATGAATCTCAATGTTCGCGCCGTCCATGGTTCCGAGCGTGATGGCACCGTTCATCATAAACTTCATATTTCCGGTACCTGAGGCTTCTTTACCGGCCGTCGAGATCTGTTCGGAAATATTGGCGGCCGGATAAATAATTTCACCCAGCGTCACATTGAAATTCGCAAGAAAAACGACCTTGATTTGATCCTTGATGGAAGCATCGTTATTGACAAGATCAGCGATGGCATTGATCAGCCTGATGATTTCCTTGGCAAAATAATACCCCGGAGCTGCCTTTCCGGCAAAAATGAAGGTGTGCGGGACAATCTCCATCTGGGGGTTCTCTTTCAGATGATTATATAAATCAAGAATATGAAGCGCATTCAAAAGCTGACGTTTATATTCATGAATCCGTTTGACCTGGATGTCGAAAATTGAATTTGGATTGACCGTGACAGGGTTATGTTTTTTTATATAGTCAGCCAGATGTATTTTATTGGTCAGTTTGATTTGATCGTATTTTTCCATGAATGAAGCATCCTCGGCATATTTCATCAATTCTTCAAGAGCGAAAAGATCACTCTGCCATTCGGTACCGATGGAGGCATCGATCAGATCGCGAAGCCCGGTGTTGCTGTTAATCAGAAAACGACGAGGTGTGACGCCATTGGTAACCGAATTGAAGCGCTCCGGGAAAATTTGGTAATACCCCCTGAAGGTTTCTTCTCTCAGAATTTTGCTGTGAAGCGCGGCGACACCATTGACCGAATGACTGCAGACGACAGCAAGGTTGGCCATGTTGATTTGTTCATCTTGAATAATGGCAAGCGCAGCGATTTCGGATTCATTCAATCCATACTTGATCCGCAGCTTATCCAGAAATTGGCGATTTATTTCCTCGATGATCATATAAATCCGGGGAAGCAGCAATTTCAGCATATCCACCGGCCATTTTTCCAAAGCCTCCGGAAGTACCGTGTGGTTGGTGAAAGTCAGGGAATTGACGGTGATTCGCCAGGCATCCATCCAGCTCAGCCCCTCATCGTCCATCAGAATCCGCATCATTTCAGGGCCGCACAGAGCCGGGTGGGTATCATTGATATGGATACAAATTTTATTGGAGAACTCATCCAGACATTTGTTGTTGTATCGTTTATATCGCGTAATAATGCGCTGCAGACCGGCTGAGACAAAGAAATACTCCTGCTTGAGCCGCAGCAGTTTACCGTCAAATTTGTTGTCGTTGGGGTATAGAATCTGAGTGATGGCTTCGGCTTCGGATTTATGACGAACGGCATCCATGAATTGGCCCTGATTAAAGCTGGGCAGATCGAAATCTTCAACGGGTTCGGCACTCCAGAGACGCAACGAGTTGACCGTTTTGTTGTGATAGCCTTTGATGGGGATATCGTAGGGAACAGCGAGGATCGGCTCGTAATTCTCATAAAAAAAAGTCAGAACGCCGTCGATCTTGTCATAGTGGATATCGCCATAGAATTTAACAATGACGGATTCATTGGGTTTTCTGATTTCAAAGGGATAACCGTGTCTCAGCCAGTTGTCCGCCACTTCAACCTGCTCGCCATTGATGATTTTCTGTTCGAACAGCCCATGCTGGTAGTGGATGCCATTGCCGTGAAACGGCAGTCCCAGGGTGGCGGAAGATTCCAGGAAACAGGCCATTAAGCGGCCGAGGCCGCCATTGCCAAGACCGGGGTCAGCTTCCTTGTTAAGGATTGTTTCATAATCCAGTCCCAATTCCGAAATGGCAGTTTTCACGATATCTTCGATCTCCAGGCTGTTGATGAAGGCTTTCAGCAGTCTGCCGATCAGGAACTCAATGGAAAAAAGGTAAACCCGTTTATGCGGAATTTCATCATACTGCTTGCTTGTTTTGGCCCACAGGGAGCCGTTTTTTTCCATGATGATTTCCGCGAGGGCTTCATATTGGTTGAACAGTGAGGCTTCTGAAAAGCATTCGCCGGAAACTTCTTCAATTTTCTGTATATAGGCATTTTTAAAGGTTTCAATTGCTTCAAATCGTTCGGATTTATTCATTGGAATTCCTTTCTTACTAACACTAATTTTTGGCATTTGCAAAAAAAATGCGGTGCGCTTCACTGCCAGCTCAGGACTTATTTTTTTATCTACCCCCAATCGCCGAAAAAAAACACAAAGAAAGTTCCAATAAAAAAGGATTGCGCAGGCGCAATCCAGAGACTATAGACAAAGGTATACAGCAGTACCGACAATTGTTACATCATGTTGTATGCATCATGGCGGACATGGCGTTAGCCTGTCCGATCTTGCAGCATACAACAGATTAACAATTGGTCGGTACGGGGCATGCCGACAACCTGAAGATTGCAAAGACGCAATCCTTTTTGTTTAAAGAGCTTGACTGGTGTCGAGTGTGATCATGACGATGGCATAGGCAAGCGGCTGCAGAATAATCGGATCTTTTAGCGATAGGGTTTCTCCGGTAATCATTTCCAGCCCCTTGAATCCTTCGTAATCCAGGTATTGAAAGAGATGAACCGCCTTGAGACTTCGATTGAAAAGACACAGACAGCAAGTATTTTCATCACGTCTTTCAAAAACGAAGAGGTCATCGCTGGCTTCATAGGGTTTCCATGATCCGTGTTGAAAGACCGGGTTATCGGCCCGAAGTTTTGTGATTTGCTGATACCATAAAACCAAGTCCCGGTCTTCTTTACCCCAGGGATAGGTACTGCGGTTGTACGGATCTTCAAAACCCTGAACGCCGGCTTCATCTCCGTAATAGATGCAGGGAACGCCCGGAAAGGTCATTTGGATAAGGCTTAACATTTTCAGTCGCTGATGAGCCAGACTGTACTGCTCTTTTGTTAAACGATAATGTTCGTGGTCGGCATATTCATCGGCTTCTCCCAACACGGTAAGAATCCGGCAGCGGTCGTGTGATCCGATCAGATTCATGTTTCCCATAAATTGCTCACGGGGATAGTTTTCATAAAGCGACATCATGACAAGCACTGCAATTTTGGCGCTGGTTTTTCCCAGGACAAAAGCAATAAAGGTTTCGCGAAATGGATAATTCATTACGGCATCCAGTTCGAAGCCTGAAAAATAGGTGCGCAATTGATTGTATGCAACTTTTCGGGAGGCATCCTCCCAGACTTCTCCAATCAGAACACTGTCAGGATTTTCCTCCAACATGGCGATTTTCAAACCTTCGATAAACGGGTCGGGCAGCTCATCGGCCACATCCAGCCGCCAGCCGGAGATGCCGGTCCGTGTCCAGTGCCGCACGACGCTGTTATCATCCTTAAAAATGAACGACTGAAAGCTGGGGTTCATCTCAGAGAGATTGGGCATCGCGTCGATTCCCCACCAGCAGTCGTATTTGATGGGATAGTGATCAAAGGTATACCAGTCATAATATGGCGATTCGGTTGACTGGTAGGCGCCAAGCTCCGGATAATGACCATAGCGGTTGAAGTAGATGCTGTCATCACCGGTATGATTGAAAACACCATCCAGAATCACATGAATATTTCGTTCTTTGCAGGCGGCAATGAACTTTTTGAATTTCTCCATCGTTCCCAGGATCGGATCGATGGTCATATAGTCGCCGGTATCATAGCGATGATTGCTTTTTGATTTAAAAATCGGATTAAGATAGATGATGGAAACATTGAGACTTTTCAGATAATCCAGTTTTTCGGTAATTCCATCCAGCGTACCGCCAAAAAAATCCCAGTATTCGATGTGACCGGAATTATTTTTGAAATAATGGGGAGAATCCGACCATTTGGGATGGACAAGCACTTTTCTCGGGAAATTCTCGAGACTGAAATCGGAGCCCCGGTTGAATCGATCCGGAAAGATCTGATACATGATACCATTTTTATACCATTTTGGTGTGGTTCGTTTGGGTTCATAAATGGTAATCTGATAGGAAGGCGGAATATCCTTATAAATCTGGCCTTCCCCGCCGAGACGATTGCCTTTTGTTCCGTAGGTGTAGGAACAGCCGCCAGTTTCAAATTTAAAGTCATACCACAGGATGCCGGTGGCATCGGGTATTTGCAATTCAACCTCCCAGTAATGTGAAGTGGCTGAAGGTTTCATGGAATACAAGACCTCGCTTTCCTCAAACAATGTTCGCAATTGAACGTTGTTGAGATCACGACCATAGACGCTCAGGGTGATGTTGCTTCCTTTGGGGAGGGCACCAAAGGGAGCACGGTATTTCAGATCCCAGGAATTATGTATGAAGTTCATGATGGGCGGCTTCCTGTAATTTTTTGTAATGCGTCAAATACATCTGCGCTGAACGTTTCCAATCAAAATGCGAGTTAAAAGCATTGCTGACAATCCGGTTGAATGTGGTGTGATCATTGTGATAGAGGCTTACTGCTTTTTGAATGGTAAAGAGCATGTCATGCGCATTGTAGGTTGCAAAACTGAAACCATTCCCTTCATTGGTTTCAGAATCGAAATACGAAACAGTGTCTTTGAGGCCACCGGTTTCTCGGACAATGGGCACCGCCCCGTAGCGCATAGCAATCATCTGAGACAAACCACAGGGTTCGAATTTTGATGGCATCAAAAACAGATCGCTGGCGGCATAGATTTTTCGGGAAAGTGATTCGTCGAAATCGATGATGGTGACCATTTTATCCGGGTAATTGTAGGCGATGCTGCGGAGTAGATTTTCGTAATTTGCTTCGCCGGTGCCTAAAACAACCAGTTGTAGATCCAGCTGCAGTATTTCATGGATGACATTGGCCACCAGATCAAGTCCTTTTTGTTCAACCAGACGGGTGATCATTGAAATCATTGGCACATCTTCCCGGATGGGCAGGTCAAGATAGTCCTGCAGGGCTTTTTTATTCTCGGCTTTTTTCTTTTTGGAAGTGGTATAGGGAACAAATAATGCCGGATCATCCTTGGGGGTATAGATTGATTCGTCGATGCCGTTGAGGATGCCTACAACATGGTCGCCGACATCCCCAATGACGCTGTCCAGACCTTCTCCGTAGTATGGATCTTTAATCTCCTGGGCGTAGGTTGGACTCACGGTGGTGACGAGATCGGCCGAATACAGAGCCCCCTTCATGAGGTTTATTTTTCCGTAGTATTCCAAATCGGAAGGCAGAAAGCCGAGATGGAGGTACTGATTGATGTCACTGAAACCATAAATTCCCTGGTACTTTATATTGTGGATGGTAAAAACACATTTCGTATTTGGAAAGAGCGGTCGATATTGATGCCGCAGCAGGTAGGGGATCGCCGCTGTCTGCCAGTCGTTGCAGTGAATGATATCCGGCTCAAAATCAAGTGATGGAATTGAATCAAGAACAGCACGGCAAAAATAGAGAAAGCGTTCACCATCGTCGAAATAATTATAAAGCGACGGTCGTTTAAAAAAGCTCTCGTTATCGATAAAGTAAAAAGTGATACCCTCGTATTCACAAGTGGAAATGCCGCAATAGTAGAGCGTGGCATTCATGTGAATATGAAAATGGCAAATCGGTTTGATTTTCCTCTTCAGTTCTTCCGGTATGGTGCTGTAAAGGGGAATAATAACCCGGGCATCGACATCTTTGGGAAAGGACTTTGGCAGTGCGCCAATGACATCCCCCAGTCCACCGCTTTTGGCAAAGGGGTAGGCTTCCGAAGCAACAAACAATACGTTTAACATTTAAATTACCGTACCTTTCTTTAAAATAATGGGATCCTCAGGTTTGCCGATCAGCACCGTATAATCGCTGATTTTCGAATCTTTGTCCATGACGACATAATCGAGGGTAACGTGTTTGCCGATTTTGCATTTCTGCATGATGATGCTGTTTTTAATCTGCGAGCCGCGCTCCATCAGGACATCCCTGAAAATAATACTGTGGGAGATGGTGCCGTCAATGATGCAGCCGCTTCCAACAATCGAGTTGAGCACACTGGATGGCTCGTGATAAAGGCTGGGATGGTTATCTTTAATCTTTGTGTGGATGGATGCCTTCCCAAGAAAAAGCTCCTGCATGATATCATATTCGAGCAAATCCATATTGGCTTTCATGTAACTTTCCAGGTTGTTAATCCGTTTCAGATAACCGGTGTGCTGAACCCCGAAGACCCGCAGGGTATCAAGATTGATCGTGATCATATCCAGTAAATCCCATTCGCCGGAATATTCGGAAAGATCCATAAATTGAATTAAGAGTGATTTTTTTATGATCAGCATTTCAGAATAGAAGTGTTTGGTAGTATGTGTTTTCTTGTAATGAATACCACTGATCCGCTTGTTGCAGAATTCCAGATAGATGTCATCATCTTCAAGGTTATATTTAGCAGCATCCTTTTTATAAATCAATGTCACATCGCTGTTGTTTTTTAAATGAACCTCGTAGGCGTGTCTGAAATCAAAGGAGGTTACAATATTGGGAGAGGCAATAATGACATGTTCACCGGCAGCTGTTTCCAGATAATCACGGTTATTCTGCAAACTTCTGAGATTGATTTTCATCTGATGGCCGATCCGATTGTTGCCGACACCGGCAAGGATGGAAAGGTCCTGGGTTTTTCGACTCAGTGACCACTCTTTTCCGGTGCCAAGATGATCGACGAGGGAACTGTATTTATGGCTTCCCACCACACCGATATGGGATACGCCGGAATTAACCATGTTGGAAAGGGTAAAATCAATAAGCCGATAACGGCCGCCAAACGGAAGGGTGCTTAAACTGCGATGATGAAGAAAGTCTTTCAGGGAAGAGTCTTCGCCATTGACATTCAAAATAAGCCCAATTGCATTTTTCATTGTGAGTCACTCCTTTTATGAATTGATAACGTGGATTTCAGGAGGTTTGCCTAATTCATCAGTGATCCGGACGTCACCGTTGATCCGGGCTCTGCCGCCAATGATGCAGTTTTCGAGAATTGCACCATCTTCGATAACGGCACCGGTATGGATAATGGTGTTTTTTATAATCGTATTTTTGTGAATGACAATATCGTGGGAAAGGATGGAATGCTCGACCTGCCCGCAGACGATGCAGCCATCACAAATCAGACTGTTGCTGATTTTAGCCTTGGGACCGACAAATTGTGGATGGCGACTGTCATTGTTGGAAAAAATCCGGAAAGTCTGGTCATTCAGGTTTAAACTGCAATCAGGATCAAGAAGATCCATATTGGCATCGTAGTAGCTCTGGATCGTCCCCACATCCCGCCAATAGCCGGAGTAGGGATAGGCATAGATGCGCTTTTTATTTTCATGGAGCATCGGAATCACGTTATTGCCAAAATCGTGTTCGGATTCACGGTTTCCGGCATCATCCAGCAGGGCTTCTTTGAGGACTTGCCAGGAAAAAATATAGATGCCCATGGAGGCCTTGTTGCTTTTGGGGTTTGCCGGCTTTTCCTGAAATGTCTGGATACGGTCCTCTTTGTCGGTGTCAACAATTCCAAAACGATGGGCATCGTCCCAGGGAACATCCATGACAGCGATGGAAAGATCGGCTTTTTTCTTTTTATGGAAGCACAGCATTTTGGAATAATCCATTTTATAGATATGATCGCCTGACAGAATCAGGACATACTCCGGATCGAAGTTGTCAATAAAATCGATATTCTGATAGATCGCATCGGCTGTTCCGGCATACCATCGGCCGCCTTTTTGGCCCATATAGGGAGGCAGGATATGGGCACCACCCTGGACCTGGTCCAGCGCCCAGGCGGAGCCATCACCGATATAATTGTTTAGAATATAGGGCCGGTATTGGGTAAGCACGCCGACCACGTCAATGTCGGAATTCATGCAATTACTCAGGGGGAAATCGATGATGCGGTATTTTCCGCCGAACAAAACCGCCGGTTTGGCGTTGTTAAAGGTCAGTGGTCCTAAACGGCTTCCCTGCCCGCCCGCCAGGAGCATTGCAACACATTCAGTATTCATTTTTACCTCCTTATTTTACGGTCCATATTTCACGCTGATAGTCGGAAATTGAACGATCACTTGAGAACATTCCGGATTGCGCAATATTGGTGATGGACATTTTCGTCCAAATCTGTTCGTTGCGGTAGAGATGGTCCACACGGTTCTGGGCATCGGTGTAAGCATTGAAATCCTTAAGCACAAAATAGGGATCATTATACAGTAACAGAGAATCATAAATTGACTGGAAGTTCAGCCCGAACCCGAAGGTCCCGTCGACTAACTGATGCAGGACCTGCTGGATGCGCGGATCCTGTTCAAAGATATCGACCGAACGGTATCCGCCGTACTTGTTATAATTCGATACTTCTTCAGAAGTCAGTCCGAATGTGACAATATTGGTTGGACCAACGGCTTCCGCAATTTCGATATTGGCACCATCCATGGTGCCGAGCGTAACGGCACCGTTCATCATGAACTTCATGTTGCTGGTACCGGAAGCCTCTTTTCCGGCCGTCGAAATCTGCTCCGAAATATTTGCCGCGGGATAGATTTTCTCAGCCAGTGAAACATTGAAGTTGGCCAGAAAAGCAACTTTTATTTTAGTATTGACGGTATTATCGCCGTTGACCAATTCGGCAATGGCATTGATGAGTTTGATGACATCCTTGGCATAGTAATAACCGGGAGCCGCTTTGCCGGCAAAAATAAAGGTTCGCGGCGCCATTTCCAGGTTCGGATTTTCTTTAAGCCGGTTGTATAAGTACAGGATATGAAGCGCATTCAAGAGCTGTCTTTTGTATTCATGAATGCGCTTGACCTGGATGTCGAAAATCGAGGTCGGATCGACGTGGAGCCCGATACGCCGGGATATGTAATCGGCCAGCTGACTCTTATTGGAAAGCTTGATGGCGTTGTATTTTTCATAAAACACCGGATCATTGATGAAGTTCAAAAGTCGCTTCAACTGAAACAGATTGGTTTCCCATTCGTTGCCAATGGACTCATTCAAAAGATTCTTCAGTTTGGGATTGTTGTACATCAAAAACCGTCGGGGGCTGACGCCATTGGTGACGGAGTTGAAACGCTCGGGAAAGACCTGATAAAAACCGTGAAAGGTTTCCTCGCGCAGTATTTTGCTGTGAAGGGAAGCAACCCCATTGATGGAGTGGCTGGTTACAATCGATAAATTGGCCATGTGAACCTGACCGTCTTTGATGATGGACAGGGAATGATTGCGATCCGGATCATTGGGATAGTTGAGATCAAGCTCTTCGATAAAACGACGATTGATTTCTTCGATGATCATATAGATTCGCGGCAGCAGTTTGCTCATCATATCGACCGACCATTTTTCCAGGGCTTCCGGCATGACCGTATGATTGGTGAAGCTGAGGGAAGCGACGGTCATTTTCCAGGCATCATTCCAGCCCAGTCCTTCCTCATCCATGAAAATACGCATGAGTTCAGGACCGCACATGGCGGGATGGGTGTCATTGATGTGGATGCAGATTTTTTCGCCGAAACCATCGACAGAGTTACTGTTATTTCTTTTATAATGGGAAACAATGCGCTTCAATCCCGCGCAAACAAAGAAATATTCCTGCTTGAGACGAAGCAGCTTTCCATCAAATCCGCTGTCGTTGGGATAAAGAATCTGACTGATGGCTTCCGCCTCGGATTTCTGGCGAACGGCATATAAAAACTGGCCCTGATTAAAGGTGGGCAGATCAAAGCCGTCAATCGGTTCGGCGCTCCAGAGTCGCAGGGAGTTGACGGTCTTGTTGTGGTATCCCATGATCGGAATATCATAAGGAACAGCCATGATGGGTTCATAATCTTCATGAACAAAGGTCAGGTTCCCGTTGATGTTTTCAGCATGAACATGGCCGTAGTATTTCACGATCACAGATTTATCCGGCTTCCTGATTTCAAAAGGATAACCGTTCTTCAACCAGTTGTCAGCCACTTCAATCTGTTCGGCATTGATGATGCGCTGTTCAAAGAGCCCGTATTTGTAGCGGATGCCATTGCCGTGGGCAGGCATTTTCATGGCGGCCGATGAATCCAAATAGCAGGCCATCAGCCGGCCTAAACCACCGTTACCCAAACCGGGATCCGATTCCTGAGCCAGGATAGCTTCATAGTCCAGCCCTAATTCGTCGAGGCTTTCAGTGACAATTTCTTCAAGGGATAGATTATTGATGTAGGAATTAAGCAGTCTTCCGATGAGAAATTCAATGGAAAAAAAGTAGACCTGTTTGGTTGGTTGCTTATTATACTGCATGTTTGTTTGGGCCCATTCGGCACTGATCTTTTCCATGACCAGTTCGGCCAGGGCCTGATATTGTTTGAGAACGGAAGCGTCGGCGAGACAATTCCCCGAAACCTCTTCGATTTTCTTGATAAACTCCTTTTTAAAGGCGTCCTTTTGTTGTGATTTATCTGAAGCATCCATGTTTTTTCCTTTCAAGACAAAATGCAATTGAGAGCATCGTTTCTGATAAGCACGCGTTTATCAGTATCCTTATTTACTGGTCTTGGGTTTTGATTTTGTGTCAGAGGTGCTTTTTTTGGAACTGATTCTGGGAATAATTCCTTTCAGGATGATGAATGACGATGGCGGAATGTTGACGGATACAGAACTGTTTTCGCCATGAAACGGAACAGCCTGGCTTTTCATGCTTTTTTTCATCTGGAAGCCAGTGCCGCCGTAGGCAACCGCATCGGAATTAAAGGCCAGACGATAGTTTTCTTTGCCGGCGACTCCTACCCGGTAGTCAGTGTAGCTGAGTGGACAGAAATTTAAGATAATGATGAGATCATCGTTATCATCGGGCGTCATCCGTTTGAAAATAAGAATACTCTGATCGCGATTGTTTGCTTCCAGCCATTTAAAACCATTCCAGTTATGGTCACAGGTCCAGAGCGCTTTTTCTTTCAGGTAGAATTTATTGAGATCTTTAATAAAAGTCTGAATTTGCTGGTGCTTTTCATATTCGAGCATAAACCATTCCAACGACTCATCCACACGCCATTCCAAAAAAGGTGCGATTTCATTGCCCATGAAAGAGAGCTTTTTTCCGGGGTGGGTCATCATATAGCCATACAGAAGACGGAATTGATCGAATTTCATGTCGTAATCGCCGAACATTTTGTCGAGAATGGTTCGTTTACTGTGGACCACTTCATCGTGGGAAAGAGGAAGAATGAAATTCTCGTTAAATGCGTAAGCCATTGAAAAAGTCAGCAGATCATGGAAGCGGTTCCGAAAATAGGGATCAGTTTGCATATAATCCAGCGTATCGTGCATCCATCCCATATCCCATTTCAGATTAAAGCCGAGGCCGCCTTTGTTCACCGGCCAGGTCACCATTGGATAGGCCGTCGAATCTTCGGCAGACATCAGCGCAAAAGGAAAATCCCTGAAAATAATCGTATTCAACTCCCGTAAAAAAGCGAGGGCTTCAAGACGATCAGAGCCGCCCTGAGCATTGCGGTGAGGCTGGCCGTCCAGTCCATGATTCAATTCAATCATGCTGGCGACGCCGTCAATACGGAGACCATCAGCATGGTATAAGTCCAACCAGAAATAAGCATTGGAAATAAGAAAATCCAGCACTTCAGGTTTGCCGAAATCAAATTCCATGGTTCCCCAATGATGATGTTCAGCGTATTCATACTGATCAGTACCGTCAAACCGGTAGAGTCCGTGGGCGTCTTTACAGAAATGTCCCGGAACCCAATCGAGGATGACGCCGATACCGGCCTGATGGCAGGTGTCGATAAAATGCATCAACCCCTGGGGATCACCGTAACGGCTGGTGGCGGCATAGTATCCCGTGAGCTGATAGCCCCATGAGCCGTCATAGGGGTGCTCCATGATGGGCATGATTTCAATGTGGGTATAGTTCATTTCCAGCAGATAGGGAACCAGTTGCTCGGCAAGCTCATGGTAAGTCAGATAGCCGCCGCTTTCATTCCGTTTCCAGCTGCCCAGATGAACTTCATAGATATTGATCGGCATTTCAAGCCAATTGACAGCACTTCGCTTTTTTTGCCAGCCTTCATCCTGCCATGAATAGTTGGAAAGATCCCAGATGATGGAAGCTGTTTTTGGTTTGACTTCACTGTAGAAAGCATAGGGATCCGCTTTGTAAGCGACTTCACCACTATGCTGTCTGACTGCGTATTTATAAAGCATGCCGGAAGACAATCCGGGGATAAAAAGTTCCCAGATACCATGGGAGTCTTTCACTAAAGTCATGGTATTCCGATCAATATCCCAATTGTTGAAATCGCCGACGACAGATATACTTTGAGCATTTGGTGCCCAGGTACGAAAGATAACCCCTTTTTTGTCGAGATGAGCCCCAAAATAGTGATAGCTCTGAAAACGGCGGTTGGGGATAGAACCGGTAGTAACGCAAATTTCATTCATAATAATGCAACAGTCCTTTCAATAAATAGATTTAATGAGGGAAGACACAAACATTCTGATTTTCTGGTTGTAAATATTTTATCACAATGACAGGATAATGATAGTGAAAATTTTTAAACAAAGTAAATTCTTTTTAACAATTAAGCGCAAAATGTAACAACTGGATGCTAGACCATTTTATTGTTTTTGGACAAAGACCAGTACAAATTAATTTTACCCCCTAAATTGAGAATTACGCAAATAAAATATAGTCCTACCAGCAAAGCGAACAGTCCGCCGAGATTTCCATATAAGGTGCTGTACTTATTGGAGTTGTTGACGAACCAGGTAAAAATCCGGAAAGCGACATTGAGACCGAGTGTTGCAAATAAAGCACCGGGCAGTCCTTCGGTAAATTTCAGTGGCTGGGCAGGTGCGGCTACATAGATCAGGCTGAAAATCAGCATCGATGCCAGCCAGGAAAAAATGACGGCAAAGAGACGGATAAAGGGATAGTAGTACAGATAGACCCCGAGTTTTTCAAAAATAATGGCACCAACATCGGCGCTGATAATGTAGGCGATGACGAGCAGCAGGATTGCCAAAGCGAACAGCAGGGTAAATATAAAGGATAATGACCAGATTTGCGCGAGACTGCGGGTTTCCTCCCGGCCATAGGTCTGGTTGATTCCAATCATGATGGCCCGGATGGCTAAAGTTGAAAAGAAAAATGAAACCAGGATGAGACCATAACTGGAATTTGAAAATTGGCTCGTCAGTGAATTCAAAAGACTGGTCACATAATTATATGAAAGGTTTGGTAAAAAAATTCTTAAAATATCATACAGATAGGCTTCAAAGGGCGTGACAATTTTCCCGATAAAGGAAATCAGAAATAGCAGCAACGGGAAAAAAGCCAGCAGAAAATAGAACGACATCTGCGAACAAATCCCCTCAAAATCAGTGCGATCGAAATCTTCCATAAAACGGAAACCGAGTTGGACCAGCTTAGAATTCAACAAGCGTTCAATCATTGCGGGCCTTCCTTTTCCGGGCGGCCAGCAGTTCAACCGAAAAAAGATTGACGACGCCACCCAAAGTCAGCGAAAAACAAATAATGAAGATGACGATAAATAGCGAAAAAGGCCCTTGAATATTAAGAAAAAAAGTCGCATAATCCAGAAATGCATCGGCAAAAAAGGCATAAATCAAGAGAATGATAAACCAGCTGATGCTCACAAAAAATCCGCCGGGACAGGCTTCATAAAAAGTGAGATGATTTTTGGGCGCAAACATATAGATAAAAGTAAAAATAAAAGTGGTGACGATGATGATATAGATACAACTAAAAATTGCGATAAACATGGTAAATAATCCAGAGAGATCCAAGGTGACAAAAATAAAATGAAAAACCTTCTCACCAAAAAGATAGAGAAAAAGCGTAAAAATAATAATTGAAAGAAACAAAAACAGATAAAGAACGGATTGAATCCAGAGGGCAATGATACCGCGAGTTTCATTCGGTTCAAAAATACGATTGAGCGATTTAATCAGCGAATGCATGGCTGAGACGGATATATAAAATATGAAGAATCCGATCACCATATTGGTGCCCAAAGAAAAGGAAATGGTACTGGCATTATCCATCGAAAAATAAATATAATTCATGATAGAAGTCGGCAATATATCGGCCAGCAGTGATACCAGCGTATTATTGACTTCGATGGAGAACCAGTTGACAAAATTGTAGATCAGCATCATAAAGGGAATAAAAGCCAAAAGCGCGCGATAAGACATCTGCGCCGAGAGATTCACAATATTATTTTTTTTCCCCTGGGTTATCAGAAAGCGGCTGAAGCATTTTAAAAAGGTCATGGCACCCTCCAAATCCACCTGAAATTAATTGCGATGCTGAGAACCCAGTATATCACAGTTTATTTGAGAAATGAAGCGAAACAGGAAAAGCAAAAATATGGAAATATACCCAAAGAAATGGTATAATAATTCAAAAAGAATTAAAAGTTGGTAAGATCACATAAAAACATGTTGTTAAGGAAGGAAACAGGAAATTAAATGGGAAAAACGTTAACAGAAAAAATTATTGCAGCACACCTTGTCGTTGGAGAGATGATCAAAGGTGAAGAAATCGGTATTCGTATCGACCAGACTCTAACCCAGGATTCAACCGGAACCATGGCTTATTTACAGTTTGAAGCAATGGAAGTCCCCAGAGTAAAAACGAAAAGATCCCTGGCTTACATCGATCATAATATGCTTCAGGAAGGCCCTGAAAACATGGATGATCACCGTTATATTCAAAGCGTCACCAAAAAACACGGCGTCTATTTCTCCCGACCGGGCAACGGCATCTGTCACCAGGTTGAGATTGAACGCTTCGGCGTGCCCGGCGATACCCTGCTGGGATCAGACAGCCATACGCCGACGGGCGGCGGTATCGGAATGCTGGCCATTGGAGCAGGCGGGCTTGACGTGGCCGTTGCCATGGCAGGCGATCCCTATTATATCACCATGCCAAAAGTGGTAAAGGTTGAACTGACCGGAAAACTCCGATCAGGGGTTTCTTCAAAAGATGTCATCCTGGAAGTGCTGCGTCAATGCACGGTCAAAGGCGGCGTCAACAAAGTGTTTGAATACACCGGCGAAGGCGTCAAAACACTGACCGTTCCGGAACGTGCCACCATCACGAACATGGGAGCAGAGCTGGGCGCAACAACTTCGGTATTTCCATCCGATGAAATGACAAAGGTATTTCTGGAAGCCCAGGGCCGGGTTGAAGATTTCCAGCCGCTGGCCGCCGATGCCGATGCCGTCTATGACGAAGTGGTCAAGGTGGATATGAATACACTGGAACCACTGACTGCCTGTCCGCACAGCCCGGACAAAGTCGTGAAAATTTCGGATATAGAAGGATTAGCAATCGATCAGGTTGCAATCGGAAGCTGCACCAATTCCTCCTGGCTGGATCTGATGAAAGTGGCTGAAATTCTCCGGGGAAAAACCATTGCTGAAAATGTATCCCTGGTCATTGCGCCGGGCTCAAAACAGGTGCTGACGATGCTGGCACAAAACGGCGCCCTGGCAGATCTGCTCAATGCCGGAGCACGCGTGCTGGAATGCGGCTGCGGTCCCTGTATCGGAATGGGCCAGGCGCCTTCAACCGATGCGGTTTCGCTGCGAACCTTCAACCGGAACTTCTTTGGCCGATCCGGAACCCCATCAGCCGACGTTTATTTATTAAGCCCTGAAGCGGCAGCCGTATCCGCGATTGAAGGGGTGTTGACCAACCCGCTCGGAAAGGTGAAGCTTCCGGAAATCACCATGCCGGCAGACTTTTTAATCAACGATACCATGGTCATGGCACCGGCACCGGCGGGAACCGCTGTGGAGGTCATCAAAGGACCGAACATCAAACCCTTCCCGGCGACCAAACCGCTGGAAAACAAAGTGGCAGGCAAGGCGCTGATCGTTGTCGAAGACAACATCACAACGGACCACATCATGCCGTCCAATGCCAAACTGCTGCCCTATCGTTCCAATATTCCCTATCTGTCAAACTACTGTCTGGCACCCTGCGATCCCGAATTTCCAAAGCGGGCACTTGACAACGGCGGCGGATTCATCGTCGGCGGATCAAATTACGGACAGGGCTCCAGTCGTGAACATGCCGCGTTAGCACCAGTTTATCTCGGAATCAAAGGGGTTGCCGTTAAATCCTTTGCCCGGATTCATAAAAACAATCTGATCAACAATGGCATTCTGCCGCTGGTCTTTGAGAATGAAGCAGATTACAATACCATTTCATTGGGCGATGAACTGGTGATTGAAAATGCCCTGGCTGCGGTAAAGGCTGGCAAGGCAAGTCTGGTCAACAAAACAAAAGGTTTGACCTACACCATGCTGCTGGAAGTATCCGATCGGCAAAAAGAAATGCTTTTAGCCGGTGGGCTGATCAACCTCATTAAATCAAAAAAATAATTTAAATTCAAATGTCTAATTGCAAAACTGCTGTGAGCTTTAATGCCAGTTTGCACGAACCAATTTTTACACTGTACGGCGGACAGTTCGATGAACTGTTCGCCTACACGTTACAAAATTGGTTGTGAAACTGACATCAAAGCAACGATTGTTCGATGGTTTTGAATTTCGCAAATTGCCTGGAAGAAAAAAATTCAAGGAGGATGAAGATGGAGTATGAAATCAAGGGAGGGAATCTCCCGGTAGTCACGGTGACACTGAATAACGGGGAATCACTGTTTACTGAATCCGGTGGCATGGCCTGGATGTCTGACAATATTCGCATGGAAACCAATACCAAAGGCGGTCTGATGAAGGGGCTCCGGCGGTCACTGGCCGGCGACTCGCTGTTTATGACGACCTATACGGCCGAACAGGGAAACAGTCAGATTTCGTTCTGTTCCAGCTATCCGGGAGAAATCAAAGCCCTGACCCTGCAGCAGGGACAGTCAATGATCTGTCAGAAACACAGTTTTCTGGCTGGTGAATCCAGCCTGGATGTGGACATGTATTTTAAAAAGAATATCGGGGTGGGCTTCTTCGGCGGTGAAGGCTTCATCCTTCAAAAATTGTCGGGCCCGGGAACTGCCTTTATTGAAATGGATGGTTCAATGGTTGAATACGATCTGGCGCCGGGAGAAGTGCTGAAAATCGATCAGGGCCATATCGGGATGTTTGAAGAATCGGTGAGCTTCGACGTTCAGGCTGTCAAAGGGATGAAAAATATCTTTTTAAGTGGAGAAGGTCTGTTCCTGGCCACCTTGAAGGGACCGGGAAAGGTCTGGCTGCAAACCATGCCGCTGAGCCGACTGGTACAGCTGGTGGCCGCAAGCATACCGTCAAAAGGTTAGAAGCGAGTTTCCTTAAATATCAATAGCATCATAATAAGCGCCCTGTCGATGAGCATTCCATCGGCAGGGCGCTTCATTTGCAGATCAGGGAATAACATTGACGTAATTGTCCGGCAGTTCGTCAAAAAACATGATTCCCAGACAATTGGTGCCGATATGAACGGTCAGGGTTGAACCGGCTTTTTCGGGAAGCAGAAAGTTCTTGATGCCCATTTCTTTTTCAAAGTGCTTTTTCGCTTTTTCCTGGAGATCCGGAGCGGTGCTTTGAATAAAGCCGATAATCTGGTTTCTGTTTTCGCCCATTTTTTCTTCAACAATGGCAAGCAGTCGCTTCAGTGCTTTTTTCTGTCCCCGAACTTTTTCATAGACGAGAATTTCCCCGTCTTTAAAATACAGCAGCGGGACGATCTTTAACATATCGCCGACCATGGCTGCATTGCGGCTGATTCGGCCGCCCTGGGCCAACCATTTGATATCGCCCACCAGAAAGAAGATCTGGGCATGCCGGGCCAGAAAAGTCATGGTTTCAACAATTTCCTCATAGGGTCGTTTGAGCTTGTTGAGCTTGAGCCCCTGATACAGAATCAGGGCGGAACCGGTGGTTGCCGAAAGGGCATCGACAATCGCTACCTTGCGGTCGGGATATTTTTCCGCCAGGTCTTTTGCCAGCAGCGTGGCTGTCTGAAAGGTGCCGGAAAGTTTGGAGGACAGCACCAGATAAATCACATCGTCGCCATTTTTCAGGTGTTTTTCAATGGTATTGGTAATATCCAGGGGTTGAATCTGTGCCGTTTTAGGAAAAAGCTGGATGTTGTTGTTGACAAAATCCACGACCATTTCAGGGGTTATATCAATTCCGTCAAAATATGTTTTATTATCGAGTGTTACGGGAAAGGGTAATATATCAAATTCATAGCGATTTAAAACTTCGCTGTTTGTATCACACATGGAATCTACAATAAATCTTATTGCCATATAGGTGCTCCTTTTCATTTACTAGGGGGTATTTTACCACGAACCTCTTTTTTTTACAAACTTTCGACTGGCGGCTTAAAGCAAAATTAAACCGATGCGCAGGGAAGGTTTGTGATTATCCAAAAAAAATGGTAAACTTATCTTCAGAGTTTAAAACAGAAGAGTTCAATTGAAAAGTAAGAAATGGAGAATTTTGTGGAACAGATAATCAATCAACTAGCGAAAGAGTTTTCAATACGCCCCCAACAGGTCGAAGATACCATCAATCTGATCGATGGGGGAAATACCATCCCCTTTATTGCCCGTTACCGAAAAGAGGTCACCGGCAATCTGAGCGATGCTCTGTTAAGGGATCTGGATGTGCGTTTGACATATTTGAGAAAACTGGAAAAAAGGAAAGAAGAGGTTTGCGCCAGCATCGAAGAACAGGGAAAACTCACACCTGAACTTAAAGCGGCGCTTGCAAAAGGGACAACACTGCAGGAAGTTGAGGATCTTTACCTTCCCTATAAACAGAAGAAAAAAACCCGGGCATCCGTGGCCCGGGAAAAAGGGCTGGAACCACTTGCACTGCTGATTCTGGAGCAGCAGCTGACAGAACCGGAACTAGCCGCAGCGGCAAAACAGTACATCAACGAGGAAAAAGAAGTGAATTCCGTCGAAGCGGCCTTCTTGTATGCCATGGACATCATTGCGGAAATCATATCTGACAACGCAACTTACCGCGGCTTCATCCGTAAACGAACTTTTGAACAGGGCCAGATCCGTTCCACCATCGTCAAGGGTAAAGAGGCAGAAAACCCGGAACTGGAAATGTACTTTGACCACACTGAGGCGATCAGAACGATTAAGGATCACCGGATACTGGCGATCAATCGGGGTGAAAAGAAAAAAGCGCTGTCAGTAAAAATACTGGCACCGGCAGAAGAGATGGAGGAATATCTAAAAAAAGATATCCTCGGAAAGCAGCCATCGGAATATCTGCGCAAGGCGATCGCCGACAGCTACAGCCGTCTGATTGCGCCGGCGATTGAACGCGAAATCAGAACCGCATTGAAAGAGCGGGCGGAAGAAGGCGCCATTAAGATGTTTGCGCTAAATCTTAAAAAACTGCTGCTGCAGCCGCCGTTCAAAGAAAAAGTAACCATGGGATTTGACCCGGCCTTCCGCACCGGCTGCAAGATCGCCATTCTGGACAAGGTCGGAAAAGTGCTGGATTACGCCACCATCTATCCGACTTTCGGAAAAGGTCAGGCGGAAAAGGCGGAAAAGGAATTCCTGGAACTGATCGAAAGGCATCAGGTTGATATCATCGCGATCGGAAACGGAACGGCGTCCCGGGAATCGGAACAGTTTGTGGCCGAATCCATCAAGAAAACCAGCGTGCCGGTTCAGTATATCGTCGTCAATGAGGCCGGTGCGTCCGTTTATTCAGCATCGGAATTGGGAACCGAGGAATATCCCGACATCAACGTTTCCATTCGCGGGGCGATTTCGATCGGCGGCCGGCTACAGGATCCGCTTTCCGAACTTGTGAAGATTGACCCGAAACACATCGGGGTCGGCCAGTATCAGCATGATGTCAATCAGAAAGAAATGGAACGGGTGCTGGAAGCGACGGTGGAAGACGCGGTCAACAATGTCGGGGTTAACGTCAACCGCGCTTCGGTTTCACTGCTGAAGTACGTGGCCGGCGTCAATAAAACCATTGCCAACAATATTCTGGACTATCGCAATACCACCGGTCCCATTAAAAACAGAAAAGAGCTGCGCAAGATAAAGGGACTGGGAGCCAAGGCATTTGAACAGTGTGCTGGTTTTCTGCGAATTGATGACGGCGACAACGTTCTGGACAATACCGGAGTTCATCCGGAGTCGTATAAGAGCGCCGAAAAACTGCTGCAGCTGAAGGGCATAAAAAAAGAACAGCTGGGAACACGAGGTCAGGATCCCTTTAAAGATATGAACTATACCGAATTGGCCGGTCAGCTTGAAATCGGCGTGCCGACATTATACGACATCGTGAAAGAACTGCAGAAACCAGGTCGGGATCCCCGGGAAAACGCACCGAAACCTCATCTGCGGTCGGACGTTTTATCGATGCAGGATTTGGAAGTGGATATGGAACTGGTTGGTACTGTGCGAAACGTCATTGATTTCGGGGCTTTTGTGGACATTGGCGTTCATCAGGATGGGCTGGTTCATATTTCACAGATCACCGATCGCTATATCCGCCATCCTTCTGAAGCGGTTTCTCTGGGAGATGTGGTTACGGTAAAAGTGCTGTCCGTTGACTTGAAGCGAAAACGGATCAGTTTGACGATGATTATTTAAAATAAATATTGACATAATGATAATCTTTTAATAAAATAAAAGACTTATTAATTTTTAGTATGTTATAATAGAACCACGAATCGATGATAGGAGTGGTTAAAATGTATAAAATCGGTGATAAAATTGTTTATCCAATGCACGGAGCAGGTGTTATTGAAGCGATTGAAGAACGTGAGATATTTGAAGAAATAAAACCTTATTACATCATGCAGATTGTATCCGAAGGTTTGCAGATCTTAATACCGGTGGATAAAGTTGATGATATTGGGGTCAGAGATATCGTCACTCAACCCGTGATCGATGAGATGCTTGAGACTTTGAAGCTGCCAATGGATGAGATGGAAAAAAACTGGAACCGGCGCTATCGGGAACATCTTGAAAGACTGAAGACCGGCGATATCTTTGAAGTGGCAAAGGTGGTCAAAAACCTGATCCTGCTGGATCGTCAAAAAGGCCTGTCAACCGGCGAAAAGAAAATGCTGAACAGTGCAAGAAATTTTATTGTCAGTGAAATGGTTTTAATTCAAGACAGAGATAAAGATGAAATTTTAGAATTAATAAATACTTCTGTAAGCAGTGAGGCGTGAATTTCACGCCTTTTGTTATGTTTAATAGTGTAGTTTTAAGAATTGAGTGTTATAATCAAGAGAAACGTTATGAAGGGAGGTGAATATAGTGATACAAAAGATACTCCGAGTTACCTTTTCTCTTATTGGAATGCTGGTCGGAACAGCAGTGGCAAGTGTGATTTTTTCGAATACATGGATTCTGAAGCCCTTTAATTTAAGCTTTAGCCCGGAATCAGAAGTATTCGTTTATGTGGCTTTCATTTTAGTATTTGGACTCATTTTTTTCATTCTATTTCCGTTAATGCTCAAAGGCGTTAAAAAGTTGGCAAAAATCGCTGAGACGAGCATGGAGAATGTCAAACTAATCGATATCGGTTTAGGACTTGGCGGTCTGATCATTGGTCTGGTTATTGCAATGTTGATCAGTTTTGCCTTTGCCCAGATCCCTTTTTTATGGATTGGTACCATTCTCACCATTGTCAGTTACATCGTGCTGGGCTATCTTGGCTTTATTCTGGCAATCAAAAAACGGGAAGATATTTTACTTGCTTTTCAAAGTGTTAAACGCGAAAAAGAAGTAAATGCACCAGCCAGCCAAAAACGCGCGTCCAAAAGAAAAGGCGCGGCGATACCGAAATTGCTGGATACCAGTGTGATCATCGATGGCCGGATATTTGATATCTGCAAAACCGGTTTCATTGAAGGACCGCTGGTTATTCCGGTTTTTGTGCTCAATGAACTTCAGCTGATTTCTGATTCGTCCGATGAGCTCAAACGAAATCGCGGCCGGCGTGGTCTGGATATTTTGAATAAAATCCAGACGGATCTGGAAATAGAAGTCCAGATTACCGAAGAAGATTTTGACGATGTTCACGAAGTTGATTCCAAGCTGGTGAAACTGGGAAAATCCACCAAGGGAAAAATCCTGACGAATGATTACAATCTGAACAAGGTTGCAACGGTTCAGGGAGTTGATGTGCTCAACATCAACGAGTTAGCCAATGCGGTTAAACCGGTCGTTTTACCGGGTGAAGAAATGAAAGTGCTGCTCGTAAAAGGTGGGAAAGAAAATGGCCAGGCCATTGCCTATCTTGATGATGGCACGATGATCGTTGTTGAAAATGGCAAAAAATACATCGGCAACTCTACACCGGTTCTGGTTACCAGCATTTTGCAGACGGCTGCCGGACGCATGATTTTTGCGAAACCGAAAAACAAATAAAAAAACAAATTTGAGTTGCAACGAATCCCGTGATCTTATCGGAAATCCTGCACCAACAGTTTCACAGCTGTTGGTGTTTTTTGGTGATGGCAACGGATCGGAGACAGAAGTTTTTTAAATGTTCGCGGCGACCTTTTTTAGAAAATTATTGTAATTAACAAAAGCATTACGTATAATGAAACAAGTGTGAATTGAGTGAAAGAACAAGGGAGATGGGATGAATTTACCGGAAGCATTTAAAGAAAAAATGAAAAACCTCATGGGCGAGTCGTATCAGGATTTGCTTGATTCCTACGACAAACCGGAAAGTAAAGGAATCAGAACCAATACCTTAAAACTGACTCCGAAAGAGCTGGCCGGCAAACTACCGTTTGAAACCCAGGGCGTCGCTTGGTGTCAGGAAGGGTTTTACATCGATCATGAGGTCAGACCGGGCAAGAATCCCTACTACTATGCGGGTCTTTACTATGTTCAGGAGCCGACTGCCATGGCGGCGGTGGAAGTGCTTGCTCCGGAACCGGGTGACTGGGTGCTGGATCTTTGTGCGGCACCGGGCGGAAAATCCACCCAGATTGGGGCAAAACTCCAGGGTCAGGGGCTTCTGGTAGCAAATGAACTGGTCAATTCACGGGCTGGCATTTTATCCACCAATATTGAACGGATTGGAATAAAAAATGCCATCGTCACCAATGAATTTCCAGAAAGACTGGTCGATTCATTTTATCAGAGTTTTGACAGAATTCTTGTCGATGCACCCTGCTCCGGAGAAGGCATGTTCCGGAAAGATTCCGGAGCGCTTGCGGACTGGAGCCTCGAACGCGTTTCCCGCTGTGTCGGGAAACAGGAAAAGATACTGGAAAGCGCCCATCGGCTTTTGAAGCCGGGCGGCGTGCTGGTTTATTCAACCTGTACCTTTTCGCCGGAAGAAGACGAACAGATCATCGAAGCGTTTATTCACAAGTATGATTATGAACTGGAATCCATCGAGCTACCGGGGATCGATGATCACGGCCGGGTGGAATGGACGCTGAATTATGAACAGGCGATCGAAAAAACCCTGCGAATTATGCCGATGAATGTCAGGGGCGAAGGTCACTTCATTGCCAAATTGAAAAAAACAGCAGCCGGTTCAGAACAGAAAGAGATCAAACAGGGATATTCAAAATCGCGGCTTAAAAAAGCCTCCCGAACGGAGCTGCTGGATTACCGTGATTTTGCCAAAAACGCTCTGGAGAAATCATTTTATCAGGGATTTGAAGAACGGCTCTATCTTCTGGGCGAACATCTTTATGCAATCCCCGCGGGGATTGCCCTCGAAACCATTGCGAACCTGAAGCTGCTGCGGACCGGGTTGCACCTGGGGACCTTTAAAAAGAACCGCTTTGAGCCTAGTTACGCCTTGGGAATGGCACTGAAGTTGTCGGAAGCGAAAAATGTCTGCGATTTGAAGGACGAGGCTCAGGCTTACCAGTATTTAAAAGGGGAAGCGCTGAATATCAGGGCCGAAAAAGGATGGATACTGGTCGGATATGATGGACATCCCCTTGGTTTTGGAAAAGCCAGTGAGGGAATGATTAAAAATCACTATCCCAAAGGTCTTAGAATTCGCAAGAAGTAGGAGAAATTGGGATGCAGGAAAAACAGGAAATGATTCACAGGCGGGCCGTGATCTCGGAAAAAGCCGTGATCGGGAAAAATACGAAAATTGGGGCTGGTGCAATAATCGGCGAAGCGGCTGTGATTGGCGAAAGCTGCAGCATTGGCACCGGTGTTATTATAGAACCGGGCAGTGTGGTTGAAAAAGACTGCCTTCTGGAACCCGGCGTGATTATCGGAAAAGCAGTAACAGTGGGAAAAAACACAAAAATTGGAATGGGGGCGCGCATCAAAGATAATGTGACCATTGCCCCGGATTCGGTTATTAAAATTGGCGAAATTGTATTAAAGGATATGGTTTATAAAATGGTTTTTAAACGCGGCGACTGGATTTATCGTGAGGACAGTTTAAACCGTGAGAATGATAAAGAATAGAGGAGAAAAGAGATGAATCAAAAAGATTTTAATTGTTTAAAGGAAGCAATCAACGAGAAAAAACCAATTTTGGTGTCAGGCTGCTTATTGGGGATGAAGATTAACTATAAAGAAGAGGATAGCCTTGTTGGAGAATTGCGGGATATGCTGCTGTACGGACAAGCCATCCCGGTTTGTCCCGAGGTACTGGCAGGAATGACAACACCGAGAGATCCGGCTGAAATAGTGATGGCCAACGGAGAACGAAAAGTGTATAATGATAAAAAAATTGACGTGACCGAACTCTATCAGTTGGGTGCAGAACGAGCCCTTGCTGCCGCGCGGACATCAGGTGCAAAAATTGCTATCATGAAAAGCAAAAGCCCTTCTTGCGGCTGTGGCAAAATCTACGACGGTACGTTCAGCGAAAGTCTGATCGATGGTGACGGGATTACGGCGGCTTATTTAAAAGAGCATGGCATTCGGGTGATTACAGAAGAAGATTTTCTGGAATGCATAAAATAGAATTCTGATAGAGTTTGACAGAGAAAAGTGAGGTTAATGAAATGGAAAATAAATTGAATATCGGCGTAGTTTTTGGAGGACAATCAGGAGAGCATGAGGTCTCCCGTGTTTCCGCCTATAATGTTCTGGGTGCGATTGACCGGAATAAATATGATATTGTCACCATCGGGATAACCAAAAACGGCAAATGGTATTTATACTCCGGAGCTTATGAAAAAATAAAAGATGGCTCATGGGAACAGGATGTCGATCATCTGGTCGGAGATTTCTCCATTTTTTCACATCCGGAAATCGCAAAAGTCGATATTTTCTTTCCGGTGCTTCATGGACCAATGGGGGAAGACGGAACCATTCAAGGGGTTTTTGAGATGTTGAATAAACCCTATGTTGGTTGCGGTGTTTTGAGTTCAGCAGTGGGGATGGATAAGGTTTTTTCAAAAATAATGTTTGAAAGCGTGGGGATTCCAACCGGAAAATACGTGTATTTCCGGAAAAAGGACTGGAAAAAAGATGCCGAAGGAAAGTTGAAAGAAGCAGAAGACGCTTTGGGCTATCCGATTTTTGTTAAACCGGCGAACATGGGATCAAGTGTTGGTATCACTAAAGCCCATGACCGGAACGAATTGCTGTCTGCTATTGAAGAAGCCTTCCATTACGATAACAAACTGATCCTTGAAGCTTTTGTAAAAGGCCGCGAAATTGAATGTGCAGTGCTGGATCAGGACGGCGTAACGCGGGCATCGATTCCGGGAGAAGTCATACCTTCAAAGGAATTCTATGATTATGAAGCAAAATATTCAGACACGGAAGATTCAAAAGTTGAGATCCCGGCAAATATCTCAGAGGCACTCCGGGAAAAAGTAAGAGAATACGCCGTCAAGGCATTTGATGCAATTGAAGGTTCCGGCCTTTCACGGGTTGATTTTTTCGTTACCGCAGATGATCGCATCCTGATCAATGAAGTCAATACCCTGCCCGGCTTTACCAATATCAGTATGTATCCCAAAATGTGGGAAGCGACTGGAATTGGGTATACAGAACTTGTCGACCGGATTATTGCAACCGCGGATCGCAAGCGTGTTACCGTAACCAAATAAAAGCTTAAGAAGATAATTTTTCTTGATAAAAAAACCAATCAATGGTTTAATGGTTTGAGAAATTATACCTCCAGGAGGGAATCAATGACTGAGCAAAGAAAAAAAGTATGGTTATCCATTTCGGGAACGATAAAGGATGAAGAAGATAAAGAAACTCTGGAATTTTTGACCGAAGGAGACTTATATAAAGATAATAATCGATCATGCGTCACTTATGCGGAATCGGAAGTTTCAGGAATGGAAGGGACGACGACGACGGTATGTGTCGACGATCAGAAAGTATCGGTCATTCGATTGGGAACCACCAATTCCATTATGGAGTTCGAAAGCGGAAAACGCAACCTGACGTGGTATTCCACACCTTATGGGGATGTGACCATGGGAATTTTCACCAAGGACGTATTTGTCAATTATAACGAGGATCAGGAACCGATCAAGGTATCCGTCGATTACGACATTGAAATTGAGGGCGTCACTAATTCCCAGAATGTTTTAAACATTAAAATCACCCAGTAATACCAGGGACAGGAAAGCCATGAAAAGGAGAAGTGCCAAGGGTGCTTCTCCTTTAACGTTAAAATGAAAGAATAGGTGTTTGCAAAACGATTGTGAGCTTCGCTGCCGGTTTGCGCGAACCAATTTGTACACTGTACGGCGGACAGTCTTAGGACTGTTCGCCTACACGTTACCAAATTGGTTGCGGAAACCGACATCAAAGCAACTTCTGTTTGTGTTATAAAAGTTTCACAAATACCTAAACATAAAAGAAAAGTGAGAGGAAACAGAATGTATATACGCGATAAGATAAGTGAGCAGATAAAAGAGATAACCGCGAAAGCGCTGGATAAAGCCGTCGCTTCGGGAGCCTTTGCCGTCGAAACGATGCCGGATCTTTTCCTGGAAATTCCAAGAGAAAAAGAGCACGGAGAGTATTCAACCAATATTGCGATGCAGTTGCCAAAACAAACAAAAAAACCGCCACGCTTTATTGCTGAAACATTAGTCGCTAACATCGAAACCGAGGGTTCCTGCATCGACTCGGTGGAAATAGCGGGACCGGGCTTTATCAATTTCAAGCTGAAGAAATCATGGCATTATCCGGTGCTGGAAGAGATCGCCGCGATGAAAAAAGATTACGGACGCAGCCAAAAGCACGCGGGCAAAACCTTCAACCTGGAATTCATCTCAGCCAACCCGACTGGCCCTATGCATATGGGAAATGCCCGGGGCGGGGCGATTGGCGATATTCTGGCGTCCATCGCCGACTGGACCGGATACGAGGTTACCAGAGAATTCTATATCAATGATGCCGGCAACCAGATCGTCAAATTCGGCGATTCTCTGGATGCCCGCTACAGGCAACTGCTGGGCGAGGATGTTCCATTCCCGGAAGACGGTTATCAGGGCGAGGACATCACCGAGCATATGAAAAATTTTATTGCCGAGCATGGCGACGTCCATCAAGCGATGGAGTCCGCCGAACGCAAAGAGCTGCTCATCGATTACGCGTTGAACAAGAACCTTGATCAGATAAAAAGCGATCTGGCAGCTTACGGCATTCATTACGATGTCTGGTTTTCAGAACAAAGCCTCTACGACAGCGGTGCCATTGAAGATACGATTGTGCGCTTGAAAAAAGGCGGCTACACCTACGAGAAAGACGGCGCGTTGTGGTTCAAGTCAACCGAATTCGGGTCAGAAAAGGACGACGTGCTGGTTCGTGCCAATGGAATACCGACTTATTTCATGGGCGATATCGCGTATCACGCGAATAAATATATCACCAGGGGTTTTGACCGCTGCATCAATGTCTGGGGCGCGGATCACCATGGGCATGTTGCCCGGCTGGCGGGAGCGCTGACAGCGCTCGGAATTGACGCGGCAGACAATTTCGATGTCGTGATCATGCAGCTGGTCAGACTGCTGCGAAACGGGGAAGTGACCCGGATGTCAAAACGGAAGGGCAAAGCCATCGCCCTGACGGATTTGATCGATGAAGTTGGCGTGGATGCCACCCGCTTCTTTTTTAATCTTAGGTCGCCGGACAGCCATTTCGATTTCGATCTGGATCTGGCCATGGAACAATCCAGCGATAACCCGGTGTTCTATGTGCAATATGCCCATGCCCGGATCTGCAGCATCATCAGACAGATGACCGAAGAACTGGATGCCGCAGCGCCGCTTGAATTAACGCGCCTGACTGAAAAAGAAGAATTCAATCTGATCGAAGTCCTTTCTTTATTCCCGGATGAAATCCTGGCTGCCGAAGACCGACTGGATCCAAGCAAAATTACGCGTTATACGATTGATCTGGCTTCCGCTTTTCATAGCTTTTACAACGCCTGTCATGTGCGGGTTGAAGATAAAGTGTTGATGAAGGCAAGAGTTGCCCTGATTGAAGCGACGCAGCAGGTGATCGAGAATGCATTGGGAATTCTAGGCATCTCGGCTCCGGAAAGAATGTAAAATGATAGCAGAGACAGGAATTTTCGATCGGACGGAGAAACTTATCGGCAAGTCCGGACTGGAAAAACTCAGGAATGCGCGGGTCATTCTGTTTGGCGTTGGCGGTGTGGGATCGTTTGTGGCGGAAGGGTTAATCAGAAGCGGTTTGGGATTTCTGACAATCGTCGACAAGGACATCATCGATCCGACCAATCTGAATCGCCAGATTATGGCAAATGTGAAAACAATCGGAAAGAAAAAAGTGGAGGTCATGGCGCGTCGGCTGATCGCCATCAATCCGCTTTGTATTGTTCACCCCATGCATGAATGCTATACACCGGAAAATTCAGATAAGTTTCATCTGGAAGATTATGACTATGTGGTGGATGCCGTGGATATGGTGACGGCAAAAATCGATTTGGCAGTGAAATGTCAGGACAACAAAGTGCCGCTGATCAGTTGTATGGGAACCGGAAACAAGCTGGACCCGAGTCTTTTTGGGATTACCGATATTTATGAAACATCCGTCTGTCCGCTGGCAAAAGTCATGCGCAAAGAACTAAGAAACCGGGGCATCAAGTCGCTGAAGGTGCTTTATTCAAGAGAAGAGCCGATCATCAGGGAAACACCGCCGGGGAGCATCGCCTTTGTGCCGTCGGTTGCCGGACTGCTGATTGCCGGAGAAGTTGTCCGGGATCTTCTGAAAGCGGAAGATTAAACTAAAGTAGTACCAAATTGGTCGGTACGGAATTTGTCACAAACCGCAAGAAACACGCAAGCGTGTTTCTTGCTTTTTTTTATGATAGAATCCGGTTAAAAGAGGTATGAATAAACAACAAGCCGGGGTTCGGAAAAGCGAATCATGTAAACCTGTGCAGGCTGAAACAATTTGAAAAGCCCTGTACAAACGACAGAAAATATGATTAAATTTAATTGATAAAATGTTTGGAAGGAATAAGATGATACGAATAGGTACAGGCTATGATGTCCATCGTCTGGTTGAAAACCGGGCACTCATTTTAGGCGGAGTAAAAATCGAACATCCTCGCGGTCTCCTGGGACATTCAGACGCGGATGTTCTGGTTCATGCCATCATGGATGCACTCCTGGGCGCTCTGGCCCTCGGAGATATCGGAAAGCATTTTCCGGACAGCGACGAAGCCTACAAAGGCTGTGACAGTCTGGTGCTTCTGAAAAAAGTCGGAGAACTGGTAAACGAGAAGGGATATCGGATCAACAACATTGATTCAACCATCATTGCTCAGGCACCGAAACTGCGACCCTATATGGAAATGATGGCCGAAAATATCGGCAGAACGCTGGATTTATCCAGGGATCGTGTCAGTGTCAAAGCGACAACCGAAGAAGGCCTTGGCTTCACTGGAAGTCAGGAGGGAATTGCTGCCAACGCAGTGGTGAGTCTTGTGAAAGGAGAAATAATAAAATGATTGGTATTATTGCAGCCATGGACAGCGAAATGAGGGATATCAAAGCGGCGATGGAGGATTGCATTAAAATCACCCATGCCGGGATGACCTTTTTCAAAGGAAAACTCAACCAGAAAGAAGTTGTGACGGTGAAGAGCGGCATCGGAAAAGTCAATGCCGCCATGTGTGCTCAGATTCTGATCGACATCTTTAAGGTGAAAGCCATTATTCATGTGGGGGTAGCCGGAGCCGTCCATCCCGATCTTGAGATTGGCGATATTGTGATTTCTGAAGACAGCTGCCAGTACGACATGGATGCCAGAGCGTTTGGACATCCGCTGGGAGAAATTCCGAATATGGATATCACCTTTTTCAAAGCGGATCAGACGCTGATCAAACTGGCGGAAGAAGCAGCACAAAGAATCAAGGCGCCATACCGTATCGGTCGGATTGCGACTGCCGATTTAGGTGTGGACTCCCGCGAAATCAAAGAGAAAGTTCTGGCAGAATTCAATGGTCTTTGTGTGGAAATGGAAGGGGCGGCCGTCGGACAGGTTGCCGTCTTGAATCAGGTGCCGTATCTGATTATTCGTTCAATATCGGATAAGGCAGATGACAACCTTGCCGACGATTATAAAAACAATCTGGAAGCTTCCATTAAAAATGGCGTGTCCATTGTTTTGAGCATGGCTCAGGGAGCCGAATAGAAAGATGGATGAATTGGCACTTCGACCGACATGGGCAGAAATTAATTTGGATGCACTGACACATAATTATGAAGAAGTCAGAAAAATCGTAGGACCGGATGTTAAAATCCTTGGGGTTGTAAAAGCGGATGCGTATGGACACGGGAGTCTGGAATGTGCCCAGGCCCTAGTTGACGCCGGCGCGGATATGCTGGCGGTCGCCTTTATGGATGAAGCCATCGTTTTGCGTCAGGGGGGGATTACCTGTGAGATTTTACTTTTGGGTTTTACCCCCAAAGAGCTGATCCCGGACCTGATCCGGTGGGCAGTGATCCCTGGTGTCTATCAGATGGATTTTGCGACCGCAATATCAGAGTATTGCGAAGAACTGGGCATCAAACATCCGATTCACGTCAAAGTCGATACGGGAATGGGCCGAATCGGGCTTGGCTTTAGTGAAGCGCCAGCCGTCATTGAAACGATGAGCAAGCTCAAGGGGATTGAACTTCAGGGACTCTACAGTCATTTTTCAACAGCGGATGAAGAAGACAAGACCTATACCATGGAACAGGTTCGGCGTTTCGCGGACATCATTGCAAAGCTGGCGGAAAAAAACATCAAAATTCCCATCAAACACATCGCCAACAGCGCCGCGATTTTTGATCTGGAAGGGCTTCATTTTGATATGGTACGCCCGGGGATCATCCTTTACGGGTTGTATCCGTCAGACGAAGTGGATCGATCGAAAATTGATTTGAAGCCGGTGATGACGCTGAAATCAACCATCGTCTATCTGAAAACCATTCACCCCGGCGATTCGGTGAGTTACGGTAACCGTTTTGTGGCCAGCCGGGACTGTCTGATTGGAACTCTGCCGATCGGTTATGCGGACGGATTTACCCGGATGCTCAGCGGACTGGCAAAAGTCTGGATCAAAGGGAAACTCGTCCAGGTGGTGGGGAACATCTGCATGGATCAGTGCATGGTGGATGTCTCCGAGCTTGACGACATCCGTCTTTATGACGAAGCCGAAATATTCGGCGAGAATATCTCGGCCGACACGCTGGCGGCGGCGATTGGCACCATCAATTATGAAATAACCTGTATGGTGAACAAACGCGTGCCCCGGGTTTACCTGGCAGACGGCGTCGTCAAGAACATCCGGCGGGATATATTGGATCAGCAGCACACGGTTGAAAGTGATATGAATTAAATTAAAAACGAGGAGAAACAGATGGCATTTTTAGAAGAAACCGCGAGGGGAATTCGTAAAGATATAGTGAAAATGATTGGTAAAGCGAGTTCGGGACATCCGGGCGGATCGTTATCGGCGGTAGAAATTGTAACCCTGCTTTATTTTGAGCAGATGAATGTGGACGAAAAAAATCCCCAGGCGCAAGACCGTGACCGTTTTGTATTATCGAAAGGTCATGCGGCTCCATTGCTCTATGCAACCCTGGCAGCAAAAGGCTTTTTCCCGAAAGAAGAGCTGGAGAATCTCAGACAGCTGGGTTCGATCCTGCAGGGACATCCGGATATGAACAAAGTTCCGGGCGTTGATATGTCAACCGGCTCATTGGGCCAGGGTATTTCGGTCGCAACCGGCATGGCACTCGGCGGGAAAATGGACAAGAAAAATTATAAAGTTTTTGCGCTGCTCGGCGACGGCGAAATCCAGGAAGGCATTGTCTGGGAAGCCGCCATGGCCGCCAGTCATTATAAACTCAACAATCTGATTGCTTTTGTGGACAACAACAATCTTCAGATTGACGGCGCCGTCTGTGATGTCATGTCTCCTTATCCGATTGACGAAAAATTTGCCGCTTTTGGCTGGAACGTCATCGTGGTTAAGAATGGCCACGATTTTGACGAGCTGCGAAAAGCGATTGAAACGGCAAAAAAATCGGCAGACAAACCGACGGTGATCATTTGCACGACCGTAAAAGGAAAAGGTGTATCTTTTATGGAAAACAATGCCGGATGGCATGGAAAAGGACCAAATGCTGAGCAAGTTAAACAGGCATTGGCAGAATTGGAGGCATAAAATGGCAGAAATGAAATCAACACGACAAGCCTACGGCGAATACCTGGTTGAGCTGAGCAAAAAAATGGAAAACCTGGTGGTTCTGGATGCGGACTTATCCGGCGCAACCAAGACAAATATTTTCGCCGCGGAATGCTCCGACCGTCATTTTAACGCCGGGATTGCAGAAACAAATCTGATGGGAATGGCAGCCGGGCTGGCAACAGTCGGGAAAATTCCTTTTGCCAGTACTTTTGCCATTTTTGGCGCTGGACGCGCCTATGAAGTGGTCCGTAACAGCATCTGTTATCCGAAGCTCAATGTGAAAATCGCCTTGACCCACTCCGGCATCTCGGTCGGCGAGGACGGCGGTTCGCACCAGTCCGTGGAAGACATCACACTGATGCGCGTGATTCCGAATATGACGGTTTTATGCCCGGCTGATGCCGTAGAAACCGTAAAAATGATGGATGCCGCCATTGCAATTGACGGACCGGTTTATATTCGTCTGGGCCGCAGTGATGTGCCGGTAATCTTCGATGAAGATTACGAATTTAAAGTCGGCAAAGCAAGCTTGCTTAAAGCTGGAAGTGATGTCACCATCATCGCCGTCGGACTGATGGTCGGACCGGCGCTGGAAGCGGCCGACCTGCTCAAAGCAGAGGGCATCTCTGCCCAGGTGATCAACATGGGTTCGATCAAGCCGATCGATGCGGCTGCCATTGAAGCGGCTGCCGTTAAAACCGGAGCGATAGTAACGGTGGAAGAACACAGCATTATCGGCGGTCTCGGGGGAGCGGTTGCCGAAGTGCTCTGCGAAACGGCGCCGGTTCCAATGGAACGCGTCGGCATCAAAGATCTCTTTGGACAATCCGGAAAAGTGGCGCCGCTGATGGAAAAATACGGCCTGACCGCAAAGGATGTTGTCGCTGCTGCTAAAAAAGCTATTTCCAGAAAAAGCTAGGCTGGCCAGTCAATAACCCGTACCGACCAATTGTCGGGACTACTACCGCTATTTGTCTATAGTCGGAATGCCAGTTAAAACTTTATTCACATAAAAAGCAGGGTCTTCGTGACTCTGCTTTTTATTATACAGCAATTGGCCGGCAGAGGATTTGGTGAAAAGCGGAGAAAAATTTTGCTTTTTTCACTGATTTGGCTTGATTTATAAGGATTATATGGTATATTCAATTCATTCTGAATAAGAAACAGGTAAAATCGATGCGAGGCATTGACAGAAAGGAAACAGAGATGAGATTAACCGAAGAACTATTAAAACAGGGAGTGAACGAAAAGCTTCTTGACGATGTAAAATATTTCCGACAATTCTATAAACTGGAAGAAAAACTTCAGGACCGGGTACCAACAACGGAAACCGTGTTTTACGGCAAAGATATCTGGGCGATGTGCATTACGGCTATTTTGGAGGGCGAGAACATCCTGCTGTCCGGACCGAAAGCGACCGGGAAAAATGTGCTGGCGGATAATATCTGCGAATTGTTCAACCGGCCGCAGTGGAACACGTCATTTCATGTCAACACCGACAGTACGAGTTTAATCGGAACCGATACCTTTATCGACAACGAGGTCAAGCTCAGAAGAGGCTCGGTTTACGAGTGCGCCATCAACGGCGGATTCGGCGTTTTCGATGAAATCAATATGGCCAAGAATGATGCCCTGGTTGTGCTTCATTCGGCACTGGATTACCGCAAGGTCATCGATGTGCCGGGCTATGAAAAAATCAGACTCCATGAGGCGACCCGTTTTATCGGAACCATGAACTATGAATATGCCGGAACAAAAGAGCTCAACGAAGCCCTGGTTTCCCGCTTTATGACCATCGACATTCCCCAGATTGAAGAAGAGACCCTGATGATCATCCTCAGGGAATACTTCCCGGATGCCAATGAAGAAATCCTGCCGCAGTTTGCCGGCATTTTTCTGGATCTTCAGGAGAAATCCAAGAATTCCGAGATTTCGACCAAATCAGTCGATCTGCGGGGCATCATCGGCAGTCTCAAAACCATCCGACGGGGACTTAAACCGATGCTGGCGGTGGACATGGGCGTGGTCGGAAAAACCTTTGATCAGTACGAAAAAGAACTGGTCCTGGACGTCATCAAGACGCGAATCCGGGAAAGTTGGGAAGCCGCGGATGTTTTTGGCAATCTCTAAATCTCCGAATGCACGGGAAGGGAGGCGATCGGCTTGAAGGACGCCAAATGGATTTATGAAGATTATGAATTTGACAATCGGATTACCAATCTGATGTGGACGATCTCGGGCGACTATGACGAAAACATGGACCGCGGCGAAAAGAGCTTCATTTCGGAAAATGTCGCCTTGTATCATGCGGTGACCGCCGGCGGCCGGCGGAAATTCATCGACTGGACAAAAGTCAAGAAATACGTGATCAGCCGTTATCGGGCCGGATTCGACAAGGACATTGTCCTGGGGCTGATCTCGATGGGCAGCGATGTGGTCGTTGAAGAAAAAATTATCGCCGAGCGGCCGGGCGTCTATGATATCCGGAAAAAGGCCTATGACGATATCTTCGCGAATTACTACAAGCTTCACACCAACAACCTGATGGAGAAGGTGGAGCATGCGATCATTCTCGAAAAGATGGGCACAAGCGTGATGCTGGATGCGGACACCAGCCGACTCAAAAAAGCGCTGCTGGCACTGCAGCACCGGGAAGATACCGTTGATTTTCTCAAAGGCATCGAAGCCATCTATATGGATTACTTCCCGCTTTTTGTGGAAGCAGACGAGGATGAGAAAAAAGACTTAAGAGATAAGCAGAACCGCCTGCGGGGTGATTTCAGCGACTTCATGCTGGAGGAACTGTACGATGACGATCCCGAGGAATCCGAAATCGAAGCTTCGGTTGAAGAACTGGCCGATGCCCTCCTTGGCGAATCCCAGGGGGACATGTCAAATGGCAGCGATGGTCAGTCTGGCACCCAGATTCTCAGAGTCCAGGAGGAAGACCTGGAAAAAATTTATGAAAAAGTGGCTTATTACTACGGCAGTTCATTTTTGCCGATCAGTGAGGTCAAAAAGCTGCAGAACCGGGTCTGTCAGGGCGAGCATGGCAATTGCCGGATCCATATGACCGACGGCGTCATCCGGAGCGATTCAAGAAACGAGTTTCAGCAGAAATACGTCAAGCGCCAGCAGACGAAAAATGTCGAAGTCTTCCGGGCGAATTTCAAGATCTGCAAGCGGAATGTCAATAAGCTGAAGGAAAGCATGTCCCGCACGCTGGTGCAGGAGGAAATCATGGATGCCATTCCGTCAGACGCCGGTCTGCTGGTGGCCAACAAACTCTGGCGGATCAACCGCAGCAGCAACCACAAGGTTTTTGTGAAGAACATCGACAACAACAAGGGCAGCTTTGTGGTGGATATCCTGATGGATTCTTCCGGGTCTCAGCGCCGCAACCAGTCTAAGGTGGCCATTCAGTCTTATATTATCGCCCAGGCACTGACACTGGTGGGGATTCCCAACCGGGTGCTGGGATTTTCCAGTTTTCTCGATTACACCGTCATCAAGCGTTTTAGGGATTACGAATCGCCGCTATCGGCCAATGACAATATTTTCGAATATTTCTGTTCCGGCAACAACCGGGACGGTCTGGCCATCAAGGCCACCTGCGAGGATTTGCTCAAGCGCCGGGAGGATAATAAAATTCTGATCGTACTCAGTGACGGGCGCCCCAACGACATCAAGGTCGGCAAGGGCCAGGTGGATGATGTCAGGGAAGCCTATCGGGGACGCGTCGCCATCGCCGATACGGCCCGCGAGGTGCGCCTGGCCAGACAGCTGGGCATCATGGTGCTCGGCGTTTTCACCGGGAAAGAACAGGATCTGATGGCCGAAAAACTGATCTATGGCAAGGATTTTGCCTACATCAAGGACATCAACCGCTTCGCAGATCTAGTCATCAAATATCTGAAACAGATTATTGCCAATTAAAAACAACCGCCAGACTCGGCCGCTTAAGGCTGCCGGAACTGGCGGTTTTTGATTACAAAAACGCTGAAATAGATATACCTAAAAAGAGCTGCTATAATGTATAATAATTATTATGTTATATGATAGAATATTAAAATTATCAGATTCAGGATTGTTGTTAAACAGTTCGATTTAACGATAAAGGGGGTAGCAATGAATCATGACTGATCGAAAAAATGAAGAAAACTATCAGGAAATTGAAGAAACAATCAATCCGGAACAAAAGGAAAAATACTGGAAAACGGGTTTTGGGTTAAATAAAATCGATTTACTTGATCCGTCAGAATATTTGACTGAAACATTATTACCGGTTCATTTCGCCGGGAGACTGTCTTATCTGGAGGTTGAGCAGGCGCTGGTCAATCACTATAAAACACTGCCGAAAGACGATCAGAATCAGCGAGAACGTGAATGTGATTTTGTTTCAACCCGCATCGCCAGCTTACTCGATAACTCCGGTTTTGTTTTTAGTCCGGCTTCCCTCAAAGGCATTCATCGATATCTTTTTAAAGATATTTTACCGGAAAAGTGGGTTGGTAAATTCAGGGAGAAAAACATTTACAAAATGGAACCGGTTCTCAACGGGGAAACGGTGACTTATGCCAATTATTTCATGATTGAAGATACGCTGGGTTATGATTTTGACACTGAACGCAAGAAAAAATATGCGGGTATGGAAATTCATGAGACGATAAAAAGCATGGCAGCCTTCACATCTTCCATCTGGCAGGTTCATCCTTTCAGGGAGGGAAACACCAGAACTGTAGCCGTGTTCATGGTTCAGTACCTGAATGACCTGGGCTTCACCGTTAACAACGCTCCTTTTGAAAAGCATGCCAGTTATTTCAGAAATGCGCTGGTTCGGGCAAATTATACCAATCTGGCAAAAAAAATCGACAGCACAGATAGCTATCTGATCAAATTCTATGAAAACTTATTGCTTCATGCCGATCACATCCTGTTGGACCAGGAAGAATTTCTGGCAAAAGAGGGATAAACAAAAGGGTGTTTTTTTACGCGGATTTCTGAAACAACCGCCAGTTCAGCAGTTTTAAAATCTAGCCAGAACCGCCGACCACTTCTTGTGTTAAATGGATGCATTTACACGGGAATAATGATATGATTATTTAAAAGAGCGTAAGGATAAAGTCAGACTTGGGCGTTTGGTCGCCTCAGTCAGGCGGATTGGAGAAAATGTGAACTGGGATTGTTTGATCGTTGATGATGAGGTCGAGCTGGCAAAAGCGACCTGTGAATACTTTGAAATGTTCGGAGTAACGGCGGCGTATGTCACGGATTATAATGACTGCATGGGCTTTGTTAAGACGAATGGGGTCAAACTGATTTTGCTGGATATCAATCTGGGCAATGACAGCGGATTTGAATTGTGCCGGGAACTCCGCACAAAAACCGATGTGCCGATTCTCTTTATCAGCGCCCGGCAGAGTGATGACGATGTGCTGATTGCCTTGAACATCGGCGGCGATGATTACATCAAGAAGCCCTATTCGCTCAGTGTGCTGCTGGCTAAGGTGAAGGTGATCATCAAACGGTATGATGCGCTGGTTTTAAAAGCTGAGACCAGTGCTGATGGGGTTTCTCAAGGCAAAGACGATAACTGCTGCAAAAACCTGAGAATTGATGGTGACGCCATGAAGGTTTACGTCGATGAAAAAGATGCTGGTTTTAAAACAAAAGAATTCAAGCTGTTTCAATACCTATATGAAAATAAGAACCGGGTGATTTCCAAAGACGAGTTATTTGCTAATATCTGGGGCGATGCCTTTTTCAGCGATGGGACTCTGAATGTGCATATCCGGAAAATCCGAGAAAAAATAGAAGAGAATCCCAACAAACCCAAATACATTAAAACGATCTGGGGAACCGGGTATATGTTCGAGACCTTAGAAGACTAAAATGGATCGGTTGAAAACAGGATTCTGCAATTGAGGATAATTCATGAAAATAAAAAGAATCATCATCGCCTTTACATTGCTGCTAGCTGCCAGCTATGGGGTGTTGTTTTGCTATATTAATGCCACCCAGATCAATGCTGTCGATGTCACGCAGATTAACAGTGTTGTCAAAACCATCGAAAAAGACTGGGCGAACGGCGATACCGAAAAAACAGGTGCAAGTGGCGGCATGGCTTACCAGATCGCGCTGGTCACGGATGATAACTACCAGTCGCTGCTGTTTGAAGGCATCAGGAATCGTCATACCATCATGGATTTGACTTCTGTTTCGGCGGATGGGCAGGCGGAAGTGCTGGGCAAGGTCATCTTTCTGACGGACGGCAGTGAAGAAGAAAAGATGAAAAATAATTTGCTGGCCATGATTACGGTTGTTTTTCTGATGGTGCTGATCCTGGTTGATGTGGTTTTGGGGATGGTGCATTTCTCCATTCTCAGGCCATTCGGGGTCATGAAACAGTTTGCCCAAAAAATTGCCGACGGTGATCTGGAGTTCAGGCTGCCGATGGATCGGGGCAATTATTTTGGCGCCTTCACCGAGAGCTTTGATCTCATGCGGGAGGAGCTGAGAAAAGCCCGGCAGGGGGAGTATGAGGCCAATATCAGCAAGAAAGAACTGGTGGCGGAACTGTCCCATGATATCAAAACCCCGGTGGCCACCATCAAAGCCATCTGCGAATTGCTGACGGCGAAACTTGGCGGCGTGAAATTTGATACTCAGACGGGATCAGCCGCAGAAACGACGATTGCCGAAAGTATCGAAAAAATCGCGGTGATCCATGCCAAAGCCGGTGTTATTGATGCCCTGATCAGCAATCTGTTTCACGCCACGCTGGAAGAACTGGAAATGCTCAAGGTCAATGTGAGCGAACAGCCCAGCACTGTGATGCTTAAGATGTTTAGGGAGATGGATCATTTCGGTAAAATCCGCTTCAAAAATGACCTGGCTGAGTGCCTGATCAGCTGTGATCCGCTGCGGCTGGGTCAGGTGATTGACAATATCATCAGCAATTCCTACAAGTATGCGGGAACCGATATTGACGTCTGGTTTGATCTGGATAAAACAGAAAAATACCTGGAAGTAAAGATCAGAGATGATGGTGATGGCGTGAATCCCGATGAATGGCCGCTGGTGTGCGAAAAGTTTTTTCGGGGTTCTGGCGAAGCGGTTCAGAATACGCCGGGCTCCGGGCTGGGGCTTTACCTGGCCAGACTGTTTATGGAAGGCATGGGCGGGAGCATCCGTTGTTACAATGAGGCTGGGTTCGTCGTGGAACTGCGCCTCAAAGTGGTCTAAAGCCGAACTGCCGTGAGCTTTACAATTAAGAAACAGATAAGAATTTAATAAGATTTGGAAAAAGATCCGTTAAGAAAGTATGCGCTATAATAGGACCATGGAAAGCAAACGCTGGCCATGGTCTTTTATCATCGTGATAATGATCAACTCAGTTAATCGGGAGGATTACAATGGAAAACACCATTCTGAAGGCAGAAATGCTCAGTAAAACTTATTCAAACGGCAGCATCATGCAGCACGTTTTAAAAAATCTCAATATCGATATCAAAGCAGGGGACTTCACCGTCATCATGGGGAGCTCAGGTTCGGGAAAATCCACGCTGCTTTATGCCCTGTCCGGGATGGACAAGCCCACGCTGGGAAAGATCGATTTCAAAGGTGAAGAGATATCAAAATATTCCAACGACCGGCTGGCGGTATTTCGCCGCAAGCATTGCGGGTTTGTCTTTCAGCAGATTTATCTCAATGAAACCATGAGCGTGCTAGACAATATCATCATTTCCGGTCTGCTGGTGAGCCGGGATAAAAAGGCCATTGCGGCACGGGCCAAAGAACTGCTGCATCAGGTGGGCATGACCGAGGTCTGTTATCAGAAATATCCGTCCCAGCTTTCGGGCGGGGAAGCCCAACGGGTGGCCATCGTCAGAGCGCTGATCAATGCGCCGGAAATCGTCTTTGCGGATGAACCCACCGGGGCTCTCAATTCAACCAATGCCATCAATGTGCTGGATGTGATGACCGAGGTCAATGCCTCGGGTCAGAGCATCATCATGGTGACGCATGACATCAAAACCGCCAGACGGGCCAACCGTATCCTGTATCTGAAGGATGGGGTCATCATCGATGAGCTCAAACTGGGAAGCTATGTCAAGGACGATCCCCAACGGCATAAAATTCTCCGGGAATTCCTGGAAAGAATGGGATGGTAGTCATGAAAATCTTGATGATCGCAACAAACAATATCAGGAAGGCCAAGGTCGCCACGGCCACACTGATTATCCTCATTGCCATCGCCACCATCTTTCTCTACGTGGGAATCAGTGTACTGTCCAATCTGGACACCTTTATCGATGGGAAAAATGCCGAGACAAACGGCGCTCATTTTATTTCCATCACCGATGGCAGTCATGATGCGGCGATTGATCAGATCTATGAATCCATTGACAGCTATGCCAGCAGTGAAAGGGAAGAGGGACTGATGTCGATGTCTTCCAAATATCAGAACGTGGATACCGGGGAAGAAGCGTACAGCCTTTCCACGCTCTTTCTGAATCGCGAGACCCCGCGCGATATTTCCCGGGTGACCATCATTGATGAGGCCGCGCAGATACCTGAAAATGGGGTGATTGTTCCCTATGTTTTAAAGATCGCCAACGGCTATAAAACCGGAGATACGCTGAAATTTATGGTCGATGATAACACCACCGAACTGGAGATCGCAGGCTTCTATGAAGACCTGATGTTTGCCAGTCCCTCCAATGTGAGTATGTATAAGCTCTATGTGGGGGACAAGCAGTTTAATGATTTAATGAATCAGCCGGTATATGGATCAAAATGCAGCTACAGCGCGGTCATCACCGATGACATTGATAATACGGAAGCTTTTGAATCCCAATTTACAAAAGACCTGAAGACTGTCTGGCCGGAGCGAACCGGCAGTTATGCCACCCTCAGTTATGGAACCATGAAGATCGGGGTTGCCGTGTTCATTAATATCATTATGGCGGTTCTGGTGGCTTTCTCCATCATCATTCTGGCCATTGCCGCCATCGTCATTAAATTTTCAACTACTACGCATATCGAAAACAACATCAAAAATATTGGTGCTCTGGAAGCGATGGGATACACTTCCGGTCAGATTCTTGGTTCAATTCTGGTGGAATATCTGCTGATTACGGCAGTCGGTTTTGCAGTAGGACTGGGTGCGTCGATGCTGATCTCACCGGTAATCACCAACGTGGTGTCGTCATCGATTGGTCTGCGCTGGACAACCGGAATTTATCCCCGGACCATACTGATCAGTTTGGCGGTGATTATGATTGCGGTACTGGGAATTTCGTATTTCAGCGCCTTTAAAATCAAAAAAATCACGCCCCTGACAGCCCTGCGAAACGGCATTGAAACCCATCATTTCGGAAAAAACAGAGTGCCTCTGGAGCGGACGAAACTCAGCCTGAATATGGCAATGGGTTATAAATCACTGATTTTCAATAAACGGCAGAATCTGATTGCAGGACTGATCATCATGATGCTGAGTCTGGTTACCGTGTTTTCTTTTGCCGCCTATTACAATTTTGCAGTCGACAAGAGTGCCATGATTAAACTGATCGGTCTGGAAACCGCCGAGGTTCAGGTGACAGCGATGGAAAATGAAGAAACGATATTCGATGAAATTGCCGCAATGCCGGGAGTGGCAGATACTGTCAAGCTGGATTCTTTTGACGGCGTGATCAAATACGATAAAAAAGAATGCGGCGCCAGTACCCGAATCACCGAAGATTACAGCCGGTTGAAGGTGGATACCTGTGTGAAAGGCAGAATGCCGGTGAATGATAATGAAATTGCCATCACCAGCATCGTATTGAACAAGCTGGGCGCTCAGATGGGGGATACGGTGTCGATTGACTATAACGGAATAACCCGGGAATTTCTGGTGGTGGGTGTAACCCAGCAGTTCAATATGCTCGGAAGAGGAGCCGCCATTACAACAGCCGGCATGAAAAAACTGATGCCTGCCTATCAGGAGAAAAATCTGATGGTTTATCTGGCAGACGGTGAAAATACAAAAAGCTTTGTGACCCGAATCAACAATCAGTATGCGAATCAGAATATTCAGACGGCCAGTTATTTTGAGTCCATTGAAATGATGCTGGATTCGTTTGAAGCGTCTATTAAAATTGTGGTGACGGGATGTTTGGGGATTATTGCCGTGATTATTGTCTTCGTTATGTTTCTGGTGATCCGGGTGCGGATTTTGCGAGAGCGGATCCGGCTGGGGGTTTCCAAAGCTCTGGGGTTCACCGCCAACCAGCTGATTGGACAGATCCTGATCAGTCAAATGCCCGTCATTATCGGGGCTTCAGCACTGGGGGCTGTCGCCGGTTATTTTGCAACCAATCCCTTGCTGGCACTGATGCTGGCCGCCAACGGGATATTAAACTGTGAATTTTATGTGGATCCCCGCCTGGTGTTGTTCACAATCATCGGCATCAGCCTGCTGGGACTGGCGACCGTATTGATTGTGGCAAACAGTATCCGGAAAATCAGTCCCTGCAGAATGTTTGAAGAGGGTGTGGATTAAGACCTGCAGCATGGCTCAGACGACTAAACCATGAAAACGGATCAATGGCAAGAGCGTAGGTGGGGAAGGTCGTTTTCTAAATAGAACGATTGAAAAAAGATGACGCAACTGGTATGATGAGGGAAAACGGCAAGTTCTATGATAAACTGGATTAGAACAGGAAGGATTGTTGACTTATGCCATTTGAAATCATCCGCAACGATATTACCAAAATGCCGGTGGACATCATCGTCAATGCCGCCAATACCGGGCTGAAAATGGGCGGCGGTGTCTGCGGGGCCATCTTTACAGCGGCCGGAGCAGACAAGCTTCAGGCCGAGTGCGACCGCATTGGCGGCTGCGATGTCGGGGCGGCGGTCATCACCGGCGGCTACCGGCTTCCGGCAAAGCAAATCATCCACACCGTGGGTCCCATCTGGCAGGGCGGCGGTGCCAACGAAGCCAAGCTGCTGCACAATGCCTATACCAGTTCCCTGAATCTCGCCCTGAAACACGCCGGTAAAAGCATTGCCTTTCCCCTGATTTCATCGGGAATCTATGGCTATCCCAAGGATCAGGCGCTGAAGATTGCAGTGGAAGCCATCAGTGAATTTCTCCTGAGCCATGAGATGATGGTTTATCTGGTTGTTTTTGACAAGAAGGCCTTTGCATTCAGTGAAAAACTGTTTTCAGATATAGAAAAATATATCGATGACCATTACGTGGAAGAACATCTGGTTTCTGAACGCCATCTGGAAGCGGCGGAGTACGAAGTCCGGAATTTAAAAGAAGCCAGAATGATTTATCCGGCTCCTCAGCGGCAGCCAATGACACCATCACCGCAGCCAATGGTGTCAAGAAGCCTGGCGGATGTGCTGGGGCATTTGGATGACTCGTTTTCAGAAATGCTGATCCGGCTCATTGATCAAAAGGGCATGACGGATGTGGAAGCCTATAAAAAAGCCAATGTTGACCGGAAGCTGTTTTCCAAGATCCGCAGCAAAAAAGACTACAGCCCCAGCAAGGCAACGGCCATCGCTTTTGCGATTGCCCTGGAGCTGAATCTGGACGAAACCCATGATCTGCTGGGCCGGGCCGGCTATGCCCTGTCCCACAGCAACGCCTTTGATCTGATTATCGAGTATTTCATCAACGCCGAAAATTACAATATCTATGAAATCAACGAAGCCCTGTTTGCCTTCGATCAGGCCTTGTTGGGTGCCTGATGTCGTTCTGAAAGCGACCACAAGCGGTGGAAAATCGGTTATCCTTTAGTTATCAAAGAAACGGAGGATAAGAACATGAACACAAACGAAACAAAATCAGGCAGAACTGAACTGGTCTTTATTCTGGACAAAAGCGGATCCATGTCGGGTCTGGAAAGTGACACCATCGGGGGTTACAACGCCATGCTCAAAAAACAGCAGGCGGCCCCGGGAGCGGCTACGATCACCACGGTGCTTTTTGACGACAACTACGAATTGCTCCACGACCGCATCGACATCCGGGGAATTGCACCCATTACTGCGAAAGAATATTATGTGGGCGGCTGCACAGCCCTGCTGGACGCCATCGGAAAGACCATTCATAAAATTGTCAATGCCCAGCGACACACTGGCAGGAACCACCAGGCGGATCAGGTTATCTTTGTGATCACCACCGATGGTCTGGAAAACGCCAGCCGGGAGTATTCCTATGAAAAGATCAGAGAAATGATCGAACTGGAGAAAACCCGGTATCACTGGGAATTCATTTTTCTGGGCGCCAATATCGACGCCATCGAGACTGCCGCCCAGTTTGGAATCGACGCCGACAGAGCCGCAAACTATCATGCCGACAGCGAAGGAACCCGTTTGAACTACAAGGTAGTCAGCGAGGTGGTTTGTGAAATGCGGGCCTGCAACCCAATTCCGGCCAACTGGAAGGCGGAAATTGACGAAGATTTTGAACGGCGAAAAAAATAAACGCCGGAGAGATTTAAACAGTAAGCATGAATCAGGCTATTCATCGTATCAATGAAACGGTAAATGCTAGTGAAGAAAATATCACCTGTTCCATCGCGCTAATAGCAAAAAAATGAAAAAGTCCTGGAGCCATTTTACATCAACGGTTCCAAGGCTTTTTTATTTACAGCATGTTAACTATGGGCTAAATCATCGGCTAGATCAACAACTTTTACTGTGTCGCCAGTAACTATTTTTTTATTTCTTGTCATTGGTGCTTCACGCAGAAATAGTGAGCACAGAAAACCGACCGCGGCGATGACGACGCAAAACAGAAAGACATCATGAATGGAGCCGGCCAGGACGGTTTTCGCCTGCAGGTATAAATCATCAAAATAACTCAGATATAACGCCGGCACCTAAGTTCGGATGGCTGCCACCGTCTGTGCATTTGTAATGATTTGGGTGTTTTTGAGCATGCCTTGGATTTCCGGCGGCAAATACTGCATGTTTAATCCCGAAAATCCATTGTTCAGAGAATTGGTCATGATTATCCCATAGACAGCTGAACTGATGGTGCTGCCGATGTTGCGAAAAAACATCACGGTTGATGTGACGGAACCAATCTGTTCTCTCGGGGCAGCGTTTTGCGCGTTAACATTGGTAATGGGCATACTCATCCCGACACCAAACCCCAAAATCACCATAAAAAGGATGGCACTGGAGTAGGAAGTGCCGATGCCCATGGTGGAAAGCAGCAACGCTCCCACCCCCATGACCAGAAATGCAGATACCGATAATATTCTGGCTTTGCCGATTCTTGAAACCAGCCGACCGGTGATATTGCTTGACAACAATAGCCCGAACATCATTGGGGTGATGACGGCGCCGGAGGTTGTCGCCGACGAGCCAATCACACCCTGAACAAAGTAGGGCAGATAGATCACCGTTGAAAACATCAAAGCCTGGGAAAAGAAGGCAATCAGAAAGGAGACGCAGATCGCACGATCTTTAAAAAAGGTGAGCGGAATCATCGGGTTGGCCGATTTTTTTTCCAGAAAAACAAATAGCACCAGCATGACGGCCGAAAAAAGAAACATGCCAATACAGGGAACCGAAATCCAGGCAAAATTCTTGCCGGCCATACTAAAAGCCAGCAGCATGGGCACCAGGGAAAAAACAAGTGCGGCGATCCCGGGGAAATCCACCGCCTTTTTTAGTCCACTGTTTTTGAAGGACGGCATTGCAATCGCGACGATAACGATTGCCAGGATACCCAACGGCAGGTTGATGAAAAAAATCCAGCGCCAGCCGAGCGCATCGGTGATAAAACCACCGGCCAAAGGTCCGATAATGCTGGCTAGTCCATACATCGAGGTAACAATACCCGTGTACTTGCCCCGATCGGCCGGTTCAAACATATCAGCAACGACTGTAAATACGCTTGAAACAATGATCCCGCCGCCGATGCCCTGTACGCCTCTAAAGGCGATCAGCTGCATCATACTCTGCGATAAACCGCAGAGCATGGAGCCAGCGAGAAAAGTCGTGATACCGATCATAAACATCAATTTGTGCCCGTAAATATCGGCCAGTCCCCCGCAAATGAGTACGGCAATCGTCGAACATAGCATGTAGATGGTAAAGGGCCATGAATAAACATCCATCCCCCCAGATTATCGACAATATTTTTCATGGCCGTACTGACGACCGTCGAGTCCAGTGCGGACAGCAGCAGACTGGCCATGATGCCGGCCAGGATCAGGGCGGTTCTTGATTTGCTCATTTGTTTTTCATTCATTAAAAATTCATCCTTAATAATGTTTGATATAGTAGTATACATTATACTAGATGGGTAAAAAAAATAGCGTCTGGTTAGCTATTTTTATAATACTCGTTATACTGACTTTTAAAATCCTCCAGCCAGTTGCTAAAAAGAGTGAACATCTGCGAATAGAGATCGACGATGGAAGTCGCATAAAAAGAGACACCGTCCATGCTTTCAAGCTGGACATTGATCGAGTCATACTTGAAGGCAAGACCAGTCTGCAGCATTTCGATCATTTTCAAGCCGGTTTCATGATCCATGAGATGAAGATGGGCAATAAAGGCACAGAAATCAACATAAATTATCCCGGGATTTTCAGAGTACTGGGACATTAACTGCATAAAATAATTTCTGCCTTTCTCGTTGATGGTATAAATGGTTTTTTCGGGCATTTCACCCTCGCGAACCGTTTCGCCATCGATAAATCCTGTCTTATAAAGTTTCACCAGATTTTTATAAACCGACGGTGAACTGATTTTGACCCATTTATTGATATTCCGATATTCCATCTCTTTTTTCATCTCATAGGCGTTCATCGACTTTTGCATCAGAACTCCCAATATCATCAAATCAACCGTTGACATTTATTCACTTCCTTACTAGTATATTGTATACCGGTATAGTATAAACTGAATAAACCCAGAAGTCAATACCAGATAATAATAAAATTGTTTCAGCAGAAAAGAGCCGTCTTTGGTACCTTGCGTCTAATTCTGAACGAGAGAAACAGCACAAAAGAACCGCCCCCTTGTGTTAGGTTTTGTATTAAAACGTCCAATGACATCAAATTTTTATGTTTTTCTTGTTTTGTGGGTATAAATAATAAAAACTGATAAATTTAAATACATTTCAAATATAAAACAATCACGATCCAGTGAAAGGAGTTCCTGTGGAGACACTACCATTCATGATTTCGATCATTTTTTTCCTTATATCAGGAAGCAATCTTTTTTTTGGCAGTTATATTGTGTTATTCTATTCAAGAGAAAAAAGCAATCGTCTTTTCTTTGTATTCAGTATTTTTTTGAGTGTATGGGCCTTTGATTTTGCAATGTCCGTTTCTGCACCCGATGCTGAATCATGTATGTTTTGGCAGCGGGTTGCGGCACTGGGATGGGGAACATGTCCCGGGATTTTTTTGCATTATACTTTAGTTTTAACGGGGAAAAAAGATTTGCTTAAGAAGTGGTGGCTTTATTTACTGATGTATACACCAGTGGCCATTATGAGCTATGTTTTTTCACTTTCCCAGGATCTGGTTATTTTGCAGTATACTTTTTTAAGAACGCCATACGGATGGATCAACCTTGCTGAGGACAATTTATGGGATATTTTGTTTTATTGCTATTATTACGGGTTTATGCTGATCTCCATGGGTGTACTGTGGCGATGGACCATAAAAACAGAAGATGAATTGAACAGAAAACAGGGAAAAACGATTTTGGATGGATTCATGGTGTCGCTAATTCTGGTAATTTCAACAAAGATTTATTCCTGCATTCAACTTTCAGCCGGTTTGTTTCAACTTCTGCCCAATATTATGTTTATCATAGCAGGGTGTGTTTTTTATACGATTAAAAAATACACCCTGGTAAAAAAGTCATCCGTCAATAAGAACGAAGTCATTTTAAACAATCAGACCCGAACCCGAATCTACAATTACCTGTCAGTAGCCTTTCTCGCCGGCAGTTGTTTAAATCTGATAACTCAGTATTTTCTTGAAGAAAATGGTAATCTGGCATCTGTTCTTTGTTTTAGCGGACTGCTGCTGGCGATGGGTGTTCTGATTCAACTGATCCAGCGCATTAAAGGATTAGATAGACAGCGGGACTATTTGATTCTGTTTTTAATGATGCTGATAATCCCGCTGATCACCTTCAAATTTATCAGCATGGCCAGCTTGACCATCTGGGCATTCCCGTTTGTTTTGATTATCATTTCGTTGGTTTTTAACAATCGTATGGCTATTGTGGGAATCACGGTGTCCACTTTTTTAACGCAGATTCTCGTTTTCATTTCCATGCCCCAGGCAATTGTTAAAATTGACAGTGATGACCATCTGGTGCGGATCGGTTTGTTTGGAATCGCCATCTGGATTGCTTTTTTTGTCAATAAATTGTATGTTCAAAGATTGAAGGAAAATGCGGAGCAGTTAAAAATCGAAAAAAGCATATCAGAATTTTCAAGTGACTTTGTGAACATCAATCGGATGAATTATGATAAAATGCTTGAAAAATGGATCACAAAAAGTGGAGAATTGTTTGATCTGACTCGTGTGCACATCTGCTTTTTTGATGAAGACAAAAAGAAAATTACCTGCACCCAGGAGTGGTGCGGGGAAGGTGTTGAGCCAAATAAAGAAATACACCAGGATTTTCCGGTTGAAGAAGCACCAGTTTGGATTGAGACCATTCTTGAAAATAAGATTGTTCATCGTTTTAATAAGGATGACAGTGAGCAAGAAAAATCAGCTATCAATCGAGAACCGGATATCGGCAATGAGATTGATATTGCGATTCCCATTGCCTGCGATGGAAACGTTCAGGGGGTTATTGCATTTAATTTGAAAACCGCTAAAACGCAATTAAACGAAAAATATGGAAATCTTTTTGAAATCATTGCCAATACTCTGGCCGTTGCCATGTTAAAATTGGAAAAAGAAAAAGAGATTATTCATCAGGCTCATTATGACCAGTTGACCGGGATTCCAAATCGGCTGTTGTTTAGTGATAAATTGAATCACGAAATACTGTCAGCCAGGCAAAAAGAGAAAATGATCGGAGTGGTTTTCCTGAATATCGATAGCTTCAAAAACGTTAATGATAGCCTGGGGCATGAAGGTGGGGATAAACTTCTGATCCAGGTCAGCGAAAAACTGATCAGGTCCATCAAAAAGACGGATACCGTTTCGCGCTTTGAGGGCGATGAATTTATGATCATGCTCAATAATATTGCTAAAGAGAAAGAGATTTTGAAGATTGGAAACCGGATCCTCAACCTTTTCAAACAGGCTTTTATTGTAAATGGACAGGAGTTTTACATTTCAGCCAATCTGGGAATTGCTGTCTATCCGGCTGATGGGGAAAAGGCTGATGAACTGATAAAAAATGCCAATATTGCCATGTACAAGTCAAAAGAAAAAGGAAAAAATCACTTTGTCCTGTGTTCGCCTGTAATCAAAGAAGAAGTCAATTTTAAGACGAAACTCACCAACCATTTGTATCATGCGCTGGAGCGCGATGAACTGGAACTGCACTATCAACCCCAGATTTGTCTTCAAACCGGTAAAATAGTTGGCGTTGAAGCGTTATTAAGATGGACGCATCCGGAGTTGAATATGATACCGCCCAATGTGTTTATTCCTCTTGCAGAACAGACGGGCTTGATTAATCCGATTGGTGAATGGGTGCTGAAAACGGCATGCTGTCAGAATAAAGCATGGCAGGAAATGGGGCTGCCTCCGGTACGGATGGCGGTAAATATCTCCGCAACACAGTTCAGAAATCCGAAACTGACAACCCTTATCAAGAAACTGCTGAAGGAAACAGATTTAAAGCCACGATATTTTGAACTGGAATTGACGGAGAATATTGCAATTAACCAGTCAGACTATATTATCGAAATTTTAGACCGATTGAGAAAGCAGGGTGTATTTATTTCAATCGATGATTTTGGAACGGAGTATTCATCGTTGAGCCGTTTGAAGACACTACCCATCGATCAGATAAAAATAGACAAGCAATTCATTGATGGGGTAGCCAAAGGTAAAACGGATCAGGCCATTGTTAATACGATCATCCTCCTGGCAAAAAATCTGGGACTCAATGTAATTGCCGAAGGGGTTGAAACACATGAACAACTTGCTTTTTTGAAAGATATACAATGTGATTCGGTTCAGGGATTCTATTATCACAGGCCGATGCCGGCGCAAGAACTGGAAATAATATTGCAGTACCAGAATGACACCATGATTAAGAGTCAGGGTGTGAACAGTCCCTGTGTGATCATCGATCAAGGTGGCCGAGAATTGGAGGCAGTGTATGGTGGCGATTAGCAATCAGATCGGGATCACTATGTTTATGAATCAGAGTTTATGAAATCCGTTGTGCTCTTTACGGCGGCAAAAGTATTCTGCAATGCAGCCATAAAAACAGAGTGGACAACTTCAGCAGGGATCGGGGTGTTTTCCCAGAATAAATCCCGCGTGGTACAGGCATCACTCAGCAATTCAATTTCAAACCCCAGTCTTTTGGCCGAGCGAACCGTTGTGTCAACACACATATGGCTCATCATTCCGCAGATCACCAACTGTTCTGTTCCCAGCTGTTTCAGGAGTGGCAGCAAATCCGTATTCAAGAAACTGTCGGGGGTATTTTTGATAACGACCGTTTCCCCAGGAAAGGGAGAGACCCGTGAATTGATGTTTACGCCCTCAGTGTCGGCGCTAAAAAAGGGGGCATCCGGTCTTGCGTTGATATGTTGAACATGAAAGACTGGAAGACCTTTATTTCTAAAATAGTCCAAAGCTCTCTTGGCGTTTTGGGCAGTTTCATCGGCATGATTAAGCTCAAACCGCCCACCTTTAAAATAATCATTTTGAATATCAATCAGTAGTAGTGCTTTTTTCATTTATCTGACCTCCTCGTTTTTTTACAGTATAATGCAGATTGAACAGGAGGTAAATTACCCACTTTTTTGTGGGTATGGATGAAAAAAAATCGGAACGATTATTTCGAATAGCAGATTCCCTTCTGATCTAAGATACCGGTCAGATGGTGTTCAACCATATATTCAATTCCAATTTCCTGCATAATTTCAACGGCCTTGAGTATTCTGATGCCCCGTTCGGTCAGATAGTAATCAACATGAAGCGGATAACCCGGCGCGTTTTCTTTGTCGACAAGGCCAAAATGCCGAAGCTCACTCAATTGTTGCAACAGCATCTTCTGACTGATGCCTTCAATACTTTTCTCCAGTTGAGCAAGTGAAACAGAACCGGTTCTCATTTGAAAGATGATGATGGTTTTCCATTTGCCTTTGATAATATCGTGAACAATTTCAAGGGGACAGGTGTAATCTTCGCGAATTTTCATTTTTAAACTCCCTGTGATTCTGAAAATAAAGGTTTAGTCTCATTATAACATGTAAATCCAAAATGCGTCTTCAGTTGCTGTTTTATGTATTGGCATGGTCACCGCCATGCCGCAAAAGGGTATTCCATTATGCTGGTTTCTGGCAGTAGGTCTATAGAAATGCCGCAAAATAGATGATATAATAATTGAGTAATTTTAGTGATATGATAGAATATAAAAAATATCAAATTCAGATTGCTTCAAACAATCCGATTTATAAAGGAGCAGGATAATAAAGACGACAAAGATATTGAAAAGAATGCCCGGGAAAATTAATCAACAATATCGCCGTCCCCGTGGCTGAGTAGAGAAATGGAGAAAAAGTGTATGCTGGAGATTAGTAATTTATCAAAAACCTATCAGAGAGGAAATAAAGAGGCCTTAAAAAATATCAGTTTGAAAATTGAAGAGGGAGAATTTACCGCGCTCCTGGGACAAAATGGTGCCGGCAAAAGTACCTTGATCAATATACTGGCTGGTAATGTCAAAAAAACAGCAGGAACCGTGAAAATTGGCCCATATAGTATTGACCGGAATGAGCTTGAAACAAAAAAAATAATCGGGATTGTCCCCCAGGATACGGGATATGATTTTGTATTTACCGTTGACGAGGCGCTGAAAAAGCAATCCGGATATTTTGGCATAAAACACAATAAGGACTATATTGATGAACTGCTGGAGGCGCTTTACTTAACGGAAAAAAGAAATGCCCGGTTACGGGATCTTTCAGGCGGAATGCGCAGACGATTTTTAATCGCCAAGGCACTGGTTCATCAGCCTAAAATTCTGATTCTGGATGAGCCTACGGCCGGAGTCGATATTGAAATGCGGCATACCTTGTATGAGTTTCTGATCAAGCTGCATCAGTCGGGAACGACCATCATCCTGACGACCCATTATCTGGAAGAAGCAGAAAAACTCTGCAATCGGATTGTGATTATTGATGATGGAAAGATCGTTGCCGATGAACCCAAGGAACAGCTGATGGATTCATTTTCTGATGAAGTTAGGATTGAATTGCATTTTGATCACGAATTGAATGCGGTTGATTTTGAATTTTTGAAAGGCTATGATCCCAAAATAGAAGAAAAAACAAGTTTGAAATTGAAAGTTCCCAAAAAAGATTTGGCAAAAGTTTTTCGGATGTTGACAGAGAGAAATTTGGAGTTTACCAATATTTTTGTGGAAAAACCAAAACTTGAAGAAATCTATTTGAAACTGATCAGTCATTAGGAGATGAAAATGAAAAAACGCATTATATTTTATAACCGAACCGGCTTTACAACGCTTTTGAACCGGGAGATTCATCGTTTTATGAAGGTACCGGTACAGACCGTTCTTGCGCCGCTGATTTCAAACATGCTGTATCTGGCGATTTTCGGGGGAATGCTCCAGACCCGACAGGTTGGGATCGATGGGGTCAATTATCTGCATTTTCTGGTGCCGGGCTTGGCTTCAATGGGCGCCATTTTTGCCGCGTTCCAGAACCCGGCATTTTCAATCATTTCCCAGAAATTTCAGAACACCATTCAGGATTTGAACAGTTACCCGATATCCAACGCCGAAAAAATTCTGGCGTTTGTATTTGGCGGTGTCTTTAGAGGTGTATTAGTCGGCTTGCTGACCTATGCGGCAACAATCTTTTTTGTTGGGTATGAAATTGAATATCCCATTTATTTTATTCTGTCGCTGACCGCAACATCATTTGTTTTTGCATCACTTGGTTTAATCTGTGGATTGATTTTTGATAATTTTGAAAAAATGAATTTTGTTCTGGCCATTGTCATTACCCCTCTGGCCTATTTAGGCGGTGTGTTTTTTGAAATATCAAAATTACCGGGTCTGCTGGCGGCGATCAAATACATCAACCCCATTTATCCATTGGTGAATATCGCCCGCTTTGCTTTTATCGGAGTGTGTGAAGGAAACATTCAGACGCAGCTTGTCATCGCAGTGTTTTTGATTCTGGGCTCTTTTCTGAGCGCATCTTATATTTTCAAGAAGGGGATTGGAATAAAAACAGTATAGATCAGTTGCGCCGTTGATTTCACGCCAAACGTTGAGCAAAATTTCGATGTCAGCGGGGCGAGCGCTAATCGCCCCGATAACTGCGCCGTCAGATACAAATATGAAAGGAAACGCCATGAATAACGAATATAAAACGAAAATAGGAACATTGGTTGACAGTATTTCAGAGAGTTATAAAAAAGAGTGCTATATTGCTCCCCATAATTTTGGTTTTTTGCCAAATCGAAATGTGATTATTGATACAACTAAATCATTACGGCAACTGCTTTTCCCCAGCTATTTTGGAATAACTAATTTTCGCACCGAAATTCAGGACTATCACATTGGTGAGTTATTGGTTTGTATCATCGAAAGCTTGACGAAACAGATCACTTTGGCGTTGCGACATCAGGCCGGCAAATCGGAAAATGTTGGTGAAGAACAGTATCACATCGAAGCGGAAAAAATCTGTTATGAATTTATAAGCAAGATCCCCCGAATCAGAGAGTTCCTGGCAACCGATATTATTGCAGCGTTTGACGGGGATCCGGCAGCAAAGAGCAGGGATGAAATTATTTTCTGTTATCCTGGTGTTTTTGCCATCAGCATTCACCGGTTGGCTCATGAACTGTATGATCTTTCCGTTCCGCTGATTCCAAGGATCATGAGCGAATATGCCCATAATATTACCGGAATCGATATCCACCCCGGAGCCACCATTGGAAAATCTTTTTTCATCGATCATGGAACCGGCGTGGTGATTGGAGAAACCGCCATCATTGGCGAGCATGTAAAAATATATCAGGGGGTAACATTAGGTGCTTTGTCCACCAGAGGTGGTCAGAAGCTAAGAGGGGTGAGACGGCATCCCTGCCTGGAAGATGAGGTAACCGTTTATTCCGGGGCTTCAATTTTAGGCGGTGATACGATTGTTGGAAAAGGCGCGGTTATTGGCAGTAACGTGTTTATTACAAAATCAGTTCCGGAAGGAACCAAGGTGAGTATCAAAACACCGGAGCTCCATTTTTCAGGTCATGAGACAAAGGAAATCTGATTCCTATGGCAAGGGATACGCGTTTACTTAAGGGTGCTTCTGGCGGTATCCACCATGAGTATACACCAACTAAAACCATCGCGGCAAATGAAAAAGGAATTATTAAGGGGCCTTAATATTTTTGTGTTTGGGGTTAGAATAAGTTTGGCAATAAGAGCCCAAAAGAACTGGCTTCTTTTGGGCTGAATAATTCACAGAAAAGTTGGTATATAGACAATAAATATACGAATGAGGTGAATGATATGAATCGATTAACAAAGGCATGGATCAGTTTGGTTCTGTTGGCAAGTACGCTGGTCATCAACGGATTGGGAGCATTCGGATTATTCAATGGTCTGTCGCAGAAAGCCGTTTCAGACCGGTATATGACGTTAATTACTCCGGCGCCTTTTACTTTCAGCATCTGGAGTGTCATCTATGCGCTGTTGATCAGCGCCATGGTTGTGATGATCATCAAAAACAAGGATGATTACTATGGCGGTGCGATTGACCGCATCGCTTATCTTTTCTGGTTATCCTGCGCCCTCAATATGCTATGGATTATCAGCTTTTCCTATACCTGGATCGGTTTATCGGTCGTTTTGATTTTTGGTTTTGCCGTCACATTGAGTTTGATTGTCAAAGAAATCGGAAAAATTCAGGCCGGAAATCGCTGGCTGCTGCCGGCAGCTTTTGGAATGTACGCCGGATGGCTGCTGATCGCAACGGTTGTGAACACAGCGGCATGGCTGGTCAAGATTGAGTGGGGCGGCTTTGGCATCACGCCGGAATACTGGGGGATCATGGTGGAGGCGGTGGCAGTGGTGCTGACGGCAGTCATCGCGTTAAGCACCCGGAATGCGGTCTTTCCGCTGCCGATTGCCTGGGGATATTTTGGGATACATCAGTATTTGACGGCACCGGAAGGCTTTCAGGGACAGTTTGGGTACCTGTCCATCGCGACTTTAGTGGGCATCGTTCTTTTAATCGGAATCGCAGCTTTCCAGTTTTTTAAAAACCGTTATCGACTGATGCCGGATGTTACCAAAAAAGAAAGTTGATCGGTTCTGAACAAACGTTTATGCGCTGGGAAAGTTATGACTATTTGTGGGTGCTTTGTTTGGTTACATCATTATCAAATCAAATGCAGGCAGATGCAGAATTGTCATTTCTGTAACGCCCTGTTTACATAGCTTAACCGTTGCTTTATTACCGGATGATTCTTTGGAAAATGGCTCGCTTTCATTTGTTAATGCGGGGAAATTATGATAGAATCAAGACGGAAGGAAGTGAGTAAAATGCCGAAGTATTGTCCGAGATGTACATTCATTTTGAGTCTTGACGATACCGTATGTAGTTTTTGTGGCATGGTGTTGACAACGGATGTTGTTGACGAACGAATCGCTGATGAATTCCTTGAAAAGGAAACGATGGCAGGCAGAAGTTCTTTCAGAGAATTTCTTGATGGCGGACGGGAAATGACGCCGGCAAAAGAAACAAAAGCGCTACAAGCAGATGACACGACGTTAACTGATGAAATGATTGCCGATGAGATTATCGGTGATAAATCATTCAGCAGTGAAACAGAGAAAGGCTTTGAAGCTGACAGTCTGTCGAGAGGACTTTTGGATCAGGGACGCGACATGATGCCGGCAGTTGATAGATTGATTCTGACCCCGGATGACGAGGCCTTTGCAGAAGAAATGATTGGAGATGAAATCACAGCGGATGGATTTTTGGCCTTGAAGAACAGACCATACAATCTACCCAAGTCCATGCGGCTATGATGAGTAAGAAATGGTTAAACGATGATTTATTTTAAGAACAGACCGATAAGGAAAAGAAGTGTCCGATCGTGTTGATTATCCGGAGCTGCTGAGGGTTTAACAAACTATCCGAAAGCATCAAGGAAATCTCGATCGGGCACTTTTTTGCGTAGCAGTAAAAGAGACAGATGATCATGTGACTACATCAAGAAAAACATCCAGGAGTTAATATTCACGGGTGTTTTGAAATTCTAAAAATACAAGGTCTATATTGTGTCTGTTAGTATTCGGTAGTAGTTATCCCGAACTCATAAGGGATTGAAAGGTCAAAATCAGTATTACCGATTGTAGTGGAACGCCAATCAGTTGGGTCTGTGGGTTTCATGGAATAGATATCTAGTTGTGTACAGACTTCTTTTCCCTTGCCGGAAGTAAAAATATCGGATAATGTTTCCATTAGAAATTGATCCAGGGGCATTTCGGATTCACTGTCATAAATATCCATGTAGACAAGATAGAGAAAACCATTTCCATGAAAGACCTGAATATCAAGTCTTCCGGTTTTCCCTTCCATTTTGTAATAATAGGAATCGGATAAATCGTCATTCGTGGAAATATAAGTATCAACTAACACAAACGGCGGATAACCGGCTTTTGTAACCGCTTCGTTGATTGCGGCAATCAATTCGTCATGGGTTGTTTCAAAATAATAGGAGTCGTTGCCATCTTTTGTTTTAAATGAATTGACTTCAAAGTTGTTCTGAGAAGTGCTATTGGATATCTGGTCAGTTTGGGAGACCGTATCACTATTGTTTTTTGCTCCGGGGGTACATCCGCAAAGCAAAAAGAGGATGAAAACAAACAAGAGAACCAAGAACTTTTTCATTTGAGATGCTCCTTTCTTTTTGTGATTAGTAAGCACTTCGTTATCCAACGCTGCCCAATCAGTACTCCCAGCCCCGCCCATTCATCTCTTCAATCGTGCTGGCAACTAGGTTAACAAAGATTTCCAACATCTGCTCGCCTTTTTCAATGCTGGCTTTGGTGGGATCTCCAGTGGCACCGGTGGCGGTGAGTTCCTTGATGTCCCAGATAATGTCCGCCTTTTCATTAATCTTAATGATATTTTCCGGCACCTGGGAAACTGCATCTTCCAGCTTGACCAGTTCCGGGCGCAAGGCCATCATAATCGAGGTTTCGCCTTCACCACCATGTCCCAGTCCATTCCAGACCTCAAAACGATCACCCATAATTGGTCCAACCTTGGTCCACCAATCCGGCAGATATAGAAATTTTGCCTCCTGATGTCGATTTTTGACCTTGTGGGCAGCAATTTCCAGCGCCGGAATATTGCCGTCATGACCATTTAATATATAAATGTGTTTGATACCGTTGTTAATGAGGCTCTCGAAAATATCTTCGGCAATGGCAATTTCCGTTTCATATTGCAGAGTAATCGACATCGGATAACGATTATAATGAATGGATGTCCCGAAAGGTACGCAGGGCAGCACTACCACATTGTCCAGCTTCTGCGCCACTCGTTTGGCAACCTCCGATGGCACGAAAAAATCCGGCCCCAGGCAACAATGCCAGCCATGACTCTCGCAGGATCCAAAGGTCACAATGGCGGTTATCTGATTGGCGTATTTTAACATCTCCTGAACTTCCAAAGCAGTCATTTCATTAAGCATTACCTTTTTCATCATACAATTCCTTTCAAAAAAATGTTTCGTCAAATATTTCTTACTGGTTTATATTTACCCAATTTTTCACCAGTCATTTGTTGGGAAATAAATTATTATTTAATCCGACCTTCCTCAGCCGGCTATTTCAGCTGGTTTATCAGAGCACAAGGGGGCGGATAGAGGTAACCGTTTCCATGAAAAACCTGAATATCAAGTCTTCCGGTTTTTCCTTGCATACAGTGGTATAATGTAAAAAACTGAAGACCATTTTGAGGTATCGGGTTAGGGAGAAGCGTTAAGCTTGACATCTGTTAAGCTGATGCAACCCAACATCGGTCAAAGAGATCATCAAAACAGCCTTGAAATTGATAAGGCAATTGTTGATGCAGGGCCGATCGTTCCAATGAATAAATTCTTGCTGGGCTTATCTGTGAATTATCGAATAAGGCAAGCTCATAGTATGAAAAAAGGAAGCAGGTTTTTGAAGTATCTTTTAAGTCGCACCTTTTATCCCCCAGAAATGGTTGATGACGTTTTTAGAATTGGTGCAAATATGACAGATGAAAGCTGCAGAAATGCCCACTTATCGGTTTTTAGTTATGCACTTCCAAATTCAATTGCCGATACAAAAACAGATATCGCATATTGGTATGGTTCCAAGGAGGCGTGGCTGGGAAAAAAATATGCAAATTGTTTATTATCAAAATTACCCAGTGTTAAGATCAAGGTTTTCAAAGAATTTAACCACGGGGAATTGTGTATCGGAAACCTGGATTTATATCTAAAAGAAGTGATCGAATTTTTAAATTCATAGAATGAGATATGAGCACAAAGGGACGGTTGATGATCGAACAAAGTAAAGGTGGTTTTAAGTGAAACAAAAAATTGCAGCATACATATCTCTGATGGCGCACCCATTAATCACCATTTCAATTTTTATTTTAGTTGTTATGTTTTCTTATGAAGAATTTAATAAAGCTTTGTTTATCTCATTTTTACTTGTTGGATGTGTAATTGTTCCGTCAACCATAAGAAATTATACAAAAACAAAAAATGGAGAATATACAAACTTTGATGTTTTAGTAAAAAAGCAACGCAATTCGGTGTATTTATTTGCAATCACGCTTTTAGTGATTATAAATTGCGTCTTGTTTTTCACCAAACAATCAGAAGACTTATTTTTAGGGGCATTGTTTGCATTATTCCTACTGATTGTTTCGTATCTTGTCAATTTTTTCATAAAATGCTCAGGGCACGTTTCTCTGACAATTTATCTCGCATTTTTAATTATGCCAATAAATTTAATTATCGGCATAATTGTGCTGCTTTTTTCTGGACCTATTGGCTGGTCAAGAGTTGAATTAAAAAGACATACACCAAAAGAAGTCTACACTGGAGCCATCATCGGATTTACGATTGGGCTGTTAATGATCGTGACGGAAGGATTTATTTAGATTCAATCAAGTACTTCAACTTTATGTCCGTATGTCAAAAGAATACATTGTAAAAGGGGAGTTTAGCTGCAAAGGGTTTAACACCAACAGTTTTATTAAATTCTTTGGTGGAATGAACAAAGGCAGACCAAACAGTGAGGATTTAAGGAATGCAGCGGAATTTGCGTTGCGCCTAGAATGAGTGTCGAAAAAAATAAAAGGAGAAAACCATGAAAAAAAGAATGAATCGTTCAGCACCGACTGCTATTTTGACCGTCTTCCTCATCATTACGATGCTGCTGTACGGATGTGTCCAACAACCGACCGGGGTGGATTATACGAAATCGGAGAACTGGGCTTATTTGCCGCTTGGCGAAACTGTTACAAAAAACTGCGATGTGTTTTTTGTAGCGCCAACGGTTTATCTGGGTACCGATACTTCCCATTCCATGGATATTGGGGATGAAGAAACAAAAGCCCAGTTCCTGGGTGCGACCAATATGGAAAAAAGTCTCTATGACGGGGAAGCCAATTTTTTTGCTCCTTATTATCGTCAGGCGGCGTTGAATGCCTACACCATGAATGCATCCGAATCGGATCAGTATTTTAATCTGGCCTACGAGGATGTTTCACAGGCGTTTGATCTCTATATGAAAGACTACAATAATGGGCGGCCGTTTATTCTGGCAGGGTTTAGCCAGGGTTCGGAAATGCTGCTGCGGTTGCTGGAGGAAAAGTTCGATGATCCGACTTTAAGCGGCCAGTTGGTAGCCGCCTATATCATTGGCTGGCGCGTGACACCAGAAGATTTGATTAACTATCCCTTTCTGAAAATGGCGCAGAATTCCGGGGACACTGGCGTGATTATTTCCTTTAACTCGGAGGCAGAAGGGATTCAAACCTCTTTGATTGTTCCAGATAAAACGCTGGGGATCAATCCCTTGAACTGGAAAACCGATAGTACCCCAGCTTTCGCTAGTGAAAATAACGGTGCTGTGTTTACGGATTATTCTGGAGGTGTTGTTAAAGAAGTGCCAAATTTGACCGGGGCTTATTTGGATTCAATTCGGGGAACCCTGCGGGTGACCGATGTCACCCCAGCTGATTTTCCACCAGTACTCGATATTTTCCAGAATGGGGTTTATCATCTCTATGATTACCAATTTTTCTACCGTAACCTCCAGGCGAATGTCAAAGAACGAATCGACAATTTTCTGAGCGACCCTGTGTTGCTGGAACCGCTCACTTAACTTGTAAGAAAAGAAATGCGGAAATGTTGCGGATTAAACCTTAGCGTTTCTTTTTCTGGCACGATTTACAATAATAGGTCCCTCTGCCACGAACCATTTCCTTCGTGATCGCCCCATTGCATACCGGACAGACTTTTTGCAGATGTACTTGTAATTGCACCTGAAACAAGCCGGTAATGCCATTGGCATCAAAAGAGTGAATCGTCGTTCCACCCTGGGCAATCGCCTGCGCCAATATTTCTTTTGATACGGCTATTAATTCGACTACCCGCTTTTTACTGACGCGTTTCCCTGGTGTGGCAGGATGCAGTTTCATCTTAAAACAGATTTCATTGGCGTAGATATTTCCGATTCCGGTCATAATGCGTTGATCTAACAATAATGTTTTAATCGGCAGACTGCTTTTATGTATTTTTGCGTAGATTTCTTTAGGATCAGCATCCCATGGTTCGGGCCCCAGTTTGCAAAGCGGTAAATCCTGACGATAGGTGTCTTTGTTCACTAGTTCTAAACGACCAAATTTGCGGGTATCCTGATAGCGCAATTCGGTGCCATCACTAAAGACAAAGGTAAGATGTTCGTGTTTATTGAGCGGCCTTGAATCATCGACAACATGATACTTGCCTTCCATACGCAAATGAGAAATAAACGCCTGGCTGTCCAAAATAAAGATTAAATATTTACCAACTCGATCGATATCGCGAATGGTTTGTCCTGTTAACGATGCCACAAAGTTATTCGTGTCCCCGGCGATGATCTTATCGTAATGAACACAGATTTCCTTAATTTCTTTTCCAATAATAAAGTTCTTTAACGTTCTACGAACGGTTTCTACTTCTGGTAGTTCCGGCATGACTTTTCACCTGCTTTAATGGAAATAAATTTTTCAATGCTTAGAAAATATAGTTTAAGTCTGTTTCTTGGGATATCCACCATGAGTATACACCAACTAAAACCATCGCGGCAAATGAAAAAGAAATTATTAATGAGGCTTAATATTTTTGCATTTTGGGTAAAAAAGTTTGTAATAAGAGCACAAAAGAACTGTCCCTTGTCCTTCCCAGACCTTTTGAAAAGACTTAGTCGATGACAATCTCAGACTGGTCTCTTTTAGTTACATGCCCAAGAATAGCAACATGTTCAATCGAATCCTTCAGCTCATTGAATAGTCTGGTGGCATCCTTTTCGTTAACGGCCATCAATAAGCCGCCAGATGTCTGGGGGTCATACATAATATCCTGCATGGCGACTGAAACATTTTTAGAAACCGTCACACCTTGTTCAGCGTAATCCCGGTTTCGATAAGCGCCAGCGGGAATCATCCCCATTTCAGCCAGGACATAAGCCTCGGGAATGAAGGGAACAGAATGACTGTCCAGATGGACGGTTAGATTACTGCCCTGGGCCATTTCATAAGCATGCCCAATCAGAGCAAAACCGGTGATGTCGGTACAGCTGTGGATATCATATTTGACCATAATATCACGTGCGGTTTTGTTTAATGTAGCCATTTGTTCATAAACACGGTTTAAGACAGAGGGCTCCACCATATCTGCCTTGGCAGCGGTTGTCAGGATTCCTATACCAAGCGGTTTGGTTAGAATAAGTACGTCTCCTTCCCTGGCAGTGGAATTTTTTAACACTTTTTGGGGGTGAACAAATCCGGATACCGATAACCCATATTTGGGTTCGACATCTTCAATGGTATGGCCACCAGTAATGATGGCACCCGCTTCAAAGGCTTTCTCGTAGCCACCGCGTAAAATGGCGTAAATAGTATCTTTATTCATTTGATTGGTGACACACATGATATTCATGGCCAGTTTCGGTTCGCCGCCCATTGCATAAATATCGCTTAATGCATTTGTTGCGGCAATTTGTCCAAACATATAGGGGTCATCGACAATCGGTGGAAAAAAATCAAGGGTTTGTACCAGAGCCAGCTCATCGTTAATGATATAAACAGAGGCATCATCGCTTTTGTCGAAGCCGACAATCAAACGGGGATCATGAAGCGTTGGTAGTTTATCGAGAATTTCGGTTAAGGTGCCGGCACCGACTTTTGCACCACATCCGGCACAACTGGCTAATTTAGTTAATTTAATTTCGTTTTCCATTTTTAAAACCTTTCTGTACGACAAAATCAAGCATCAGGAATCTGATGCTTGATAAATTTGCCGATATTTGTTTTCTTCTACACAGACGATTTGTTCAATTTCTTCGTTGATATTTTCATCTAAATAGTATTCATCCGAAACAGTGAATGTTACACAGGTTCCACATGAGCTGCTCAGACTTCTCGGGACTGGCATGACTGATGCGGATAAACCATCAGCGATGCATTTCTTTTTAAATCGAATAGCGCCAAAATGAGAATAGAAAGTGGCAATATAAATCATTAAGTACCTACTTATTTTTTTGTGAGTATCATCGTAAAATCATCATTGCTTTGCGTAAAAGCAACCTGATAGCCATTGTGTTCAGCATAGCGGGTAATATTTTCCAAAGCGGTTTTATTATCTACTAATATTGTATACGAATTTTCTTGAGAAATCATGGCTTTTTTTAAAATAATCACGGGTTCAGGGCAGGAACGTCCTCTAGCATCTAACATTTTTTTCACCTCTAAGCTAATTTTTCTTTTTTTGTATTTGTAACAGCAATGATCAGGATGACAATGATCCCAATGATAACACCAATTTTGCCATTAAAAGTCGGGCCCTTGCTGGAGGAAGCCATCGCGAAATTATGAGCGATGGCAGCGCCGGCGAATAAACCTAAAATTGTAATGGCCGAATCGGTATTTCCTTCACCGGCCAGGATTAGTTGACGCAGAGGACAGCCACCAAGTAACACGCAACCAAATCCGACGGTCAACATACCCAGAAAATTCCATAAACCATCGGTGATGGCAATTGGTTGATCGATAAAACCAAGTGAAAAATGACCGGTGATGAGATTGGTGATGAATGCAGCAACCAGAATTGCGGCAAAACCAAAGAATAGTTTCCATTCTCTGAATAAGATGACATCACGGATACCTCCGACCATGCATAGTCTTGTCCGTTGGGCCAGAATACCGACGATTAAACCAGCGCCCAGTGAAATCAGGATGGCGGCATGCTTGGCGCCAGGTCCGCCATCAACGGCGGTGAAGAAAATGAAGGCCGGCGCTGTAATCAGTAAGATCAGTAGCACGATTTGAGCAGTTGGGAAAATCGCACTTTCAATTTTGGGAAGGCTGTAAGTTCGTTTCAGAGTAAAACCACGATTGAGGAAGAAAACACCGACCAGAATCCCGGCGATAAAGCCGATAAGACCGATCACGGCGTTCATATCGCCGCCGGCAATCCGCAAAACCATACGATAAGGACAGCCGAGGAACATCAGACAGCCGATCATCACAAAGAATCCAAGCGCAAAACGGGTCATCGGTGAAGAACCGCCGCGGGGAATAAATTCTTTTTTTACCAATGCGATTACACAGGAACCAATCACCAGGCCGATGATTTCCGGACGGATGTATTGGACAGCGGCAGCCTGATGCAGGCCCAGGGCTCCCGCCGTATCACGGATAAAACAGGCGATACAAAAGCCCATGTTCGCTGGATTACCAAAGACCACCAATAGTGCGGAAATCACACCAATTAGTAAACCAGCAAGGATAATTGCAGTTTTTTCATTTTTTAAGTTCATAAAATCCCTCTCTTTCAAAAAAGTTACGGTATCAATATAACATGTTAAGCAAAGAAACGGTAATTGAAAGATACGCAGAATCGATTATATATATAGAAAATACAAATAAATGGTTGGCGTTTTTTTTTAGTTAGGGTATATTTAGATAAGAAAACGGACAGAAGGAGTTAGTCATGTTAAAAAAAAGAATTTATCTTGATCATGCCTGTACGTCTTTTCCAAAACCGGAAGGGATGGCTTTGGCGATCGTGGATTATATCGAAAAAAATGGCACCAATATCAACCGGGGCGGTTATCAGGATGCTTATGATACCGCTGAAATGGTTTTTGAGACCAGGGAAATGCTGAGTCAATTGTTTAATTGTTCCGACTGTAAAAATGTCATTTTTACGCCGAACGTGACAACCAGCTTAAATATAATCCTTAAGGGCTATTTGAAAACCGGCGATCACGTGCTGGTTTCATCGATGGAGCATAATGCGGTGATGCGTCCATTGACACAATTAAAACAATTTGGCGTTGCGTTCGATCGAATCCCCTGCAATACAAAGGGGGAGCTGTTGCTTGAAGAGCTACAAAAGTGCCTTAAGCCGAATACAAAGGCCATTGTCATGACCCATGCATCGAATGTCTGTGGAACGGTTTTACCGATTGAGCGGGTTGGTTTATTTTGCCAAGAGAACGGACTTGATTTTATTGTCGATGCGGCGCAAACGGCGGGCGTTCTGCCCATCGATATGGACGCGATGGGGATCGATGCGTTGGCATTCACTGGACATAAAAGCCTGTTAGGACCGCAGGGAATTGGTGGTTTTATCTTAAAAGAGGCGATGATTGAAAAAATCGAGCCGTTATTAAGTGGTGGTACTGGAAGTATTTCGCATACGGAAGAGATCCCGGATTTTATGCCAGATCGCTTTGAACCCGGGACCATGAATCTTCCGGGAATTGTTGGATTGAATGCATCATTGAAATATTTAATGGCTGTCGGGATTCAGACGATTTATGAAAAAGAAATGATGCTGACAGCATTATTATTGGAAGAATTAAGCCACATCCCGGAGCTTGAAATTGTCGGAATGTCGAATACCGCAAACCGGACCGCAGTTGTTTCGGTGCAGGCGTTGAATCATGATTTGGCTGGTATTGCTTTTCGTTTGGATTGTGAGTACGGCATTATGACAAGAGTTGGTCTGCATTGTTCACCCAGTGCCCACGAAACGTTGCAAACATATCCGACCGGAACATTGCGTTTTTCGTTGGGGCATGGCAATACCAAAGAAGAAATCTGCTATGTCGCAGAAGCATTAAGGAAGATCTTAAATGGAATTTAAACAGCTGGAAGTATTTGTTAACGTTGTCGAGCAAAAAAGTTTCTCTGCTGCAGCAAAAAAGCTTTTTCTGACACAGTCAACCGTTAGTGTGCATATCCGCTCGCTGGAAAACGAATTAAACAATCAATTAATCAACAGGACCACCAGAACTTTTTTTGTCACAAAGGATGGTAAAAAACTCTATGAGTATGCAAAAAGCATTCTCAATCTTCGCGAAAAGATTTATGAGGAATTCAATGGTGACAATGAGCGGTCAATAAGAATTGGGGCATCAACCATACCATCTATTTATATTCTTCCGGAGGTCGTTACAGAATATTGTAAAGTGCATCCGAGAATTTCTTTTCAGATTCATCAATCGGATAGCGGCGAAATCATTGAGAAGGTGATGAAAGGGGAGGTGGATATCGGGTTGGTTGGTACGAAACCAGGATACGAAGAATGTGTGAGTGATCCTTTTTATCAGGATCAACTCGTGATTGCGACATCGTCAAGCGATCATTTCATGCAGTTAAAAAAAAATAATGCATCATCCGAGGAACTTTTAAAAGAACCGTTTGTAATGCGGGAGAGTGGTTCGGGAACAAGAAAAGAAAGTGATTTACTTATCGAAAAAATTGGGGTAAATAAAAATTCACTTAACGTCATTGCGACCATGAATGATCAGGAGGCAATTATAAAAGCAATCATCAATAATATGGGGATTTCAATCATTTCCGAAAAAGCAGTTCAAAACCATATGAATGAAGGGAAAATACTAGTTTTCAGGCTGGGAGAGTTGTCGAGTTACAGATTTCTATATATCATTTACAAAAAAAACAAGGTGCATCCTGTACATATTAGACAGTTTATCAAATGCATCAAAAAATCCGGAAACCTCGGTCTTTGTTGATTTTTGTGTATGACGCGAGGACGTTTCGGGACCTGTGAAACGTCTCCACGTCTTATTGTGTATTCAAGGTAATTATTTATAGTTACTGATGTTTTTCTTAAATACATAATCATTAACTTCTACATCAAGTGCTTTTGCAATATGATGGCATTTCGCTTTTAATAAAAAATATATCTCCCGTTGATAATCCGATAACGCTTCAAAGTTTCCCTGGCCCTTACTGATCACCATATCCGCCTGATTAAAAAGATCGATAAATGCTTGTGAGCATAAATTTAAAACAGCACCTGGCGTTTCACATCCCATTGAAATCACCTGAGCATAATCATTTACGCCTGTTTTAAGGGCATCCTCCATAACAGCATCATTAATAATAGCTGCTCCCCTTACTGCATAAATCACCTGATAATTCTGAGATAGGTATTCTGCTAAAAGCTTGTCAAAAACAACTTCGCCCGCATTGTCGCCAATTATTAAAATCAATTTAGCATTTTGAAGATCTTTCTTGAATAAATCCAGATCACAGATGGCAAAGGGTTTTTCCACTTCCTTCTTTAAACAGGATTCAATCTCCAAATTATTATAAACACCAGAATCCATTACATTTCCGGTGGCTGATACTTTCAATACTCCCAACAAAAGATTATGATCCTGAGAAGCAAAATGTCGGATCACCGGTTCAAGTTTAAGTGACTCTGAAATATCGTGGTTTTTAATATGATATGGGGACGTTTCGTTTGTCATGTTCGGCAATCTATGATATGCAAGTTAGAACAACAGGAGATGAAATAGGAAATGGCAAGGCAAGCGCAAAAAAACGGCACTACTCGTATTTACCATATAATGCTGAAGCGTCTGGATGGGCGTAATCATTTCTGGATCATGCGGAACGATCGGTTGTTATTAAAAAACCGGATAAAGATAGATAAACTGGCGGGTTTCAATTGTTGCCTATGGGTATGGTCGGCAACTATGTTTATTTGCTGATCAGAAGAAGGGGAAGAACTGGACATCAGCATTAAATGGATGATCGTTGTCGAGGGAATTGTTGGTAGTCAAGCGAACTCAGTTGATTATGAAGATTCAAAAGGAAATTGGGTGCAGTATCCCCCAATTGAGTTGGTAGCTGAGGCTGGGAAAGGCGATGATGGTGCTGGTATTAAAGCGATGGATATGACAAACGAAACGTCCCCTTTGTCTTACCCTTTGTCTTAATTATGCAAATCGGATGCTGGGGAATGGTCAGCACCCGGGCAATCATTTCGGTATCAATATCCGCCCCGCAGCCCTCTTTCGATAGCGTATTTCATGTTGATCATAGCACTAAACTTGCACTTAGCAAGTTAAACCGTACGGCGCGTTCTGAAATGTAAAAAGTGCTAGACTTCTACCTTTGGGCAGGGTAATATAAGCACATAAATTGCTAAAAATGCAATGATGGCTGCGGCATTGACCAGGATTACGCCGGATATAATGGTTGTTTGCGCCGTCAACTTGCTAATCACCAAGAAAACGCTGCACCGGATCCAGCACTTCCGCAAGTACCTGAAAAATTATCCAGAAAGGACCGGGTTAAACGCCCCCGGATGGTCAGATATGAATTATATCCAGGAGCTTAATGCTTTTGAACGATGGCTCGAAACAAATTACTTGCCCGCAACCGCACAATTGTTGTGGTACAAGCTGGTGGCGCTGTTCAATCGCTGCGGCTGGGCTGAGTGGATTACAGTAGACAACCAGAGATTGATGGTGTTAATCCAGTGTAAATCAGAAAAGACCTTTATCCGCGCCCGTGACAGTCTGATTGAAAAGGGTCTGTTTGTTTATCGCAGAGGTAAAAAGGGCAGTCCCAACGCTTACCGGATGGTCAGCTTTGAAGCCATCAATACGGTAAATAATACAGTCAATCTGCCAGTGTTTATGACCGTAGAAACGACAGCTGATCCGCCAGTAGAAACGACTGACATAACTAGACAAAAACAAGACAAAACAATTATTCAGAAAGATAAAAAGAAAAATCGCAACGCAGTCGCTGGTGATGGTCAAAAAAATAGCGCTCAGGATGAGCAGCCGGTTGATTCGCCGCTGGTGGGCCAGGTGGTGGACTATCTTAATCACAGCTGTCGGTCCGAATTTAAAGCGGCAACGGCGGCAACCGGTCGACTGATAACTGCCCGGGCGCACGAGGGCTTCGGGTTTGATGACTTCAGGGCAGTCATTGACACCAAAACGGCCGAATGGCTCAGTGATCCCAAGATGAATCAGTACCTGCGGCCGCAGACTCTGTTCGGATCAAAATTCGAAGGCTACCTCAACCAGAGCCGTAAATCGTTGCCTCCCGAAGCCACTTTGCCAAACGGCTATAACTATGCCGGGAAAGGAGAGCGGAGTTTATGAATGCGAGTCTGAAGAGCATTGTAAGTCTCAGCCAGCAGCCCCCTGACGCTGATCCCCGGGATTACCTCAAAGACGGGCTGCTTTACTGTCATCGGTGTCATACGCCCAAACAGGTAGTGGTGCAGTTTGGCCCCAACGAGCGCACGGAGAATTGCAACTGCGAGTGTAAACAACAGGATTGGGAAGATCAGAAAAAACAGCGGGAACTTAAGGAACGGCAGCATTACCACGAAAATATGAGAACCCGGGGCATCCAGGATGCGGCCTTGCGGGAGTGCAGCTTTGAGCAGTCCGACGGCAGCAACCCGGAGAACATGGCAATCGCCCAAACCTATGCCGAAACCTTCAGCGAAAAATTTTATCCCCAAGGCAGCGGTCTGCTGCTGTGGGGTGATGTCGGCACCGGTAAGAGTTTCGTGGCTGCCTGCATTGCCAATACCCTGATCGACGCCGGGATTCCTGCCCTGATGACCAGTTTCACCAGGATCTTTAACGAATTATTTTCTGAGCGTGATAAGAACAAGTACATCGATGCGATTAATTATAATCAGCTGCTGATTATTGATGATCTGGGGGTTGGGCAACAAAACGACTTTGCCCTGGAGAATCTCTTCACCATCATTGATGAGCGCTATAAGAGCAATAAACCGCTGATCATTACCACCAATTTGACCCTTGAGCAGATGGAGACTCCGGCGCAAATGGCGCACAAACGGATCTATGACCGGATCCTGGAAAAGTGTACCCCGCTGGCCTTTGATGGCAGCAATAAGCGCCAGGAAAAGCGGATGATTAATTTTGCGGCCGCCCGCCAGCAGTTTGCGGTTGCGAAAAGGAGATGAATATGAGGTGTGAATATGTCTGAAAAGTTATTGACAAAAAAGTTTTTCAAGGAGAATCCCTGCCAGCAAAACACAGTGCAGCAGTTTATCTATAACATTCTTTTATATAAAGGCGGCGAAGAGATGGTCGATGAGATCATCACCAATCAAATCGGGTTTGATGATGAACGCAAAACACAGATTACCCACGAAAAAAAACAGATCCAAGCTGAGCAAAACCATGAAGCGATTGTACAGCTTATGCGTCAGAAAATCGAGATGGTCAATAGGGTTACGCTGATTAAAAAGGCATTGGAATTTGAAGAAGTGATACTGCCATTGGTGATCGATAAACTGATGACCAATAATCAGAGTATTTTCATTGAAAATTCAGTCCGTCTGCTTGCACAGAGTCAACAAAACCCGGCAGCATTACTAAAGCAGCGGTTTGGGGAGATACGCAGTCCCTATGTGCAGTCGCTGGTTTGCCTGATCATCGGCTTTCGAGGGGACGAAGACAGCATACCCTGGATGATGGAGCGGTACTTCGAATTGAAAAAATTGTATCAATCCGAAACCTACGATCAGGGGCCTCTGCTTGCGCTCTACGAACTCAATGAGCGCTTTTACAAAAGATGATGTTGAACGATCTGTTTTTATGGAAAAATTGGATAAAATAAGAGAAACCAGCGGATATAAATTGTTTGCCTTTGGGATAGCGATAACCAATCAACAGAAGGGGAAGAACTGGGCATCAGCATTAAACGAATGACCGTTGGCGGGGGAATTGTTGGTAGACAAACGAAACCAGTTGATCAGGCAGATTCAAAAGGAAATTGGTGGCAGTATCCGCCAATTGAGTCGGGTGCTGGGGCTGGGCAAGATCGTCGTGAAACTGGTATTGAAGCGATGAATATGACGAATAAAACGTCCCCACGTCATATTATACGTCAAATATTAAGAATTGAAAAAGACTTTATCAAAGTTGAAAGATTTTCAGAATTTTTGGGAACAATATGAAAATGGGACAAAGAATGATTAACAATGTTGCCATAATCAACTGAGAGAAGTGAGGCATTTGTGTTTTGCTGTTGAATATAACATCAAATAAGGGTATAATTCAATCAGCAGGAAAGGAGTTGTTGACAATGCCAAATATCAAACCAATATCAGATTTAAGAAACTATACGGAAGTATTGCGGGATGTTGCGGTGGGCGAACCAGTCTTTTTAACAAAAAATGGTCGAGGTAAGTTTGCCATTATTGATATCAATGAATATGAATCATTGAAGGCTTCTCTGAAGCTAATGTCGCAGCTATCTAAAGGCGAACAGGCAGGTCGTGAAAAGGGCTGGCTGACCATCGATGCGGTGGAATCGGAGTTGGGAATTTAAAATGACTAGGCTTCAGATTTCTCCAGAAGCAAGAGATGATTTATTGCTGATTAAAGAATACATATCCGAGGAATTGGGGAATCCCCAGGCCGCAATCGAGTTAATGCGAAAAATCACAGCAAAAATGCGAAACCTGATCGAACATCCTCAACTAGGGCCGTCCTTAACATCACGAATTGCTATGCAAACGAACTATCGTTATCTGACTTGCCAGAATTATATGATTTTTTACTGGTGTGAAGACGACCTCGTTTTTGTGTCTAGAGTTCTTTATGGCAGACGAGACTATCTGCGAATTTTGTTTAAAGATTTACCGGAAGAGTAAAGCAGAAAATTAAGCCGGGTTTAGGTTTGACCCGGCTTTTCATATCAATCCATAGGCAAAGAATGATAAATTGTGTTGAAAGATTCAGTATAAAGGAAGCTCTATGCTTTGCGGTTGACGATGAATAAGGTCTGGAAGGATGAAACTATTCCGAAAGAAAGGGCGCATTCTTATGAATAAGTACACTAACGAAGAATTAACCGAAGCGCTCAGGCCAGTGGTTTCAATTATCAGCAAGTGTGAAAAAGCACAGGTAAAATTTGATGAAGGAACTTCACATTATCGGAGGCTTGAAAATTTAATCAAGGCAACGGATAGTGCTAAAGCTTTGATAGAGGAGCAGCTTACATTGATGGAATAAAAAAACGGCTCCTTTGCATAACCTGGACATGACGAACGAAACGTCCTCGCGTCATTTCTTCACTGGGTCTAAAACGACTGAGCCAGATTGAAGAAAATAAGATCGTCATAACCGACAGCCTGCTCACCCCGGCATACCCGGTAGTGCTGCCGGATACGGCCAAAGCTGAATTCTTAAAACAACTGGCATTTCCCAATATTCGCAATAAAAATAATAAGGTGGTTTACTATCAGGAAATGTATAACAGAGCCTACATCCTCAACCATCAAAAAGCGGATGATGAAATGGTAAAACTCCTGGCTTCAAATATCTGGTATGATCCCCAAAAAACATGGAAAACCTATGAGTTGATTAAAACCCTGGTGGAAAACCAAGACAAAATGAACAAGCTCACCGGAAACGGTGAAAAAATAAAAATGAATCAGGCAATAAAAACAAACCTTGATGAACTAAAGAACATAATTAATGGAGGCTGAAATGGCAGAAGAACTGGAATATAAAAAAGTGGCAGAGACAATCAATGATTTTGCAAACGATAATCTAAGCAAGTTAGCTCAGCTTTTCCCCGCCGCCGTAAAAGACGGCGAGGTGGACTTTGAAGCTTTGAAACAAGAGCTGGGTGCTTTTAAAGAAGTTGGCAGTGAAAAATATGAGCTTACCTGGGCAGGAAAACAGAACGCCAAAAAAGTGGCCCTGGAAGATGTGAATGGTAAAACCCTGAACTATGTGCCGGAAGACAGCAAGAATCCCGAAACCACTGAGAACCTGTATATAGAAGGGGATAACCTGGAGGTCTTAAAGCTGTTGCGTCAGAATTATTATGGGGCCATTAAGATGATCTACATCGACCCGCCTTATAATACCGGGAATGATTTTATCTATAACGATAATTTTGCCATGAGCGTAGAAGAAAGCGAAATTGCTGAGGGGAATCGGGATGAACTGGGAGAGAAATATAAGCCAAACTCTAAATCTCAGAACCGCTATCATGCCAATTGGCTGAATATGATGTATCCGAGATTGAAGATGGCGAAAGATTTATTAACTGAGGATGGGTTAATATTTATAAGTATTAATGATAATGAAGTGGACAATTTAAAAAAGATTTGTGATGAGTTATTTGGTGATCAAAATTTTGTAGCTGATTTAATTTGGAGCAATAAAGAAGGTGGTGGTAGTTCCGATAGTAAATTATTTAGAATAAAACATGAACATATTTTATGTTATGCAAAAAACATTGTAGAAATTGAAATTAAAGGCGTGCCCATAAGTAATGAGGAAAGGTATAAGTCAAGTGACGAGTTTGAAAAAACTAGAGGTAAATATTATTTGCAAAAATTAGGTATGGGTTCAATACAGTATTCAGAATCACTTGATTATCCTATTGAAGCACCTGATGGTTCATTTGTAAAACCAGCAGATAATAATAATGGTAGGAAAGCATGTTGGAGATGGTCGAAAATCAAGTATCAATGGGGATTTGCGAATGGTTTTATAGTAAGGAAAAAAGATAGTAATGATGTTTGGACTATTTATACTAAACAATATCTAAATTGCGACAACGAAGGAAATGTGATAAATAGAACTCAAAGACCAATGGGCGTAATTGAGTCATTCTCCAGTACACAAGCATCAAAATTACTTGAAAATATGAAATTGGGGGGTATTTTTCCATACTCTAAACCTATTGAGTTAGTTAAATATATTATTGAACGTTGTTATACTGATGATGGAATAATTTTAGATTTTTTCTCAGGGTCAGCTACCACAGCACATGCACTAATGCAACTTAATGCACAAGATGAAGGTATTAACAAACGTAAGTTTATTATGGTGCAAATACCAGAAAAAACATCAGAAAATAGCGAAGCAAATCAAACGGGTTATAAGAACATTTGTGAAATCGGCAAGGAACGAATACGCCGTGCAGGTGATAAAATTATTGAAGAAAAACCTGAACTGAAGGGTAAACTGGACATCGGTTTTAAAGTCTTTAAGGTGGCGGATACCAATATCAAATGGAATCATCAAACAGAAATAGATGAACAGTTTACCGTGGATACTGCTGTTTACACCCCAGATCTGATGGACTTTATGCCCGGTGCGAAGGATGAAGACATTGTCTATGAGGTCATGCTGCGGCAAAATGACGTGCCCTTATCGTCAACGCTGGAAACATTAACCGATATCGGACAAAGAACCTATCTCTATGCCAGCAGCTATCTGGTCTGCCTGGAAACCGAGATCACCGTGGCACTGGTTGATAAACTGGCAGCTTTAAATCCGCTGCCATTCAAATTCATTTTCAGAGATTCAGCTTTCCAGGATGATATTGCCTTGAAAGATGAAACCTTCAGACGCTTAAAGGCCTTAATTGAAAAGAATGCCGGTACCAGCAAAAAAACCTATACTGTAGAATTTATTTAAGGAGGAATGGATTATGTCAAACCGTATTACATTCCAATTTGATGATCATCTGGACTACCAGCTTCAGGCCATTCAGTCAGTGGTGGATCTTTTTTCCGGGCTTCAAAAAAACAGCAGCAGTCTCTATAAAACCCAACACACGCATGGTTTAATGAAAAATGTCGCCGTCCGTAATCCTGGTATTGTAGTCGACAGCCGGCTTAAAACAAATCTGAACCGGGTCCAGCTGGACAATGATCTGTTTGCCGATCATAACCTGGAACCCAATCATAATTTTACCATCGAAATGGAAACTGGTACCGGGAAAACCTATGTCTATCTGCGTACTATTTTAGAGCTACATAAAGAATACGAATTTAAAAAGTTTATGATCGTGGTTCCTTCTGTTGCCATCCGTAAAGGGGTAGAAAAATCCATCGATCAGCTAAAAGATCATTTCAAGGCCCTATATGGTGTGGATCTGTCCAAACACAGTTTTGTTTATGACAGTAACAATCCCCAGAAGGTCAGCACCAACCTGGTAGAATCCAACACCTTAAGCATCTGCGTGTTAAACATTCAGGCTTTCAATAAGGATAACAATAAGATCCGTACTGAAGATGAGGGCGGAAAAATTTTATGGAATGAAATTGAATATGTCCAACCGATTGTGATTATTGATGAACCCCAGAAGCTGGAAGGGTCTAAAAGAGATAAATCAAAATCGTTAAAAGCCATCGAGGAATTAAACCCACTGTTTACCCTGCGTTATTCAGCCACCCACAAGCAATTATACAATCAGGTTTACAAGCTCGATTCCTATGCGGCTTACCAGCAGAATCTGGTCAAGAAAATTCAGGTGAAGACTGTCCATGGCATCACCCCCAAAGATTATCCCTATGTGCGCTATGTGGAGTTTACCAAAGATTTAAAAGCCCGGATTGAAATCTTTTCACAGAAACAGGGCGGTCCAATCTGTTTTTCAAACTTTACGGTTGGCGGGAATGCTTCCCTGGAAGACCTGTCAGGGGGCCTGCCCCAGTATAAAGGGATGCGGATTGCTGAAGAGCCCCATAAATTACAGCCCTTAAAAATCTCAACCCCGGGCGAACCGCTGTTTCTTGAAAAAGGACATAGCAATGACAACATTGATCTGAGTGATACGGTGCGCATCCAGGTTCGCCTGGCCATTAGAAATCATCTTGAAAAACAATTGTCAATTCTGAAAACCGGGAAAATCATCAAGACCTTAACCCTATTTTTTGTTGATGCCGTAGCAAAGGTGCGTGATACCAATGCACCGGATGGCCGGGGTGAATATTTAGAAATATTTGATGAAGAATATAGCAGTGAGTATACAAGATTTCTAGAACACAATCACAGTGGGCTCCAGAAATTTGCTGCCTATTTTCCGGAAAAGCCAAATATACAGGCAGTCCGGGAAGGTTATTTTGCCATCGATAAAAATAAAAAAGCCGTCGATGTGGAAGGCTGGAACCCAACAGAAGAAGAGGTTAAACTCAAAGCGAAACCCCAGGAAGATGTGGACCGGGGAATTGAACTGATTCTTGAAAAAAAGGATGAGCTGATTTCTTTTACTGAACCGCTGGCCTTTATCTTTTCCCATTCAGCCCTCCGGGAAGGTTGGGACAATCCCAATGTATTTACCCTCTGCACCTTGAAAGCTGGCGGCTCAGATCTGGCCAAAAAACAGGAGATTGGTCGGGGCCTGCGACTGCCGGTGGACATCACCGGGAATCGCTGCCTGGATGCCAGTATCAATGAGCTGACCGTCATTGCAAATGATTACTATGAAGACTTTGCAGCTGCTCTGCACCGTGATTTCAATGATAAATCCGGTTTTAATAAAAATGAGGTCACAGCGGATATTCTCCAAAATGCCTTGCGAAAGGCCGGGCTACCTTTGCCAGCAATCACCGCAGAATTGGTGGATACCTTTAGAAACGAATTGGTGCAAAATGGTATTTTAAATGAAAAGAATCTTCTTTTCAAATCCATGGAAGACACTACCGCTTTATTGGAAAATTTAACTTTCACAGATGCAACCTTAGCAGCCCATGTCATCAAAATTAAAGAAGAATTTACCACATTAATGGTGCAAAAAGGCACCCGTAAAATCGATATTAAAAATGCCGATAATGAACCTTTCCCCAATCAGATCCGTTCATTTATTAATGAGAGCGAGTTTGCGTCTTTTTACCAGACCTTAACCAATCAGCTTACCAAGCGTTCTATTTATAAATTTAAAATTGAAAAAGATCAATTTATTGCTGAATGCGCAGAAGAACTTAATTTGTATTTAAAAAGTCTGGCTGAACGCATTAAATTTGTCGTAGAGACCGGTAAGGCTGGTTATACCGATGCCCAACTGTTTGAATTGGAAAAAGCCATTGATGAAGACATCGAAACGGCTACAGAAATCCATCTGCTGCCGAAAAGCGATTTTGAAATTGCCAATTATATTATGTACCATACCATGCTGCCCAGACTGGCTATCTTTAAAATCATCAATGGGATTAACAAACGTGACTTGTTAAATAACCAGGATGTTCTGGATACGGTTACCCAGAAAATTCTGACAAAGCTGCAGGATCTTAAAGCCGCTAATGTTATTTCTTATGAAGTCATTGATGGTTATGAACTGGAGACCGCCCAGATCTTTGGCGTGGATTCCATCAGTATTGAAGACTTTAACAACCACGCCCGGGTTTTTCATGCCGATCAATATAAAAAAAGAGCCATTAACGCTTACTACAAACTGGACAGCGACGGTGAACTGGATTTTGCCAAACATCTGGAAGCCGATGATAATGTTCTGTTATTTACCAAACTTAAAAAAGGTGGTTTTGTCATTGATACACCCTACGGTAACTACTCCCCAGACTGGGCCGTTGTTTATCGTGAAGAGGGGCTAAAAGATGGTGAAGTCAGTATTTATTTTATTGTGGAAACCAAAGCTGATAAAGAACAAAGCGATCTGACCCCAGTCGAAACAAGCAAGATAAGTTGTGGCAAGCTACATTTTAAAGCGGTTTCAAATCTGGTGAAATTCGATTGGGTGAATAGTTACCAGGATTTCAAAGTAAAATTTGGCGTGAGATAAGAGAGGAAAAATTAAATGGAAAAGAAAATTGATATTGCGACACTGTATGCACCTGAAATTGAAGATATTGAAAATAAGCTGCGAAATCTAAGAGCTGGACAGTTTGCTGGTTACAATGGCCATGGTTCCAAAGCTGGCTTTTTAGAAAACAAAATAGATGCATTAAAAAAAGATATTGATAATTTAATTCTTAAAATAGAATATGGAAAAGAATCGAAGATGGATTTTATATTAAAACCTTAAATCGTTTCATAAACAGTGACAGGTTGCTGTTTTTTTCAATAAAAAGACAAGCAATCATGTAGAAAAGAAAGCGTTAGAAGAGGTAGTTGATGAACCACGGTAATAAACCGGAAAAATGTACCATAAAGCATTACTTTGAGTTCTATGGTTTAGCTTAATACGGTGGTTGAAAATGATACGTTTATGTTTTCATTATGGCTGGAATGAGTAAATGTAAAATGAAATTTTGACTATATTATTGACAATAATGAAGTGAGGTTTTAATGAATTTACCAGAAAAAATATATAAATATAGAACATTTGTCAAAATAAAATATGTGAAAGATATTTTTAAAAAAAAGCGTCTATATCTAGCAAGAAGGAAAGACTTAAATGATCCGTTTGAAGGGTGTAATTTCAACGTCAGTCTTGGAGTGTCAGGTCAGAGCATACCAAAAGCACTAAATATACATCACCCGATCATTGAAGATCGATTGAATCAACATAGAATATTGTCATTGAGTGAGAATTGTAAAAGTCCGCAAATGTGGGCGCATTATGCAGATAATTATAGAGGTTTTTGTTTGCAGTTTTCGACAAAAAGTACGTTTAGTCAAATTAAGCCGGTTAAATATATACCTAGTGTTACGACACATGATGAACAAAGAATAAAAGGTGGAGAAAAAGAAATCCTTGAAATCATAACGGAATCATATTATAAAAAATGTGAAGAGTGGAAATATGAAAAGGAATATCGGATTCTAAAGCCTGTAAGTCAAGAATATTTTGAATTTGAAATTGGTGAGTTGGAAACAATAATTTTGGGTGTGAATATTACGGAAAAAAATGAAGAGTTGTTAATGAACCAAGCACAGAAATATGGTATCAGAGTTGTGAAAATGTTCGTTTCAAATGAAAATTATAAGATTCGTTTTTTCGATTATGATACTAAGATTGAATACAATGGAAGAAACATTGAAGAATATGAGTGCAAAGATTTTTAAAAGCTATACGGTGTTATTAAGGATTAAAATAATATGAAAATTTGCTTTCAATTGACTTTGGGTACTGTACTAAGTTTTATTTTAAGGTAAGAAAAGTGTCAAGAATTGAACGTAATAAAGGATCATTTTTTAACTAATAACACAATTTATGAGAGGGGTTATTTATGAGAGAAAATAAGTGTGTTATAACTGTAGGCGCTGTTATTGTTATTGCATCTTTGGTTGTAATGTTAATATTAGAATTTTCAGATATTGCTGTACTCCCTTTAATAATTCAACCAGTATTCATTGGTCATAGAGCTTTCTATGTTGGTTTAGTTATGTCAGTTTTCACAGGCGCAATAATAACCGTTGGTTTTTCCATAGTTATTTTTAAGAGAAAACAAAGGGATGTTTTTGAATTTCTAACTTGCCTGCATGATAGAATAATAATTTTTCAATTTAATCTGGAAAGAAAAAAAGATACTGATGTATTGGGTGAAGGGCTTAAAGTATTGAAAGATGAATATACAGAACTGAAAAAAGATCTCGTAGAATTCACATTTAATGAACTTAATTCCATGTTTAAATTCAGTAAAAAAAAACGCAAAATCATCCACTTAATGGATGATAACGTTAGTATACTTTTAGATTGTGAAAAGGAATTAAGCTATTATGAACTCGTTTTTGAAGAAATAATCATTGGCTCAAAAGAACCCCAAAAGTATCAAGCTGTTTACAACAAATTTCTTCTCGAATGTATTAGTCAATTTGACAAAATATTGAAAAATATAGAAAGTATCGAAGCGTTGTATTACACTAAAAAGTATCTCAAAGTGATCAAGAGTTTGCGTTAAAGGTTATAGATCGGTTATTTCGAAATATGAAGACTAGGTGTTATTCCCGCAATGCCGACTTCACCCAGAGCACTGAAATGTGTATTCTGTCAATGGCAATGAATGGTATAGTGTTTTTTGTTCTTGAGAGAACCAGTAACCCCTGGCCGTCGCTGGCCTTCTGCAATAACGACTGACAGTACTCAGCATAGCCAGCCACTTCACCGTCCCCGGTTAAAAGGTCGTTTTGAATCTAATTAATTTCGCCACGCAAGATCATTTCATAATTAACCGGGCAACCCAGATAATCGAGATCCAGATAAATATGGTATTTGTCGATTAAATTAAAAAAAGAATCAACCAGGGCTTTCTTATCCTCATTTTGGGTCAGCCGTCGGATGATGATAATCAGATAGGCGAGAAAAGAATTGCTTTTTAAATCGGGGTATTTTTTAAGCGTAGCAATCCCCAGTTTTGGTGGAGGATTGTAGACCGAGTTATAAAGACGGGCACCATGGGCACATTTATTCCGGAGATTCGATAAGCAATGCAAGTGATTGGATAAAATATCATGCCGTGTCGATAAAGAAGCTGCAATGGTTTCTTTGTCACTGATGTACATCGCATGATACAGTTTCGACAGGTTGGAAAAGGACATGATCTCGACGCAGACCCATAAAGGCATTTTATTCTCGTATTTCGCACGGTGATGTTTGACGATCAATGAATCTTTATTGTAGTTTTCTTCACGGTGGAGGCTTTCAATAATTTTTTTATGACTGTCTTTATTATAAAAATTTCGATCTTCATAATGTCCATCATGGGGGGGCAACTGACATTTATTCAAGGAAAAGCCATAGGCGATGCGGGTACGACAGAGAATTTCGATTTTTTCAAGATAAGATTTTAAGAGATTTCGCAATTCAGTGTCAAACAAATATAGGTTGTGGATTTTCTCAAAGCTGGTACCGGACTGATAGCGGCTTTTTTGGGGGTCGATTCTAAATTGAAGGGCATAACCGGATAAGCGATAGTAATTTGCTTCGCTTAAAACGGACAAGGCAGTTTCATAATCTGGAATTTCAACGCCGTTTTTCTTTAATCGTTCAATTTGATCTACATAACTTAAGGGTGGTTTTAATCCCATTCGATTTCCTCCAAATAAAAAGGGCCAGCATAAACGCCGGCCCTGGTCCCCGATAGGACGTAAAACGTCTCGGGCAACTCTGTTAATATCATTATACCATCAAAGTTTGAATAATCAAGGTTTGGGTCTGAAATAATTCAGTTTTTGTGTTGACCTCTACTTACTCGCTTCCTCAACCGCCACCGCAACAGAAACCGTCGCGCCAACCATTGGGTTGTTACCCATTCCGATCAGGCCCATCATTTCCACGTGGGCGGGAACAGATGAGGAACCGGCAAACTGAGCGTCGGAGTGCATCCGGCCCATGGTGTCGGTCATCCCGTAGGAAGCAGGACCGGAGCCCATATTGTCAGGATGAAGGGTACGGCCGGTGCCACCGCCGGAGGCAACGGAGAAATATTTCTTGCCTTGTTCCAGGGCTTCTTTTTTATAAGTCCCGGCAACCGGGTGCTGGAAACGGGTCGGGTTGGTGGAGTTTCCGGTGATGGAAACATTGACACCTTCATAATGCATGATGGCAACGCCTTCCTGCACATCGTTGCAGCCATAGCAGTTGACGGCAGCCCGTTCACCTTCAGAATAAGGCGTACGGGAAACGATATTGAGTTTTCCGGTTTTGAAATCAAAATCAGTTTTGACATAGGTAAAGCCGTTGACTCGGGAAATAATCAGGGCCGCGTCTTTGCCGAGACCGTTTAAGATCACGCGTAATGGTTTGACTCGGACCTTGTTGGCGGAACGGGCGATGCCGATGGCACCTTCAGCGGCCGCAAAGGATTCGTGTCCGGCCACGAAGGCAAAACATTCGGTGTCTTCTCGCAGGAGCATCGCGCCTAAATTGCCGTGTCCTAAACCAACTTTGCGTTGTTCAGCAACCGAGCCGGGAATACAGAAAGCCTGCAGCCCTTCACCGATGACTTCGGCCGCATCGGCAGCATTGGTAATACCGCGTTTGATGGCCAGTGCAGCGCCCAGGGTATAAGCCCAGCAGGCGTTATCAAAACAGATCGGCTGGATGCTTTTTACGATGGCGGCGACATCGATGCCTTTTTCGTCGCAGATCGCTTTTGCTTCTTCCAGAGAGGCAATGCCATTGGCAGCCAGAACTTCTTCAATTTTAGCGATTCTTCTTTCATAACTTTCAAATAATGCCATGTGATCTCCTCCTATTCTTTTCTTGGATCGATGTATTTGACTGCATCGTCGAATTGTCCGTATTTACCGGAGGCTTTTTCCAAAGCTTCAGCAGGTTCAACACCGTTGTTGATGCTTTCCATCATTTTTCCAAGATGAACGAAGGAGTAACCGACGATTTCATCATTTTTATTCAACGCCAATTTCTGAATATACCCTTCGGCAATTTCAAGGTAGCGTGGTCCTTTGGCCAGGGTGCCGTAAGTGGTGCCGACCTGACTTCTTAAGCCTTTGCCCAAATCCTCAAGACCGGCTCCGATGGGGAGGCCGCCTTCCGAGAAAGCGGTTTGGGTACGACCATATACAATTTGTAAAAACAATTCCCGCATCGCGGTGTTAATTGCATCGCAAACTAAATCCGTGTTGAGTGCTTCCAGAATTGTTTTGCCTGGCATGATTTCAGAGGCCATCGAAGCTGAATGTGTCATTCCCGAACAACCGATTGTTTCAATCAGACATTCCTCGATGATGCCATCCTTTACATTGAGAGTCAGCTTGCAGGCGCCCTGCTGAGGAGCGCACCAGCCGATACCATGGGTTAAGCCGGAGATATCGGTAACGTCCTTTGCCTGAACCCACTTGCCCTCCTCGGGGATCGGTGCACAACCGTGGTTTGCATTATTGCCAACGGTACACATACTTTTAATTTCGTGAGAATATTCCATTCATTAATCTCCCTTCAAAAAATTACTCATTTTTATTATAGACGTAAAATATTAAAAATAACAGGTAATTTTTATGTTATTAAGAAAAACAGGGGAAAAATACCCGTATTGGACAAAAAGTTGAATTGATGATTGATGAAAATCGATGTAGAATGAATCAGAAGCCTGAAATAGGTGAATTTTAGCTGCAAATTTTAAAGTTATCTTAACATTCAATTAAATAAAACCATGAAGATCAGACAGTTGTCGAATTGACTAGGAAGGGATGGAAAAGAATGGAATTAAAAAATAAATTAAGCTTTGGCGCCAAACGCGTAGAATATCTGATGGAAGAATATTTCGATCGCGAGAAAACGCTGGGCTATTGCAAGCAGTGTCCCAATTTTTCTAAGTATTGGTCATGTCCTACTTACATCTTTGATGAAGCAATCTTTTTGAAACAGTTTAAATATATGCATATCATTGGAAGACAGTTTGAAGTGCCGAGGGATGATATCCGGAATATCCGCGATCCCAAGGAGATCAGCCGCTATTGCACCGAAAAGCTCGATGCGATGAAAGTGATGACCTGGAAAACACTCCTGGAGATTGAGAACGAAGTGGAGGGTGCCATCGGGCTGATTCCCGGCAACTGCCCCATTTGTGAAATCCAGAAGTTGCCCTGTGCCCGAAAATCCAATCAGCCGTGCCGAAATCCCGGCCTGATGCGGTACTCACTGGAATCGCTGGGATTCGACGTGGCCTCGCTGGTCAAATATGAGGTGGGGATGACCCTGGAATGGCCGGAAAATATGCGCCTGCCCAAGGTGCTGACATCGGTTTCGGCGATTCTGTGCAACGAGGAGATTCCGAAAGAGATCTTGCGAAAATATTTCCCGGATAAAAAGAAAAGCTGGGTCAAGTATGCGCCGGATCAGTACGATACCGGTTTTCATGTCTCGGAAAAAATCAAGCCGTCGGAAACGATTCATGGCAAGTTAGAAGAGGTTAAGGCCACTGCTCAGATCATCGATGATGAGATCCCGCCATACCGTCCCCAAAAAAGCTGGGTTGGCTATAAAGCGGAAAGAAATCCGGAAGATGCGCCGACAAAAATGGGCTGGACAGTGACGGTTCAGGGCGAGGAAACGACAGAGCCGGAAAAGACACCCGAGGAAGTGGCAGCTGAACAGGTGTTTGAAGAGGACACCGCTCCGGAAGTCAAGGAAGAAGTGATTGTCGTGGCGGCTGTTCCCGAAGAAACGGCGGAACCGGAACCGGAGCTAGAAGAAGAGGATGATTCCCAATACCGTTGGCTCGGGTTCAAGGCGAAGGCGGATGATGATGAATTTCTCAAACGGCCGATCCGAAAAATGAGCGAACTGGTGCTGGACGGGGAAGAAGCAGCTGATCCGGAAAAGGCAAGTGCCGATGTAGAAGAGCCGGAGCCGGAAGCGGTCGAAGCGGCACCGCCGGCTGCGAACATGCCGGTTGCTGAGGAAACGATCGTTCCGGAAGTCGCCTCAGAGGAAGTCATCATCGAAGCGGCTGCAAAAGAAACGGACGAAACAGAACCGGTAGCAGAAGAGGATGATTCAAAATATCAGTGGCTGGGTTTCAAAACCCGGGTGGATGATGAGGAAGAGCCCATCGTCACCAAGAACACATTGTCAACTTTAAACATTCCCGAATAAATTATCCCGATAAAAAAAATAGCATCTAACAACATGGATTGTTTCTGCTGTTGCTGATTTTTCAGCACTGTGGACACAATCTATTTGCATATCAGGCATCTTAAGGTATAATCAGATAAAAGGTCTACCGAATTGGTTCGCGCAAACCGGCAGCGAAACTCACGGCAGTTTGGCAAATGCCGAAGATAACGATAAGAAGGAGAAAAATGATGTATTATTCAGCAGATATTGGTGTTATTGGCGGTTCTGGTCTATATGAATTGGGTAAAGAGGTAAAAAAAATTGAAGTAGATACGCCTTACGGAAAACCATCCGATGAAGTGAGTTTACTGAAAGTCGGTGCTAAGACCATCGCATTCATCCCGCGTCATGGCAAAGAGCATACTCTCAATCCTTCAGAAATCAATTATCGGGCGAATATCCATGCCTTAAAAAGCCTGGGCGTCAAAGCCGTTGTTTCTCCGTGCTGTGTCGGCAGCCTGAAATTTGCAATGAAACCCGGCGATTTTGTGGTGACCGATCAGTTTATCAACCTGACCTCCGGCCGAAAAGATACATTTTTTGAAAAACCCAAGGTGAATCACTTAAGCTCAGCCCATCCCTATGATGACAAGCTCAGAGTGCTGGCGATTGAAGCAGCAAAGGAATGCGGCATTCCCGTCCATGATGGCGGCACCGTGATGGTCATCAACGGGCCCCGTTTTTCAACCGTGGCTGAAAGCCGCATGTTTGCACTGCTGGGCGCGGATGTGGTCAATATGACCCAGTATCCCGAGGGGTATCTGTGTCTGGAGCAGGAAATTCCGGTGGTGAACATTGCCCTGATCACCGATTATGATGCCGGCCTGGAAGGACATCCGGACATCAAACCGGTGACCAACGACGAAGTGATCCGGGTTCTGAATGAAAATGCGGAAAAAGTGAAGGCGCTGATCTTCAAATTTGTCGAAAAATTCGAGGTGTAAGGTGAAGCCGGTTTATTGTGAGGACGGGGAACTGAAACTGATCGATCAGACCAAGCTTCCCACAGAACTGATTATCCGCTCGTATACCGATCATCGCGAGATTGCCAAAGCGATCGTCGATATGATCGTGCGGGGCGCACCGGCCATCGGAGTAACCGCCGGCTATGGGGTTTATTTTGGTGCGCTGGAATATATTGACGAGCCCAAAGCGATTTTTTATGATAAAATGAAAGAAGTCTGCGCATTGCTTGCCGCCACCCGTCCGACCGCCGTCAATCTGTTCTGGGCAATCCGGCGGATGGAAAAAGTGCTGGCGGACAATCAGGATAAAACCTGTTCTCAGATTATCGAACTGCTCAGAGAAGAAGCGGATGACATCTGCGCCGAAGACATCAAAATGTGCAAGGATATGGGAAAACACGGCGCCGAGCTGATTCATGCCGGCGATACCATCCTGACGCACTGCAACGCCGGCGCCCTGGCGACGGCGGATTACGGCACCGCGCTGGGCGTGATCCGCGCGGCTCATGAGGCGGGCAAGAACATTTCCGTCTATGCCGATGAAACGCGACCTTTTCTGCAGGGCGCCCGGCTGACGGCCTACGAGCTGCAGGCTGACGGCATTCCGGTCACTCTGATCACCGACAACATGGCCGGCTGGATGATGAAGCAGGGAAAAATCGACGGCGTGATTGTGGGGGCGGACCGCATCGCGTCCAATGGGGATGTGGCCAACAAAATCGGCACCTATTCGGTATCGGTGCTGGCCAAAGCGCATGGGATTCCGATGTATGTGGCGGCACCGACATCGACCATCGATTTTTCGATCAAGTCCGGCGACGAGATTGTGATTGAAGAACGGGACTGCCGGGAAATCAGTCACATCTGCGGGATTCAGATCGCGCCGGATGGTGTGGCGATGGAAAACCCGGCCTTTGATGTGACGCCGCATCAGAATGTGACGGCGATTATTACCGAAAAAGGGGTGGTCTATCCGCCCTTTGATATCAATATTCCAAAGTTAAGTGGGGAAAAATGAAAGTAAATATATTATTTCCCGTTCTGGATGAAGAACGGCGACTGGAAAAAGGGATTCTGAAAACCCTGGTTTTCCTGAAGAAGAACAAACTGTTTGAGTATCAGCTGACCATCATCGATAATGGATCGACCGATGCAACGGAAGAAATCAGCCGGCGCCTCTGCGCGAAACACGAAGAGGTGCGCTATCTGAAAACGGCACAACGTGGTGTTGGTGTGGCCTTGAGAACCGGCATTGCCGATAATGACTGCGATATCGTCGGTTATATGGACATCGATTTGTCCACAAAAATCGATCATCTCAGAGAGGTGAAGGAGATTTTTGAAAACCAGCCCGAGGTGCAGGTCATCAAGGGTTCCCGGTTGATGAAGGATTCCACGGTCATCGGGCGCAAGCCGTCCCGGGAGTTTACCTCGCAGGGGCTGAACACCCTGCTGCACATTGTGTTCGGGAACAAATTCACCGATGCGCTCTGTGGGTTTGATTTCTACCGGAAAGAAACCATCGAGAAACTGATTGCGGCTTCCAGCCAGGACAATGGCTGGTTTTATACCGTTGAGCTGCTGCTGCGGGCGGAGCGGATGGGTCTTGAAGTCCACGACATCCCGGTGATCTGGCAGGATGATTACGATACTAAAGTAAAAGTTATAAAAACTGTGGTATCCTATCTCCGGCAAATTCAGTTTTTGAAATCAGAATTTATCAGGGAAGACCGCAAGGCTTCCAGAGTATAGAATACGCGATTATTTAAATATTGACAGAGGTGGAGACGAGGATGAAGGTACCTGCAAATAACTTATTGAGACATTACGAAGAACATCAGGATGAATACGAAAAAAAAGCGCTGGAAATTATGCGAAGCGGCAACTATGTGCTGGGGAATGAAGTGGAAACATTCGAGCAGGACTTCGCAAAATATATCGGAACAAAATACTGCGTGGGACTGGGCAACGGTCTGGATGCGCTGTGGCTTTCCTTCCGGATTTTAGGCGTTGGCCCCGGGGACGAAGTCATCGTTCAGGCCAATACCTACATCGCCAGTGTGATGGGAATCACCATCAACGGTGCGACTCCGGTCTTTGTTGAACCGGATGAGTATCATTCCATCGATGCGGACAAAATCGAAGAAAAAATCACCGCCAAAACGAAAGCGGTCCTGGTTGTGCATCTTTACGGCGAATGCTGCGAAATGGACAAGATCGTGGACATCACCAGAAAACACAACCTCTACCTGGTGGAGGACTGTGCCCAAAGCCATGGTGCCACCTTTAAAGGACAGGCAACCGGTTCTTTCGGCGATATCGGCTGTTTCAGCTTTTATCCGTCCAAAAATCTCGGCGCCTTCGGCGACGGCGGCGGCGTGACCGTCAATACCGAAGCGCTTTACAAAGCGTTTCGGATGTACCGTTTCTATGGCAGCGAAAAACGCTACTACAACAAAGTGGTGGGAACCAACTCGCGGCTGGACGAATTTCAGGCGGGGATGCTCAATGTCAAGCTAAAGTATCTGGATGCCTTGAATGAAGACCGCCGCCGGGTCTGCAATACCTATCTGGCCGGCATCAAGAATCCGGTGATCCAGCTGCCGAAATGCCGAAAGGATTCGAAAGCCGTCTGGCATCAGTTTGTCGTCATGACACCCTACCGGGATGAATTCAAGGATTATCTGGAAGAGCAGGGCATCGGCAGCATCATTCATTATCCGATACCGCCGCATCTGTCCGAGGCCTATGCCTATCTGAATGTTAAAAAGGGCAGCCTGCCGATCACCGAAAGGGTGGCCAACGAGGTGCTCTCGCTGCCATTGTTCTACGGCATGACGCAAGCGGAGATGGATACAGTCATCGACGCGATCAATGCCTTTGTGCCAAAGGCGCTGGAGCAATAAGATGGCCTGGGACAAAATCATTATCGGAGCCGGCCTCTACGGTCTCTATGCGGCGAAAGCCTGCGGCGAGCGTGGAGAACGGGTTTTGGTGCTGGAATGGGAAGCGGCGCCGTTTAAACGGGCGACCTATATCAATCAGGCGCGGGTCCATATGGGTTACCATTATCCGCGGTCCTATGCGACGGCGATTAAATCGGCCCATTATTTCAACCGCTTTATCAGGGATTACGACTTCTGCATTCACAGCGAATTTGAGCAGGTTTATGCGACCAGCGGCAGCTTCAGCTGGACCAATCGGGAACAGTTCGTCCAGTTCTGCCGGGCAGCGGAAATTCCCTGTGAAGAAGTGGTTCCGGAAAAGTATTTCAAAAAGGGCATGTGCGACGGCGCCTTTCTGACCAAGGAATACACCTATGACGCTGCCATTCTGGGGCAGTTTTTTATGGACGCGATTGAGAAGCTTGACAATGTCGAGATCCGCTACGGCGTTCGCATCCGGGATATTGTCAGACAGCGCGATGTCTATGAGATTCTGCTTGAAAATGGCGAACGGGTGGAAACCGGCTTTCTGCTCAATGCCACCTACGGATCAACCAACCAGATTCTTGATCTGGCCGGTTTTGAGGCGTTTAAAATAAAGTACGAGCTCTGCGAGATCATTCTCTGCGAGGCGAAAGAACAGCTGCTCGATGTGGGGATTACCGTGATGGACGGCCCGTTTTTTTCGATCATGCCGTTCGGAAAAACCGGCAGCCATTCGCTGACATCGGTGACGTTTACGCCGCATGTGTCTTCTTTTGAGAGCCTGCCGGCTTTCCATTGCCAGGCGCGAAGTGGCGGTTACTGCACGCCGCAACAGCTGGGCAACTGCAACGATTGTCCGGCGCAGCCGGAATCGGCCTGGCCTTACATGTCGAGTATGGCAAGAAAGTATCTGAAAGAAGCCTACGGTTTTAGCTACACCGGTTCGCTGTTTTCGATGAAGCCGATACTCAAGGCGTCGGAAGTGGACGATTCCCGGCCGACGGTGATCCGAAAGGCCAGCGAAAAGCCGACCTTTGTTTCCGTTTTATCGGGGAAGATCAATACAGTTTATGATTTAGATGAGGTGTTGCGAAATGACTGAAGCGCAAAAGAATACCATTGAAATAAAAGAAAAAGAAAAAAACTTTGTCTCGGCGGTCATCTATGTTTACAATGATGCTCAGCGGGTTCGGGATTTTCTGCTCAAAATCAATGCGGTTTTAAGCGAGAATTTTGATCACTACCAGATCATCTGTGTGAACGACGCATCGGACGACGGCAGCATTGAGGCCATCCGGGAGACGGCCAAAACCATCACGGGAACGGTGATCAATGTGGTCAACATGAGTTTTTATCAGGGCGTGGAGCTTTCGATGAATGCGGGAATCGATATCTCGATCGGCGATTTTGTCTTTGAATTTGACAAGATGGCAACGGATTATGACCTCAGTCTGATCATGGCGGTCTATCACCGGTCGCTGACTGGCTTCGATATCGTCAACGCTGCTCCCCAAAAATGCGGACGCAAAACTTCCAAGCTGTTCTATACCGTGTTCAACCGTTATTCCCACAGTCCTCATCCACTGCGAACGGAAAATTTCCGGGTGCTGTCGAGGCGGGCGATCAACCGAGTCCATTCAATGAGCAAAACCATTCCCTATCGGAAAGCGGTTTATGCCAACTGCGGACTGAAAATCGACACCATTGAATACGACAACGATCTGTCCAGTACCAGAGAGTATGACAAGGAGACCCGGCATCAGCGCAAGGAAATGGCGGCGGACTCGCTGATTCTGTACACCAATGTGGCCTACCGGGCCTCGCTGCTGGCGGCGGTTTTTATGATGGTGGCGACCCTGGGCATCGGCATTTACACTCTGGCCTGCTTCTTTACGGATCAGGTCATTTCGGGTTACACTTCGACGATGATGGTGATCGTGTTCGGATTCTTCGGCGTCTTCGCAATCCTGGCGGTGGTGATCAAATACCTGTCGATGCTGATCGATCTGGTCTTCAGCAAACAGAAATACACCATCGAATCGGTAGAAACGATGAGTGAATAAATACAGTAAACAAGGAAGTGAAGTTTATGAAATACAGCATGTTTTCCTGGTTCGGTTATTTTATGAAGTTTGCGGAACGCATCAGGGTGATTGCCGACGCCGGTTTTGACGAAGCGATGATTTCATGGGAGGATGAACTGGAGCCCTGGGCTTTGAAGAAGGAAGATTTCCCCGAGATCGTCAGAAAAAGCGGACTGGGAATCACCAATATTCATGCCCCCTTTATCGGCTACAGCGATATCTGGACCGCCTCCCGGCTGGAAATTCAGCCGAAGTTGGAAGTGTTCAGGGATTACATCCGCGACTGCCGGCGGTTCGACATTCCGGTGATGGTGATGCACACCAATGACCTGGACGAATTCGAACCGGATCTGGACAAGGGCAAGGCCTTCTTCTCGGAACTGGCCGATACCGCCGAAAAATACGGCGTCGATCTGGCCGTCGAAAATGTCTCTCGACAACATCTGCTGGATTACCTGCTGGGAGAAATCGATACCCCGCGTTTCGGCATGTGCTACGATAGCTCCCATGATTTTCTGGAGGAACAGAACAGCGGCCGGATTTTAAAGAAGTACAAGCAGCGGATCAAGGCTCTGCATCTGTCGGATAATGATTTTAAACAGGACCGCCACTGGATTCCGCGGGAGGGAAACATTCCGCTCGATGAGGTGATGGCCGAAATTCTGACGGTACCGACGATCGAAACCATTTCCTATGAGGTCGTGGCCAACGAAGCCTGGCGACAGCAGGAGCCCGCGGCGTTTGCAGCAGCGGTGCTGAAAAGTCTGAGGATGAAAGCATAGATGCCGGACAGACGCAATATAAATCAATTGAAATATATTTTGATTTATGGTACACTGCGAATAATATAATAGTAAAGTAATGAGGAAAGGGGTGGAAGTCCCCTACAGCCCCCGCTACTGTAATTGCTGACAAGATTCTTGCAAACCACGATCAGAAGATCGGAAGGAAGAATGGCGGATGAAGCAAAAGTCAGGAAACTCATTGATCATTGTATTTCTTCGGTGGGAAGAACAGGATTAGACCTTTTGTTTAATATCCAGCCTCCTCAGGAAGCTGGATTTATTTTTGGCAAAAAAAAGCGAGCCTGTAACCGGTACAGTTAGTCTATCAATGAAAAGAGGAAAAAGAAAATGAAAAGAATGAAAAGTATTCTGGCGGTTTTGATTGTTATTGCTTTAGTAATGCCTTTTTCCGGCTGTCAGCAGTCAGGCGCAACCAAGACGGCGTCGGGTGTGGATACCAAAAGCGGCGCCACCACCTACCCGCTGACCATCACGGATGATTCCGGCACGGCGGTCACCATTGATAAGGAACCGCAGAAGATCGTCTCGCTGTCGCCATCTGACACTGAAATAATCTTTGTGATTGGCGCGGGAAGCAAACTGGTCGGTCGGACCGATTACTGTGATTATCCGGCAGAAGCATCGGCGGTCACCAGCATCGGAACTTTCAAAACTCCGAATCTTGAAAAAATCATCGAGCTGGCACCGGATATCGTGATGTCCTCGGATTTTGTCTCGGATGAAATGGCACAGCAGCTGAAAGCCATCGGCACGAAGATAATTGTGGTCAACCCCACGAGCATTGATGGGGTCATGAACAATATCGTCATGGCCGGGCAGATTGCCAATGCCAATGACAAGGCCAAAGAAGTTGTCGAAGGCATGCAGAAGCAGCGCCAGGAACTGATTGACAAGGCAGCGACCGTGAAGGATCAGAAATCGGTCTTTATCGATATCGGAAAATTCTACACAGCCGGTCCGGGTTCGATGCTGGATTCGATGCTGACCGAGCTGAACGCCAAGAACATCGCTGCTGATGCTTCAAGTCAGTGGGCGCAGTTGAGCACGGAAGAAATCATCGCTGATAATCCGGATGTTTACGTTTCGCTTTACACCAAACCAGATGTAATCAAAGCAACCGCCGGTTTTGATAAGATCAATGCCATTGCCAATGACAAAGTGGTCTATTTTGATTATCTGACCCCGGAAAGCGACATGATTCAGCGGCCGGGTCCCCGCATCATCGACGGAATGGCGTTGATTGCAGCGGGCATTTATCCGGAAGTATTCAGTAAATAAAATGACAGAGACGAAGGCTGTAGACAAAGTACTAACGCAGTACCGACAATTGTTACATCGTGTTGCACCCTAAGGGGCAGGCTCTTTGCATCAAGGCGAACAGGCGATAGCCTGTACGAATTGCAAGCAAACAACTGATTAACAATTGGTCGGTACGGGTTTGTTGACAGCCTGAGAGGCGAATGCTGTTCGCCTCTGAGTTTTCTCAGAAGCAAAGAGACAATTCAGGTGTGAACAGCAAAAATGAGAACAATGGGAGTGGCAATGAAAAGCAGGTTTAAAAAATACGGCATGCTGATATCGATTATCAGCTGCATCATCATTATCTATCTATGCACCCTGTTGGGGGTGGCGTCCATCTCTTTTCTGGATGCCAATAAAATTCTGCTCAATCAGCTTTTTCACATTGATCTGGGCATGGAAAACATCAGCGCCGGGGCCGTTGCCATCATCTGGAATGTCCGGTTGCCGAGAATTATCCTGGCCTTTATCACCGGCGGGGCTTTGGCGCTCTGCGGTGCTGCGTATCAGGGGATTTTCAAAAATCCGATGGCGGATCCTTACCTGCTGGGGGTATCGTCCGGAGCGGCGCTGGGAGCCTCCATCGGCATTGTCCTGAATTTTTCCGGCGGTTTTCTGGGACTCAGCGGCACCGCGGTGCTGGCCTTTATCGGTTCTTTTGCCACCATCCTGATTGTCTACAATATCTCAAAGGTGGGCCGCAAGGTGCCGGTGGCAACCCTGCTGCTCAGCGGCATCGCCATTGGGCAGACATTGAGCGCGATCATCTCACTGCTGATGATTTTCAACCAGGAAGACATCGCGAAGATCATGTTCTGGACCATGGGAAGCCTGAATGGCCTGGGCTGGGTTCAGGTGATTGCCGTACTGCCTTATGTGCTGCTGGGCTGTGTGATTCTGCTGACTTCGGTGCGGGAACTGGATATCATGCTGCTGGGAGAAGATACGGCAACCCAGCTGGGGGTGGATACCGAGCGTTTGAAGAAGAAGGTATTGATCTCGTCATCGATCATTACGGCGGCGGTGGTGTCGGTTACCGGGATCATCGGTTTCGTCGGACTGATTATTCCCCATATTGTCAGAATGGTTACCGGTCCGAAACATCGCGTGCTGGTGCCGTTTTCGCTGCTGTTTGGCGGTGCCTTCCTGATTTTGTGCGATACGCTGGCCAGAACGGTCACCGGCCAGGAAATTCCGGTGGGAATTATCACGGCAGCTTTCGGCGGACCTTTTTTCGTTTTTCTGCTGCGAAGAAGAAAGAAAGGGGGGATGTAAAATGCAGCGTTTAATGCCGAAAATCATGCTGAAGTTTGAGGATGTTGTGGCCGCCTATGGTGAAAGAAACGTGCTGCAGGGCTTTTCTGCGACGATTTGCCAGGGCGAATTTGTGGGGCTGATCGGCCCGAATGGAACCGGCAAATCGACCCTGCTGAAATGCCTCTCCGGGCTGCTGCCGTTAAAATCGGGAGAAATTGTGCTTGAGGCGAAAAACAACCGCGACTATTCCCAGCGGGAGCGGGCGCAGATGGTGGCAGTGGTGCCGCAGTCCTTCGATATCGACTACGATTTTACCGTTGAGGATATCGTACTGATGGGCAGAAATCCCTATCTGAGTTATAAAGTCAAGGAAAGTCAGAACGACTATGACATTGTCACGGAAGCCATGCGGATGACCAAAACATTGTCTTTCAAAAAGCGTTATTATAAAAATCTGAGCGGCGGTGAAAAGCAGCGGGTCATCATTGCCCGGGCCATTGCTCAGGATACCGACATCGTTTTTCTGGACGAGCCGACCTCAGCGCTGGATATTCACCATCAGATTGAAGTGATGGAACTGATCCGCGATCTCAACCTGAAAAAATCGGTGACGGTTGTGGCGGTACTCCACGACATCAATCTGGCCTCCCGCTACTGCAACCGTCTGATTCTGATGAAAGACGGACAGGTGGTGACCGATGGAACGCCGAAAGACGTGATCACCGAAGACAACCTGAAAAAAGTTTATGAGATGAAAATGTTTGTTCAGGAGAACAAGCTGTTTGGAAAACCGGAAATCATTCCGCTGCGGGTGATTAAAGAAACCGAGGACTATCGCAGTCTGCGCATTCATGTGATCTGCGGCGGAAACAAAGCTTCTCAGATTCTCGAGGAGCTGGATGCCCTGGGGCATCAGGTGACGGCGGGAGTGGTCAACCAGGGCAGCGATGACTGGACGATCTGTGATGTTCTCGGCATTCCGATGGTTGAGGAAAGTCCGTTTACATCCATCAGCGAGGAAAAACAGCAGGAAAATCTGGCCATGATGGCAGACTGCGATTTCATTCTGATTTCGGATCTGCCTTTCGGACACGGCAATATCAACAATCTCCTGGGGCTGGAAAATCTCCGGGGGGAAATATACTATCATCAGAACTGTTCCAACAATGATTTTACGGAAGGAAAACTAACCCGCTGCCTGGAGCAGATCAGGGCTAAGAAGATGCTGACGGAAATTGACGATCATCAGGAATTTCTGGAAATTGTAAAAAACCGCTCACTGATAGAAAAAGAATCAAGAAGCATATAAATTATAAGACACTCAGGGTCTGACGGTCATTTTTAGGAGGAAACAAAATTATGAATTATTTTATGCTGGCCGGCGCCAGCAGTAATGTGGGCAAAACAACGGTGACCATGGGAATCATGGCCGCCTTTAAAAAAAGAGGCATCCGTGTTAAGCCGTTTAAAACCGGACCGGATTATATCGACCCCATGTTTCACAGCTTTGTCACCGGGGAGCCTTCCATCAACCTGGATACCTGGCTGCTGGATGAGGACACGATCCGGGGACTGTTCGACCGTCGCCTGGAAACAGAGAACGATCTGGGAATAGCGGAAGGGGTTATGGGACTGTATGACGGACACAGTCTGGAATCCGATGTCGGCAGCAGTGCCTATCTTGCCAAAACCGTCGCCGCCCCGGTGATTTTAATCATCGACGGCCGGGGCATGTCGAAAAGCGCGGCAGCCCTGGTGAAAGGGTACATCGGTTTTGATCCAAACACTAAAATTTCCGGGGTAATCATCAACCGGATCTCTTCGGAGTCGCAGTATCAGCTGCTCAAGGAAATGATTGAAGCCTATAATGATGTGACCTGTCTGGGATACTTCCCGAACAATCCGGACATCATCATGGACAGCCGTCATCTCGGGCTGGTGCCGGTGGAGGAGATTGCCGATTTCAGAGAAAAGGTGGACAAAGCGGCTGAACTGGCTGAAGCGCACATCGATCTGGACCGGATTCTGGAGCTCAGCCGACACGGGGAGCGCGCCAGCCGTTATGTCGATCCGTTTATAGGCTGGCAGGAAAAATACCGGGGCTTGCGCATCGGCGTGCCGAAAGACCGGGCCTTTAATTTCTATTATGAGGATAATTTCCGGGCGCTGGAAAATGCCGGAATTGAACTGGTGCCACTCAGCCCGCTCAATGACAGCGGGCTGCCGAAAAACCTGGACGGGCTTTATATCGGCGGCGGCTTTCCGGAAGTCTTTGGTGCCGAACTGGCGCAAAACGAGACGATGCTGGCTGACATCAAGCATCAACTAGAAGCCGGACTGCCCTGTTATGCCGAATGCGGGGGGCTGATGTATCTGACAAAATCGATGACGTTAAACAGTGGCGAAACCAACCGTGCGGTCGGTTTTATTGACGGGGATGCCAAAATGACGGAGCGCCTGCAGCGTTTTGGCTATGTCGAAATCTGCGCCTATCTGGGCGGAAAATCGATCGAAATCCGGGGCCATGAATTTCACCACAGCGATGTGACGATATCCGAAGCGGTTCCGACGGCTTACGTGATCACCAAAAACAGCCGCACCTGGACCTGCGGCTATCGCCGTAAAAACGTGCTGGCCGGCTATCCGCACATTCATTTTTACAGCAATCCGTTATTTCTGAAGGCTTTGCTGACGACCGTGCTGGCATACCGCGAGGAACAAAAATGAGACGGGTCAAGGTCAGAACACCGGGAACCTGCGGCGAATTCATTCAGGGCTGGTTTGCTGGCAATCCCTGTCTGGTTTCGTCGCCGATCGACCGCTATTCCCGGATTACCATCGCAGAGGGCCAGGGCAATCTGAAGCTTCAAAAGCCCAAGACGGTCGCGATGATTGAAGCGGTGTTTCGCCGTTACGCCATTCCAGAAAAGGAGAAAGACCGGCTGAACATTTCAATGGCTTCCGAAATACCGCTGGAAAAAGGCATGGCCAGCAGCACGGCCGATCTGGCCGGCATGGCGGCGGGACTGTCAGCATATTTTGAGCTGGGGCTGACGCCGGCAGAAGTCGGGGCCGTCTGCACCGCGATTGAACCATCGGATAATCTGATGTTTCCTAAGCTGAATCTGTTCAATCACATTGACGGCCGGGTGCTTAAAAGTTTCGGCGGTTGCGTGGCAGCGGACCTGCTGATCATCGATTTTCATGGCGGCATCGACACGATGTCCTTCAATGAAACCCAGGATGATTATTCAAAGCAGGATCTGGAAACCTTTGCGGAAATTGTGGAACAGTTTGAGCATGGCGTCAAAACAAAAAATCTGCGAGACATTGGAGCGGCCTGTACCAGAAGTGCCTTTCTCAACCAGAAAAGGTTGAAAAAACCCTATCTGGAGATACTAAATGAATTGTCGGTGACATACGGAGGGCTGGGAACCGTTATCGGACACAGCGGCACGGTGATCGGGATTATGCATGAGCAAGCGCATTTTCAGGAAAAAGCGTTTAAAAAGGCATTTGCAGAACAGATTCCGGAGACGGCTTACGCTAAAATATATTGCAATCAGCTGATTCCCGGCGGGATCGAGATATCCCGCGAGGAAGATTAAATAAAAAATAAATAAAGACAGGAAAGTGAGAAAATATGTCATATATCAACAACCCACGAGAAATAGAAGAACGCAGTTTTGAGATTATCACCGCGGAAATGGGAGACAAGGTTTTTCCGGAAGACATCGCGCCGATGGTCAAACGGATTATTCATACCACTGCGGATTTTGAATATGCCGATCTGCTGGAGATCCTTAACAATGGTTATGAAAAAGGCATGGAAGCCCTGAAAAAAGGCAAGAAGATTTATGCGGATACGCGGATGATCCAGGTGGCGGTCAATAAAAAAGCACTGGCTGATCATGGCATCGAGATTGTCAATTATGTCCATGATCCGGATGTGATGAAAGAAGCCAAAGAACGTGGCGTGACCCGTTCCACCGTCGGCATGGAAAAAGCCTTCAAGGATGAAAGCATCGGTATTTATGCCATCGGTAATGCGCCGACGGCGCTGTACACCCTGATCGAGAAAGTGAAAGCCGGGGAAGCCGCACCGGATCTGATTATCGGTGCACCCATTGGTTTTGTCGGTGCGGCGGAATCAAAAGTGGCGCTGGATCAGATCGACAGTCCGATCATCCGGATTAACGGAAGAAAAGGCGGCAGCCCTGTGGTCGCAGCCATTCTGAATGCGATGTTGTATCAACTGGGAAGGGAATGGTAGCAAAATGACGGCAGCGAAAAAAGGAATTTTTTATGGCATCGGAGTCGGACCGGGAGATCCCGATTTGATCACGGTAAAAGCAGCCAGGGTACTGGATAGCTGTGATGTCGTGATCACCCCGACGAAAAAAATGGGCAAACCAAGCATTGCCTTTGAAATTGTCAAGAGCCATATTACCGATCTGTCCAAGGTGCTGGAAATGAATTTTCCGATGATCTCCCTGAGCGCAGAGCGGGACGTGCTGGAAAAACAATGGCAAGAAAATGCGGATGAGATTGAACTGCTTTTGAACGAAGGAAAAAATGTGGTCTTCATCACGCTGGGGGATCCGATGGTATTCAGCACCTATTCTTATGTGATGGAATATCTGCTCAAGCGAAACATCGAAGTGGTTACCCTGTCGGGGGTACCATCTTTCTGCAATCTGGGCGCGCAGCTCAATATCCCGCTGACTCAGGGCGAAGAATCTCTGGCGATTGTGGCGATGACACAGCCGGTCGAAGAAATCCGGGCGATTCTGGATGCCCATCAGAATATCGTCGTGATGAAAGTTTCCGCCAACAATGCCTGGATGGCGCAGGAGCTGGAAGCCAGGGGGCTGGAAAAGTCGTTTGTGCTGGTGTCCAATATCGGCATGGCGAATCAGCAGGTCGTGCGGGACATCGATGTGCTCAAGGCAAAGATTCCCTATCTGTCAACCCTGTTAATCAAAAAGAATTATCCCCTGCAATGATCGAGGTAGGCTTATGTTAAATCGAACGATTGAGAAAGACGGCAAAGAACTGCGTTATGGCTACACCACCGGTTCCTGTGCCGCCGCAGCGACAAAAGCAGCACTGCTGATGTATCTGAACCAGAAAAAACTCGCAACCATTGAGATCAACACGCCCAAGGGCTGGACCCTGGATCTGATCCTGCACGATCAGGCGTTTGATCAAAAACAAGCTTCCTGTTCGGTAGTCAAAGATGGCGGTGATGACCCGGATGTCACCCATGGCGCCAAAGTTTTTTCCAAAATAACCCCTACGGATCAGGCCGGGGTGCAGTTTGTCGCGGGGATCGGTGTGGGAACGGTCACCTCGGTGGGACTCAGTATCCCGGTCGGAGAACCGGCAATCAATCCGGTGCCGCGGGAAATGATCACCCGGGAAATTGAAAACACGGTAAAACAGCATCAGACCGGTGGGGAAACAGAGCTACCGAAAGGCTGGATCGTCGAAATTTCCATTCCTGAGGGTGTGGAACTGGCCAAACGGACCTTCAACCCGAAGCTGGGTATTCAAGGCGGCTTGTCGGTGCTGGGAACATCGGGAATCGTCGAACCGATGAGCGAAGTCGCGTTAAAGGCTTCCCTGAAACTTGAAATGAGTGTTCTCAATGCCAAGGGCTTCAAGGAAATTATTTTTGTACCGGGCAATTATGGCAAAGACTTTTCAGAATCGTTGAATCTCAACCTGGAGCTGCTCATCAAAACCAGCAATTACATGGGCTTTATGCTCGATGAGGCGGAACGGATGGCATTTGAAAAAATCCTGTTGATCGGCCATCTGGGGAAACTGGTCAAGGTGGCCGGCGGCATCTTCAATACCCACAGCAGTGTTGCCGATGCGCGCATGGAAATTCTGGCCGCGCATGCGGGTTTGCTCGGCGCATCCCAAACCGTCATTGCGAACATCATGGCCGCCAAAACGACGGATGAGGCGGTGGATATCATTCTGGACGCCGCACTGCCGGATTATTTCAATCATCTGGCGGAAGTGGTCAAGAAAAAGGTCACTGCCCGCGTTTACGGGAACATCGATTTCGAAGTGGTTTTATTCTCCAAGGTTCACGGCCTGTTGGGCCAAAGTAAAGATGCCGAAGAATTGAGGAAACGATTATGTACCCACTAAAAATCATCGGCCTGGGGCCGGGACATCCGGACTATATCCTGCCGATTGCCAAAAAAGAGATTGAGGCGGCCGAGGTGATTCTCTGCGGGACAAGACATGCCGAAAGCTTTGATATCAGCGGCAAGCAGATGCTCTTTATCGGCCAGGGAACACCGCTGAGCGAACTGATGGCTGAGATTGCGAAGGTCTACCGGACTAAAAAAACGGCGCTGGTGGTATCGGGCGATACCGGCTTTTACAGCATGCTGTCCTACACGAAAAAAGTGATTCCGGAAAAAGACATCGTCTGCATCCCCGGAATCAGCTCACTGCAGTATCTTTTTGCCAAGCTGGGAGAAACCTGGCAGGATGCCAGACTGATGAGCCTGCACGGACGGGATCAGGATCTGGCCACCGCGGTTAAAGAAAACGGGAAACTGGGGATTTTGACTGACAAATCCAACAACACGGCCTTCATTGCCAAAACGCTGGCAGCGGCCGGCATAACAAACAGCACCATCTACGTGGGTGAGGAATTGTCCTATCCCAATGAAAAAATAACGCGTCTGACAGTTGCAGAAGCCCTGACTTTTCAGGAGAAAGGAATGGCGGTAGTGGTGGTCATCAATGAGTAAGATAGCAGGATACAAGGATGAGGCCTATATTCGGGGAAAAGCACCGATGACGAAAAGAGAAATCCGGATTCTGACGATTTCGCTGCTGGGCATTGAACCAGGTGATGTGGTGGTGGATATCGGCGCCGGCACCGGCGGACTGACCATGGAAGCGGCTTATGCGGCGGCACCGGGACGGGTTTACGCGGTGGAAGCCAAGGAAACGGCACTGGAACTGGTGCAGCAAAACAAAGAGCATTTTCAGGCCGACAATGTGGTGATCATTCCCGGCAAAGCGCCGGCAGCGCTGGACCAAATAACAGAGCAGGTGGATCGCGTCATCATCGGCGGTTCTGGCGGCAATATGGAAGATCTGTTTGAATGGTGCCGAAACAATATCCGCCCCGGCGGTCGGGTGGTTGCCAATTTTGTTACGCTCGAAAACGCCGCCCAGGCGACAACCCTGATGAACCGCTATTTTGACAAGGTTGAACTGATTCAGGTCGGCATCAGCCGCGGTGAAGGCATCGGCGGACTGACGATGTTAAAAGCAGCTAACCCGATTTTCATCATTACCGGAGACGTGGCAACGAAAGAAGTATAGAGAAGCGAATAATTTGTCAGATAGCATTGACAATCGCAAACAGATGGTGTAAAATACATTTAATTAAATAGTGAACTTGTCCTATATTCAAGGGAAAAAGGTGTGAATCCTTTGCTGTAATCGCAGCTGTAATGCATGATGACTGTCTCGAAACCACTGTTAAGAAATTAGCGGGAAGGGAGATGGAAAGTTGATTGTTGAGCCAGAAGACCTGTTTGTAGTGATTTCTTATTAACGCCTCCGATTTAGAGGAAGTAAGAGCATTATATTTAAAATTTAAAGTATGATTCTTTTATCCTTCTCCGTTGGAGAAGGATTTTTTTTGGTTTTTCTCCTAGCCAATAGATATAGAATCTCTTCGAATAAAAGGACATCTCCAAGTCAGTATTTAATTCCCTTCCTCGGGGATGATGTGTGGCATCCCCGAATTTTTAGTGCTTTCATTAATTTGCAAGATAGATAGTTCATTCCTTCGCTTGAGTTTTTCTGGCCGAAAACTTGAGCATCAATAAAAGAAGCGTATCGCAGGATAGGCTTTTTTTATTGCCTTTTTTTGTGAAATGATTATAAAATAGATGGCGGTAATGTTATACTTTCATTAATATGATGATTAAGATCTGGAGGCAGAAAATGAGAATCCATTATTTACAGCATGTCCCTTTTGAGAATCCGGGCCGGATTCTGGAATGGGCCGATAAAAATAATTGCACGGTGACCGCAACCCATTTGTACAAAAACGAAACATTGCCCGATGTTTCTGATTTTGACTGGCTGGTGGTTATGGGGGGCCCCATGAATATTTATGAAGATCAGAAGTACCCCTGGCTGATCGGGGAAAAGCAGCTGATTAAGGATGCCATCGAGCAGGGCAAGATTGTAATCGGCATCTGTCTGGGGAGCCAGCTGATTGCGGATGTGATCGGCGGGAAAGTCGTTAGAAACAACCACAGAGAAATCGGCTGGTTTCCCATTACCTTGAGTGAAAAAGCCAGACTTTCGCCAGCATTTTCTTTTTTTCCCGAAAGACCAGTCGTCTTTCACTGGCATGGCGATGTGGTGGCCGATCTGCCCGCAGCGGCGGTGGTTATCGCTGAAAGTGAGGCCTGCCACAATCAGGGCTTTGTCTACCAAGAGAGAGTCTTTGGCCTGCAGTTCCATCTGGAAAATACCCGCCCGATCATTGAAGCGCTGATTGAAAACTGCGGCGATGAACTGACCGCGGGAGACTATATTCAGCAGCCGGAAGTGATTCGATCGCAGAACGCATCAATGCTTCAGGATAATCAACTGATGGATCAGTTCCTTGATCAGGTCAAAAGAATGGATCAGGAAGGTAGCATCTGACTGTTTCAATTCCAATAAAAGGGGTATTATTCTGAATAGAATTTAGAGAATGAAGGAGAAATAGGATGCGAAAAATTGGTTTGGTTTTTATGGCAATCACTTTAATGTTAGTCGTATCAGCTTGTTCGTCAATGCCAGGGTCTGCAAAAAGTGCTGACAAGGTGACTGACAAAGAAATGACATTAACCTTGTCGTTTGGTGAAAAAACAGGAACATACACCGGAGAATTGGTGGATGGCTTGCCTCAGGGGAAGGGAACATTCACTTCAGAAAATGGATCTGGTATCGGTTGGTCATATGAAGGCGAATGGGAAAAAGGTCATATGCAGGGATCTGGAGAAACCGTTTATGACAGTGGCTTCAAAGAAACCGGAGTTTATCAGAATGATGAATTAAATGGAGCTGGCAAAGAATATTGGGATGATCAACTCTTCTATGAAGGAAATTATAAAAACAACCAATATGATGGTCAGGGGACGTTAACGAATTATCGCGGTGAAGTCGTATATTCCGGAAACTTTTCGAAGGGGTATTATACTGAAACTTCCGAGCAGAGACAAGCCAGACTGGAACCTTTTAAAGCCCAAGCGGTTGAATTGCCTTATTCCGAAATTGTTGACAATGCCAAAAATGAAACCGGCAAAAAGGTGAAAATAACGGGACGCGTTTTTCAGGTCGATCAAAAGACGGAGTCAGAACCAGCGATGTCTTATTTCTTTATGCAGCTTGGCAGTGATCCCAGTCAGATTGTCCGAGTCTCCTATCTCCTGAATCAGGGCGAGGTACCTCCGGTAAAAGACCAATCCGTAACGGTATGGGCGACAGCGGAATTATTTGATTCATATGCGCTGGAATCCGGAACGGAATTAACGGTTCCTTATGTTGAAGCCTGGAGTGTTGAGTAGAAAAGTGATGATCGATAGGAACTCTGGATGAGTCATGTTAGTTCAGTGGCGATGTTTTTGAGTCAAAAAAAAGTAAAAAAAGCGGAAACTTCCAATTTGTTTTGATCGGAAGTTTTCGCTTTTTTGCATAAACATCAATTTAATTCAAGACGACAATATCACCACCGCCGCCGGGATCAAACGGCAGGCGGTACTGGCCGCTGCCGAGATACTCAGCAGCACGGTATTCTCCCCAGTTGTTGCCGTTGGCGTTGCTGTTGATGTTGATTTTATTGTCGCCGAGAACGCCGAAGTCAATTTGCACCAGGATATCGCCCATGTAATGGCCTTCAACATAGCCCGGGGCGCTGATGGTTCCGCCGTTATCCGTTGTGCTGACAACGGTGTAGGGCCCGTTAATGACACCATCGATATAATAACGGGTAAAGGTAAACTCACTGTCGGAAATGGTCACGACAACATTGTGCTCAGGTTCCTGAGCGTACCAGACCCCGTAGACTTTATCGATGAATTCCTGCGAAGTCAGATTACTTTGGGTTTCGGTCGTGGTGGCCGGTGCGATGATGTACTGACCTTCCAGAACCGGGCTGATCAGGCCTTTGGTATTGACTTCAACGGCTTTTACCGTTGTTGTTCCCTCCGGCAGGCTGATGGGTGTGGTGTACTCGGTAGAGCCGGTGGTTGGACGACTGCCGTCGGTGGTGTAAAAAACCGCATCGGCAGAATTCCCCTTACTGATGCCCAGACTTTGAGCACCCTGATAGGTTCCGGGAGCCAGGCTGAAGCTGGGATTTTTAATCGTGTAGCTGTCTTTCTGCGCCAGATAGCTTTGATCTCCGGTTTCAGTGGCTGCTTGTTCCAGTAAAGCGAGGATCTCGGCTTCGGATGCGCCGGCGGCCACTGAGGAACGGATTAATTCATCGTAGAGTTTTTTGAGTTCTTCTTTGCTGGTGGTCGTTTCAATTTTATCCTTCGTGCCCTGGATTGAATCTGAAGGCTGCATTTGCCTGAAAACAACATAGCCCAGGATCCCCAGAACCAGGATACCGATGAGCACACTCAGGATGATAATAATTATTTTTCGTTTCCGAATCTGGTCAGACGCTTTTCTTTCATCCGCTTCTTCATTAGTATGTTCGTCCTGATCATTCATCACTGACACCCCCTTAAATTCAAAACGTATTTCCAAATTCCAATATTTGCTTAAGTAGTTGCGAAAGTTCCGTTAGCTTTGCAATCAGTTTCGCACGAACCACCAGAAGAAATCGCTACGCGAATTTCTTCGAGGTCGCGGGCAGTCGCCAACTACAAGCAAGCTTGTGATTGGCTCGTTGCCTTCGCGGATTTTTTACACTGTACGGCGGACAGTTTTTCAAACTGTTCGCCTACACGTTACAAAACTGGTTGTGGAAACTAATCGCAAAGCAATAATTGTTCGATGTTTATGAGATTCGCAACTGCCAACCTATATTTTCTTTTTACCCAGAAAAACATACTTTAACTGTTTTGACAGTAGCCGAGTGGTTTAAATTGCCGGGAATATTTGCACTGTGAATTTTCCGTCAGATCAATTATAATTAAACCAGGAAGAATAAGAAAAGTCGGGGTGGATGTTATGTATAAAATTCTAATTGTCGAGGATGACGGGATAATTGCCAATTCAGTAATGAAATTTCTGCAGAACTGGGGTTATGAAGTGGAACTGGTGGAGGATTTCAATGGCATCATCGACCAGTTTGTCCGCTTTTCACCGCAGCTGATACTGATGGACATTGCGCTGCCGCTGTTTAACGGCTATCATTGGTGCACAGAGATCAGAAAACTGTCCAAGGTTCCGATCATCTTTATTTCATCCACCAGCGACAACATGAATATTGTCATGGCCATGAACATGGGCGGTGACGATTTTATTGCCAAGCCGTTTGATTTGAATGTGCTGGTAGCCAAGGTTCAGGCAATCCTGCGTCGGGCCTATTCATTTCAGGGCGAGGCCAATCTGCTGGAGCACCGGGGCGCCATTCTGAATCTTTCGGATACCTGTCTGATGGTTCAGGATAAAAAGGTAGAGCTGACCAAAAATGATTTCCGTATTCTCCAGATTCTCATGGAAAACAAGGGCAAAGTCGTTTCGCGGGATCAGATGATGACGCATCTCTGGGATGACAATTGCTTTGTGGATGACAATACCCTGACCGTGAACATCGCCCGGCTCAGGAAAAAACTGGATGAAGAAGGACTTGAGGGGTTTATTACCACCAAAAAAGGAATCGGCTATCTGGTGGAGGACTGATATGAAGGATTCATTGGGGGCCGTCATCGTTGCTTATCTGAAGGCGCGGATCAAGGTGATTCTGGCCTTTGCGTTGTTTGTTTTTATCGTTGTCATGGTGTATTATTTGTACGGGCTGGATCCGGAACCATTGATTTACAGCATCCAGCTGATCGGAACGCTGGCTCTGATTTTTGGAGCAGCGGATTTTGTCGCCTATTACCGGAAACTGCGAACGCTCAGAGAAGTCAGGGATGCTGCGCTGGTGGAATTGAAGCCCTTGCCGAAGCCGAAAGACGGGATTGAAGAAGAGTATCAGCAAGTCGTAAAAGCCCTGGTGGACAGCCGCTTCGAGCTTGCTTTCAGGTCTGCGAACAGCAAAAAAGAGCTCAATGATTATTACACGCTGTGGGCGCATCAGATCAAGACGCCGATCTCGGCAATGGATCTGCTGCTGCAGTCAGCTGAAGACAGCTTTAATCACCGGGCTGAGCTGCGTCAGGAGCTGTTTAAAATCAAGGAATACGTCGAAATGGTGCTTCAGTATCTGCGGCTGGAAAGCATGGCGGCGGATATGGTTCTCAAGGAATACGAGCTGCTGCCGCTGATTCAGGAGAGTGTCAAAAAATACAGCATGATTTTCATCAATAAGCGGATATCCCTTGATCTGAAGGAAATGGACTCTGTCGTGCTCACGGATCAAAAATGGCTGGCATTTTGCCTGGAACAGGTTCTTTCCAATGCGCTGAAGTATACCAGGCAGGGGAAAATATCGATTTATCTGGCTGATGACGCTGAACAAACACTGGTTGTTGCAGATACCGGCGTGGGGATTCATCCTGAAGACATCGATCGGATTTTTGACCGCGGCTTTACGGGATACAACGGACGAATGGATCAGAAGTCCACAGGAATCGGTCTTTATCTCGTCAAGTCGGTTTTGGATAAACTGGCTCACCCCATCGCGGTGGAGTCCCAGCTGGGAACGGGCACAAAAATAAAAATTGATCTGTCCAGAAAAGAGATGGAATTATTCTAACCTTACAAAACTGTAAGTTTGAACCGGGAAATGTAAGCCAGGGCTATGGTGGGGCATTTCCCTTTTTATTATACTGAGTGTAAGTAATTGCGAAAGTACCGTGAGCTTTGGGTCCAGTTTCGCACGAAACAATTTTTACACTGTACGGCGGACAGTCTTAGGACTGTTCGCCTACACGTTACAAAATTGTTTGTGGAAACTGAACCCAAAGCCACCAATGTTCGTGGTTTTGAATTTTGCAATTATCAAAAGTGTAATAAAAGAAGGAGGCAACAATGAGTCTTTTAGAAGTAAAGAGTTTACAGAAAATTTATACCACCCGTTTCGGCGGAAATCAGGTTCAGGCCTTGAGCAACGTCAGCTTTTCGGTGGAACAGGGCGAATACCTGGCGATTATGGGGGAATCCGGTTCGGGGAAAACGACCCTTTTGAATATTCTGGCATCGCTGGACAAACCTACCGGCGGAGAGGTTTTTCTCGACGGGAAAAATATTGTAAAAATTGAAGACCGCGAGATCTCGGCTTTCCGTCGGGACAATCTGGGCTTTGTTTTTCAGGACTTCAATCTGCTGGATACTTTTTCCATCCAGGATAATATTTTTCTGCCTCTGGTGCTGTCCCAGAAACCGTTTGAGGAGATGAACAAACGGCTAAAACCGCTGTCAAAGAAGCTGGGGATTGGTGAAATTCTGGAGAAGTACCCATACGAGGTTTCGGGCGGGCAGAAACAGCGGACGGCAGTGGCCAGGGCGCTGATAACAAAGCCGAAACTGATTCTGGCAGATGAGCCGACCGGGGCCCTGGATTCCAGGGCGGCGATGAATCTGCTGAAGATTTTTTCGGACATCAATGAGGCCGGTCAGACCATTCTGATGGTAACCCACAGCGTTGCCGCGGCTAGCCATGCCAAACGGGTACTCTTTATCAAAGACGGCGAAATCTACAACCAGATTTACCGCGGAGCGATGAATAACGATGAGATGTATCAGAAGATTTCCATGACGCTCACGGTGCTGGCAACTGGGGGTGTGAAGGGTGAATAAGATTTTTTACCCCAAGATGGCACTGATCAATCTGAAAAAAAACGCTGACACCTATGTGCCGTATATCCTGACCTGCATCGGTTCGGTCATTGCTTTCTATACGATGATCTCCTTTTACGGAAACAAAGGACTGGATGAGATGCCCGGTTCATATAATCTCAAGACGATCCTGTTTCTGGGAACCATCGTGATCGGCGTCTTTTCGGTGATCTTTCTTTTCTATACCAACAGTTTTCTGATCAAGCGGCGTAAAAAAGAACTGGGACTGTACAGCATCCTGGGGCTTGAAAAAAAGCACATTGCCCGGGTACTATTTTATGAAACCGTGGTGGTGACGGTGACAAGTCTGACCCTCGGACTGCTGGGCGGAATTCTGATCGGTAAGCTTTTGTATTTGTTGTTGCTCAAATTGCTCCATTTTACCACCCCCATTCAGTTTTATATCGATGGCAGGGGGCTGCTGATTACCGCTGGCGTTTTTCTGGCGATCTTTTTCCTGACGCTGGTGACTAATTTTCTCCAGGTGAAAATGGCCAATCCCATCAATCTGCTGCGGGGCGGCGAACACGGCGAAAAAGAACCGAAATCCTCATGGATCATCACACTGATTGGTGTGATCGCGCTGGCAATCGGCTACGGCATTGCACTGACAGTGAAATCGCCCATCGAAGCCATTGTCCTGTTCTTTGTGGCAGTCATTTTTGTCATCATCGGCACCTATGCCTTGTTCACGTCAGGCAGCATTGCTTTTCTGAAAGTTCTGAAAAAGAATAAAGACTTTTATTATCAATCCCGTAATTTCATTTCTGTTTCCGGCATGATCTACCGGATGAAGCAGAATGCCGTTGGTCTGGCCAACATCTGCATTCTGTCAACGATGGTGCTGGTGACTATTTCCACCACTGTATCCCTTTATGTCGGACAGGAAAGTATGATGCGGGACATGTATATTTTCGACAATTCAATCATGGGCGAAATCACCGAGAATGATGAAGCACGGGTCGATGAAACGATAGTGAATACGGCAAATCTGTATGACGTGAAGCTGCTGAACCGGAATGATATTAAGCTGGGAAATGCAACCGCTTTTCAGGAAGGGGATACTTTCAGGCCGGATCAGGTGCCTGAGAACGAAAGAAGTGCCGATTATTACACAAGCGAAACCGATATCTGGCTGATTCCGCTGGCGGACTACAACAAGATGTGTGAAACAGCGGTGACTTTAAATGAAAACGAGGTTCTGATTTTCTCTATCGGAGACAACTATAATGAAAAAACCATGAATATTGGCGATCGCAGCTTTTCAGTCAAAGAGGAGCTTCAGACCTTTCCTCTTGAAAAAAAGAAAACCGAAGTCATTGAAAAGACCGCTTTTATAATTGTTGAAAATGAGGAAATTATTTCAGAAATTCAGAATACTCTGAATCCTGAAAAATTGGACAACCATTTATCGTTTGGAAAATTCTTCAATCTGGAAGGAAATGACGAAGCCAAACAGACATTCTCGAATAATTTGTTTCAGCAGGTGGAAGGAATTAACCCCGATATCAGTCAGGGCAACTACTATGTGTCACTTGCTAGCTGGTATTCAATTTTTGGCGGCTTTCTGTTTCTCGGAATTTTTCTCGGGACCATGTTCATGATGGCTACGGTGCTGATTATCTATTTCAAGCAGATTTCAGAAGGATACGAAGACCGGGCCCGTTTTGAAATCATGCAGAAGGTTGGAATGGATAAGAGGGAAGTCCGAAAAACCATTGGGAAACAGATCCTGATGGTATTCTTTCTGCCGCTTGCGGGTGCGGCGGTTCATGTGGCCTTTGCCTTCCGGGTGATGGCAAAGATGCTGGCGGCCTTCAGGCTGACCGACACTGGCCTGATTTTGATCTGCACGGTTGCGGTGACTGTCATTTATGCTTTAATCTATGCCCTGGTCTACTGGTGGACGGCAAAAGCCTATTTTAAACTGGTGCGCTAAACATGAACATGATCGGGGCGGTTCTCATCGCCTTCATTGTTCATTGCGTATTATGAAACACGATCAGATATTATAGAATTAATTCAGATTTGATCGTTATAATAGTCGTTATGATTTTTGATTTAATGATAAATCCGCAACAGATTTTTTCTTTTGCTGAACAGACAAAAAAAGATAAGGTGAAATATGAATATATTCATAAGACGGCAAATTCAGAATTTTGCGATTATGCTGCTGGTGATTATCGGACTGGGAAAACTGTTTGCTGCGCTGCCGCTCAAGTTTGCCAGAGCGTTTGAGCATATCTACGGTCAAATGATCGATCCGAATGTGGCGATAACCCATGGCGTATTGTCTTTCCTGCTCGGCCTGCTGATGCTGCTTCTGGCCTACAGCCTGTACAAGCGGATTCGCAATGCCTGGATTATTGAAGTCTTTGTGCTGTTTGCTGCTTTAATTTCGGAAATTGGACATTTTCATAAATTCACCGTACCTATTATCATCATCGAGTCGCTGGTGCTTTTAGTGCTGCTGTTTTCCTATCGGGATTTTTCAAGAGTATCAAACCGGGTAACGCTGAAATGGGCGTTGATATTCATCGGCATTTCATTTGCACTGCTGATCGCAAATGCTTCAATCGGTCTTTACATCATGCGAGCGCATATCAATGATGTCCATACCATTTACAATGCGCTCTTGGGATCAGTGAACTTACTGATTTTTATGGACACTTCGGTACTGGACATCAAGAATAATCTGGGCCAGATTTATGCGGATTCCCTGATTGTTTTAAACTGGATCTGCATTTTTGCTTCGGCACTGCTGCTGATGAAACCGCTGATATACGATCATATTCATGATAAACATGACAAGGAAAGGGTCCGTAAAATTGTGCTTGAGTACGGACAAAACCCGATGTCTTACCTGTCGCTTGAAAATGACAAACGCTATTTTTTCAGCAAAACTGTTGAAGGCCTATGCTCTTACACCATCGTGGGTAAAGTTCTGGTTTGCTGTGGTGATATCATTTGTAAAAAAACTGACGGATTTGCTTTTTTAACTGAACTGCTGACTTTCTCGAAACAGAACGGCCTTGATGTTCTACTGCTCAATGTGACCGATTATTTTCTTGATTTATACAAAGCCGCTCAATTTGGCATTGTCAAGTATGGCGAAGATGCCTGCTTTGATCTGTCTGCATACAGCCTTGCCGGCGGTAAGGTCGCCAAGGTAAGGGCAGCGATCAATCATGCCAACAAGGCCGGAATTTCTGTTTCGGAATATGAACCAGAAAAATCGCATGATCCGGAAATTGAAAAAGAAATACTGGAAATATCGGAAGAATGGGTTAGTAGCAAGAAAGCATCGGAAATGACGTTCATGTTAGGCGGCATCGGACTTGACAATCCCCTTGATCGGCGGTACTTCTATGCCAGGAATGATCAGGGAGAAATGCTTGGTTTTGTTGTCTTTCTGCCCTATTTAGATGGAACGGCTTATCTGGCTGATGTTACGAGAAGAAAAAATGATGCCCCTCAGGGCGTTCTGGAAAAAATCATTTATGAGGCATTTATGCTGTTTAAGAGTGAAGGCGTTCAGCTGGTGAATATGGGACTGTCGCCACTCTATAATGTGGCTTCAGGAGATAAAAAAACGATCAATGAAAAACTCTTTGCCTATGTTTATAACAATATGAATGATGCCTATGATTTTAAGGCACTTCATCATGCCAAAGAAAAGTATGCACCTTCATATTGGGAAGAACGATATATAGCGTACTATCCCAAACCTTTTTCACCACAATATGCTTATGCCATAGTAAAAGCTCAAAATCCGGATAACATGTCCAAACTTGTAGTGAGCCAATTGATGGCGAAAAAGAAGTGAAAAACGATAAGCAGTAACAGATATAAAGAGAAAGCTGAAACGCCTGCAGTTGTTTTAGCGGAAGGGACGCACGCAAAAAAAAACTGTACTTTTAAGTAAACCATGTTATAATGTAAACACAATTTAATAAGCAATGTATAAATTCATTTAGGCTGAACAAGTTCATTGAGGGAATCTGGTTAGAATCCAGAGCGATCCGGTCACTGTAATTAGTTATGTCTCCTTAATATGTCACTGAGCACGTTTTGTTTCGGGAAGGCGAGGAGAATAAAAGCTATGAGTCAGGAAACCTACTAAATTGAAGTGCTGAAGTATCCTTCCAGGGAAAAGGGAAATTAGTAACGTTAAAATAAGTTGATTTTTTATGTCATGAATTTAGAATCGATCGAAAATTAATAATGAAAGCTCTTTTTCTATAGGAATATGGAAAAAGAGCTTTTTTTCGGGATGATTTCGTATAATGATGATTAAAAACTCGAACAGAAGTTGTTTCGATGTCGGTTTCCGCAACCAATTTGGTAACGTGTAGGCGAACAGTCGATAGACTGTCCGCCGTACAGTGTACAAATTGGTTCGCGCAAACCGGCAGCGAAACTTATGGCAGTTTCGCAATGACATGAGATGGGATAGTTGAAAGGGGTGAGGAATGATGCCGAAGTCAAAAAAAATGACGATTATTGTTTTATTGCTGATTGCAGTATTGATTGCAGTGATCCCTTTGTTCGTTTTAAAAGGAGCAGCGTTTGGCGGTTCCGATGATGCCGGAAGCCAGACCATTGAAGAAATTACCGGGTCGGATTATCAGCCCTGGTTTACACCGGTGTTGGAAAAATGGATGGGCGGAGAAATACCCGGTGAAGTGGAGAGCCTGATGTTCTGCCTGCAGACCGGCATCGGTGCCGGCGTGCTGTTTTTCTTTCTGGGCCGATATGTTGAAAAAACGAAATGGGAGAAAAAGTTGCGAGAAAAAGAAAATCAATTACCCGAGTCTATACATAAATATGAAGAGGATCGATTATGAAACAACCAATTTTAAGTGTCCGTGATTTACACTACGTCTACGGCAATGGCCAGGCCGGATTAGACGGAGTCAATATTGATATCAATGAAGGTGAAAAGATTGCCGTGATCGGTTCCAACGGCGCCGGAAAATCGACATTTTTTTTGAATGTGAACGGGGTTCTGAAAGCGGAGCGCGGCGAGATCATTTATCGGGGCACGACTATCACCCGGAAGAATCTGAAAGAGCTGCGAAAGAATATCGGAATTGTCTTTCAGGATGCTGATAATCAGATCATCGCTTCGACAGTCCGGGCCGAGGTGGGGTTCGGACCAATGAATTTGAAACTGCCAAAAGAGGAAGTCATCAAAAGGGTTGATGAGGCATTGACCTATATGAATATTCTGGATTTCAAAGACCGGCCACCCCATTACTTAAGCGGCGGTGAAAAGAAAAAGGTCAGTATCGCAGACATCATCGCGATGAAGTCGGAGATCATTATTTTTGACGAACCGACGGTTGCTCTGGATCCGCTGAATGCAGAAATGCTGGAAGAGGTTCTGGAAAAATTGAGCAGGGAAGAAAAAACAATGCTGATTTCCACCCATGATGTGGATTTTGCCTACCGCTGGGCAGAACGGATCATTGTGTTCTGCCAGGGGAAAATCATCGCCGACGGATCGCCGCTGGAAATTTTTCAGAATGAAGAAGTGCTGAAGCAGTCAAACTTGAAGCAGCCGATGCTGCTGAATGTATATGAATCGCTGGTGCAGAAACAGCTGGTGGCGGATGAAAAAACATATCCGCGAAGCATCGAGGAATTCCAGAAAATGATTCAGGCGATCAGCTGATCTGCCTCTGAATCATTGCAAGAAGAAAGGGGGATTGCCATGAATGAAATGATGCTGCTGCTTTTGTGCGGGCTTTTGGCGGCTGTTTTTCTGCTGGCAGAGGTTAGACAGCACAACCATGCTCATGAAGGGACACACCATCGGCATAAAATCGGGCATAAACATGGGGAAGGCTTCGTGATCGACATGCATGCCTATGCTTCGAAGATCAGCCATTGGAACCCGACCTTCAAAGTGATCCTTGCGATCGTGACGCTGGTTCTGTGCATCGCTTTGAATAACCCCTGCGTATCCCTTGCAGTGCTGATCGCCATGGCCTACCTGACCATGGTGAAGGGCGGGCTTTCAGTCAGTGAGTATCTGTCGGTGATGATGATCCCGATTGTCTTTATTCTTCTGGGGACGCTGGCCATTGCCATTGAGTTTTCGTATCAGCCAATCGGTCAGTATAATCTGCACTGCGGATTTTTCTATGTTTATACGTCGCAGGATAAGCTCAAAGAGATGATTTTCCTGATTCTAAAAGTATTTGCCGCCGTCAGCGCATTGCAGATGATGACATTGTCGACGCCGTCGTCCGAGATTATTTCGGTGATGCGCAAGGCCCATGTGCCAACACTCATCATCGAGCTGATGAACATCATTTACCGTTATATTTTTATCTTATTGGACGTTTACTCCAAAATGAAAAATTCGGCCGATTCCCGGCAGGGCTATTGCGATTTCAGGACTTCCTGCTATACCTTTGGCGGCGTTGCGGGAAATATGCTGATCGTTTCACTGAAAAAGGCGAATGTTTACTATGATGCCATGGAATCCAGATGTTACGATGGCGAAATGGTCTTTCTGGAGGAAGAAAAAAAGGTGGCAGCAGGCCAGATCATCGCGGCAGCGATTTTTGTGGTGTTGTTGTTGATGCTCTGGTGGTTCACAAAATAGAAAACTGTTATATGGTTCACAAAATAGAAAACTGTTATATTGACATCAGTTTATGGTAATGATACGATATAGATACCCGTGGGGGTAACAAAAAAGAGAGGTGCATCATATGCGACAGTGTATGGACTCGGAGAATCTGCATCGGCGGATTCACCGGATAATCGGGCAGTTGAATGCAATTGATAAGATGATTGACGAGGACATCCCTTGTGAAGATATTCTTATCCAGGTGAATGCGGTGAAAGGGGCGACTCACAAAGTGGGTCAGATTATCTTTGAGGGTCATATCAATCACTGTGTAAAAGAGGGCCTTGAGCATGGTGACTTTGATCGCACGATCGGCAGCCTTGCCAAAGCGGTGGAGCAGTTTTCAAAAATCTGATTTGGGCAGCAGAAGGTTGAGGGTCAGACCTTTACTGGTTGTCTGCAGCGGACAGTAAGAATAAAGAACGGGTTCAGCCGATATCGTTGCAACCAAAAAATCATTTATTTTGAAGCGAAGCATGTTATAATATAAAATGCAACTAAATAATAAAATGTATAAATTCATTTAGGCTGAAGCATTCATTGAGGGAATCTGGTGGGAATCCAGAACGATCCGGTCACTGTGATTAGTTATGCCTCCTTAACAGGCCACTGGGCATCATGCCTGGGAAGGCAAGGAGAATAAAAGCTATAAGTCAGGAAACCTACTAAATTGAAGTACTGAAATATCCTTCCAGGGAAAAGGGAAATTAGTAACATTAACAGGAATTGATTTTTAATGTCAAAAATTGAAAATCAAAGATCAGGTAATACTAATAATTGAGCCTCTTTTTTCGTTGAGATATGGGAAAAAGAGGTTTTTTGATGTGCTTTTTTTGATTAGCATCGGAGCGATGCGTTGAAAAAAGGGCATATCAGTAAAGCAGACAAGAAGTCGAAGAAGGACTCAAGGACACTAAAAGGAGGAATTAACCAAATGAAATTGGTGGCAGTCGGTATTAATCATAAGGATACCCCTTTAGAAATTCGGGAAAAGGGTGCGTTTATTCATCGGACTCTCAATGAAGGGATTCGAACGCTTTTGAATGAAAATGATATTGCCGAAGCGATCATCCTTTCAACCTGCAACCGAAGCGAGATCTATGTGGCCACCCGGAATGCGGATGCAGCCGGAGAAATTTTAAAGGAATTCTATCTGAAAAACAAATCCGATCAATTGGAACCCTATCTTTTTATCAAAAAGGAGCGGGCGGCCATGGTGCATCTTTACGAGGTAGTGACCGGCCTGGATTCGATGATTCTGGGGGAAGATCAGATTTTAGGCCAGGTCAAAGATGCGCTTGAAAAATCCCAGGCCATCAAGGGCTGCGGAAAATACCTGACCAAAATGTTCCGCGAGGCGATCACCTTTTCCAAAAAGGTCAAGACGGAATATAAAATTTCCGAGACACCTTTGTCGTTAAGCTCAACCGCCGTCAAGCATGTTAAACGACAGTACCCCGAAGATTATGGGGCTAAAAAAATACTGATTATCGGATCCGGTAAAATGGGCGAGCTGGCTCTGCGTTATATGAAGGCCGAGGGATTTCAGAATCCCTACATGACCAACCGGACCTTTCATAATATGGATAAATGCGAAGCCATCCATGAAAATGTCAAAACCATCCATTATGAAAACCGCTACGATTTGATCCCGGAAATGGATGTCATCATTTCAGCAACGGCATCCCCCCATGTCATTTTGAAGGCCGACGAAATGCCAGAACTGACTAAACCGCTGACCGTCATCGACTTGGCTCTGCCGAGGGATATCGAGGAAGCGGTGGGAAATATTGCCGGCGTCGAGCTGCTGACCATCGATGATTTCCGGGAGATTATCGATGAGACGATGGCGTATCGCCTCAAAGTCGCGGCAGCGATTTCCGGGGAAATACAGCACGAAATCGATGGCCTGCTTTCGTGGGTCACTCATGCCAAGGTTGATAACATGGTTCGGGATCTCAATGAGACCTCGCGTCAATTGGCGGAAGAAACCATTGAAAATCTGTGCGGCCGGTTGAGCCTCAGCGAAAAGGAAGAAACCTATCTGTCAAAGATTATCCGGTCTAAATTCAGGGAAATGGTCATGCCGCCGATCAAACAATTGAAGTCGCTGGACACCGAAGAGGAAATCATCCGGATGGAAAAAACAGTCACTTATCTTTTCCCGGGTATGAATGAAAAATCGCTTTGGGGAGATCAAAAAAAATGATGATGCCGCTGCTATTTAATCTGAACGATAAAACGGCGTTGGTCATCGGCGGCGGGCAGGTGGCCGCCCGAAAAATCAGCGCGCTTTTAGGAAACGGCGCAGGGGTTGTCTGCATCAGCCCGGAATTTTCAGAGCGCATTCGCGAGATGAAAAACGAACGGCTGAATCTGGTTCAGGGCTATTATGAAAGAAAATGGCTGAAGGAGATTGATTTGGCGGTGGCGGCGACCGACTGCCGCGAGCTGAACCGGCAGATTAAAGCGGACTGCGCATCCGAAAAAATCTGGTGCAATCGGGCGGATGATCCGGATGATTCGGATTTCATTTTTCCCAGCGTGATCAGACGGGGTGATTTAACGGTATCGGTATGCACCGAAGGGGCCAGTCCTTTTCTGACAAAAAGCATCGTGGCCGATTTGTCAAAACAGTATGACGAAAGCTACGCCGAGAGAACGGAATTGCTGCGTGTGCTCAGGAAACATATTTTAGCCGGCGATGAAACGAGAAAAGAAAAAGCGGAAAAACTGGAAGCATTTTCACGGTGCTCCCTTGCAGCGCTCAGAGAGAAATGCAAAGAAATCAGGAATCCGGTTGCAAAAGATAAACGGACACAAGAGGAATTGGAGAAAAACAGATGAATATAAAAGTTGGAACCCGGGGAAGTACCCTGGCAAGAATTCAGAGTCAATGGCTGATCGACGTGCTGGCGAAGGCGCATCCGCAGATAAATTTTGAAATGGTCATCATCAAAACAAAAGGCGATTTGATTCAGAACAAACCGCTGGATAAAATCGGCGATAAAGGGCTATTCACCAAGGAATTGGAGGAAGCTTTACTGTCGGGAGAAATACAGATGGCCATTCACAGCATGAAGGACATGCCGTCAAGGTTGCCACAAGGGTTGATGCTGACGGTCCCCACGGTAAGGGAAGACCCTAGGGATGTGCTGCTGACACCGCATCAAATCAGTTCTCTCGATGAACTGCCGGATGGCGCGGTCGTGGCAACCGGGAGCAAACGCCGCATTTATCAGCTGCAGAAATTGAGACCGGATCTTGAAGTGGTGGGAATCCGGGGAAACATCGATACCCGGATCCGGAAAATGCAGGAGCAGAAACTGGACGGCATCATTCTGGCTGCAGCGGGACTCAAACGGATTGGCCGTTTTGAAGACGCCGCCTATCAGACGGTGCCGCTGCCGGAAACGGCGTTTATTCCGGCACCGGCCCAGGGCATTCTGGCCGTGGAAGTCCGAGCGGATAATGAGACGGCGAAAGGACTGATGGCGGCCATCTGCGATGCAAATACCCTGGTTCAGATGAAGGGCGAACGCAGTTTCCTCAAGGCGCTTGACGGCAGCTGTCATATCCCCATCGGCGCTTATTGTGAGATTAAGGAAGAGAAAATTAAGTTATACGGGCTTTATGGTTTGGAAGACGGCAGCCGTGCGGTGATTCAGACGATTGAAGGACGACCGGAGGAGGCAGAAATTTTGGGCGAAAAACTGGCAAAAGCATGTGATCAGGAATTGAATAAAAAACCGGGCAAAGTCTATCTGGCCGGCGGCGGTTGCGGCGATCCCGGCCTGTTGACGGTCAAAGCCAGCGAAATCCTGAAAAAGGCCGATGTGGTGGTTTACGATGCCCTGGTCAATGAAGCCTTCTTAAACGAAGCGAAGCAGGATGCTGAGATCATCTACGTTGGCAAGCGCGCGGGAAATCACGCCATGGTTCAGGAAGAAATCAACGCGTTGCTGGTCAGAAAAGGGTTAGAGGGCAAACACGTATTGCGCCTCAAGGGCGGAGATCCCTACGTGTTCGGACGGGGCGGCGAAGAGGGCGAGGATCTTTATGATGCCGGCGTTCCCTTTGAAATCATCCCGGGAATCACTTCGGTGATCGGCGGGCTGGCCTATGCCGGTATTCCGATTACCCATCGGGACTGCGTTTCCTCTTTTCATGTCGTCACCGGGCACTTGAAATCCAATGCCTATGACGGGTCTTCGGATCTGGACTGGCCGGTGCTCGGAAAACTCAAAGGCACGATCGTCTTTCTGATGGGTGTCAAAAACCTGAAAAAAATCTGTGCAGAGCTGGTCAAAAACGGCATGAATCCGCAGATGCCGGTGGCGGTTGTACACCGGGCATCGACCCCCTTCCAGCGGGTGGTCACCGGCAATCTGGAAACCATTTATGAGATCGCCACCGCGGCGAAAATAACCGCACCCAGTTTGATCGTAGTCGGCGAAGTTGTCAACAAACGCAAAAAACTGCGGTTCTTTGACGAAAAACCACTGTTCGGGAAAAACATCATCGTCACACGATCCCGCGAACAGAGTTCGAAAATGGTTGAAAAGATCGCGGAGCTGGGCGGCAATGCCATCGAATTCCCGACGATCCGGATTGCACCGATCAACCAGGATATCTGTGATCAGAAGGTGAAGAATTTAAAGGCATACACCCATATCATCTTTACCAGCAGCAATGGTGTTGAAATCTTCTTTGATTCGTTGACGCGATGCGGCAAGGATGCCAGAGCTTTTGGCGATCTTCATATCACCGCCATCGGAGCAGGAACCAGAAAGGCGCTGGCAGACCGGGGCCTTCAGGCGGATTTCGTGCCGGACAAATATGTGGGCGAAGAGCTGGTCAGCGGACTGCTGCCGATCATCGATAAAGACTCGAAAATTCTGATTCCGCGATCCAAAAATGCGCGGGTTTATGTGGTGGCGGAATTATCCAAAGTCTGTTCGGTGGATGAGGTTCAAACCTACGAAACCGTCCGGGAAGACCATGCCACCGTCAATCCCCTGGAAATGCTTGAACACAGGGAAATTGATTATATCACCTTTACCAGCTCCACCACCGTCCAGTTTTTCGTGGAGAAAATCGGCGCCGATCACATCGATGCGATCAACACAGCCCAATGCGTATCCATCGGACCTCAGACTTCAAAAAAATGTGCGGAGCTGGGTATAAATGTCGATATTGAAGCAGAAAAATATACCATTCAGGGAATGCTGGATGCCATCTTAAAAAATACAGAAAAATAAATTTGGAGGCTTGAAAAATGTTACCAACACGATTGCGAAAAAATAGCGAAATCCGGAATTTAGTTAGAGAAACGCAGCTTTCGATGAACGATGTGGTTTATCCCCTGTTTGTCGTGGATGGACAGGGAATCCGCAAGGAAATCGGCGCGATGAAAGACCAGTACCAGCTGTCTCTGGACAGGCTGGGGGCGGAAACTTTAGCCCTTAAAGAGCTGGGAATCCGCTATGTGATTCTTTTCGGCGTGCCGGATGAAAAAGATGGTGAAGCGACACCGGCTTTTATCGAAAACGGTCTGGTACAGGAAGCCATCCGGATCATTAAAAAGACCGACCCCGGGATGTACGTCATTACGGATGTCTGTCTATGCGAGTATAAAAGCGACGGTCACTGTTGTTTCTTTGAAGACGACGGCGATATCAAACGGGGAAAAACGCTGGAAACGCTGAGCAAAACGGCGTTAAGTCATGCCGAAGCCGGAGCCGATATGGTAGCGCCTTCGGATATGATGGACGGCCGGATCGGCCACATGCGTGAGACGCTGGATCGGGCTGGCTACGAGTCGATTCCGATTATGGCGTATTCGGCCAAATACGCGTCGAGCTTTTATGGCCCGTTCCGGGAAGCAGCCAATTCAACGCCGTCTTTCGGTGACCGACGAAGCTATCAGATGGATCCTGCCAATTCACGCGAAGCACTGAAGGAAATCATGCTGGATATCGACGAGGGCGCCGACATCATCATGGTAAAACCGGCCATGCCGTATCTGGATATCATCGCCCAGGGCAAGGAACTGTCCTACCTGCCGATGGCAGCCTACCAGGTTAGCGGCGAATACGCCATGATCAGAACCGCGGTCGATAATGGCCTGATGGATTCCCGCGTGATTTTTGAGAGCCTGCTGAGCATCAAACGTGCCGGCGCCGACATCATCATCACCTATTTTGCCAAAGAACTGCAGGCCATGATTAAAGATTACCAGTGACGCTTTTACCCGAATTTTTTTTAAATTTGGTAAGCCACTAAGCGCGAGCGTGTGGCTGGTGTAAAAGCTAACGTAATTTTGGGCTGAATTCATCCTTGTAAAAATCAGGAATTCAGACGAAAAATATGATCATTATTGGAGATAGAGATGAAGAGAGAAAAGTCAGAAAAATTATTTATTGAAGCCGAAAAATACATCCCCGGCGGGGTCAACAGCCCGGTTCGCGCGTTCAAGTCGGTGGATATGCCACCGGTATTTGTCGACCGCGGCAAGGGTGCCCGGATTTATGATGTGGACGGAAACGAATACACCGATTACATCTGTTCCTGGGGGCCGCTTATTTTAGGCCATGCTTCCCCGGTTTATTACGAGGGGATTCAGGAAGCACTCGCAAAAGGAACCACCTTCGGCGCACCGACGGCAGTTGAAGTTGAAATTGCCAAGCTGATCACCGAAGCGTATCCTTCCATGGAAATGGTGCGCATGGTCAGCTCCGGAACCGAAGCCACCATGAGCGCCCTGCGTGTGGCCAGAGGCTATACCGGCCGCAATAAAATCATCAAATTTGAAGGCTGCTATCACGGCCACAGTGATGGACTGCTGGTAAAATCCGGTTCCGGCACCCTGACTTTTGGCGTCCCGACCAGCTCGGGCGTCACACCGGGAACCGCCCAAGATACGTTGGTCGCGGTTTACAATGATCTCGACAGCGTGAAAGCGCTTTTTGCACAAAATCCCGGCGAGATTGCAGCCGTCATCGTTGAGCCGGTGGCCGGCAATATGGGCGTTGTTGCCCCGGATATCAATTTTATGAAAGGTCTTCGACAGATTACCGAGGATCAAGGGACGGTGCTGATTTTTGATGAAGTCATCACCGGATTCCGGCTGGCCTACGGCGGAGCCCAGGCGGTTCTGGACATCAAGCCGGATATGACCACCCTGGGAAAAATCATCGGCGGCGGCATGCCGGTCGGTGCTTTTGGCGGTCGCCGCGATATCATGGAAACCGTGGCGCCGCTTGGCGGTGTCTATCAGGCGGGAACCCTGTCGGGAAACCCCATTGCCATGAAAATGGGTTTAAACACCCTGACCTATCTGCGGGATCATCCTGAGGTTTATCAGGGGCTGGAAGAAAAGGCCAAGCTGCTGGAAGCCGGCTTCAGAGAAAACATAAAAAAGACCGGCGTCAAGGCGCAGGTGGTTCGTTTCAAGGGAATGACTTGTCTGTTCTTTACCGATCAGCCGGTTGACAGTTACGCAGCCGTCATGACCTCCGATACCGGAGCCTATACAAAATATTTCAAAGCGATGCTGGATGCCGGCAATTTCCTGCCGCCGTCCCAGTTTGAGGCAATTTTCATTTCCGCTGCCCATACGAAAGAGGATATCGAAAAAACCATTGCCGACAATTACCAGGCATTGCAGCAGTTAGTATAAATTTCAGATAATTGCGAAATTTAAAATAATCGAACAATGGTTACTTCGATGGTGGTTTGCACAAACAATTTTGTAACGTGTAGGCGAACAGTCGATAGACTGTCCGCCGTACAGTGTAAAAATTGTTTCGTGTAAACCGGCAGCGAAGTTTGCAATAGTTTCGCAATTAGCTAAGTATAAATTTACAGAGGAGACACACTATGCAGAAAAAAGCGTTACTGGTCATCAGCTTTGGAACATCCTACGCTGAGACAAGGAAAAAAACCATCGCGGCAACGGAACAGCGTTTGCAGAAAGCCTTTCCGGACCATGATTTTTACCGTGCCTTCACGTCAAGGATGATCATCAGCAAGCTGAAGAAACGGGACAATGAAATTGTGGATGTGCCTCGGGAGGTATTAACAAAACTGAAAGCAGCCGGCTATACCCATGTCCGCTGCCAGACCACCCACATCATCAATGGCCATGAGTATGATATCACGTTAAAAGAAATCAAGGATTTTGAAGCTGATTTTGAATCCCTGACACTGGGACGGCCGCTGCTGACCACGGTGGAAGACTATGAAGAAACCATCGACATCGTGATGGGCAAATTGCCGAAGCTTAAAAAAGGCGAAGCGCTTGTTTACATGGGACACGGCACCGATCACCATGCCAACGCAACCTATCCATGTCTGGATTACATGTTCAAGATGAAGGGCTATGAGGATGTCTATGTCGGCACCGTGGAGGGTTTCCCGGAACTGGAAAACATCGTTCCGATCCTGAAAGAGAAAAAATACAAAAAAGTCTATCTGGCACCATTTATGTTAGTCGCCGGCGATCATGCCACCAATGATATGGCCAGCGATGATGAAGAGTCGTGGAAAAGCGTTCTGGAAGAAGAACGTTTCAGGGTGGAATGTATTCTGGAAGGCCTGGGGGAATATCCCGGCATTCAGGACCTGTTTGTGGAACATTTAAAAAAGGCACAACCCGTTACAGAAATGTAGGGACATTATAGAGTTTAGGAGAAATTATTTATGAATACTGTTTATTTAGTGGGTGCAGGCCCTGGAGATCCAGAGCTGATTACCGTCAAAGGCCAACGGATTGTCAACGAAGCGGACATCATCATTTACGCCGGATCGCTGGTCAATAAAGCCATCATCGGCGGACACAAGGCGGATGCGGAGATTTTTAACTCCGCCTACATGACGCTGGATGAGGTCATTGCCGTGATCAAAAGAGGCACCGACGAAGGCAAGAAAATAGCCCGGGTTCATACCGGAGATCCTTCGATCTATGGCGCCATCCGGGAACAGATGGACCGTCTCGATGCGCTCGGCATTCCCTATGAAGTGATTCCGGGGGTCAGTTCATTTGTGGCCTCCGCGGCGGTTCTTAAAAAAGAATTCACGCTGCCGGATGTATCCCAGACTGTTATTCTGACTCGCTTAGAGGGCAGAACACCGGTTCCGGAAAAGGAAAAACTGGAGAATCTGGCATCGCACCAGGCATCGATGTGCATCTTTTTATCCGTTCAGATGATCGATGATGTGACAGCCCAATTAATGAAGCATTATGCCCCCACCACGCCGATTGCAGTCATTCAGCGGGCAACCTGGGAAGATCAGAAGATCGTCATGGGAACACTGGAAACCATTGCTCAGAAGGTTAAAGAAGAAAATATCACAAAAACCGCTCAAATACTGGTTGGCGATTTTTTAGGCGATGAATACAGCCTGTCTAAACTGTATGATCCCGCTTTTACCACTGAATATCGACAAGGAACCGATCAGAAAAGTGAATAAAGAAAAATGGGCCATTGTCACCCTGTCTCAGGATGGCGTTGCCCTGGCACAACGGGTTGCCCAACAGCTTGATGATAAGATGTGTCATATCTACACCAAAGAAAAATACGCAAAACAAAACATGCAGGTTTTTGACACCGATATTACCTCCTTTTTCAGGAGTATCATGGATCAGTACGATATCATCTGCGGTATTATGGCCACCGGCATTGTCGTCAGAGCGATTGCCCCGAATCTGGGGCATAAGTCAAGCGATCCGGGAATTCTGGTCATCGATACCAAAGGGGATTATGTTATCAGCTTATTGTCCGGCCATCTTGGCGGTGCCAATGATGCGGCGCGGCTGCTGGCTAAACGGATGGATGCGCAGGCCGTGATCACCACCGGCACGGACGTCAAAGGCAGCATGGCCGTGGATGTGCTGGCCGAAAAACTGAACTGTGTCATCGCCGATTTTACAGCTGCCAAGGATGTGACGGCACTGATTTTAAACAATGAGGCCGTCGCCCTGGTCAATCAGGAAAACTGTGAGCTCGATGGCGTGGTGCTGCCGAATAATCTGGAGCTGCTCGAGACATCGCGGGATCTGGAAGAGGGCAAATATGCCGGCGTGATTCTGACGTCAATGAGCAGACAGAAGCCGGAATTCGCAATACCTTCGGTGCAGCTGGTGCCCCAAAAACTGGTGCTGGGAATCGGCTGTCGCCGGGATACCCCGGGAGAAAAAATAATTGCCGCCGTGGCGGCGACACTGGCGGAGCTTCAGCTTAATGAAAAATGCATCAAGGCTTTTGCAACCATTGCGTTAAAGCAGAATGAGCCCGGTATTGAAGAAGCATGCAAACAGTTTAAAGCCAAAAAGGTGATTATTCCCGATGCGATGGTTCAGATGGTGCAGAGTCGCTTTGACGGCTCGGATTTTGTTTTCAAGACAACCGGCTTGTATGCCGTTTCTGAACCCTGCGGCTATATCGCTTCGAGTTTTGGAAAATGTCTTTTGGAAAAACGGAAAATGAATGGCATCACACTATCGGTGTGGCTGCCGGAAAAATAGATGCAGGAATGCAGCCTGTGAATAAGAAGGAGAACAAGATGAGTAAAATTTACGTCACGGGCATTGGCCCGGGACTTTATGAGCATATGACGGAGGCGGCTAAAGCGAGTTTGGCCGATGCGGATATCATTATCGGGTATAAAACCTATATCGATATCATTGCAGATCTGATTGGAGATAAGGAAGTTTTATCTTCCGGAATGCGCCGGGAAATTGACCGCTGCGAAAAAGCGCTGGAACTGGCCGAGCAAGGCAAAAACATCTGTCTCGTCAGCAGCGGGGACGCCGGCGTTTTTGGCATGGCCGGCATCATGCTTGAAGTGGTGGAGGCAAAGCACAGTGCGGTGGCAGTTGAAATCATTCCTGGCATTTCGGCCGCCAATGCGGCAGCGGCAACACTAGGCGCGCCGCTGATGCATGACTATGCCGTCATCAGCCTCAGCGACCTGCTGACTGACTGGGCAGTGATTGAAAAACGGCTCCATTGTGCCGGCGACGGGGATTTCGTCATCAGTCTTTACAACCCGAAAAGCAATGGACGACCCCATAATATTGAAAAGGCCCAGGAAATCCTGTTGAAATACAAAGCGCCGGAAACACCGGTTGGCATTGTCAGAAACGCCAAACGGCAGGACGAATCCTATGTGATTACCACCCTCAAAAAAATGAATGAGGCCGACATCGATATGTTTTCAATGGTCATTATCGGCAATTCAAAAACATATGTCACCAGAGACCAGTTAAAAATGATCACACCGAGAGGGTATCAGCTATGATTCTAGTACTTGGAGGAACCGTTGATGGCCGGGAACTGACTGAAACGTTGCTAGCAAAAGGCAAAGAGGTTTGTTATTCGTCTCTCACCAATATTTCGACAGATACTATTCAAGAAAATCCCCGACTGATAAAGATTTCCGGTCAGCTGGATGGAAACACCCTTAGGGAAACCCTGACTGTCTACAATATTCATCTTTGCATCGATGCGACCCATCCCTACGCACGGGAAATATCGGAAAACGCCATCTGGGCCTGTGATGCGATGAACGTTTCTTACATCCGCCTGGAAAGACCGTCCCATATTGATGAAGGTGACGATATCCTGTCCTATGAGACTTACGAAGAGGTTCGGGATTATCTGGTCGGGGCCATGGGCAATAACAACGGCAACATTCTGCTGACGACCGGCAGCCGGCAACTGGAAATTTTTGAAGACCTTCCCAAAGAAAGAACCTATATCCGCGTGCTGCCGACGGCTGGCGTCCTCAAAAAATGTGAGAATCTCGGCTTTAAAACACGGAATATACTTGCTTTACAGGGGCCGTTTTCAGTGGAACTGAATGCGGCCATCATGAAAGAATACAACATCGGCTTTGTCGTGACCAAGGACAGCGGCGATGTTGGCGGCGTCGGTGAAAAAGTTGAGGCAGCGCGGAAAGTTGGTGCCAGAGTATTATTCATCCGCCGGCCGGTGGTTGCCTATCCCAAAGTCATTACGACAGTTGCGGCAGCCGTTGATCTGGCAACCAGAGAAAATATGACGTTTGATTTAAGTGGAAAATAGATCGTTGCGAACAATTGTTGCTTTGATGTCGGTTTACGCAACCAATTTGGTAACGTGTAGGCGAACAGTCGATAGACTGTCCGCCGTACAGTGTACACATTGGTTCGCGCAAACCGGCAGCGAAGCTCACGGTCGTTTTGCAAAGACGGTATTAGTTGAAAATAAGAAGGAGAAATAATGGCAAAGAATATTATGTTCATGGGCACGGGCTCTTCGGTTGGAAAAAGCCTTCTTACAGCAGCCATGTGTCGCATATTAGATAATCATGGCTATACGGTGGCACCATATAAATCACAGAATATGGCCCTTAATTCATTTATCACCAGGGATGGCAAAGAGATGGGCCGGGCGCAGGTTGTTCAGGCAGAATGTGCCAGAATGGAACCGCAGGTGGAAATGAATCCGGTGCTGTTAAAACCCAATTCGGATATGGGGGCGCAGGTCATTCTGATGGGAAAAGCGGAATTCAATATGGATGCGATGGATTACCATAAACATAAGCCGAAACTGGTGGATACCGTTGTTTCGGCCTATGACACGCTGGCCGAAGGAAAAGATATCATCGTCATCGAAGGCGCCGGCAGTCCGGCCGAAATCAATTTGAGAGACAACGATATCGTGAACATGGGACTGGCAGAGCTTGTCGATGCGCCGGTTATCCTGATCGGTGATATTGACAAAGGCGGCGTTTTTGCATCCATTTATGGAACCATCATGCTGCTGGAGCCGGAAGAGCAGCAGCGAATCAAGGGTTTTGTGATCAATAAATTCCGGGGGGATGTTGAACTGTTGAAACCCGGGATTGAAATGATCGAAGAAAAAATCAATATTCCCTGCCTCGGCGTTATTCCCTACAAACGTTTTGTCATCGATGACGAGGACAGCGTCTCCGAACGATTTGACAACCAGAACGAGGGTCTGATCACCATTGGCGTAGTCTATCTGCCGCATCTTTCGAATTTTACCGACTGCACCGCTTTTGAAATGCATCCGGATGTCAAGATTGAATACTACCGGAACCAGCGGGAACTCCAGCTGGCCAGCCCGGATCTGCTGGTGATCCCCGGAACCAAAAATACCATTGATGATACCTGCCATGTGATAGAAAGCAAAATGGCCGATGAAATCCGTCGGATCCATGACAGCGGGGTCCCCATTGTCGGCATCTGCGGCGGTTATCAGCTGCTCGGCAAAGAGATCCGGGATCCTCTGTGTGTGGAATCAACCAGAGGCAGTGTTGAAGGTTTGGGCTTGCTGAATATTGTGACCACCATCGGAGATGAAAAAAGGACCGTCCGCACGACCGGAAAAGTTCAGGGAAATTTCATGGGAATGGAATTGACTGACATGACGGTGGAAGGCTATGAAATTCACATGGGCGAAAGCGAAGCGCTTGATAATGCCAGAAGTTTTGCCGTCCTGGAAGATGGTACCGTGGATGGTGTTATTGCGGCAGATGGAACCGTCATGGGAACCTATCTGCATGGTATTTTTGATAATGATGATTTCCGGGAAAAAATTGTCGAGACAATCCGGGAGAAGAAACATCTGGAAGCCGGGCCGGTTGCCTTTGATTTCAAAGCTTTCAAGGAAGAACAATACGATCTTCTGGCGGAAACTGTGGAAACCAACATCGATATGAAAAAAATAATGGAAATAATTGGAGCGACAGAAAATTGAATCTGATTGAAGGACTTACCTCCGGTTTGGGCGGCGGTTTCTGGTTTTTGCTCATCCTCACGGGAATTCTGCTGGACTGGTTGATCGGCGATCCGGCCTGGCTGCCGCATCCGATTGTCGGAATGGGAAAAACCATCGGCTTTTTAAACAAGAAATTGAATCGTGGCAATCACCGCAAAGCAAAGGGGTTTCTGCTGCTGTTTTTAATGCTCGCATTGACCGCCTTCGCTGTTTTTGCGCTGCAATGGATATGCTTAAAGATTCACATCGTTTTGTACATCATTTTCAATTTGTATCTGATCGTGACGTCGCTGGCGGCGAAAACGCTGGCGGTTGAAGTCAAGAAAGTCATGACCGCCTTAAAAGGCGGCGATATTGAAGTTTCCCGGACGCAGGTAGGCTACCTGGTAGGGCGGGATACATCGGCGCTTAAAGAAAAAGAGATCATTCGGGCGACGGTGGAAACCACGGCAGAAAACACCATTGACGGCGTTCTGGCACCGATATTCTATTTGCTGATTGGCGCCCTGATCCCGATTCCCTGGCTCAATCCGGCAATGCTGGTGATGCTGTATAAAGCAACCAACACCCTGGATTCCATGGTCGGATATGTGCAGGAACCGTACAAGGATTTCGGCTACGCATCGGCAAAATTTGATGATATCATCAATTTCATTCCGGCCCGAATCGGCAGTCTTTTTATGCTGGTAGCCGGCATGTTCCTGGGGTATCCGTTTAATGATGCCTGTCGTATCTTCAAACGGGATCGTCTGAAACATAAAAGCCCGAACTCGGCACATCCGGAATCGGTCGTGGCGGGACTTCTGGGAATTCAATTGGGCGGAACCAACCAGTATTTTGGCGAGACGCTCGAAAAACCGACGATCGGCGAGGCCAAAACGCCGCTGGAAATACTGGATATCAGAGAAACCATCACCATTATGTACGGAAGTGAGGTTGTCGTCATGGTTGTCAGTACCATCATCGCAATTCTCATGCTTTCGATTTAACAGGTTATTGCGAAAGTGCCGTAAGCTTTGCGAGCAGTTTCGCACGAACCAATTGTTACACTGTACGGCGGACAGTCTATCGACTGTTCGCCTACACGTTACACAATTGGTTGTGGAAACTACTTGCAAAGCAACAATTGTTCGGTGTTAAGAATAGCGTAATGACCGATTGTTTTTACAAAAAAGACTGAAGAAATTGAGTGGGAGCAAAAATGAATAAACATGGCGGATATACGGGAGAAAATAAGCGGATGGTTGATTTCAGCGTCAACATCAATCCGCTGGGAATTCCCGAAACAATCAAGAAAAAACTCATCGACGGCATTGATGAGCTGGTGAAATACCCGGAGATTACCGGATGTTCGGCAATCGCAAAGATCGCGCAGGATTTGGGCGTGCAGCCGGAGCAAGTGATTCTGGGAAACGGTGCCATTGAGCTGATCTATCTGTTTGCCCGAAGCAATGGACCGGGCAAGGCGCTGGTGATTCAGCCGACCTTCAATGAATATGAACGGGCGCTGAAACTGTATGGCTGGGATGTCGAATACTACCGCATGAAGGAAGAAAATGATTTTATCATTGATCCGGTTGAACTAGAGAAGGTCTTGTCTAAAACAAAGCCCCAGGCGGTTTTCCTGTGCAATCCCAACAACCCGACCGGCATCGTTTATTCAAATGCATTTATTGCCGAGCTGATTGAAAAATCATCAGATGAGATCACCTGGTTTCTGGATGAATCATTTATGGATTTTTCAAACGAAACCGGCGGGCTTGCTCTGATTAAAGAGGCTAGCCATCGGATTTTCATATTAAAATCACTGACTAAATTTTACGCCTTGCCGGGTCTGCGAATCGGATACGGGGTTGGCAATCCTGCTGTCATCAAGCAGATGGAGTGTTTCAAAGAACCCTGGACCATCAACGGCTTGGGGCTGATTGCTGCAACCGCTGTTTACGATGAAATTGACTACGCCAAAAAGACAAGAGACTACATTGAGCAGGAACGGTATCGTATTTACAACGAACTGAAAAAAATTACAACGATAAAAGTATATCAAAGCGGAACGGATTTTCATCTCTGCCGCCTGATAGAAGGTACAGCGGCGGACTTGAAAAGGGCGATCGAATTGGCAGGCATGTCCATTCGCACCTGCGAAGACTTTATCGGTCTGGACGCGTCCTATTTCCGGATTGCCATTAAGCAGCCGGCTGAAAATGATCGACTGCTTTCGTTTCTTAAAAATTGGAGGGCCTAAAATGGGTTTAGTATTTATTACCGGGGGTGCCCGGAGTGGTAAGAGCAGTTATGCCGAGCATTTAGCAAAGCAGCTGTCAAGGCCAGTGGTTTACATCGCCACGGCGATTGCTTTTGATGACGGCATGATAGATCGTATTGCCAAACATCAGGCTCAGCGTCCCGATGATTGGCAAACCATTGAACAATACAAAAATTTTGAAACATTGGCAGATAATCCAGTCTTTCAAAATTCGGATGTCGTGCTTTTTGATTGCCTCACGGTGATGACGACCAATAACATGCTGGATTTCCCGGTGGACTACGATACCTGTACGATGGATACGGTATCGGAAATTGAGACGGCAATAAAAACCGAAGTGGAAAAGCTGCTGGATGTCTGTGGAAATAAAACCCTGATTCTGGTGTCCAACGAGGTCGGCCTGGGACTCGTACCATCCTACAAACTGGGAAGCTATTTCAGAGATATCGCTGGACGGATGAACCAGCTGGTGGCCAGCCGCGCCGATGAAGTCTACTTCACGGTTTCCGGCATTCCCATGAAAATAAAATAGAAAATGGCGGTTGATAAATTCAGGGGGCTTTTGCAAAACTCCGATGTGATTGTCCGTTGCTGCTATTATCCGTGACACGCATGAGATCGGACACTCTAGCGAGTGTTTCGCCGGGGCGCGCATCACAGGATAATGAGCAGCCTCAGACAATGATAGAGGTTTAAGTGAAACGATAAATAAGTTTCATTTTATTTTGTGATGCCCCCTTTTTATTTTAGTCATTCAAGGACAGGAAAATAAATGATGGAGATAACCGGAAAGAACGTAAAAAAGGAACTGCTGCAGCTGAGAGATGAAAAGTATCAGAAATTTTCGAGTGCTTTGCTGCCGGGAACCGATAACATGATCGGCGTGAGACTGCCGCTGCTGAGGAAACTGGCAAAACAGATTGTCGAAAAAGACTGGGAGACCTATCTGAGTACGGCGGACGACGAGTATTTTGAAGAAGTGATGCTGCAGGGAATTGTAATCGGTTTGGTCGATGTGAGTTTGGAACAGCGTTTTTCACTGATAGCAGCGTTCTTGCCAAAAATAGACAACTGGTCGATCTGCGACAGCTTTATCACCGGACTGAAATTCACAAAGCAACATAAAAAAGAAGTATGGCAGTTTCTCAGGCCCTACTTCCGGTCGGATCAGACCTACGAAATCCGTTTCGGGGTGGTCATGATCAACGCTTATTTTGTGGAGTGTGATTATATTGACGAGGCATTTGCGGTTTTTGATGCCATCAGCCACGACGATTACTACGTGAAGATGGCTGTTGCCTGGGCGATTTCAAGTTTCTTTGTGGATGATCCCGATAAAACCATGAATTATTTGCATGACAGCCAACTCGATACCTTTACGTTTAATAAGGCCTTGCAGAAGATTACCGAGTCGAGAAGAGTTGATGCCGGTACAAAAAAGATGATCCGCAGTTTAAAAAGAACGCCTTGAGGTTCTTTTCTACTGGTGAATCGGAAGCGTGATTTCAACTTTAAACAGCTGATTGAGCTGGTAATAATCGATGCGTCCCTGGTGACGGGTAATGATTTTTTTGCAGGAGTCCAAACTGGAACCAGCTGTTTCAATGATGCTTTTTCCCGGAGTCCCGGAATCAGTAAGGGTCTTATTGCGCAGAATAATACACAGTTCGTTTTTATTGAGGATCAGTCCGAAATCAACCGGTTTCGCAGGGTCGGCATATTTGATGATGTTTGAAATCAGGTTGTCAAATACACGTTGAATCTGTTCGAAATCGACCCACAATGAAAAATTCTGATCAAGACAGTTTTCGACAACAATGTTAAAATCGCCTTCTTTGAGTGCTGCGGTGGTGGTATCGAGAATTCTATTGAGCAGCAGTTTTCCGTTATAGACTTTAAACTGATAGTAGCCTTTTCCATCATCGGTAAAAGCACGATCAAACAGGTCCTCGATAAATGCTTTAATATGGTAGGATTTTTTTAAAGCGGTGGCCAGATAATTGTCTTTTTGGGCCTGATCATCATCTTGGTCGTTTTGCATGCGTTCAAGATAAGCAATGATGCTGGTTAAAGGGGCATGGATTTCTCTGGAAACCGAAGTGATGATTTGATGGTTTTCCATCTGTGCGAGCGTTTCGGCCTTGCTTTTGGCATCGTATTGCTGATGAAAGGTGTTGATGTTCTTAGCAATTGCGGTGAGTTCGTCCTCGCCCTGAATGGGAAGGGCAGAGTCAAAATTCCCCGATCTGAGCATGCGGGTTTCATTTCGGATTCTTTTGATATAGCGGATTTTTTTTCGAAAAAAGTCGGCAAAAACCACACTCATAAATAAATAGGGGATCAGGTTCAGCACCACAGTCAGCCATAAACTGGCGCCATCAAAAGCCGGAAGGATGATGATGTTGATTAAGATGTTTAATACGGCGGCACCCACCAGTGCGAAGAGTGAATATTTTAAAAAAGTGGAACGCAGTTGCCGGTTGGCACTTTTTTTATGTTTGCTTTTTTTGATTTGTTTGTTGTTTTTCATGATTGATCCTCTCAAGATATACTGATATAAATATTGTAAACTGGAATCCTATTTAAAGCAACCGAAGTATTAAATCTAATTAAATTACACGAAATAATCGGTGCCGGAAACGCGGTATCAACGCATATTTTGGCCACCAAGTTAATGTGACTGGAAGGATGAAGATAAAAAGAATTGGGCTGGCAGAATAATGTGGAAGCGAATAGAAAGAAAGTTGTTTTACTCTGAGTGAATTTGCGATATAATAACGATTAGATTACGATGAGGAGAAAATAAATGAGTTTATACGAAGACTGGAAAAACTATATAGAAGAGAATTGCAAGACCGAAACAGAACAGAATGCATTCTGGGAAAAATACTGTTCCGAGGAAAAAGATCTGTATCAAAAGATACTGGGAAATAAAACAAAAACAGTTGCCGGAAAAGTGGAAGATCTGGCGAAAGAAAACAATATGGTGCTTCCGCAATTTATGGGATTTATTGATGGAATCAGCGAAAGCCTGATCACACCAATTGATCTTGAAGCCATTGAAGCGGATACCGAAATAAAACTGGACATCGATTTTTCAAAGCTTTACAAAAACATGTTAGGCGTTCCGGCAGAATGGTTGTATACCCTGGAAGAATGGGACAATATCTTCACGAAAGAAGAACGGGATGAGCTGACAAAAGAATACAAACGTTCGAAAACAGTGGTCAATGAGGTCAAAGTGGGCCGAAATGATCCCTGCCCCTGTGGTTCCGGCAAAAAATACAAAAAATGCTGCGGTCGTTAAGCAAATAAAGAGCAAAACACTCTTGAGACGGTAGATAATAAAGTACTAACGTAGTACCGACAATTGTTACATCATGTTGTACGCATCAGAGCGGACACGGCGATAGCCTGTCCGAATCTGCAGCGAACAACAGATTAACAATTGGTCGGTACGGGGTTAGCCGATAACTTAAAAAGAGCGAAAGCTCTTTTTTTAGTGCTTGATCAGTTCGTGAATGTAAAAAATGGTGATCATGGAAAGGGATACTTCCGGGGTGAATTTGCTCATAAAAGTCAATTCCCGATCAGGCGCCAGATCGTTTCGGATGCTCAAGAAAACGATATAGAATGTGATGAAATTGAACCGCAGGAAATTATCGCTTGACGGGGTAAAAAAAGTTTTGATGATTCCGGGGTTTTCAAGCACATTGAGGTTTTCAGCCAAAAGCGTATTCAGTTGCTTTAAAAGCGCCTGAAAGAAAAAATCAATGGGGTAGTTTTCCAGACGGGATACACCGAGGTTTTTTCCGGTTATTTCAAGGAGGGAAAGAGGCAAGGAACGATTTTTATAGATTGTTTTCTTTTGCAGGTTTTCCAGCGCCGCCAATATTGCGTTCTGATCAGCAGTCTCCGGCAGCTGCAGCAATGACAGCATTTTTTTTCGTTGCTTGGGGTTGGAAAGGGGCATCCCCAATTGTTTCTGAAATTTCTGATAAATGGTATTGTTGTTTTGCGTGTCCAGATAGTAATATTTGCCGTCAACAGCGCCAAATGCTTTCATCGCATCCAGATAACCCAGCTGAATATTCTGCTGAATTCTTTCGGTATCAAAATTCAGGGTTCCACCTAAAAGCTGGGAATTATTGACGGTGATGATCTCAACATTTTTCTCCCGGACCCATTTGCGCATGCCGATTGCGGGAAATTCGACAGAAATGATCTTATTGAAGTTCTGCTCAATCATAAAATTGATCGGAACATTATCGAAAAAACCGCCGTCGAGATAGGTTTTTCCGTCTATTTCCTGTTTCTGGAAAACCGGCAGAGCCGAACTGGCAAGCAGATAATCAATGAGCTGCCCTTCGGGAATCTCTTCAATCATCATTTGTCTGGGCGTGAGGCTGGTCAGATCGACCGTAACCAGGCCAAGCCGAATGGGTGATTTTCGGATGGCATCTTCAGAGATCAGACGGTTGAGGTTTTCCCGCAACGGGGTAATATCCAGCCCGTCGGAAAAAAGGATGTTCAGAAAACCATTTCGAAACACATCAAAATTTTCTTTTGACCATTGATTCAAATAGGTATTGGTCATTTCCCGGTTCAGATTAAGAACCTGGTTGATCGTGAGATTTGACCAGAATTCCATGCCAAGATCAAAATTGTCCTGGGCAATGACAGCTGCGTTCAGGGCACCTACCGATGTTCCGATTACGGCGCCCAGTGAATAATTACATTCCCTGAGCGCTTTCCATACACCCATTTCAAAGGCGCCCTTTGCGCCGCCGCCACTGAGGACCAGACCATATTCACACTGAGACATTGTTGATTCACCTCTTTATACTAAAAAACGTTAAGTTGTGTCAATAGATGTTGTTTAAGATACCGCCCATCATGCCAGAGGTGCCCACGCCAATGCAAATGATGCAGGCAAACAGGATCAGAACCGTGAGTGAGGCACCGACAATTGAGCAGACCAAACCGGCCAAGGCCATACTTGTCGGTTTCTGTTTTAATTTCATCTCTTTCATGGCGATGATGCCAAAAATAATGCCAACAGCACCGGAGAGTAATCCGGAGCCCATCAAGGTGAAGAAACTGACAATCGAAAAAATACCGAGACAAAGTGCAATGATGGATTTTGAATCATAGTTGACTTCAACAATCTCTTCCGGATGTCGTTCATCATAACCATCCCGATTTCGGATGACAAATGTAAAAATCGGTCCCATAAAAGGAAAGATAATGCTCAGTACCAGATAAAGGACGTGATGTTCCTGATCATAGATACTGAAAAGCCAGAATTGAGCGGTATAATAATAAAAGCCGACAGCCAAAGATAAAACAATGCCGAATAGAACACCGAGGTAAGGGATGAGACCGAGGACTGACATGACCAGGGAGAAAGCCAGACTCAGCAGCGGCAGGAATATTTTAGCGTAGGGAATGTGCAACGTGCTGATGGATACATCATCATTAATGAGGGAACCCATGATATAGAACTGCGCAATCGGAATCCAGGCCAACCACGCGTGATCCAGGTTTCTGTTCTTTGCCATTGTATACAAGCCGATGGAGCTGAAGACATAACAAATGATGCCGATGATAAGGACAATGGCGAATACAATCGCAAGAATCGTCATGACCAGGGGCATGACGGTCCAAAAATCATCTGAATGCGAAGAATATGGCATCGTATTTCCAAAATAGTATTCAAAATTGTTCATAATAAAACCTCCTGAATTTGAATGAATTAAAGTGATTATACCCCAAACGCTTTTAATTATCTAATTTATCCGATGCTTTTCAGGTGTTTTTTATAAAGGCGTTGGGGAATTCTGAAAATAAAAAGCAATCCCAGCAGAAAAATGAAAAGACTGATCACCTGGGAAGTGGAAAGAAATAAAATATTCCCTCGGGGATCTGAACGGAAAAACTCAATGATAAAACGGAAAAGGCCATAACCGCTCAGGTAGATACCGGTGGTAAAGCCGGGGGTGTTGCTTTTTGATAAAACAAGAACGAGGACCAGGGTCAGGATGAAAAGAAAAAACGACTCGGCCAACTGGGCAGGGAAAAGACCGATGCCGGATGGCGGGTAGGATCCGACAGGATAATGCACAGCGCCAAATCCCTCATAGGGAATTCCGTAACAGCAGCCATTGAAAAAGCAGCCAATTCGTCCGAAAGCCTGCGCCAGGGCGAGACAGGGCACCGCGATGTCGAAATATCGGATAGTGTCAAGATGATAAACCTGAGTGTAAAGAAATCCGCCGAGAATGCCGCCGATCAGCCCGCCGTAAAAAACGGCGCCACCGGTCATGAGTTTGATTAAAGCCGTTTCCGGGTTGGCAAAGAAGCTGGGAAGCACCACGATAATGTAGAGCAGTTTCGCCCCCAAAACACCTCCGATAATCGCAAAAAGGCCAAAGAACATGGCGTCCATCGTTGGAATTGCATACTTTTTGGCGGTTATAAGCGCCAGCAGGAACCCGGCTCCGACGCCAATCAGAAATAAAATACCAAAAGTCGGAATCGCGTAATTTAAAATATGAATAACCGGATACATAAGGCTCCCTTCGTTTTCAGTCAATTAGGTGACTGAAAAATTTATAAACACTGAACAACGATTGCTTTGCAAGTAGTTTCCACAACCAATTTTGTAACGTGTAGGCGAACAGTCGGTAGACTGTCCGCCGTACAGTGTAAAAATTGGTTCGTGCGAAACTGCATGCAAAGCTTACGGTACTTTTTTATCATTTACTAGTCAATGATAAAAAAAATAGACGATTGAAATCGTCTATTTTAAATGCAGTTTTATAGATAGGCGGCCATACTGACGCAACCGACACAGGTTACACAGACGACAAAGCCGACAGCGCATAATGCCAGGCCAATGATACAGAGAACTAAACCGGCGGTAGCCATAGCACTCGGGGTAAAGCCTTCTTCCTGAGATGCCTTGCGAATTTGAACTGCAAAAACCAAACCGACAATTGCGCAGACAATACCGATCAGTGCGGAATAGCCAAACCAGATGCAAACCAAAGAGATGATTCCCAAGACAAGGGAAGCGGTCGCTTTATTATTATATTGCTCCATTATAATAGCCTCCTAAAAAATATATTTCAATTCAGAATATACTAATCAGGAAAAAATGTCAAGAATTATGAATTTCTTTTAACTTGTCAATGAGATCAAAAGCAACATGGTTAATGGTCTGAGAGCCGGCTACGAGCACGAGGTCATTTTTAGTCAGATGGCTGGTCAGATAGTCGATGATATCGGAAAAAACCGAAATGGTTACAGTTGGGATATGGTATTTTTCCTCAATGGCCTTTTGGAGATCTTCGGAATAGATGTTCCAGTCATTGCCTTCCCGGTCTGAATAAATATCGTTGAGGATAACAAAGTCGGCCTTCGCAAAAGCATCCACGAAATCATCAAAGAAAAAGTAGGTTCGGGAGTAGGTATGGGGCTGAAAAACGACCCAGAGTTTATTGTGTTCATAGTTCAGAGCAGCATCGATCACGACTTTCAGCTCAGTGGGATGGTGAGCATAATCTTCGTAGACATTGATGCCATTGACTTCACCGCGGAATTCAAACCGGCGTTTGGCGCCATGAAAGCGTGCCATCGCCGGGATCGACGTTTCAACGGGAATGCCGAGGAAGTCGCCGCAGATAATGGCGGCCAGGGAATTCAGCACATTGTGCTGGCCGGGTATGTTTAGTTCATAATGACCATAAAAGGCGTTGCCTTTATAAACGTCAAAGGTTGGTTTACCGACAGTGTCGTACTGGATGTTTTCAGGATGCCAGTCATTTTCAGCGCTTAAGCCGTAGGTGACAACCGGACAGGCTAATTTTTTCACAACGTCCAGCACATCCGGAGAATCACCATAGGCGATCATCAGTCCGTCAGCAGGCAGGATCTTTCCGAATTTATGAAAGGATTCCTTGATTTGGGGAAGCCCGTCTTTGAAATAATCCAGATGGTCTTCTTCAATGTTGGTAATCACACCGATGGAATGGGAAGTCGTCAGAAAGCTGTCCACATATTCACAGGCTTCGACGACAAAATAGTCTTTGGAGTCGATCAGGGCATTGCCGCCGAACTCGTCAAGCTTGCCGCCGATGCTTAAACTTGGCTTCAAATCAGCGTAGTGCAACAGACAGGCGATCATGGATGAAGTGGTTGTCTTGCCGTGGGTACCGGAAACGGCAATGGTTTTATCGAAAATATTGGAAAAAAGTCCCAGAAAATTCGAACGTTCGATTTTGGGAATGTTCAAATCGGTTGCTTTAATCATATCAGGATTATCTTCATGGATAGCCGCGGAATATACTACACAGTCTGTATCGGTGGGAATATTTTCGTAGTTGTGTCCAATGTGTACCTTCACGCCCATGCTTTCCAGTTTTTCAACATAGGACGAGGTAACCATATCAGAACCTTCGATGGTAAAACCCTGAGATAAAGCCATGGATGCAAGACCGCTCATGCTGCTTCCGCCGATTCCAATGAAGAATAATTTATTAATGGGTCGATTGAATTTTTTTTCTAGTTGCGATTTCAAATAAACAGCTCCTTTATTGATTGATGATAAAATCTTAATTATTTCTTAATGATATATTTAAAGTGTCCAATTATTCTCTGAGCGGGGGTATAAAATAATCGAAAATACCACGTTAAATCCAGAAAAACACTTTACGGAAAATTATAACACATCTGTTTCATCAGAGTAAAGATTAAAAAAAACTTGCACTTTTTTTAAAATACGAATAAAATTATGAATATTGAGAATAATGTTCGGATTTTAGAAAAAATTGGTCAACAGGTGGAAAATGAAGAAAAATGAAAGAATCAGCATCATAACCAAAGTATTATCAGACCATCCCAGCAAGGTGTTCAGCTATAATTATTTTACCGATCTGTTGGAGGTTGGAAAATCAAGTGTCTGTGAGGATGTGGCCATCGTAAAAAATGCGGTCGAAATGATGGGTGCAGGCTGTGTTGAAACGTATTCCGGCGCTTCGGGAGGGGTCGTTTACCGTCCCGGCGTTACCAAGACAGAAGAGATGGCAATTCTCACAGAGATAGCCGATCTGCTGCAGGAGCCTTCCCGTAAAATTCAGGGAGGGTTTGTTTATTACAGCGATATCCTTTCAAGCCCACGCTATTCAAAGAAAATCGGACGCATTATCGCTTCAAAATATGTGGATATGAATATTGAGTACGTGGTCACAACGGAAACAAAGGGAATTCCCGCGGCTCTGGAAACAGCCCATTATCTGAATGTGCCAATGGGTATCATCAGACGATCAAACCGTGTGACAGAAGGCGCCACAACGAGTGTCAATTACATCTCGGGGTCGTCGAATAAAATAAAAACCATGTATTTAAGCCGGCGTATTGATCTGACAGCCAAGAAAGTCCTGATTATTGATGATTTTATGAAAGGCGGCGGGACAGCCAAGGGGATGGCAAATCTGATGGAAGAGGTCGGCGCTGAAGTGATGGGAATCTGTGTGATCTTTGTGACCCGATCACCGCTTGAAAAGCTGGTGGACAACTTCACCTCTTTAATTTGGATGGATGATGAGAACATCGAGGGAAACGGAATCGGCGTTTCTTTTTCTGCTGAGTATTAAAGAATCATGACATAACTGACTCACGTCTCACCCCGAGACAGGATCGTTTGTCATGAAGCATAAACCGAAACACTGCTTTGAAAGAGGTCGCGTGCAGACATTGCCGCCATGATGCCGGCATGCCGGTTTAAATCGCAAATCCTGAAACAACAACATGAACAGACAATTAAACCGCTGAATTTTATCGCCTGATTGCAGATCGTTTTTTTAACCCTTTTAAGAAATGATAAGCTGTGGAAAAAAGTTTAGGTTTTTGTTTTAATATTGTTGAATTTGTGGTAGGATATACGTATAAACTAGACATGTGACTTTATTTCAAAGGGGGAGCTTACGAGATGGAAATAACAGACGTAAGAGTACGGAAAACGTATCCAGATGGAAAAATGAGAGCGATTGTCTCAGTTACATTTGATGATCAATTCGTTGTTCATGATATCAAGGTGATTGAGGGCCAGAGCGGTTTCTTTATTGCGATGCCCAGCCGGAAAACACCGGATGGCGAGTTTAAAGACATTGCCCATCCAATAAACATGGGTACCCGTAGAGAAATGCAGGAATGCGTTCTGCGAGCTTACGAGAAGGCCATAGCAGAGGACAACCAGAAAACCAATGAAGAAGAAGCAGACGTTGAACTAGAAGTGGATTACGAAGAAGAATAAAAGTTAAAATGAAAAGGGGGAGCAGTACTTCCCTTTTTTTGTTGTTAAATTATTGAGATTATAAATTCATGTTGGAGATTAAATGATGAAAAAATCAAAAACAATTATTTTGGCTGCCGGGCAGGGAACCCGGATGCACTCACAGAAGCCGAAGGTTCTGCATCAGGTATGTGGAAAGAATATTCTGGACTATGTGGTGGAAGCGAGTAAAGCATCTGGAATCAGCGATATTGGAGTGATTGTGGGTTGCCAGGCGGAGACCGTAAAAGCGAGTCTTTCACCTGAAATTGAGACAATTCTGCAGAAAGAACAGCTGGGAACCGGACATGCCGTTTTACAGGCATTGCCCTTTTTCAATGAATTAAAGGGGAATCTGATCGTACTGGTCGGGGATGCCCCCCTGATCCGACCGGAAACCATTCAGGGCCTTATTGCTATCCATGAAAAAAATGGCTATGCCGCAACGGTTTTAACAGCGGAATTTGCTAATCCGACCGGTTACGGACGGATGATTAAGAACGCTGCGAATGAACTGATTAAAATTGTCGAGGAAAAAGACGCGTCCCCGGAAGAAAAAAAAGTAACGGAAATCAATTCCGGGATGTACTGCTTTGATACCCAAACGCTGATTTCGGCATTGAAGGAGCTCAAAACGGATAACGTTCAGGGCGAATACTATCTCACCGATGTGATTGAGATCATGCGAAAAATGGGAAAAACGGCCGGTACCTACACAACACCGGATTGTGAAGATATTCAGGCCGTTAATTCCAGAAGTCAGTTGGCTGAAGCAGAAGCCGTGATGCGAAAGCGAATTAACCGCAAACTGATGGATGCCGGGGTGACCATGATTGACCCGGCAACGACATACATCAGCAGTCAAACCATTGTCGGTCAGGACACCATTCTGTATCCCGGGGTAATCCTCGAGGGCGAGACCGCGATCGGCAGCAACACGACAATTGGAGCGAACAGCCGTCTGGTTAATGCAAAAATAGGGAATGACGTGACCATTCAAATTTCCACTATTTTGGACAGCGAAGTGGATGATGGCACTAGCATTGGACCTTATGCCTATATTCGTCCCGGCAGCAAAATTGGCAAACACTGCAAAGTTGGCGATTTTGTGGAAGTCAAGAATTCCACAATGGGTGATGGCGCGAAGGCCTCGCATTTGACTTATATCGGAGATGGCGATGTGGGTGAAAATGTAAACCTGGGCTGTGGAACCGTTTTTGTGAATTATGATGGCAAGAAGAAATATCGGACGGTTGTAGAGAAGGATGCTTTTGTGGGGTGTAATACCAATCTCATTGCACCGGTAACCGTGAAAGAAGGCGCGTATATCGCTGCGGGATCGACCATTACCGATGATGTTCCGGAAGAAAGCCTGGCGATTGCCAGAGCAAGACAAGTTAATAAGGTTGGATATTTAAAAAAATAAGCCGCCATTAAAATAAAGAAAAAAGAGAAATTAAGAAGAGGTATAAAACGTATGGATGGAAAGTATAGTGGAATTAAGATTATTGCTGGAAACTCAAACACTGCTTTGGCCAAAGAAATTGCCGATTATCTGGAAGTGCAATTATGCAATGCTGAAGTTGTGTCATTTAGCGACGGTGAAATCGGAGTAAATGTCTACGAATCAGTTCGTGGTGCCGATGTTTTTGTTATTCAATCCACCGGAACCCCAGTTAACGAAAATTTGATGGAGTTGCTGATTCTGATTGATTCCATGAAGCGTGCTTCGGCTGGTCGGATCAATGCGGTCATTCCCTATTATGGCTATGCCAGACAGGACCGTAAAGCAAAATCGAGAGATCCCATTACGGCAAAATTGGTGGCCAATCTGCTGACAACCGCTGGAGCCGACCGCGTGATCACCATGGATCTTCACTCAAACCAGATTCAGGGATTCTTCGATATCCCCCTGGATCATCTGTCAGGGAGTTCACTGATAACCGAATACTACCGAAACAAGAATCTGGATAACATGGTCGTCGTATCACCGGATGTCGGCAGTGTCAAGCGTTCGCGAAAATTGGCAAGAGCGTTAAACTGTCCGTTTGCCATCATCGATAAGGAACGTCCCCGCCCCAATGAAACGGCGGTTATGAATGTCATCGGCGAGGTCAAAGGAAAAAACTGTATTCTCATCGACGATATGATCGACACCGCCGGAACCATCACAACCGGCGCAAATGCCTTAATTGACCTGGGGGCCAATTCCATTTTTGCCGCCTGCAGCCACGGCGTTTTCTCGGGACCGGCGATCCAGCGGATCCAGGATTCGGCCATCGAAGAACTGCTGACGCTTAATACGCTGGTTATTCCAGAGGAAAAACAGATTGACAAGATCAAAATTCTGTCCACTGGAACGCTTTTTGGCCGTGCCATCGATTATGTGCATTTTGGACGTTCATTGAGCAAGCTTTTTGTTGGCCGATACGCTTAGGAAAAAATCATGTATCTGATCGTGGGATTGGGAAACATCGGCAAAGAATACGATGGAACCCGACATAATATTGGTTTTGAAGTGATCGATTATCTCAGCGCGAAAAAAGGGATCGCTGTAAAAAAGAAAGAACAGAATGGCCTTACCGGCGTTTATCATGAGTTCGGGGAAAAGATTTTGCTGGCAAAACCCACGACTTATATGAATAACAGCGGGCTTTGCGTCGCCGGTCTGGTGAATTTCTATCAGGTGCCGCCAGAAAACCTGCTCGTCATTTACGACGATATCGATCTGGCAACCGGAGCTGTGCGGATCAGACAGCGCGGCAGCGCCGGCACCCACAACGGCATGCGTTCGATCATTCAGCATTTAGGCAGCCAGGATTTCCCGAGAATCCGAATTGGAACCGGCCGGCCCAAAGAGGGAGCAGATTTAGTTCACTTTGTGCTGGGGCGTTTTGCCAAAAGTGAACTGCCATTGATGGAAAACGCCGTGACGGAAGCCGCCAGAGGCATCGATTTTTTTGTGAAAGATGGCGTTGATCTGGCAATGAATCAGGTGAACATTCGAAAGAAACCAGAAGAAAGCGATGTTTAGTATCGCTTATTAAGAAACTGCTGTGAGCTTCGCTGATGGTTTCCGCGAACCAATTTTTACACTGTACGGCGGACAGTCTATCGACTGTTCGCCTACACGTTACAAAATTGGTTGCGGAAACCGTCATCAAAGCAACTTGCGTTTGTGTTTAATCATGAAAATAATCGATTGAATTAAAATTGAACGAGGACAGGCCCGGGTTGAAAAACCTGGGCTATCCGTGTTTGTTAATGAAAGAAGTGACCGATGCAATTACTTTATCAAGACCTGATGAGGTCAGAAAAAATAGAAACGTTGATAGGACAGCTATCATCCCGGGAGATCATCAATCTTTCCAATATGAATGGCGGTTTAAAGGAAGTCCTTACCGGCCTGGTTTTCGGCCATGTCGGTGAGCGGATTCTTTATATCGCCGCAACGGATTATCAGGCTCAAAAAATAGCCCGGGAACTGGAAACAATACTGCCCCAAAAAGTGCTTTACTTTCCGATGGAGCCCATTCATGATTATTTTGCGGATGTTCATAGCCACGAAATCAGCCATCAGCGGTTAGATGTTTTTGAAAAACTGCTGTCAGATGAAAAATATGTGGTGGTGGCAGGCGCCGAAACGCTCCTGAAAAAACTGATGCCGCGGAAGCGATTTGAGTCATTGGTGTTTTCTTTAGCGCTGGAGGACACCGCAGATCCGGTGGAATTAATGACCCGTTTTTATGATTTGGGGTATGAAGCGGTTTCCCAGGTCGAAGCCAAGGGACAAGTTGCCCATCGCGGCGGGATTATTGATGTTTTTCCACCCACCGGCGAACAGGCTTATCGGATTGATTTTTTCGGAGACACCATCGAGTCGATCCGGCATTTTGATCCGCAGACACAGCTATCTACGCATAATCTTGAAAAAGCAGAGATACTGCCGGGGCGTGAGATCATCCTTGATGAAGACGAGCGGAGCAAGGCATTCAGGCAAATCAGAAAAAACTATGGTGACAGTCTAGAATATGCAGCACTGATTGAGCGGCTGAGTGAAGACCCGACTGCGCATGACGAAACACTGTTTGCCTTCATCAAAACAGATGCGACGCTGCTTGATTATATCGGAGAATGCCTCGTCATTTGGGATGAGCCGCCGCGGATAAAAGAATCAGAAGGCGTTTTTCAGAAAAAACTGTTCAGTGATCTCGAAACCCTGATGCAGGATTATTTGATGTTGCCGGAAGAAAAGAATAAATTCTATTCTTTTTCGAAAATCGAGAAGGCGGTAGAAAAACAGACTCAGCTGAAATATCATTTATTCACCTCCCGGGGAAAAAAGGGAATCACGCTGGATATGGGGGTAAAGGACAACGATTCGTTTTTAGGTCAGTGGCCTCTGTTTGTTGCGTTTATTCAAAAACAGCTTGCAAAGAATGCCATCATTCAGCTGCGGGCCCGGGATGAAGCCGGTTTACAAAAAATCGAAAAACTGCTGACAGAAGCGGAAATTTACCGTTTTACCAAAGACGTGATGCCGGGCATTCAGCTTGTCATTGGGGAAATCAACAGTGGCTTTGAAATGCCGGAGGAAAGACTGGTCTGTGTCAATCAAAGTGAAATCATCAAGGAATCCGGCCGGGATAAAAAAAGAAGAAAGAAAAAAGGGCGAAAGATCGATTCTTTCACCCAACTCAACCAGGGCGACTTTGTCGTTCATGATACCCATGGAATTGGGATCTACCGTGGCATTGAACAGCTGAAAATTGATGAAACCAGAAAAGATCTGATGGTGATTGAATACGCCAACGATGCCCGTTTTTACTGCCCGGTGGATCAGATGGATGCCATTCAGGTATACGTCGGCACGGGTGAGAAAAAACCGAAGATCAATCAACTGGGAACCAACGACTGGAGCAAATCAAAGTCACGCGTCAAGGCTGCAGTTGCGGAGATGGCAGATGAACTGATTACGCTCTATGCCCAAAGGCAAAACCTGAAAGGTTACGCCTTTGGACCGGATTCCAACTGGCAGCGGGAGTTTGAGGAATCATTTCCCCATGAAGAAACCAATGACCAGCTCCAGGCCGTGGAAGAAATCAAGGCGGATATGGAGTCGACCCGCCCCATGGATCGGCTGCTCTGCGGAGATGTCGGTTACGGCAAGACGGAGGTTGCACTGAGGGCCATCTTCAAAGCGGTGATGGAAGGAAAACAGGTCGCTTTTCTGGTGCCGACAACGATTCTGGCGCAGCAGCATTACCAGACGGTCATGGACCGGTTCAAAAAGTATCCGGTGAGCGTTGGCGTCCTCAGCCGTTTCAGAACAAAAACAGAGCAGGAAAAGACAATCAAAGAATTGGCGGCGGGTCAGATTGATCTGGTTATCGGAACCCATCGCCTGTTATCAAAAGACGTGAAATTCAAAGATCTGGGGCTCCTGGTGGTTGACGAAGAACAGCGGTTTGGGGTCGGTCATAAAGAGCGGATCAAGCAGTTGAAAGAGAATGTTGACGTCCTGACGCTGAGCGCAACCCCGATTCCGCGAACGCTGCATATGTCGATGATCGGGGTGCGGGATATGAGCATCATCGATGAACCACCGGCAGGCCGCCGACCGGTCCTGACTTATGTCATGGAGTTCAATGACGCTATTGTCAAAGATGCGATTGAGCGGGAGCTGGCAAGAAATGGACAGGTTTATTTTGTCCACAACCGGATCCATGATATCTTTGAAGTTGCCAGAAAGATCCAGAAACTGGTCCCGGACGCCCGAATTCTGGTGGCGCACGGACGAATGACGGGATCAGAACTGGAAGACATCATGCTGGATTTTCTGGAATACAATTATGATATTCTGGTGACCACCACCATTATCGAGTCGGGACTGGATATTAAAAATGCAAACACCCTGATTATCGACAATGGCGATTACATGGGCCTTTCACAATTATACCAACTGCGCGGCCGGGTTGGACGGTCCAATGTTCAGGGCTACACGTACGTGACCCATCGTCCCAAAGTGCTTTCAGAACTTTCGCAGAAGCGTTTAAAGGCGATCAAGGATTTTACGGCCTTCGGTTCGGGATTCAAAATTGCGCTGCGGGATCTGGAAATCAGGGGTGCCGGCAATATTCTGGGATCGGCCCAATCCGGGAATCTGGCGACGATCGGCTATGAACTGTATTGTCGAATTCTTGATGAGGCAGTCAATGAGCGTTTGGGCAAGAAGACGGCGTTCGCAACCAGTGAACTGATCATTAATTTAAATGTCAGCAGCTATATTCCGGAAAGATACATATCGGATGAAGAGCTGAAGTACGATATCTATAAAAAATTGTCTTATGTTAAATCGCAGGATGATTATAATGATCTGGAAGATGAGCTGCTGGACCGCTTTGGAGAAATCCCGGATGGGGTATATAATCTGATGGCACTGGCCATGATCAAGCATTTGGGAAGATCACTGGGAATGACTGAAATTCGCGAAAGAGGGAGCAGTGTTTTATTCACATTTGATAATAAAAGAGAGATCCCGATTCCGGCTCCGGAATTAATGAAGCGGCTTTTTGATGAATACAAAATCAAATTCAATGCCGGAAAAGGTGACCAGATACGCTGGCGGATTGTGCTGAAACATGAAAAGGACCAGACCTATTTGAATGAGCTGGGAAAAATTCTGGCAGCACTGGTTTCGGAAAAGAATTAAGGAAAAAAGTTGTTGTTTTATGTTAAACTAGGCAAGATTATAATAAAATTAAGGAGAACTATATGGAAAAGAAAAGATTTGGAAGCGTGTCCCTGCTGCTGATCGGCGTTGTGCTCATCAGTTTGCTGGCCGGAGGATGCAGTGTGGTTCAGGTCAATCCTGAGAAGGACAAACAGCAGGTGGTTGCGGAAATCGACGGCACCCCAATACTGAAAGAAAGCTTTAATAATTACATGGCTTATTACCAGATGTATTACAATGCCAGCAGCAAAGCTTTCCCGACCGGAGATGAACTGAAAACTCTGAAAACGGACATTTTAAACGATCTGGTACGTGTCAATACCCTGACCGCGCAGGCGAAAAAGGATGGGGTTACTGTTGATGAAGCATCGATCGGGACCAATACCGACAGCATGATTGCAAGCTTGAAAACAACACTTGGCGAAGAAAAATATGCAAACATTCTGAAAACTTACAATACCGATACAACCTCTTTTGAAGCTTTCATGAAGACATTCCTTATTGATTATAGCTATTCAAGTACGCAGGAAACGAATTATACCAACTCTTTAAAGGCGGATCCGAGTAAAGAGCTGAATACGGTTGTTGGAAAAATCGGCGACGAAGAGATAAAAAAAGATCTTTACAACTATCAGTTGGCTAATCAGGAATTAACAACCTATTATCAAACTCAGAAAGCCTTGGCGACAGATGATGCAACCATGAAGACGACTAATGAGACGATTTTTAACACCATTGCGGAACAAAAAGCGATGACCCAATATGCCAGCGAAAAAAATATCACGCCAGCGCAGACCGATATTGACAATTTTATTAAAACCGAGGATGCGTTCTTAAACTACATGCTTCAGGGAGATGAACAATTACAGCAATTCCTGGATACAAAATATCTCACCATTGCTCAATACCGTGAGTTTGAAAAGCAGGAAGCAACAGCCTCTGCAACGATTACAGCGGTTAAGGCAAGCCTGAAAGACTCGATAAAAGTAACGGACAAGGAAATCAAAACGTACTACGATGAAAACAAACAGTCATATGATACCAGTACCGTTTCGGCAAAACATATTTTAACATCGGATCAGGCGCTGGCCGATCAGATTTATGCAGAAGCAAAAAATATCAAAACAGCTGAAGAGTTTGATGCGCTGATGGCAAAATATAAAGCGACTGATGGCGTTGAAGATGCATCAGATCTGGGCGCATTTTCCTATAACACCATGGTATCGGCATTTTCGGATACAGCCTTTAAAATGGAGGTTAATACAGTCAGCGAACCGGTAAAATCGGACTATGGCTACCATGTTATCTATGTCTATGCCAAAACACCAGGCGAAGTGGCATCACTGGAAGATAAAAAGGACGAAATTACAGAAACCTTGAAAAGTGACAAAGTCTCGGATGAATACGACAAACTAAAAAACAAACTGGTGGCTAAATCGAAAATCACGATTAATGAGATTGTCGATCCGGCCGAAACCTATGTTGAACAACTGAAAAAGGACTTAAACGTAAAAGTTTATGAAAAAAGAATCTAGCTAAACGCATATTAATAATTGTTTTTCAACAGTCAAAAAGCACTGAATTTCAGTGCTTTTTGATTGCGTTGAAACGGCGTTAAGGATATAATAAAAAAATCTGCAAAATAAGAATGCAATCATTGGCATCCGCAGAAAAAAATTAATGAGGTTTTTCTATGTCTGATCGATCATCAAGTTTTTTAAAGGGCGCCAGTATCTTAGCAGCCGCCGGTATCTTATCCCGGCTGTTAGGCCTCTTTTTCAAAATACCTTTATATCAGCTGGTTGGAAGCTACGGGATTGGAATCTATGGCAATGTCACAAACATTTACAATTTGCTGTTAATGATTTCGACGATTGGTTTGCCGGTGGCAATTTCTAAAATGGTTTCTGAAAATATAGCAAAGAATGAATATGCGACGGCACATCGGGTGTTTAAAATTTCGCTAGCAATTCTGATTCTGATGGGAGTGGCGTCAAGTCTATTCCTGTTTTTCGGCGCCGAGTGGATTATCGAAACGGCAAACTGGACAGCCGAAAGCTACCCTGCGATCGTGGCAATTGCATTATCGCCCTTTTTCATATCGATCTGTGCTGCCTATCGGGGCTTTTTTCAGGGCTTTCAAATCATGACACCGACCGCTATTTCCCAGATTGTTGAACAGATTATTCGGGTCTTTCTGGGGGTGCTTTTATGCTGGGTTTTTGCCAGTAGTTTTGGCATCGGACTGGGTGTCGGCGGTGCTGTTTTTGGCGCTACGGCAGGCGGAATTGTGGCCGCCATCCTGCTCGGTTATCTATATCATGGCTTTACCTCCCAAAACAAACAGTTATTAAAAACCCGAACAAGAAGGCGACAGCGAACCAATGGATCACTCCTGAAAAGACTGGTCATCATCGCCATTCCGGTAACACTGACTTCAGCGTTGGTTTCAATGTTTTCAATCATTGACTCCTTTATTTACGTTTCCCGTCTTGGCGTTGCCGGCTTTAATGAAGTGACGGCGACCATGATGTTCGGGGATTACACCAATGCCGATATGCTAATTGGTATTCCTCTGATTATCAGCGGAAATCTGGCAGTAGCGATGATCCCGACGATTTCCGAATCCTTTGCGCGAAGAGAACGAAAGGAAATGAACCAGAAAATTATCCTGTCCATTCGGATTGTTTTATTGGTGGCATTTCCTTCATGCATCGGTTTATCGGTTCTTTCCTATGGCATATTTGACCTGCTTTTTCCGGGATCGCCTTATGGGGGCGCGATTTTAAGCACCTTCTCCTATGCGACCATTTTCATGATGCTGTCGAATACTTTTCAGAGTATTCTGCAATCCATTGACCGCTTTCGGATTCCGCTGATTAACCTTGGTGTTGCGATTGTCATCCGTTTCGTCACGGGCTGGGTGTTTCTCTCGATCCCGTCGATTAACATCCAGGGGATTGTCGTAAGCAGCATCATCACTTTTGCTTATCTGGCAATTGCGAACTACTATTCGGTCAAACGGTTTACAAAAATAAGGTTGGACTTTTTTCATATTTTCATCAAGCCGCTGTTCGCTTCAGCCATCATGGGATTGCTCACTTATTTTACCTATCACGGGGTAACCTCTGTTTTAGGTGGATTTATCGGGATTCTGGCGGCGATGATTGTTGGCGTCTTGGTCTATGCGGTTATCATGATCGCCATAAAAGGGATTACAGAAGATGAGATACGCGTTCTCCCGGGAAGCCGGAAATTGTTAATCGGTTATCATCGCATCAACGGACTTTTTCCGGGGCGAAAAAGCAGACATCATCGCAGAAATGATTAAGAAAGGATAGTTAGAGTATGTCACAAATCGATATTGTGGGCCTGGGCCCAGGGAGTCCGGGTCATATGACACTGGAAACTCTCGACTTATTAAAAAATAAAAACCGGAATTTTTTTCGGACAGAAATACATCCGGTCATGGATTTCATCAGGGATGAAGGAATCGTTTATGAAAGCTTCGATCATTATTATGAAACAGAGGAATCGTTTGAGAAAGTCTATGATCAGATTGTCAATGAGCTGATAGCAGTGGCAAAAACCGGCGAAACGATTGTTTATGCCGTTCCGGGAAACCCTTTGTTCGGAGAAAAAACGGTGGAAAAACTCATTGAAAAAGCGAGAAATCAGGGGATTGGTTATCGGCTCTATCCCGGCGTGAGCTTCGTGGATGTCACCATGAATGCGCTGGAAGAGGATCCGATCCAGGGCATCGAAATTCTGGATGCCTTTGATTGCATAAAGAATCCGCCGGATCCGCAGAAGGGGATTCTGGTGACCCAGGTTTTTGACAAACATATGGCATCGGAATTGAAGCTGGGATTAATGGAGTTGTACAATCCGGAAAAGAAAGTGGTTCTGCTGATCAATTCCGGAATCCCGGATCAGGAAATAGTGCAGGAAATCTGCCTGTATGAGCTGGATCGGATTGAGTCCATCAATCATCTTACCAGTCTCTATATTCCGGCGGAAAAAGAGGCTTATTTGGGATTTAAAGGGACACTTGATATCATGAAAACACTCCGGAGTGAAGACGGATGCTCCTGGGATCGCGTCCAAACGCATGAAAGCCTGAAAAATTATCTGCTGGAGGAAAGTTATGAGGTTCTGGAGGCGATTGACAATCAGGACTGGAATAATTTGGCTGAAGAATTAGGCGACGTATTATTTCAGATTGTTTTTCATGCTGAAATTGCCAGTGAAGAGAGCCGTTTTTCCATGAATCAGGTCATCAACGGGATCAATGAAAAAATGATCCGGCGACATCCCCATGTATTCATTGACAAGGCCGAATTCAATCCCGATGAGATTGAAACAAACTGGGATGCCATCAAAAGACGGGAAAAAGGAGAGCTGGAGCTGTCGGAAGAGGACAATATCCATAGAATCTCCGCAGAAATGAAAAAACTGCCAAGATCATTTCCGGCTTTAATGGAGGCTTGCAAGGTTCAGAAAAAAGCGGCCAAAATCGGCTTTGACTGGGAAAATGCAGCTCAGGCATTTAAAAAAATTGGTGAAGAGACCGAGGAATTACAGGAAGCGCTCAGTAAAAACGACCCGGAGAACATCGAGGAAGAATTGGGCGATTTGCTTTTTTCAGTCGTGAATGTAGCCCGTCTGCTTAAAATTCAACCGGAAATCAGCTTAAGAAATGCGACACAGAAATTTATTCAGCGCTTTGAACAGATGGAAAAATTGGCCAGTCAAGAGAAAAAATGTCTGTCTGACTATACTTTTGATCAATTTGATGCGGCCTGGAATCGCGCAAAAGGGCTTTAAGAGTGGAAAAAACCGAAAAAATCAAAAAAAACTTGTAATTTACATAGGAACGCGCTTATAATATATCACATAGAATACTGGAAAATAACAGATGGAGGAAAAAATGAACAAATCAGAATTAATTGCCCAAATGGCAGAAAAATCAGGTTTATCTAAAAAGGATTCAGAGAAAGCCCTAGGTGCTTTTCTGGACACAGTTGTTGAAACTTTGAAAAATGGAGACAAGGTTTCGTTGGTTGGATTTGGAACTTTCGAGGTTAGAGAACGTGCGGCTCGTACCGGTCTTAATCCACGAACAAAAGAACCCATCGAAATAGCAGCCTCTAAAGCTCCTGGCTTTAAAGCAGGCAAAGGCTTTAAGGATGAAGTAAATAATAAGTAAGAAACGATACAAAAGCCAGGGCATTGCTCTGGCTTTTGTTTTTTGTACGGATAGGATTCTTTCAGGTCTTTGTCGGAAATCTGATTGTGTCGAGGTGGGCAGCTTTTAAGGTTGAGATGAAAATTTTGAGTTAGAATAATAGAGGGATAGATGAGAATAGATAAATTTTTAAAAAACGCCAGAATCATTAAACGAAGAACCGTTGGTAAAGATGCCTGTGACGGAGGGCGAATTTCCATTAACGGCAAAGTTGCCAAACCTGGAGATCAGGTGAAGGTGGGCGATATTATTGCCATCCGCTACGGAGATGGCGAACAGAAGGTTGAAGTTCTGGAGATATTAGAGCATGCTCCCAAGGATCGTGCAGCGGATATGTATCGTGAGTTATAAAAGACGGCAGTCAAAGTGGAGAATGGAATATGAATGAAAGAACAAGAAAAGTTGTTCAGCAACGTCTTCTGAGGCTACTGATTGTCGTATGCATCGTGGGTTTTATTATTTCGCTCTTTGTCGGCAATGCGATGAAGATCAATGAACTGGAAGTGCAGAAAACCGATCTTGCACAGCAGATAGAAAACGAAAAAGTCAGAAGCAATCAACTGGATGTACAAGTCAAACAGATGGACAGCAAATTCTATGTGGAGTATTTTGCTCGCAAATATCTGGGCTTATACTATCCGGACGAGACCATTGTGATTGTGGAAACGCAGTAAGAAACCAGAGAAAGTGATGGGCATACAGTTGAACGATAATAATGCAGAGCTTAAACCAAAAAATGAAAAACAGCATATGGCGGTAATTGATATTGGCACGAATTCAACGCGAATGCTGATCTTTAGAGATGACGATGGCCAGCTGATTCGGGTCAATAAGTCGGTTCGCTACACAAGAATGGGACAGGATGTGAACAAAACCGGCCATCTGCATCCAGATGCCCAAAAACGGAATTATGAAGCCCTGGAAGAATTCAAAAGTATTGCCGAGGATTATGCAGTTAAAGGATTCTATCTGTTCGGAACCAGTGCAATGCGGGATGCCCAAAACGCAGAAGACTACGTCGCTTTTATTAAAGAAAAGCTGGGATTCGATATTGAAATAATTGCCGGCGAAGAAGAAGCTGAACTTGGTTTTGTTGGTGTGTCCCAGTGTTTTGATGAAAAGATTCTTATTTTTGATATTGGTGGGGGCAGCACTGAGCTTATCTACGGCGAAAAGAATGAAATAAAAAAAATGATGAGCATCAACCTGGGCTGTGTTCGGTGTACGGAAGAGTATTTAATTTCAGATCCGCCGACGCTTCAGGAACTGGAACGACTCAACGAACGGATTTATTCTGAGTTTCAGCAAAGAACTGAAAATTTTCTCCCGAAAAAACCATACAAACTGATTGGCATCGGCGGAACAGCGACGAGTCTTTCAACCATCAAACAGGAATTAAAGACCTATGACAGCGAAATGGTCCATAAGAGCATGATTACGAAAGCTGAACTTGAAGCGATGATTGACAAGTTGGCCGGCCAAACCATTCAGGAACGAAAAACAATTGTCGGTTTGGAAGCGAAGCGGGCTGACATTATTCTTGCCGGCGCATTACTGCTGTTGAATATTTTAAAAATAACCGGAGAAGACAGCTTCATGGTATGTGATTATGACAATCTCGAAGGCGCAGCGTATCGACATTTTATGGCGAAAAAAAATAATGTTTGAAAAAGCTTGACATTGTTATTTTATGGGAGTATAATAACACTTGTCCCTTGAGCGAAGGGGCGGGCAAAAATGTTGCCGGGGTGGCGGAACTGGCAGACGCACAGGACTTAAAATCCTGCGATCCCTTCGATCGTACCGGTTCGATTCCGGTCCTCGGCACCACTTAATTTAATATTTTTACATCGCGGGATGGAGCAGTTTGGTAGCTCGTCGGGCTCATAACCCGGAGGTCGTAGGTTCAAATCCTGCTCCCGCAACCAATTAAAAAATTACTTTTCATGGCGGCGTAGCTCAGTTGGCTAGAGCATGCGGTTCATACCCGCAGTGTCAGCGGTTCGACTCCGTTCGCCGCTACCATAAAAAAAATATTTTAAATGCCATATATGGCCCCTTGGTCAAGCGGTTAAGACACCGCCCTTTCACGGCGGTAACAGGGGTCCGAATCCCCTAGGGGTCACCATTGAAATGATAATGGCGGGCATTTTGAAATCATAAGAGAATTATCCAGTTATAACCGTTTTTTAGCGTGGTCGCTTAGCTCAGCTGGGAGAGCACCTGCCTTACAAGCAGGGGGTCACAGGTTCGAGCCCTGTAGCGACCACCATTTTTTATTTAAACAATTTTATTGAAGTGGTGAGTCCATGGAGAAAAAGGTAAATAATTATATTGAAGAACAGGGAATTTTAGAGGCTGGCGATCATATTCTCATCGGCGTATCCGGTGGAGCTGATTCGCTGGCTTTATTATATTTTTTGGATAGATATAAAGGATCGTTGGGGGTTGACATTGCGGTGGCGCATCTGCACCATGGCCTTCGGGGTGCAGCGGCAGATGCAGATGAGACATTTGTCAGAAATTTTTGCCAGGACAGAAATATCCCATTCTATTCAAGACAACGAAATATTCAGGAAATATCATCAGCTGAAAAAATCTCCATTGAAGAAGCCGGCAGAAACGAACGCTATGGATTTTTTCAGACCGTGGCGAGAGAACATGGATATAACCGGATCGCTTTGGGGCATCATATCAATGATCAGGCCGAAACCATGCTCATGCGGCTCATTCGCGGAACCGGTGTCAAAGGGGTTTCTGGTATTAAGTCCAGTCGCAGCAATCTTTACATCCGCCCGTTTTTGTGTTTGGAGAAAAAGGAAATCATTGCATACTGTGCGATCCATCATCTAGCGTATCGAACCGATGCGACCAACTTCCAAAAAGATTACACCCGAAATAAAATACGGCTGGATATTATGCCGATGATTCTGGAGATTAATCCCAAAGCGGAAATCCATTTTAACGAGTTCACAAAAATTGCCAATGAATATGAGGCGTTTTTCGAGAAATACGTCGATAAGGTTCAGGAAAAGATGATCAGCAGAAAAGATGATGTTGTTTTTCTTGAAAGAAATTTGTGGCTTTGCGAAGAAGCGGTTGTCCAAAAAGAAGTGTTGCGCCGTTTAATTCTGGAATTTAAGGGTAGTTTAAAGGAAATTGAGTACAATCACATCACTGCTTTTTACAAGCTGCTGAAAAGTGAAAAAACGACATGGGAGATCAATTTTCCGCATCAGATTTTACTGATGCGGCGTTACGATCGGGTGATGGTGACAAGCAGGCGAAATGCTGAAAAGAAGATCATGTCTCCGAAACATATCTTCCCGGATAAAACCTGGATTTTTGCCAGAGAAGGAATCATATTGGAGTCAATGCTTATTTCTCAGGAAGAATTCCGAAAAAAAATTCCTTTTTTTTCTAAAGAATTGGAAAATCATAGTGAAAAATATTTTGATTGTGATAAAATAAATGGTAACATGTATTTACGCAGTCGAAAGTCTGGGGATTTTTTTTATCCTTCAGGGCTTTCAGGAAAAAAAACGATCAAGAAATATTTTATTGATAAAAAGATTGATCGTGATTTGCGAGATGAAATTCCTCTTTTGGCAATCGGTTCGGAAGTGCTTTGGATCATAGGTTATGCCATAAATGAACGTTATTTAGCAGATTTTAATACAAAAAATATTTTAAAGGTGAATGTTACCTTGTGTTAGGAGAAAAGTGTGATATCCGATATTCAGGAAATTTTGGTGGATGAAAAAGCAATAGAAAAACGTGTCAGTGAACTTGGTTCGCAAATTTCAGGAGATTATCAGGGAAAGAATCCCATTCTTGTTTGTGTTTTAAAAGGCAGTTCGGTTTTCTTTGCCGATCTGATCCGAAAAATGCCGATTCCAATTGAGATTGAATTTTTAAAAGCGTCCAGTTATGGCAGTAGGGCTCAGAGCAGCGGCAAAATTGAACTTCGGGGAGATCTCTCGATGGAGGTCAAGGGACGTCATATTTTGCTGGTTGAAGATATCGTCGATACGGGAAATACATTGAAGTATCTGCTGGAACGTTTTGAAAATCTGGGAGCTGAAGAAGTCAAGGTATGTTCATTGCTTGACAAACCACATCGCCGGGAACAACGGGTGATTGCTGATTATATCGGATTTAAAATTCCGAATGAATTTGTGGTCGGTTATGGACTGGATTTTGCGCAGAAATACCGTAATTTGCCATACATCGGGATTTTGAAAAAGGAAATTTATGAATAGAAATTTAAAAAAAGAAGCAAGTATTATTTTGAGAGGAGTGATGTGATTTGAATAAATACCTTAAGATGATCGGGTTTTATTTAGTAATTTTAGTAATCATTATTGTTGCCGTAACTTTTTTAAACCCCATGAAAAATGAGGTTAAGACGATTGTTTACAGCGAACTGCTTACTGAACTCAATAACAATCAGGTATCAGAAATTGAAATAAACAATTCCAATGTGACAGGTGTTTTGCGAAGCGGTGAAGCATTTGAAGCGGTTGTTCCACAATATGTGATTGATGAACAGGTAACCCCGTTTATTTTACAGAATGATGTAAAAGTAACCATTACGAAGCAACAGGATTCCTGGTGGATATCGTTAATACCATCCGTTGTACTGATCGTTTTGATGGTGGTCTTTTTCCTCGTTTTCAGTCAGCAGGCTGGCGGCGGCGGTGGAAAGGTCATGTCCTTTGGAAAGAGCCGGGCCAAACTTCACGTCGAAGGGGAGACAAAAGTTTCGTTTAAAGATGTAGCCGGCGCCGATGAGGAAAAAGAGGAACTTGAAGAAGTTGTTGATTTCTTAAAAGCACCGGAGCGCTATCGGAAACTGGGAGCGCGTATACCCAAGGGGATTCTTTTGGTGGGACCTCCCGGTACAGGAAAAACCTTGCTGGCCAGAGCAGTGGCCGGCGAAGCAGCGGTTCCGTTTTTCACCATCAGTGGTTCTGATTTTGTGGAAATGTTTGTTGGTGTCGGTGCTTCCCGGGTGCGAGATCTTTTCGAAAACGCCAAAAAAAATGCACCATGTATCATTTTCATCGATGAAATTGATGCGGTTGGTCGTCACCGTGGCGCTGGTCTGGGTGGCGGGCACGATGAACGTGAACAAACCCTTAATCAACTGCTGGTAGAAATGGACGGTTTTGGTGTCAATGAAGGAATCATCATCATTGCTGCAACCAATCGACCAGATATTTTAGATCCGGCACTGCTTCGTCCCGGACGTTTTGACCGACAGATCACGGTTGGTATTCCGGATGTTAAAGGCAGAGAAGAAATTCTCAATGTCCATAAACGGAATAAACCATTGGCCCCTGAAGTTGATCTCAAGGTGATTGCAAAAGGCACACCGGGATTCACCGGAGCAGATCTGGAAAACCTGATGAATGAAGCAGCCTTGCTGACAGCGAGAAAGAACGCCAAACTGATTACCATGATTGAGCTCGAAGAAGCGATTAAGCGTGTTATTGCCGGACCTGAAAAGAAAAGCAAGGTAGTGAATGAAGATGATCTTCATATCACCGCTTATCATGAAGCCGGACATGCCATTGTCATGCATCTGTTGCCGAATTGCGATTCAGTTCATGAAATTTCGATTATCCCCCGTGGCATGGCAGCAGGTTATACCTTGTCACTGCCGGATGATGACCGTCAGCATATGAGCAAGAACAAGCTGCTGGAAATGATCTGCGGACTGCTTGGCGGACGAGCAGCCGAAAAAATTGCATTAGATGATATCTGTACCGGCGCAAGTAATGACATTGAACGAGCAACCGGGATCGCCAGAAGAATGGTGACAGAATGGGGAATGAGCGAACATCTTGGACCGATGACCTTTGGCCATCCGGACAGTGGTGAAGTGTTCCTGGGACGTGACCTGGGAAGATCCCGTAACTACAGTGAAGAGGTTGCATCAGTCATCGATAAAGAGATTCGAACGATTGTCGAAAATGCCTATGAACGGGCATGTTCGATTCTTGAAACACAGCGTGATAAACTCGAGGAAATTGCGACGCGACTTTTGAGAGACAAGACCGTAACCGGCGAAGAGTTCAAGGCTTTGTTTGAAGAAAAAAAAGACACTGACCAGGTGGTCGATGTCGCGGTTGATTCGCAAATTGAATAAACAATTAATAAAGAAAGCCGTTATAATATAACGGCTTTCAGACTGTAATGATATGATTGAACAGAAATAGTCGGAGGAAATTCAGAATATGGAAGAATTTATTATCGGAACCTGCTACGAAAAAAAATTTCATGTTGATGAGGAAGATACAGCACTCGTTTTAGGCAGTGGTGGCGAAGCCGTGCTGGCAACACCTCGGCTGGTGGCCTGGATGGAGAACACGGCATTTGAAGGATTGGAACTCACTCTAACTCGTGAAAACACCACAGTGGGTACGCAGATTGACATAAAACACATCGCCGCTTCTCCTGTCGGAATGGAAATTAATATTAAGGCAACACTGGTAAACTGGGAAAAAAGAACGCTGAATTTCGAGATAGAGGCATGGGATAAAGCGGAAAAAATAGGGACAGCGCATCATCAACGCGTTGTCGTAGACAAAAGCCGATTTATGGAAAAAGTGATGAAAAAGCATGAAGGAAACCTTTAGGAGGATGAAATGATTTTAGGTATTGATGTCGGAAATACTACCACAGAAATAGCAGTGCTTCATGAGAAAGAAATTCTTTGTTCCTGGCGCTTCATCACCAAAACGCCCAGAACTTCAGACGAATACGGCGTCCTGATTCAATCTTTTTTTCAAAATGCCAGAGTCTCACTAAATAAAATAGACAGTGTCATCATTGCTTCGGTGGTTCCCAATATTATGTACTCGTTAAGCAACGGCATCAGAAAATTCATCGGTCTGGAACCAATGATTATCGGACCGGGAATAAAAACCGGGATGCCGATCAATACTGCCGATCCGGCGGAAATTGGTGCCGACCGGGTGGTCGATGCAGTGGCAGCCTACAGTATTTACGGCGGTCCGATACTGGTGATCGATTTTGGTACTGCTACGACCTATGATTATGTGACGGCTGAAGGCATTTTTACTGCAGGCGTTACGGCGCCGGGAATTCAGATTTCCGTCGATGCCTTATGGAAGAATGCGGCGAAATTACCGAATATTGAAATAAAAAAACCGGATTCAATACTGGCAAAAGACACTGTCACCAGTATGCAGGCAGGTCTGGTTTACGGATATATTGGACAGGTGGAATATATCATCAAGCAGTTTAAAAAAGAAACCGGGAGAGAAGACCTGAAGGTAGTGGCGACAGGCGGTTATGGCAGATTGTTTTACCAGGAGACGGAGTCGATCGGTATTTACGATCCGCAGCTTTCACTTAAAGGATTAAAAATTATTCATGATAAGAATCGAAAGTAAATCAGATAAGATAGTAGAAAAAGATACACCGGCAGACGGGGCGGATAATCGGTTGAAAATTGGAAATGTTGCGATCAGCAATCCTCTTTTTCTGGGACCGCTGGCGGGCTATACCAGCCTGCCCTTCCGGCTGATCGCCAGAGAGCATGGGGCCGGTGTGGTCTTTACAGAAATGATCAGCGGAAAAGGCCTTTATTATAAAGATCACAAGACGGCTGAACTGATGATGACCGCCAAAGAAGAAGAACCGGCAGGGATACAGATATTTGGTTCAGATCCGGATATTTTAGGGGAAGTTGTTGAAAAATACATCAATGCCACCGATTTTGCATTTTTGGACTTCAACGCCGGTTGTCCGGCGCCGAAGGTCACCAAAAACGGTGATGGGTCTGCACTCCTGAAAACGCCGGCTTTGCTGTACCAGGTGGTGAAGGCTCTGGCAAAGGCTTCAGACAAACCGCTGATTGTGAAAACCAGAATCGGCTGGGATGACGATGCCATCAATATCCGTGAAATTGCCGCCGGCATTGAAGAAGCGGGCGCAGCGGCGATAACCATTCACGGCAGAACCCGTGAAGCTTTTTATTCCGGCAAAGCCAATTGGGATATCATCGGGGAAGTGAAGAGAAATGCCGGCATCCCGATCATCCTTAACGGTGATATCAACAGCGGAGAAACCGCCCAAAAGGCGCTTGAAATGACCGGCGCAGACGGGCTCATGGTGGGCAGGGCAGCCATCGGCAATCCCTTTGTTTTCAACGAAATCAGCCATTATCTGAAAACCGGCGAGATATTGCCGAAACCGACGCCTCAGCAGCGAATCGGGGTGACGCTGAAACACCTTGAATTGCTGAGCCTCTTAAAAAATGAGGAGGCCGGTCTTCGTGAAATGCGCAAGCATCTGGCGGCCTACACCAAGGGACTCAAACACGCCACCACATTGCGCAACGAACTGTTTCGGGCACCGGATAAAACCGCAGTGATCGCGCTTCTGAAAAATGCCGTGGAAAACTAAAAAAGGGCTTTGTAAAAGCCCTCAGGTTGGCGACAAAAACCGTACCGACCAATTGTTAATCTGTTGTCTGCTGCAGAATCTGACACTCTTTGAGATGTCCGCTCTGATGCAGACAACATGATGTAACAATTGTCGGTACTACGTTAGTGTTTTATTACAATTTTGAGGCTTTGCAAAAGCCCTTTTTTTATTGCATCAAATTTTTGCGGATCAGGGTTCGGGCTTCGCCAATCATGTAGAGGGAACCAACGAAAACATTGACATCGTCTTTTTGAGTGAGGTCGATGCTTTTGACGGCGTCCACCATGGTATCATAGAAATCAACAGTTTTGCCGTAGGTATCGTGAATCAACGCGGCCATCGTTGCGGCCGGCATGGCCCGGTAGCTGTTTGGCGTCAGGGTATGAATGGTGGTTGCGATCGGCACTAGATAAGACAGCGATTCCTCAATGTCTTTATCCGCCAGCATGCCGAAATACAGATTGATTTTTTTCCCGGGGAAATAGAGAGCCATGTTTTTTACAAAAGCCTGAATGCCGTTGCTGTTATGTGCACCGTCGATGAGAACGACCGGAGACTCCAGAAAAATCTCGAAACGTCCTGGAAAAGTGACGGTGGACAAGGCCGTTTTAATATGGTCGGCAGTGATGTGATAGCCTTTTTTAATCAGCAGCGCGATCACTTCAAGCGCGGTCAGGCAATTGAGCGACTGGTGGCTGCCCAACAGGTTTAATTTGAACTCATCCAGATCCAGATGGGCACCTGAATATTTCAGAATCTGGGCGTGGCCGTCAAAGTTTTTGATGGCAATATCGTCGGGATTCACGACCAGAGCCGAGGCGTTTTTAGTTTTGGCAAAATCCAGAATCGCTTTGAGTGCCGCCGGCTCCTGAGGATAAACGACCACATCGGACCCTTCCTTGATAATCGATGCTTTTTCGAAGGCAATTTCGGCCAACGTTTCGCCGAGATAATCGGTGTGATCCAGACTGATACTCATGATGGCTACCGCCACCGGGTCTTTAATGATGTTGGTGGCATCAAGACGGCCACCCATACCGACTTCCAGCACGACGATATCGGCTTTTTTCTGATAGAAAAACTGGAGTCCTACCGCGGTCACCAGTTCAAATTCAGTGGGATTCGGTTCACCCTGGGCAAGCAGGATATCGATTTTTTCTTTGACAAAGCTGGTCGCGGCAATGAGACTTTCATCGTCAATCGGGACATTGTTCAGCTGGACGCGTTCATTGAACTTCTCCAGAAAAGGTGAAGTAAAAAGACCGGTATTGTAGCCGGCTGTTTTTAAAGTGGCAGCAATCATCGCTGAGGTGGAACCCTTGCCGTTGGTGCCGGCAACGTGGATGAATTTGAGTTTGTCCTGGGGATTTCCCATTTCATTGAGCAGGTTCTTCATGCTTTCAAGTCCCAGGCGGGTGCCGAACTTGTTTGTAGCTTCAATGTAGTTGATGGCTTCGGTGATGTTCATTGAGTTAAGCCTCCAGGGTCGGACAAGTAATCAGACGTTTTTCGGTAATCATATAGTCGACGCTTTTATCATGTGCTTCCATGGGAATTTCAGCGAAGATGAAGTCCTCCCGAATCAGCGCAACGGTGATGCAGTCATCATTGATGGTTTCCAGGAAACGGTCGTAATATCCGCCGCCAAAACCCATCCGGTTTCCAGAAGGGTTAAAGGCGCAGCCGGGAACCATAACCAGATCAAGCTGTTTCGGATCGACAATGCGCAGACAGTCTTTACGCACTTCCAGAATGCCATAGTGGCCTTCTTCCAGGTCATCCGGAAAGTTTAAAATTTCAGATAAAGTGATTGTGTGGTCAGCTATATTGCAAATCGGAACAACAACATGTTTTCCGTCAGCGAGCGCTTTTTTGACGAAATCATGGGTATAGATTTCAGTTCCGAAACTGACATAAGCCATGATCCAATCACTGTTTTTATATAGATCGCTTGCTAAAAAATTATCGATGATTCTGGCATCGATATCAGCAGAATAAATTGCTTTGCGACGCGCTAATGTTTCTTTTCGAAATAAGTTCTTATCCATTCTTTTCTCCTAATAATATAGATTTATTGACGATGCCATTATAACACAAACTGCTTCATCGACAAAAAAATATCAAGAGGAAATTTTATCATAATATTCTCTTGAAACTAAAGGAAATATCGTTATACTTGTCTTATAGAAGAAAAAAAATTTCTTTATTAATGCTTCAAAAAAGCTGAGAGAAAAAAGGTGCAAAAATTATATGAAAAGATTACTGATTGCTTGTGAAACGATACGTGACGAAGTAGAAATGGCAATGAAAAAGCAAGGCGTTGCGATGGCGACCGTGTGGATGCCAAATAATCTCCACGATTCTCCGGAACGGTTAAGAGCGGCGCTACAGGAAGAAATAAATAAAGCGGAAGCGTCATACGATGAGTTATTGTTTGCTTACGGCAATTGTGGAAACGGACTTTTGGGTTTGCAAAGTGAAAAAGCGACGATCATCATCCCCCGATTTGGGGATTGCATCGACATTCTTTTATGTGAAAAATGCAACCTGGACCGTGTTCGTACCAATACTTACTTTCTGACAGAGGGATGGCTCCGGGGCGATCGATCATTGGATAAGGAGTACGAATACAATGTTAAAAAATATGGTGAAAAACGTGCCAAGATGGTTGCCGGCATTATGTACAAGAACTATAAAAATTTGATGCTGATCGATACCGGGGCCTTTGATGTCGCAGAAAATCTTCCCCGCGTACACGATATCGGAAAACTGATCGGGCTGGAGGTGGTCGTCGATCAGGGTAGCATTTCACCGCTGGAAAAACTTGTTTCAGGACAATGGAATGAAAGCTTCTGTGTCGTCCCGCCGGGGCGTCCGACCACTAAAGATGATTTCGACGGGGTCGACGTCAGAAGTGCCTAGCTTTATTTCAGCAGTTCGTCGATGATTTTTTCGCCAAGCCGTTTATAATGAACACCCGTTTGAAAAAGTAAAAGAGCCGTGAGCAGGGTATTGTTTTTTTTAATATCTTCTTCATTCAGCCACTCTTCAGCTATTGCCGGAGTGGTTTTTTCTTTGACCGCGGAATAAATGGCCTGCACCTGGGACGAAAAGTCCGCCAGAATCAGGTCGTCGCAGTCAAGATAGGTCTGATACAGGGTGTCAAGATATTTCGGGTCCTCCTGAACGGGGATCACGGCGAAAAGAGCTTCGATATCGTCCATGCTGGAAATCTGTTTCAATTCATAGAGCAGTACCATCAGAATAATATGATCCCGGGTATATTTCTTTTTCTGTGCCGGTTTCAACAGTTTGTTTTTGGTGTAATTATTGATCATTGTCTTTGTCAGAAGCTTGTCTTCCGGATGACGCTTTTTATGGGACAGGTTCTGATCAAAGAGCGTGGTCAGCTGATCCATGTACAGGCTGATGTTCGGAATATCGCTGAGTTCCATATGTTTTGCCAGTTCAAGATCTTCAATTGCGGCCTTTAGCCATTGTTCATCCATTAAGATCTCCTTTTTTATAGGTGTTTATTATTATAATAAACGAATTATGCAAAAAAAACAATAGACAAATACATTTTGTAGTTATATTATATATATTATAAAATTAATAGATGACATCATATAGTTATATAAACTATATGCGAAAGGATGTATTATGAAACAATTTCGCGACCCTGTCAATGCCCTGACCCATCTTATTGGGGGAATATTATCCGTCTTTGGTATAATCGCCATGTTCTGGTTGATTATTGCAGAAAACAATGTCACGCCGCTGACCGTGATTTCAGTGCTGGCCTTCGGGATGGGACTGATCTGTTTATACTTTACAAGCTTCACCTATCATGCCTCGCTTGGCAGCGAAGAAAAGGTGCTGCATCTCAGAAAACTGGATCATTCCATGGTTTTTATTCTCATTGCCGGGAGTTACACGCCATTTTGTCTGCTTTGTCTGACGGGAACGATGCGAATGGTGATGATGCTTGCAATCTGGGGCGTGGCTCTGGTCGGGATTGTTCTTAAAGTGGCCTGGATACAGATGCCCCGCTGGCTGGGAACGGCTTTATATATTTTCCTGGGCTGGTTTGCCCTGTTTGTTCTGGTTCCGCTTTATTATGCGTTATCCCTGGCGGGCTTTTTATTGTTGGTTGGGGGCGGTGTGATGTATACTGTCGGCGGTGTGATCTATGCCATTAAAAAGCCGAATTTCTCAGAAAGCTTTGGTTTTCATGAATTATTTCATATTTTTGTAATTTTAGGATCACTTTGTCATTTTATTTGTGTTTTTTTCTTTATTCTTTAGAAAAAAAATGTTATAATAGCTGGGTAATTTAATTTTTAGGAAAATTCTGGTTGTAATTTTATAAAAGTTTGAATCGTGTTGTCAATTGCATCACTGCAAAAAAAAAACTCAATTTTTTGTGGTGATTTTTTATTTGTGTAAAAGCATTGAAGCAAACAAGTGCTGGCTCACAGTTGGTAGGCAGTTTCGCAATTACCTAAAGAAAACGAAAAGAAAAAGGAGCATGGAAATTAATGCAAACAAAGTATATTTTTGTCACGGGTGGTGTAGTATCTTCTCTTGGAAAGGGAATCACGAGTGCCTCATTGGGACGATTGCTTAAAGCAAGAGGCCTTAAGGTATCCATTCAGAAATTCGACCCATATTTGAATTTTGATCCGGGAACCATGAGTCCCTATCAGCATGGGGAAGTATTTGTCACAGAAGATGGGGCAGAAACGGATTTGGATTTAGGTCACTACGAACGCTTCACGGATGAAAATCTTTCCAAGTTCAGCAATGTGACAACCGGAAAAGTATATTGGAATGTTATCTCAAAAGAACGACGTGGCGATTATCTTGGCGGCACCGTTCAGGTTATTCCGCATATCACCGATGAAATCAAAGACGGCATTCTGCGAGTTACCGAGCACAGTCATCCCGATGTGGTCATTACTGAAATTGGGGGCACGGTGGGAGACATTGAAAGTCTGCCATACCTGGAAGCCATCCGTCAGTTTGAAGGCGACCTGGGAGATGAGAATGTATTGTATATCCATGTGACGCTGCTGCCTTATCTGAAAATGGCCGGAGAGCTTAAAACTAAGCCCACCCAGCATTCTGTAAAAGAGCTTCGCAGCATTGGTATTCAGCCGGATATCATCGTGCTCCGATCGGAAAAAGAAGTAGATGACAGCTTAAAAAGAAAGATATCCCTATTCTGCAACGTGGACAAGCGATCGGTCGTGACCAATAAGGATGCAGCCGAACTCTATGAAGTACCGCTGGTTCTTGAAAAAGAGGGCTTGGCAGAACTGGTTTGTGAAAAACTTAAAATCGATTGCAAAGAACCGGATTTAAAAGATTGGAAGGACCTGGTTAAAAAAGCAAAGAGTCTGGAAAACAAAGTCACCATTGGTCTGGTCGGAAAATATGTTGAACTGCATGATGCCTACCTGTCAGTTGCAGAAGCCCTGCGACACGGTGGCATCGGCAATAATTCCGAAGTTGAAATAAAATGGATTCATTCAGAAGACATCAATGAAGAAAATGTCGAAAGAATGCTCAAGGATATGGACGGTATCATCGTACCGGGCGGCTTTGGTCATCGCGGCGTGGAAGGAAAAATCCATGCAATTCAGTACGCCCGTGAAAACAAGGTGCCATTTTTGGGACTTTGTCTGGGACTGCAGCTGGCAGTCGTTGAGTTTGCCAGAAACGTAGCCGGACTCAAGGGTGCTCACAGTATCGAACTGGACCCTGAAACACCGTATCCGGTGATCAACCTGATGGAAGAACAGAAAAAGATCATCAACATGGGTGGAACCATGCGTCTGGGATCATATCCGTGTGAGCTGCTGGAAGGCTCCAAGGCCCGAGAAGCATATGGCGAAAAAGATATCAATGAACGCCATCGCCATCGTTATGAAGTCAATGATGAATACATCGATATTTTAACCGAAAAAGGCCTTGTTTTCTCCGGAATGTCTCCGGATCGGGTTCTGGTTGAAATGATCGAAATTAAAGATCATCCATGGTTTGTTGCAACCCAGGCACATCCTGAGTTCAAATCACGTCCGAATAAACCCCATCCACTTTTCAAAAGTTTTGTCAAAGCAGCCTTACTGGCAAAGAAATAGCGAACTAAAAAAGTCAAGATCCTAGATCTTGATTTTTTTTATGGATAAGAACACAAGATATATTGACCTGAATGATTGTGGATAACTTTTAAAATGTGGATACAAACGATGGTTTCGTGTGGATAACTCCCGCTTTAGCTGTGGACAATGTGGATAACTCTGTTAAGAAGTACATAAAACAACTAATAGAGCCAAAGTGATGATGAAAATTAGAAACACAAAATTGTTAACAAAAAAAAGCAAATTAGACACAGGCTGTGGAAAATAAAATAAGATTGTCACGAATCATAAATGGGGATATAATGAAAGATATTCATTGAGAACTGCAAGAAATAAAAAATAAAGGTGAAATAGATGCATAAATATGGTTTTGTTCGAACGGCCTGTGCTGTTCCTGAATTGAAATTGGCAGATTGTCAGTATAATATTGGAGAAATAATTTCACTGGCTGCATCGGCTTGGGTGCAGGGTATCGAGGTCGTGTTGTTTCCGGAACTTTGTATTACCGGCTATACCTGTGGGGATTTATTTTTTCAACGGGAGCTTCAGCAGAATGCGCTGAAGGCGCTGGATGATTTATGCCAGTGGTCGGCCGGAAAGAAGATGCTGATTGTCGTGGGGGTGCCGTTAGTCATTGGTGGGAGTCTTTACAATTGCGCAGCGGTTTTAAACGATGGAAAGATATTGGGGATGGTTCCCAAAACCTATATTCCCAATCATCAGGAATTTTATGAAAAACGTTGGTTTGCTTCATCAAAATCGCTGCTTCAAAAGGAGATAACGATTTGTGACCAGACTGTTCCCATCGGGACGGATCTTTTGTTTCAGCATGCCGGCATGGCAGAATTTGTCGTCGGAATAGAAATCTGTGAAGATTTATGGGTGCCGATTCCGCCGGGAAGTTTTCATGCCGTCGCCGGTGCAACGGTTATTTTAAATCCCTCAGCCAGCAATGAAATTGTCGGAAAAAGTGATTATCGGCGCGAACTGATCCGATCACAGTCAGGCCGCTGCAACGTTGCTTATCTGTATGTTTCGGCCGGATTTGGCGAATCAACAACCGATCTTGTTTTCGGCGGAAATGCCATCATCTGTGAGCGCGGGGTTTTACTGAAGGAACTGCCAAAATTCAATTTAGGAAACGAAATTCTGGCGGCGGATCTCGATGTCGAGACCTTAATCCATGATCGCCAGGTACAAACCATTTCGGATTCAACGGATTTAATAAAAGAGCGGCCTTACCGCCGAATCATGTTTGAGACGCTGGCCGCAGAAGACTATCAAGGCGAAGTCAATGCCCAGCCTTTTGTTCCCGGGGATCAAAACCGTCGAAATGAACGGTGCGAAGAAATATTCAATATTCAGACCATGGGGCTGGCTACCCGTCTGAAGCATATTGGCAATGCGCCGATGGTCGTTGGCATATCAGGCGGGTTGGATTCGACCATGGCCCTGCTGGTTTGCGTCAGTGTCTGTGACCGGTTCAATATTCCACGGGAAAAAATTCATGCCGTGACGATGCCAGGTTTTGGAACCACGGATCGGACCTATGATAATGCGGTCGCGCTAATCAAGGGTCTGGGCGCAAGTTTCCATGAAATATCGATTGTGGAAGCCTGTAAGGCTCACTTCAAAGATATCGGACAGCCGCTGACGCGGCATGATGTCACTTATGAGAATGGGCAGGCCAGAGAACGAACCCAGATTCTGATGGATTTATCCAATAAACTAGGTGGAATTGTGGTCGGAACAGGTGATCTTTCAGAACTGGCCCTCGGCTGGGCAACCTACAATGGCGATCACATGTCGATGTACAATGTCAATGCCAGCGTTCCCAAAACGCTGATCCGCTATCTGGTGAAATGGGTTGCTGATCAGTCAGCGGAAACCGAAATTCGGAAAATACTGACTGACGTTCTCGATACGCCGGTTTCTCCCGAATTGCTGCCGCCGGATGAGCATGGCAAAATCGCTCAGAAGACCGAGGAAACGGTTGGGCCCTACGAACTCCATGATTTTTTCATCTTTCAGGTGGTCAGACATGGATTCTCACCCGAAAAAGTATACTATCTGGCCTGCAAGGGCTTTAACGGTGTTTACGACGGCAAGACAATTTTCAAGTGGCTGAATAATTTTTACCGACGCTTTTTCAGCCAGCAGTTCAAACGATCCTGTGCGACCGATGGTCCGAAGGTTGGCTCCGTTTCTTTTTCACCCCGGGGAGACTGGCGAATGCCATCTGATGCCAACTCAACCCAGTGGCTGAAAAGCCTGGATAAAATGAAAATCGAATTATAGGCAAAAAAAGAAGCCGTTGCGATGCAACGGCTTCTTTCAGATATTTATTCAGGATCGCTTTCGTTTTCTTTTTTTGAGTAATGCTGGACCAGTACTTCATGTTTAAAATTGATGAAGTCCAGAATTTCCTTTTTTCCTTCTTTGCTGACCATGGCGTAACCGAAAAGTCCCAGCAGATCTTTCATTTCGATCGGCTTTTTCAGCTGCTCCTCGGAATTCAATGAGCCTTCGGTTTTAAGCTTTGCATCGTTTAAAGAGGTGGGATTGTCAGTACGGCAGAGAAGGTAATCAACCGATACATCAAAAAAATCGGCAATTTCAACAAGCAATTGATTCTCGGGCAGGTTTTTATCCTTTTCATACTTAGAGATTGAACTTTTATTTAAATCAAAATGTTCTGCAAAATCCTGCTGGGTCATATCCTTGTTAATCCGCAGTCGTTTTAATCGGGTTCCGAAACTAGACATTATTTTACCTCCAAAATTATTCATAATTTTATATAAAAGATAAGGCAATCATTAAGATTGATTCTTAATTCAAGTATACACGAATTAACGGTTTGTGAACAGTTTTTTTGAAGAAAGTGCCAAACGGGAAACAATTAAAATCGAACATGAATCAGTCTCATTGTTTCTTAAGGGGAAAAAGCACGACTTGTTCTTTTATTGCTGCTGGTGTATAATGAGTTGTTATATATTCGAGAAAGGATACTAAATGAAATTTACAGAATTAGAAGTTAATGAACAAATCCTACAATCCATCGAAGCGATGGGCTTTGTAGAAATGAGTGAAATCCAAGAGCAAGCAATACCGAAGTTAATGATGGGAGGAGACCTCATTGGAAAATCACAAACAGGAACAGGAAAAACTGTTGCGTTTGCGATTCCAGCCATTACAAAGCTTGATCCTGCTATAAAAAAAGTACAAGTTTTAGTTCTATGCCCAACCAGAGAGTTGGCCGTACAGGTCTCAGACGAATTTAAAAAAGTTCTGAAATACCAGAAAGGTATTAAAGTTCTACCGATTTATGGGGGGGCTTCGATTGAAGCGCAAATCAGAGATCTTAAAGCCGGCGTACAGATCGTAGTGGGAACACCCGGCCGGGTGATGGATCACATGCGACGAAAGACATTGAAACTCGAAGACATATCCATGGTCGTTCTGGATGAAGCGGATGAAATGTTAAACATGGGATTCAGAGAGGATATTGAATTAATCCTTGATGCAATAGCACATGATGTCCAAATCGCGTTGTTTTCAGCAACAATGCCGAAGCCTATTTTAAAGATTGCAGAAAAATATTTAAAAAATCCTGCATTTATTGAAATATCGCCTAAGAATATGGTCGCACCAGGCATTGAACAGAAGTATTTCAATATCAGCGATCACAATAAATTCGAGGCATTGACCAGGCTTTTAGATGTTTATAAACCACAACGATCACTGATATTCTGCAACACCAAAAGATATGTGGATGAAATCACCGATGATTTAAAAAAACTGGGATATTCCGTCGATAAAATCCATGGCGATATGCGTCAAATGTCCCGTATGGCCGTTCTTAAACAGTTCAGCCGGGGTCAGTTGAACATTTTGGTTGCAACAGATGTAGCCGCCAGAGGGATTGATGTTGACGATGTGGACATTGTGTTTAATTACGATGTGCCTGACAATGAAGAATACTATGTGCATCGGATTGGTCGAACCGGACGTGCCGGAAAAAATGGTTTGTCCCTGACACTGGCAAGAAGCCGCGACCAATTCAGACTTAAAAAAATCACCGACTATACTAAAAAGAGTATCGAACGTGATCTGATTCCAACCAGTGATGTGATCAATGACATTAAGATTGCCCATTTCCACGAACGATTTAAAATCCGGGCTGAAAAGGGCACGCTGGACAATTATATCCAAATAATTGATGACCTTAAAGAAAAGGGTTATTCGGCAGAAACCATTGCCGCCGTATTGCTGCAATCACAACTGCCTTTATCAGAAGCGGAAGACCTTAATATGGTGGAACGTCGTTCGCGACGTCCGGAAGGTGGTCATCGCAGAGATGGTCGCGATAGCAGAGACGGTCGTGTTCGTCGTGAGGGAGGCTCCCGCGGAAGCAGAGGACCGGAAAAGACAAAACGTCTTTTTATCAGCGTCGGCGAAAAGGACAAGGCTCAGAAGCGTGACATCCTCGGAGCGATTTGCGGAGAATGCGGTATTTCATCCTCAGCAGTCGGCAACATAGATATGTACGATAAATTTACCTTTGTCGATGTTGATGAAGAACATGCCAAAAAAGTCGAAAAGAAACTAAACGGCAAGATAATTAAAGACCGCAAGGTAAAAGTAGAAATTTCAAAAAAGAAAAAATAATTTAAATTAGACAAACTTTGATTGAAGGCTGACATTGTTGTCGTGTGCCAAATCAGCAGGTTCGAACAGGCTTGGCCTGTTCGCTGTGATGCATGCAGCTCGGTAAATGTTGTTTTTGAAAGTTTGTCTTTTTATTTTCGCAAAAATCGCAATAAATATTTTTGGAGATGTTATGAAACAAACACAAGAGACTCAAATTAAAAAAGAAAATAAAATGGGCACAGTCCCAATTCCCCGACTGCTCTTTGCGATGTCATTGCCGGCAATTATTTCGATGCTGATTCAGGCCATGTATAATATTGTCGACAGTATTTTTGTGGCACAGGTGGGGGAAGAAGCCCTGACCGCAGTTTCGCTGGCGTTTCCGGTCCAGATGATCATCATCGCCTGCTTTGTGGGAATGGGCGTCGGCATCAACTCCGCCATTTCCAGACGTCTGGGTGAGAAAAAAAAGAGTGAAGCCGTGAATGTGGCGGAACATGGATTTATCATTGCTATTATTTTATCGCTGATCATGGTGGTGATCGGCTTTTTCATTTCGGAAATGTTTATCAGCCTGTTTACGGATAACGAACTGATTATTTCACAGGGGCGTAACTATCTTCTGATTGTGACCATGCTGAGCTTTGGCAGCATCATTACCCAGGCGGCATTCTCGACGCTCCAAGGCTCTGGCGATATGATCAAACCGATGATCGGGCAAATTCTGGGGGCGGTATTGAACATCATCTTCAATCCGATTCTTGTTTTCGGCCTGTTCGGATTTCCCGCGTTGGGGGTGGTCGGTTCGGCGATTGCAACGGTTTCCGGGCAGATTATCGGGATGGGCTATATGCTTTTTGTTGTGTTCAAGGGCAAAAACAATTTGCTGAAACTGGACTTCAAGTCATTTCATTATGACAAAACCATTTTTAGAGATATTTTAAAAGTCGGCTTGCCATCGGCGATCATGCAGGGCCTGGCTTCGATCATGATAACCGGCTACAACCTGATTCTGGCAACCTTCGGCATGTCGGCGGTGGCAGTTTTCGGGATTTATTTCAAGGTTCAGTCGTTCGTTTTCATGCCGATATTCGGTTTGGCGCAGGGCGCCATGCCTATTTTCGGATTTAATTTCGGCGCCAGAAACGAAAAACGGTTTAAGGATACCCTCAAGGTGGTCACGACGGTGGCACTGATTGTCATGTGCATCGGCGTACTCATTTTCTGGGTTTTCCCGACGCAAATCATGTCGGCTTTCAATCCCTCGGAAGAGATGATGGCGATTGGTATTCATTGCCTGCGAGTGATCAGCCTGGCCTTTCCGGTTGCCGGTGCATCGATCATGATCGCGACAAGCTTTCAGGCCATTGGCAAAGCGCATGTGAGCATGATCGCTTCGTTTATTCGACAGATGATTTTTCTTCTGCCGGTTTCCTTTTTACTGTCCCGAATCGGCGGACTTGACCTGGTCTGGTATGGATTCCTGATTTCGGAAATCGTCTGTCTGGCTTACGAGCTCCATATGTACAGGCGGTACAAACGGACAATCTTCAGCAAATGGGAAGCCGTGCCCACGGCCCCGTAAATGCAGCAACACAAAGCGCCCTGAAAAGAATTTTCTTTTCAGGGCGCTTTTTTTTTATGGTTATTATTTTTTAGAATCAAGCTGCTGATTGATGATGTCAATGCTTTTGAGGAGCAGCTGTTCAAGACGGGAAGACGCGCCGCTGAGGTGGAGGTAGCCGATCAGGGCCTCAAAACCGGTGGCGTAGCGATAATCAGATGCTTTGGCATTTTTGGGAACCTGGGAGGAGGTGTTTCTCCCGCGTTTCACGATCCGGTGTTCTTCTTCCGTCAGCTCCGGAATCAGGGTGTGAATGACCAGCGACTGGGCACTGGCGCGGACATATTTTACCGAGGTCTTGGTCATGAAGTTCACATTCTGGTGGCCGCATCCGATCAGGTATTTCCGGACCGCATCCGAAAAGATGCCGTCCCCGATATAGGCCAGAGCCAGCGGATTCATGGCTCCCGCCTGAATTTTTGTAAAGGGCTTCTCGATAGCCGCTTTGATGATCTCAAGGTCGGTCAGGCTTTTTTCCATTTAACACCTTCCCGGGTATCTTCCAGGACAATGCCCATGGCCAGAAGTTGATCACGGATTTCATCCGATCTTTTGAAATCTTTTGCTTTTCGGGCCGCCTGGCGTTGTTCAATCAGGGCTTCAACGTCAGCATCAAGACTGGTTTCTTTCTCCTTGACAGCAAGGCCCAGAACCGTCGTGAGTTCGCCAAAAAGCGCCTGCGCTGCCAGAATCGCCGGTTTCGAGGAGTTTTCATCAAGGAAAGTGTTGAGCTCCCGGACCAGCTCAAAAATGACTGAAATGGCATCGGCGGTATTGAGATCATCCTCCATCGCTTCGATATAGGATTTTTTGTATTTGTCCAGAGCGGTGATCCAGCGGATCTCATCTTCAGAAGCCGTCGCGGCAACCGCTTTTTCCAGCAGAAAAAGCATCTGGTATTTGGCGGTGTAGAGGCGCTCAAGAGCCGTTTGCGCCTGCTGCAGCAAGGGCTCGCTGAAATTGACCGGGCTGCGGTAATGGGCCATCAGCAAAAACATTCTCACGACTTCCAGGTCAAAGGTTTTGGCAATATCTCTGACCGTGAAAAAATTGCCTTTTGATTTGGACATTTTTTCATTGTTGATATTGATGTAGCCATTGTGCACCCAGTAATTGGCAAACGGCTTGCCGCAGGAACCTTCGGATTGGGCAATTTCATTTTCATGGTGGGGAAAAATGAGATCCTGTCCGCCGCCGTGGATATCGATGGTCTCGCCCAGGTGCTTTCGCGACATCGCTGAACATTCGATATGCCATCCCGGACGGCCCTGGCCCCAGGGGCTTTCCCAGTAGGGCTCCCCTTCCTTCTTCTTCTTCCAGAGTGCGAAGTCCAGGGGACTCTGTTTTTCATCGTTGATGTCGATACGGGCGCCGGATTTCAAATCCTCAATGGACTGCTTTGAAAGCTTGCCGTAATCCCTGAAATGGTCCACCCGATAGTAGACGTTGCCGCCAATATTATAGGCCAGTCCCTTTTCTTCCAGGGTTTTGATCATCTGAATGATTTCCGGGATGTGCTCGCTGACTTTGGGATGGAGCGATGCGCGCTTGATGCCCAGAGCATCGGCATCGACAAAATATTCCCGGATGTATTTTTCGGAAACCGCCTGGGGGGAGATGCCCTCTTCATGGCTCCGATTGATAATTTTGTCGTCAACATCAGTAAAGTTCTGAATGAAGGTCACTTCATAACCGGTATATTCTAAAAATCGGCGCAGCACGTCAAAGACGATAAAGGGACGGGCATTGCCAATATGAAAATAATTATATACAGTCGGACCGCAAGAGTACATTCGCACCTTTCCAGCCTCAATCGGCACGAATGTTTCTTTTTTTTGTGTGAGGGTATTATATAATTTCATAAATTTTAACCTTTCGTTTTATTTCTTAACTTGAGTGTGTTATGATAATACATTATACACTAAAGATAAGATTAAGTGTCAATGGATAAAATTTTTTAGAGAGAAATTTCTGGAATGACAGGAAATGATGAGGATGCTCCATGGAAGAAAATATGAAGCGACATGCTCTGGCGCAGGCAATACTGGCCCTTGAAACAGAAGAAGAATGCAATCTGTTATTGGAAGATCTTTGCACCATCAAAGAAATTGAAGATATGGCGCATCGTTTCGAGATTGCTTATCTGTTGTCTCAGGGAAAAACGTTTATTGATGTGGAGAAAAGTACCGGCGCAAGCTCTGCCACGATCAGCCGGGTAAACCGTTGCCTGAAATACGGAAAAGGCTATCGTTCCGTCATTGAAAAAATGAAAAACAATCAAAAATAGTATGCAGGGCCTAATCTTATTTAAAATTTAAAATTAAAGGAGTTGAGTGTAGTGATGAAAGCTGTGAAGAAGTCGAGGAAATTGGACAACGTTTGTTATGATATTAGAGGACCGGTGGTTGAAGCGGCGGACCGTATGCAACGGGAAGGAATTGACATTATCATGCTCAATACCGGCAATACTGCACCCTTTAATTTAATGGCACCGGATGAAATTGTTTACGATATGAAATATAATATCAAAGATGCCGAAGGGTATTCCAATTCCCAGGGAATATTCTCGGCCCGCAAAGCGATTGTGCAGCATTATCAGACCAAAGGAATCATGGATTTGACCGTGGACGATGTCTTTCTCGGCAATGGTGCCAGCGAGCTGATTCTGTTCTGTATGCAGGCGCTGCTGGATGACGGCGATGAAATACTGGTTCCATGTCCAGATTATCCGTTGTGGTCGGCTGCTGTCAACCTGGCTGGCGGGACGGCCGTTTATTATACCTGTGATGAAGAATCAAAATGGTATCCCGATCTTGAAGATATGAGAAGCAAGATTACACCCAATACCAAAGGCATTGTGGTGATCAACCCCAACAATCCAACCGGAGCGCTGTATCCCAAAGAAATTCTGGAGGGCATTGTTAAAATGGCCGTTGAAAATGATCTGATCATTTTTGCGGATGAAGTATACGATAAAATTCTTTATGATGGGGCCGTTCATACCCCGATGGCAACCCTGACGGATGAAGTGCTGGTGGTAACCCTCAACAGTCTTTCTAAATCCCACCGCATTCCCGGATTCCGGGTCGGCTGGATGATCATAACCGGCAACCGAGAAAACGCCGGGGACTATATTGAAGGAATAAAAATGCTGGCCAATATGCGGCTGTGTTCCAATGTACCGGGACAGCATGTGATTCAGACCGCTCTGGGCGGTTATCAGAGTCTGAATGATCTGCTCAAGCCCGGCGGCCGTCTGTTTGAACAAAGGCGGATTGTCTACGAACGGGTCAATGCCATTCCGGGTTTGTCCTGTACCAAGCCGGAAGCCGGTTTTTACACTTTCCCCAAAATTGATAAAGAGATGTTCAATATCAAAAGCGATACGCAGTTTGCGGTGGATTTCCTGAAGGAAGAACGCGTGCTGATGGTTCAGGGAACCGGGTTCAACTGGCCCAACCAGGATCATTTCAGAATTGTGTTTTTGCCGCATCCGGGAGATTTAACCGAAACGATGGATCGGCTGGAACGGTTTATGTCGACCTATCGGCAGAAATAGTTCTGCCGATGAAGTCGGATGATTTTTAAAAGATTGGAAGAATGATGAAGAAACGTTTGATGAGAAATAGAGAAAGCGGAATTATCGCCGGTGTCTGCGCTGGTATTGGTGATTACTGCCATGTCAATCCATGGGTGTTCAGAGTTCTGCTTCTGTTGCCCTTTGTGCTGAGAGTTGTGCCCGGAATTTTAAGCATCGTGATCTACATTGTGCTGGTTCTTGTGCTGCCGGACCGAGACCGCATTGAGCAGCAGGGCGTGGTCGAAGTTGATTATGAAATCGTCGATGATGAAGCGGATGATCATCCCGACGCTGAAGTGAATGCCAGTGAAAAAACATCGGAGAAGGTTCATTAATAATGCTATCAAAAACAATCAAAACAAAATCAAGTCAGGAAACCTATGATTTTGGGAAACGACTGGGGGAAGCATTCAGCTTCCCCCTGGTTGTTTTCCTGCGCGGCGAAATGGGTGCCGGTAAAACGGTCTTTTCCAAGGGCTTTGTCAAAGGAATGGGAATCGATGACGAAGTGACGAGTCCCACCTATACCATTGTCAATGAGTATGGCGATCCCGCCCGGATTTTTCATTTTGATCTCTACCGTCTTCAGGACGGCGATGAACTTTACGAAATGGGCTTTGAGGATTACCTCAATCTGGGGGGAACCCTGATTCTGGAGTGGCCGGATCTACTTGCGGATGACGTGTTTGAACATAAACTGGAGATTACGCTGAAATCCGCAGTGGCGACACCGGATCAGCGGGAAATTGTTCTCGAGACAGACGATCCTGAAATAATGGAAATTCTGAATACAATCTGAGGCGGAAAATATGGAAAGACGATTAACCAGTGTCATTATTCCGGCAGCAGGGCAAGGCAGCCGGATGAATGCCCCGGTCAACAAGCAGTATTTGAAGATCAAGCAGAAGCCGGTTCTGGCCTATACTCTGGATGCATTTGAGCAGTGCCCGCTGATTGATGAAATCATTCTGGTCATCAACCAGGACGAATTTGAAATCTGCCGGCGCGAGGTGCTAAAACCCGATCGTTATGCGAAGGTCAAACTGGTTGCCGGCGGCAGAACCAGACAGGAATCCGTCTATAACGGGCTGATGGCGGTGGCACCCCAAACAGCGATAGTCATGACTCACGATGGCGCCAGACCGATGATTCAGCAAGCGGTGATTGAAAAGAGTATCCATGAAACCAGCCGGTATGGGGCAACGGTCGTGGGTGTGCCGGCGAAAAACACCATCAAGATCATCGACGATCAGGGCTTTGTGGAAAGCACGCCAGACCGAAATTACCTGGTGGAAATCCAGACCCCCCAGACTTTCGAATACACGCTGTTAAAAAAAGCCCATCAACAAGCGATCGAGATGGGGATTGCCGGAACCGATGACGCCTTTCTGGTTGAACGGCTTGGTTATCCTGTCAAAATCGTCAGCGGCGATTATTCGAACATAAAAATCACGACGCCGGAAGATCTGATTATTGCTGAAGCCATCATCAGACAACTTGAAAAAAAGCATCAGTAACACGAGAAAAATTAAAAGATTATTAAACAAATATAAGAATGAACCAAAAAAAGTCGTTATTTGACATAGTTTTTGCTTCATTCTTTATTTATTGGGAAAAAAAAGATATAATGAAAGATAGGATTATTCACCATATTGAACAGAATGTGAGAACGTGGAGGAAACCATGATTGAATTATCAGAAGAAATTCTATTAAGAATGTATTATAAAATGAACCAGGCCCGCTTTTTCGAAGAGAAAGTCGAGGATCTTCTAAAAAGGGGAATTATTGATGAAACGGTTTATCTTTCAAAGGGCGAAGAAGCAACCGGGGTCGTATCCGGTCTGGCTCTGGAAAAAGGCGATCTGGTTTCGATGACCCATCGCGGACATGCCCAGGCCATCGGCTTTGGACTGGATGTCAATCTGATGATGGCGGAACTGCTGGGAAAATCAACCGGTTACTGCAAGGGCAAGGGCGGCTCCCTGCACATCGCCGATGTGCTAAACGGAAATATCGGAGCCAACGGCATCGTCGGCGGCGGATTTACGCTGTCCTGCGGCGCGGCATTGACCCAGAAGCATAAAAAAACGGGGCAGGTTGTTCTGTGTTTTGCCGGTGACGGCGCAACCAATGAAGGCAGCTTTCACGAAGCAATGAATCTGGCCTCCGTCTGGAAACTGCCCATCGTCTTTTTGATTGAAAACAATCTTTACGGCATGTCGACGCCAATCGCAAAACATATGAACATTGAGAATATTTCGGATCGCGGTGCGGGCTATAACATTCCCGGCCTGACGATTGACGGCACCGACTTTCTTGAAATTTACGATGTCATGACAAAATCACTGCGCTATGCCAGGGCGGGCAGAGGCCCGGTGCTGGTGGAAGCAAAAACATATCGTTTCTGTGGCCATTCCAGTGACGATCCACAGGTTTATCGCAGTACCGAAGAGGTTCAGCAGTGGCAGGAAAAAGATCCGCTTTTCAGACTGAAAAAATATCTTCAGGAAAATCGCGTTTTTACCGGCAAACAGCTGGAAACCATCGAAGGTGAAGCGAAAAGCTCGATTGAGCAGGCGGCAGAATTTGCGTTGGAAAGTCTGGAACCCGATATTACCACAGTTTTAGAAGATGTATACGCGTGAGGGGTTAATGATGGAAATAAATGAGATGAAAAAAATGAAGTATCGCGATGCCATACGTTTGGGCATGACGGAAGAAATGCGACGGGATGACGCCGTCATCTTTTTGGGTGAAGATATTGGCCGCTACGGCGGTGCATTTGGTTTGTCGGCCGGGATGCTTGATGAATTCGGCGAAGAACGGGTGCTGGATACCCCCATATCGGAAGCGGCGATTGTCGGCACGGCTGTCGGTGCCGCCCTCACCGGACTGAGACCGGTCTGTGAAATGATGCATATGGACTTTGTCACCCTCGGGATGGATGCGCTGGTCAATCAGGGCGCCAAAATGCATTACATGTTTGGCGGACAGGCACAGGTCCCGCTGGTGCTGCGCTTGCCGGCCGGTACGGGAGACGGCGCCGGCGCTCAGCATTCCCAGAGCCTGGAGGCATGGCTGTGTCATGTTCCCGGATTAAAAGTGGTCACACCGTCCACCCCGGCACAGGCAAAAGGTTTGATTAAAGCAGCCATCCGCGACAATAATCCGGTCTGTTTCATCGAGCCCAAAGCGCTTTATCAAACCGAGGGGCTGGTTCCACTGGACGATGATTATACCATTGAGATCGGAAAAACATTGATCGAACGCCCGGGCAAGGACGTGACGATTGTGGCCTACGGGACCCTGCTGGCAAAAGCGATGGAGGCGGCAGCGTTTCTGGAAGAAGAGGGGATTGAAGTTGAAATCATCAATCCGGTCACCCTGTATCCCATGGATATGCAGCCGATTGTGGAATCCGTTATCAAAACAGGACGTCTGATCGTGGCCCATGAAGCACCTAAAACGGGTGGCGTCGGCGGGGAAATTGCAGCCCGCATCGCGGAAAGCGAAGCTTTTGATTATCTCAACGCGCCGATTCTCAGGCTGTGCGGGATGGATGTGCCGATTCCTTACAGCAAAGAACTGGAGGCATCAGTGGTGCCGCAAAGAAATGATTTTGTTCATGGGGTTTATCGCCTGCTTAATCGGGAATAGGGAGTAAAGACATATTATGGCAAAAGAAGAAATATTACCGAAATCAGGGATCGACGTGACCACTGGCTACTCAGGAGCAGAAGGCGAAGCAGTACAGAAGCCGTCACTTCAGATGCCTGCTGAAACTGAAATGGCCGCAACTGACAGTGAAAAAGTGAAACCGGAAACTGCCACTGTCATATCGGCAGCAGAAATTCAGGCGGAGCTGCCATCGGAGCCGGTTCAGGAAGCAATTCAGGAAGCAATTGAGGAGCAGGCCGCAGCAGAGCCTGAGGAGGACCCGCGACTGGGAAAAGTAAGAGCCACCCCGGCGGCCCGACGCCTGGCAAGGGAACACGATATCGACATTCAGACCCTTCTGGGATCCGGACAGAAGGGTCGGATTCAGTTGGAAGATGTCAGTCGGATGGTGATCATTCGGCCGGGTCCTTCCGATTACCGTTCGAAGGAACCGGCAGTCATCGGGACTGTGCTTGACGAAATCGCGGGAAATTCCGAAAATGTTTATTCGGATCCTTCAGGAGAAGCGACACCGGAGACCGGGAAAATTGAGCTCAGGAAGTCTGAAGCCCGAAAGCCTAAAACCACGAAGAGCTGGGGCAGAAAGTCGGAACCGAAGGAGCATGAGATTAAAAAAACGGAAGTTCCCCGGAATGCAAACAGAAACCCCAAACAGGAAACGATGCCAAATCCGGAGCTCGATTTTGTACCATTTGTGGAAGGTGAAGTTGAACCGTTACGCGATGAGATTATTGTCAAAGCGGTGCCAATGAGTGAGCTTGAAAATACGACATTCGAAAAAAACACATCAGACAATGCAAAAAATAACATGACAATCCCGGAAAATCGGCAGAACAGCGCCGAGCAGCTGGTAAAAGTCAGTCTGGAAACAGCGGTGATCACCCTTACGACAGAAATTGACATGACGGAAGTAAAAGACCTCCGCAAGAAAATAGCAAAGAAAATTGAATTACAGTCCCACTATCGCTGCACCTATACCGATTTTCTATTGATGGCAACGGCCAGGGCGCTGATGAAACATCCCCTGATCAACAGCACTTTTGAAGACCATGCCATCATCCCGCATGCTTACGCGCATTTGGGATTGGCCGTCGATGGCGAGGATGGCATCATTATACCAGTGATCCGAAATGCCCAGGAGATGACTTTTATTGAAATGGTGAAAAGTCGGGGAGAAACCCTGAAATCGGTGAAGCATAAGTACCTGACTCAGGAAGACCTCAAGGGCAGCACATTTTCTATCTCGAATCTCGGCATGCATGGCATTCTGGAATTCACGGCCATCATCAATCACCCCAACAGCGCCATTCTGAGCGTGGGTGAGGTGGTTCAGCGGCTGCGGGTGCATCAGGGCGAACCGATGGTAAGATCCGTCATGAAAATCACCCTGAATCTTGATCATCGTGTCGCAGACGGGATGGAAGGCGCAAAATTCTTAAAGAATATCAAGGCCGACATGGAGAATCCATCACTATTGTTGTTCTAGAAACGAAGATTGAAACGGATTGAGAAAAGATAACGTTACCAGAAAAATAATGATTGTCACACGGAAGCAAGTTGTGTTAGACTAAAAAACATAAATAAGGTTACTGAAAATACACGAAGCAGATGAAAAGCAATGGCCAATTGTCTGCTTTTTTTGTATCTAAATGAGAGTTCAAAATTGGAAGGAGTTACAAAGTTTGGAGAAAATATTAAAAGAGGGAATCACTTTTGATGATGTCCTGTTGATCCCCGCAAAATCAGAAGTGCTGCCTAGTGACGTCAATACCGGCACAAGACTTACCAAGAAGATTTCATTAAATATTCCCATCATGAGTGCCGGTATGGATACTGTCACAGAAGCCCGTTTAGCAATCGCAATGGCTAGAGAAGGCGGAATCGGTATTATTCATAAAAACATGAGCATTAAAGCACAGGCATTTGAAATAGATAAGGTTAAACGTTCAGAAAATGGCGTTATTGTTGATCCTTTCTTTTTATCTCCAGATCATTGTATTGGCGATGCACTTGAATTAATGGCCCGTTACCGAATTTCCGGTGTTCCTATCACCGAAAATGAAAAATTGGTGGGAATTATTACAAACCGTGACCTGCGCTTTGAAAATGACCCCAAAAAGAAAATCAAAGATGCCATGACCAAGGAGAACCTTGTCACCGCAGAAGAGGGAACGACACTTGAAAAAGCGGAAGCCATTTTAAAACAATACAAGATCGAAAAACTTCCAATCGTCGATGACGACAATAATCTTAAAGGTCTGATCACCATTAAGGATATCGAAAAGAGCATCAAATATCCAAAAGCAGCCAAAGATTCCCGCGGCCGTTTGCTTGTCGGCGGAGCAGTTGGCGTTACCAGCAATACGATGAAACGGGTGGAAGCCCTGGTTAAAGCACAGGTCGATGTGATTGTGGTGGATACAGCGCATGGACATTCTGCCGGTGTTGTCAAAACAGTCAAGGCAATTAAAGAAAAATTCCCGGATCTGCAGCTGATTGTTGGCAATATCGCCACCGGAGCAGCAGCAAAAGATTTGATTGACGCCGGCGTGGATGCTCTGAAAGTCGGAATTGGACCCGGCTCCATCTGTACAACCCGAGTTGTTGCCGGGATCGGCGTGCCGCAGATCACCGCGATTCTCGATGTCGTTGAGGCGGCAAAAGAGAACGATATTCCGGTTATCGCCGATGGCGGCATCAAGTACTCGGGCGACGTGGTGAAAGCCATTGGTGCCGGCGCAGATGTGGTTATGATTGGTAGCCTGTTTGCCGGAACCGAGGAAAGTCCTGGAGAAACCATCCTTTATCAGGGCAGAACATTTAAAACCTATCGGGGCATGGGTTCGCTCGGCGCCATGAAAGACGGCAGTTCGGACCGATATTTCCAGGAAGGTCAGAAAAAACTGGTGCCTGAAGGCGTTGAAGGCAAGGTTCCTTACAAAGGCAGTCTTGCCGATACCGTGTTCCAGTTAGTTGGCGGATTGCGTTCCGGGATGGGATACTGCGGCGCGGCCACGATCAAGGATTTAAGAGAAAAATCCCAGTTTATCAAGATCACCAGTGCCGGACTGATTGAAAGTCATCCACATGATATCTCGATTACCAAAGAATCACCGAATTACAATAGCGCTCAATTTTAAGGAGTAATTTATGAAAAAACAATTACACAGTGAAGTCATTCTCATTGTCGATTTTGGAGCACAGTATAATCAGCTCATCGCCAGGCGCGTTCGGGAAGCCAGAGTTTACTCAGAAGTGGTTCCCTACGATATCACCCCGGAAAGAATCCGGGAAAAGAATCCGAAAGGGATCATTTTTACCGGTGGACCATCCAGCGTTCATGAACCGGGGGCACCGAAATGCGATCCGGAAATCTATAATCTGGGTATCCCTATTTTGGGTATCTGTTATGGAGCACAGCTGATGGCGGAACAGTTAAAAGGCATCACCGACAGTGCCGACATCAGAGAGTACGGCAAAAAAGAAGTAACCATCCAGAAAGATTCGGTGCTGTTTAAGGGTATTCCGCAAAAATCAACCTGCTGGATGAGTCATACCAATTACATCAAAGAAATTCCGGATGGCTTTGTAACCACGGCGACCACTGAAACCTGTCCGACTGCTGCCATGGAATGTCCAGAACGAAAGCTCTATGCCGTGCAGTTCCATCCTGAAGTTGAACATACGCAATACGGGACAGCAGTACTGAACCATTTTGTCTATGATGTCTGTGGTTGCGAAGGGCTCTGGACCATGGAAAACTTCGCCCAGGAACAGATCGAAGCCATCAAAGAACAGGTGGGAGACGGCCGGGTGCTTTGTGCTCTCAGCGGTGGGGTGGATTCATCCGTTGCCGCAACCCTGGTACACAAAGCCATTGGCGATAAGCTGACCTGTATTTTTGTCGATCACGGTTTGCTGAGAAAAGACGAAGGGGATCAGGTTGAAGCCATCTTCAAAAATCGCTTTAACATGAACTTCATCCGTGTAAACTGTGAAGACCGCTTTCTGGGAAAATTGGCCGGGGTCAGTGATCCGGAGAAAAAAAGAAAAATCATCGGAGAAGAATTTATCCGGGTATTTGAAGAGGAATCCAGCAAGCTCAACGATATTGACTTCCTGCTGCAGGGAACCATCTATCCGGATGTCATTGAAAGCGGCACCAAAAACGCAGCCGTGATCAAGAGTCATCACAACGTCGGCGGCCTTCCGGATGATGTCAATTTTGAACTCATCGAACCGCTTAGAAACCTGTTCAAAGACGAAGTGCGCGCCGTCGGTGAAGAACTGGGTCTGGATCACGATCTGGTCTGGCGTCAGCCGTTCCCGGGACCGGGATTGGCCATTCGCGTGATTGGAGACGTGACCAAAGATAAACTGGATATCCTGAAAGAAGCGGATTTTGTCTTCCGTGATGAAATAGCCAAAGCCGGTCTGGATGAAGAGATCTGGCAGTATTTTGCCGTGCTTCCGGGAAACCGCAGCGTTGGCGTTATGGGTGACGAACGAACCTATGATTACACCATCGGCCTGCGAGCCGTTACCTCGGTTGACGGTATGACCTCGGACTGGGCTAGAATACCCTTCGATGTGTTGGAAAGCATCTCAAACCGGATTGTCAATGAGGTTAAACATGTGAATCGCATTGTTTACGACATTACGTCCAAGCCCCCTTCTACGATTGAGTGGGAATAGCTACTAAGAGCGTAAAATCCTTATTATAAAAGGATTTACGCTCTTTTTTTTGTTTTTTTGCAACCCATAAACTTATTTCGGTGTATTATTACCGTTATATTTTTGAATATCGGTGTAGCAAGAAACAGTTTTTTGGGTTTTTAATAATTGCAAAGTGGTTTTCTTCGAAATTGTAATTTGTCTTTTATGAATTGTTTATTGGGGAAATTCAGCGATTTAACAAAAAGTGGTAAATCCTTATTTTCTTTTGAGGCTTCTTCATAATTGAAAAATAATATGAATTGTTCAAGTGGAATCCAATAATCACCCATGCCATCAAACTGACATTCTAATACTAATTCTCTTTTATTTATTTTTCTTTCGGCTATGCTTGATATTATGGTAATGTCTTTATAAAAGCAATAATCAAACCCATCTGCTGTTGTCAAATTATTCAGTATTTGAAATATTTCTGACTGTTGTTTAAATTCTCTTTCTGAATGGGATATTTTAGCATTATCGCTGTTTAAAATCATGATACGGAAGACTCCGGAGAAGATATATAAGCCGGGTACATAGCCATCCTACAGACGCATGAAAAGAAACCAGTAATTACTGGATTTTCTTCTCGTGCGTCTTTTTTTATGCTGAGAATAAATCGACTTTCCTATTCCGACTGGTTTCGAGACCGGAAGGAATCAGAAATGGCAAATAAGAAAATCGATACAACAACTATGGGAGGCAGAATCCAGGCACTTCGCCTGTAGAAGGGTTGGTCACAGGAAGAGCTGGGCTTTCGGATTGGCGTGAACAACAAGTCCGTGATTTCTTTCTATGAGCATGATACAAGTGCAGTCAGCGTATCAGTACTTCAGGTTCTTGCCAAGGAACTTGGAACTTCCTTAGATTACCTGGTGAACGGATCAGAAGTAGAAGAGCAGGAAGAGGATCCGGATATCCTGCTGGCAATGCAGCTTCTGAAGAGCCTAAAGACAGAGATGGGTAAGAAAGCAGCGCTGGAGCATATTAAGCTGGTTGTGTTGATGGAGTGATCAGATATGTGATTATATGGGCTGGGATGTAGCATATGGGGATGCTATGATTGTTTCCAGGTTTTTTAGAAAGATGTTTCTTCGTGATGCTTTACTATGTGATTAACAAAACAAAGACAAATCAGAAACGGAGGAACAATAATATGGCAAAGAAATATTCTGTAAGGACCAACAATACTATTTTGGCTAAGATGGCCAATAACAAGCTGGATTATTATTTGCGAACACATAATGGCGATGAACTCTATCTTTTTACAAGAGAGTATTCAACGGATTGCTATGAAATGTGTATGTCCGGTGCACCAATTAACGCCGTGCTGTATGGCAGGAAGAAGGATACGGCATTCATGAACTTATCAAAGTATCTGAATTTCATGATGCCGTATTTTGTAGAGTATTATGAACTTGCTACTGCTTAATCAGCATAATTCATATAAGCTTTTTTGATAGAAGAACTAACATCGTCCACAATATTCTCTGGAGCGACTACCTGTACGTATCGACCTAAAAAGAGGATGTTGCGGACGATTTCTTCTTTTTGGAATCGATAATAATATATATTCATTATGAGGGTATCATTTCCCTTGTCGTAGCAAAATGTATCATAAGAAGAAAAAAGATATGCACATCGGTCATAAGCTTCTGCTTGATTTTGAATTTCAATTGTAACAGGACATTTTTCTTTTGTTTCCCGAAGCTGTTTCTTAAAATCATTTAGATATTCATCATAATTCTCTAGTGTTTCCCCGATTGAGATATCTGAAATATTGGATAAGTTCATTTTCACAGGTCTTTTGGTGTTCAAAGGAAAACATGATAAGGAGAATGAATCCAATTGAAGAGCATATTCTATCTTGTAGGGAACAATCTGCTGCGTATATATTTTCCCGCTAAAACTGTTATTTGTGACAGTTAACGTTCGATGCTGCTTGATAGCTGAAACTATCATTTTAAAGTTATTAACATATTCAGTCGAAAAATCCGATTTGGTATCAGCAGATAATGTTCGAATATCTATATAGTCAAATTTTATTGGATATCGGTTATTGTCAAAGTCATCCTCTAAAGCCGATACAAGTTTCTCTTTTGTGGTAGGACTGAGAAATAAATCTGATTTGCTATTTTGAAGTATGTAATATAACCATGCCTTTTCGGCTATTGTCGCTCTTATAGGTACATTTATCTGCCGGAGAGGCAGAAGAGAGTTCGACTGATCATTCTCGTATAAAATAGCTGCGTTTACATCACTGTTATCTGTGTATGCATTTGTGAGTGCCAAAACAAATTCCTCAAATGTGCTTTGAGAAGCCCCAGATAATTGTTCGCGAAGTTCATCCTCAGTCAATGTCAAAGACTCATCGTTTATGCAGCTATTAATGTAGTTGGTAATGAAGGTGAAATTTTTGTTTTTGTATTTATTAAATAGTTCCATATAATTTCAACGCCTCCTCCCAATCAGATTTCATTTTGTCATAAAGATTTGGGTTCATATGCTTATCCACGGTGGCAAAAGATCCGAAACTCTTTATCCAAGGAACCAGTTCCGATTCGCATTGAACAGTAGAAGTGTAGTCAACTTTATTCCCTCTTAGTTCAGTTATAGTACCGCAGTGACAAGTTGAACGTAATCTGCTTAAGTTCTTTTCATATACATCTGCAGGGAAGCAAAAATGAATCAAGACGGTGGAAGGGCTATCACTACGGGCAATATTCCACACGTTTTTCATATGGGCATGATATTGCTCATCATAGAGAACATGAATATCTTTGTACTCTTTTGCATTTGAAGCAAATTCGTATTTTTGGTTTGCGGTAACTGCTTTCGATGGTTTTATGTCAGAAATAGATGCAATTCGCTGGATGTTAAATCCTTTGAAATCGTAATCATATGCAAATAGATACTGTCTTCCATATTGCAAATCGATAACGACTTTTATTGGAAGAACGGTAAATGTTTTTGATTCGGTGCTCTTATTTCTGTAGCTATACTGTATGACATTTCTATTGTGAATTGCGTCCAAAATAGCCCAGGTAATATCATCATCGATAACGTTTTGCAGGCGATGGTTTTTATAGAAGAAGACAGGGTTTTCCTGCTTGTTGAAAAAAGCATCAGTTTCAGAGATAAAATTTGCCTGTGAGTATTCGGCTATCGTTGAAGAAAGGTAGAATCCTGGGACGGTAATTACAGAGCAATTATAAAAGTATTGAGTCATGAGCTGAATGTCTTGTAATTCATTTGCATCAAAATTCTGAAAGATATCATCAGCAAGACGGTATCTGTCTTTTTGGGTGCGAATAAGAATTCCAAGATCTGTTAATTCGTTTATGCGCGCACGGACTCTAGGCATGGTGAATATTAATTCACTTTGCTCATCATTGCAGAGTACTTGATTGCAGTTTTCAAGGAGTTCCTGATTTGCATCAAATACTAGCTGTATGGTGGTTATAAGCTCATTTAAGGTGAATTCATGATTAAAGGCCATACAATCATCAATCTCACCATATTCTGCATCATTTACATACTCATAAGGCAGCTGGCGAAACTCTGAGTCTGTAAATGCTTGCATGAGGCAAAAATAGAAAATGAAGTCTCCTATAACATAGGAACAATTCTGATACGTTTCTGCTAAATAGTTGACAGGACAGATAAAAGGGTCATACATGAAGCGATATTTCTTTCCTGATCCTTTTTCTGTGGATTTGTGTTTCTGAAGAAATTCGCCATCGATATAGTTTTCGATCCTCTGTTTGGTGTCATAAAAAGAACTAATGCTCTTGGCCAGCTTGTTTTTTACTAATTCTTCCTTACTGTAACTTCCATACATGTACAAGAAACGTAGAATATCACGGATATTGTCATAATGCTTTATATCATTTTGGAATGCATGAGTATTCTTTGTCTTCGCCATATCATCGCTCCTTGATTTTTGTAGGTTTTTTAGTACGGAGAAAAAAAGCCCCATGGTAAGATATCGTCATGAAGACGAAAGCCTATCCAAAAAAGGAGGTGGCTACTTTCTCTATAGGCTTCAGTATAAAGCAATATGCACAAAAATTCTAGCTAAACTTGATATTATTGCACTATTTTGCTAAAATATCAAGTAGTTGAATATAAAAATTTGTGTAAATTTAAAATCAATACATGAAAATATAATCATCTATCTTATGGAGGACAAAACGATGGAAAATGCAAATGAATTTGATGGATTTGTAATGCCTGAAGCAAGAATGTTGCCGGTTATTCTTCTGCTCGATGTGAGTGGTTCAATGTCATATGATGCAAAAATGGATGAACTGAATAGTTCTGTTCGTGAAATGCTGGATAGCTTTCGGAAGGAACAGATTGTTCAGGCTGATATCTGTGTATCAATTATTACTTTTGGCTCGGAAGTAAATGTCCATACTGAGTTAACACCTGCGCGAGACATTAATTACACAGACATGGTTGCAGGTGGAATGACGTATATGGGTCGTGCTTTGGATGTTGCATACGACATGATTGAAGACAAGACTAAGATTCCGAAGAATGCATATCGCCCAGTTGTAGTTCTCGTTTCAGATGGAGCTCCTAATGATGACCATTGGGAGAATAAGCTGAATAAGTTTACTTCGACTGGAAGGAGTTCTAAGTGCGATCGCTGGAGTTTAGCAATTGGTGCTGATGCCGATACTGGAATGCTTAAGAAGTTCCTGGATCATCCTGAAAAGGAAGTGTGCTATGTAGAGGATGCAGCTGATATTCATAAGTTCTTCCGCTTTATCTCTTCATGTACTGTTCAGAGAAGCCAGAGCAAGAATCCAAATCAGGTAGCACAGGATTTGTTTACTGCCGATATTCTGAATATTAATTTTGACGGATTAAGATAATCATATGAGATATGAAGGCATTGGATATTCTTCGGTTATGGGAGCACTTCACACAAAGAGCAGGCTCCCTAACCAGGATTCCTATTTGGTTAAAAAATTAAAATTTGGGACACTTCTAGTTGTTTCGGACGGAATGGGTTCTCATGCTCATGCTGAAGTTGGATCTAGGGCTGTGTGCAGGAGCGTTTCAAAAGCACTTCAGATATGGAATGAGAATAAGTGTGAAGACATACGCTTGTTGATTCCACTTTTGCATTCAATGTGGAATTTGGACATCTATCCGTTTGCAAAGAATGAATGCGGAGCAACCTGTTTATTTGCATTCGTAAGTGTAGAGGGGAAGGTTTTTCTAGGCCAGCTTGGGGATGGCAGCATTTATTTTGATTTTGGTAAGGGTACAGAAGTGCTGAAAGACAAAGATGATGATTTTGCCAACCTGACTACAGGGATAAACAATATTAGATCGTTTGAAGATTGGATACTGATGACAGTTGATGCCTTTGATAAACCGATTAAATTATGCCTCATGACAGATGGCGTGTCTGAAACTTTGATAGAAAATAAACGGTCAGCTTTTGTAGAACTAATATGGAAACGAATATCTGAAAAAGCAAATGTGATTGAGAGAAACAACCTAGTTTATCGGGTTTTAAATCAATGGAACCCAGTTAACTCTGGTGATGACAGAACCTTAATTAGCTATGAAAAGAGGTAGGCAGCACAAACATGGAAGAAAATAAATTACAGTTTGTTGTGGATGAAAATGGATATAAGCATTTCTTAGAGAAAGAAATTGGTAGAGGCGGACAGGGAATCACATGGCAGACCAAAGATCCTAATATTATTGTCAAAATGAAAGTTAATCCCAGTTCTGGTGAACCTGTGATCGATGACGACGAATATAAAAAGTTCAAAGAGGAATTAGATGAAGTAAGAATACTTAATATTCCAGAAAATATTCACATTGCGAGACCAGTGAGTTTGTTGCAGAGGCCATATTGCGGATACACGATGAGATTGCTGCGTGATATGAAGCCGATCAAGTATTGGATTCGACCTTTTGATGGAACAGATAAACCGGGTCTATTTTTTTATAAAACCGGCGGACTCAGACATAGATATGAGTTGCTTATGAATGCTGCGGAGATTTTTACGAAATTATATGCACATTCGGCAGTATATGCGGACATATCACCAGAGAATGTATTTGCATCAGGAACTTTGGATTCTAGCGAAGTTTGGCTCATCGATGCAGATAATATGAGGTATAAGTTTGATGTTAACCGTCAAATCCAAACACCAGGGTATGGTGCTCCGGAAATAATGAAAGGCGAGATGAATTCATTACAAACAGATGAATATTCATTTGCTATCTTAACTCATGAAATTTTAACTATGAATTCTCCTTTTAATGGAGAACTCCTCACAGATGGTGATGGTGGAGGCTGGGATGACGATGATACAGACTATGCTGATTTAGCTTCCAAAGGAGAGGTTCCGTGGATTTATGACGAGAATGATTCTTCTAACAGGTGCAAAACAGGAATTGTTCCGAAGTATACGTTTACTAAGGCAATAAGGTCCTTATTTGATGCTAACTTTAATGAGCAGGGTCGCCATAATCCATTGTTTAGACCAAAGATGAGAGATTGGTATGTTGCATTTCGCCAGGCTGCAAATCTCACTGCTAAATGTCAGTACTGTGGTAGCACATATTTGGTTCAGCTTGAGGATATCCAGAATTGCAAGTGTCCTTTCTGTAAATCGGGCAGAGAAAAGGATAGAGCTAGATTCTTTGCGGCTGTAATCACGGATTATTTTAACGTTGATAAGATTTTTTCTGATACTAATTCAGAGATTGATCAGTTCAATAAGGCTGGCGGATATGAAGTTGAACCTATTTCTATTGATCTGTTAAAAAGAAAAGACGTTGTTGGGTTAAAGATTATCGATAATATGGATGGCCATTATTATTTATATAACTACCATACAAGTGATACATCTTTTTCAGAGAAAATTGAGAAATCCATAGAGATCGAGATTGAAAAAGGGGAATACACCATCAAGAATCTGATGGATCGTTCTATAAGAATTAGTACATCAACATCAGACTATGGAGAAATACAACCCAATAGCAGTAAACGCTTAAACGACATCAATAATATCATTTTGACAATGTCGGTTCTTCGAGGAAATATGGAAGATTATCTTTCGAATGAGGAATTTACGACAGACGATATTATGCATCTGAGACAGAGAACAATACAGTTCGTATTGGTTTGATATAACGAGGTGATAGTTAATGGATCATTTTGATCTCAAACATTGTACGCAAGAAGATATAGTTGAATTTGAGATAATATCAAATCTCAGAGACGGAAAAAAACTGCATTTTAAGGATAATGAGCCTGTGAAATTGATTAGTGCGGGTGGTAGCTTCGCTATTGCAGCAACAGATGATTCGAGTAAAACTGCAATGGTAAAGCCTGTTAATTCACACTATCTAAGCATCATGGAAGGAATTATTGGTCGAGGTCGTGTTTACCTTGCGGCCGTTGTTAACCATGCCCAAAAATTGCTCCAGGTATCATTTAAACAGTATGCCGAAGAGAAAAATCTTAGCTATTCAATTCATATTTCTGAAGAGTTTTTCTCTTCGGTTCGAAAAAATATTAATCTCCAAAATGTGAATAATCCCAAAAAGGATATTGAAAATGGCACTTTATATTCTGTTGGTGGATATACATATGCAGTAGTAGGCACACACATTAGAGCAGATGAAAATCAGAAATTCAAACAGTTTATAATTGCTGGCAGCGACTTCTATATTCAAGTAGCCAAAGTAGAAGAAGCTTTAGGACAAGAATATTATGTTGCGGAAAAAGTGCTTAAGCGGATTAAAGCAGATGAGTATTGTTTTTTCTTGGCAAAGGGTGAACTGAAATATACCACAGAAAGAGAAAAAGTAGCACTTGAAACAAAAGCGGTAATGGAAAGTCTTTCTGATGATACCTACGTTCAGATTTGGAATGCATATGGAGAGATTGAGCGCCAATCAATTATGCATGATGCAAGAGAATCGGGGGCTCTTAAGTATACCTCTTTTGAAGCAAGTGGAAGAGAGTACAGATTTGATATTATCAGTAATAACAGAGCACGTCTCACAGAATTCGCAAAAAAGTTTGAGCGCGGCGATATTTTAGCGGCAAGCATTCAGAATCCTTTTGATATTCAGAGGGAAGATCAAGAATTTGAAGAGTATATATCAAAGCATAAAGATTATATTGCAAATGTTCGATTATCAGAAGACATTGTAACAGATCTTGGATATATGACATTTACGATTGATGATCAGCAAATCCGAAAACTAACTGTTGCTCAGCAGGGATATATCTTTGTATCGATTATGGGTGATAAAAAGCGCCTTAATCGTCGTGAAAATGCACGATTAAAAATTGAAAGCCACCAGTGTCCTATGCCACATTTAGCCGCAGTATTAGAAGGAAAGTCAGTTAGTTCTGCCAACAATGTAAAAAGGCACTTTCCGGCACTTAGTCCCTCAGTAAAAAAGGAGATATTTACCAAGAAAGGTCACTATCAGCCGCCAACAGAGAAACAGGAAATGGCTATCGCAATGGCATTAAACACGCCAGATATAGCGCTGATCCAAGGTCCTCCTGGTACAGGTAAAACGACAGTTATCACTGCGATTTTAAAAAGATTAAATGAGATTACTGATCCGACAGGCGGTATTTTCGGACGTAATCTTGTTACTGCTTTTCAGCATGATGCTGTCCAAAATGCTATAGATAGAATAGAAATACTGGGACTTCCGGCAATTAAATTCGGACACAAATACAACGAATCCGAACAGGATATCGTTGATATCAATGCATCGATTCAAGGATGGATTAACGATAGACTCTCTGATTTATATGTAAATCATAGCGATTTAGATAATAAAAAGTATCTAGTCGAGTTCAATAAGATATATCTGGATTATTTATATTCTGCTAATTCAATTGAACAGACCCTGGATCTTTTAGAACGAGCAAGGGATCTCGTTGATATATATGTGTCTTTGGAAATACTTGATGAATTATCCGAATCAATTGCGGAATTGCAGCTTATGACGGGTCGTTTAGATACACATACAACATCCGCGTTAGTGAGAGCAGTAAGAAGATTGCCAACCACTGAAGTAGCTTTTTCGGATAATGGTAAAATTGAATTGCAGCGAGTGATCTACCTGCTCGGTAAGCAAAGTAATAAAGAATTTGAAAAAGAATTAGCTGTTCTGCAAAGTATGCAGAGTACAGGCAAATATGACTTTGAGCAATTAAGAAAGATACGAAAAGAGCTGCTTGTAAAGGTGTTGCCGAAAGCAAATATCTTTACCGCACCAAGTAAAAAAGACGAGATTGTAAGATTGCTTGGAAAAATTTCAGATTACTTATTAAATCAGATTGAAGGCGGGAAAGATGGTGAGGATCTTGTAGTCATGCAATATATGCAGAGTTTAGAGGAAGATCCAATAGCAGTAAAACGTGCCATACTAAACTACTCTGCCGTAAATGGTGCTACAAACCAACAGGTTATGCGTAAAGAGATTAGTGATCTGAAAGACGGAGAGATTGTTTATGACAATGTACTTGTAGATGAAGCGGCTAGAAGTAATCCTTTGGATTTATTTATCCCTCTGTCCATTGCTAAAGATCGAATAATTCTTGTTGGTGATCATAGACAGTTACCACATATTATCGATGATCAAATTGTAAACAAATTGGAGGACAGTGCAGAGGCTGATGTTAGGGCTGATATTGAACAGAAAATTAAAAAAAGTATGTTTGCTCAGCTATTTACAAAGCTGAAAATGCTTGAGGCTCAGGATGGCATTAAGAGAACAATCACTCTCGACAAGCAATTTAGAATGCACCCTAAATTAGGTACATATATTGATACTAATTTCTACAGCAAGTATAGCGAGAGTGAGCATGTTGGCAATGGATTAGAAGATCCAACGCTATTTGCACATGAACTTTCAGGTATAGAGGGGAAAGCATGCGTTTGGTACGATTTACCTTATGATAGAAATAACAAAGGTGAAAAGGCTAAGAGTAAATATAGAGTCAAGGAAGCTGAGGCAATAGCATGTCACATCAAGACACTTATGCAATCGGATGAAGGAAAGAATTTCACTTATGGAATTATTACTTTTTATCGGGAACAGGTAAATGTGATTAACAAAGCACTGGCAGATCCAAACATACAGATACTGGTAAAAGATGATGCCGGGCATTATGAGCTTAATCCTGAGTATAAAAAGAATAACAGAGATGTAAGCGAGATTGTTCGAGTTGGAACTGTAGATTCTTTCCAGGGTATGGAATTTGATGTCGTATATCTTTCTATGGTTCGCTCTAACGATACAGAGGTGGATGTTAGTGTGGATTCACCGGAAACTAATAAACAATTGCAGCGAAAATATGGCTTCTTAATGTATGAGAATCGTCTTTGTGTTGCAATGAGTCGTCAAAAACGTGCGTTGATTTGTGTAGGAGATAGCGGAATGGTCAAAGGACCACAAGCTGTTAAGGGAGTTGCTCCGCTTGTTGAATACTACAAATTATGTAAAGAGGATGAATATGGAAAAATTATTTAATAATAGAACAGGAGTTATTTACCAAAATCCAATACTTCCTAGAAACTACAAAAGGATAAGAAGTCGCTGGCTTTTGATTCCGATGTGTGAATACAAAGTTTCTGTTCCATATCCTAAAGATAATGATTTGAACTTGTTTCAGATGACAATTTTAAAAATGCTGGTAAGCGGAAGTAAAGATGACGAATATCTAGCTAATGCATTATGTCTTAACACCGAATTAGTAGCTTTCATCGTGGATGAGCTAGAAAAGTATCAGCTTATTGATGATCGTCGACGTGTTACCAATGCAGGACTTCAGATTGTCCGTGGGGAATCGAACTCTTATGAGATTAGGACTGGGTACATATATTATAACTACGTAACTAAGACTTTTATGGATGCATTTGTTCCTGATGAAAAACATCAGGAAATTGAAACGGGATCCAGAAAAGAAGGAACGATTAGTTTTGATCTAGGAACCGTGGCAAATAGGAAATGGCGTAAAGGGATTGTTGTGGATGCTGATACTTCGATGACAATAGAACCTAGTGCATATGATGTCCTTGCTAGCTGCAAAAAGCATAATAAAAGAACACGAAATTTGGGTTTTGTAGAGGAAGAATCAGATGGAGTAACAACTATGGCTGAAGCGGAAGAACATAAAAATCAAAGCGATAAAAGGGATCTTCCTTGGGAAATCCAAAGTGTAAAATTGCTAGGAACCCAAAAGGATGTATACGTTGCAACATACATGTTCATGGCAGCTGATGATGTTCTCAATCGTAGCAAATTGCAGGTTTGCTATCCGTTTGGAGAAGGTATTTCAGCAAGCTTAATGGAGTCAATTATGAGAAAGGTATCAAAAAACAATTCTCTTAAGGATGCTGTTAAAGGATTGAAAGAAGAAGTATTTGGTATGTCCGATGACGATCTTGAAGCAGTAAAAAAAGGTCATGCCGCTTCAGAAGAAAAAATAGTAAATGTTCTCTCGGAAAGAATAAATGATTATCCTGCTGTGAGGGATGCACTCCTATCGGTTGAGTCCTCTTATTTACTGGTAAAAGAATTACTTGAAGTAAATAAAGGAAGTAATAGAGAAATAATAAAAAAGAATTTAGATGATTATATTGTCTATAACTACAACCTGTTGGCCAGCATTTTAGTATATACCGCCAAAGCGTATGACTACTATACAGATGCTGAACTGACCAGCCATGTAGCACAAAATGCGGTTATTATCTCTGAAATTGCAAAGAAGATTGGGTTTGTGGATCCTACCGGCAACACATTTGAAAGATTCTTTAATGTTAAAGCCAGAGCTGTGAGTGAAGCTGCAAATACAAGCCAACATCAGTTAAATGCTTTATTTGCTCATAATATTATTACAGCAGAACATTTTGCAGAGCATCCCTTCTATAAGCTTACTAAAGCAGTTCCGAAGATCATTTCTTATTTATCGATTTTGAGGAATTTAAGAAATGATAGTGTCCATCCGAATGATATCTATCGAGATTTTGAGTGGGTATCATCGTATCGCAAGAAGAATATGTATATTGCGTACCTATTGCTGGATGGACTTTTATTTAATAACGATGAAAGAGAATCAGAAGGTGATATTCAAGATCCCAAGAGTAAGGAGAAACTTGTTAAGGCGACAAGAGAAGCGGAACTTTCTTGTGAAAATACGTACTCCTTATATTTTCAGAGAAATACATATATTGCAAATCAGCTTAGGAATCTGCAATTCGAAATACTGTTAAAGGAAAATGAGTATCCAAAACGATCATCGGAGGTATTTGAAGCGATTTTTAAGCAGGTATTATCGCAAAGGTTATTACCGGATGCTATGATCAATGTTTTAGATTCCTCAAAGCCTGAAAAGCGTGATGAACTGTTGGCTGAGATGCGAGCATTCGGATTTGAGATAGAAGAAACACCGTTCTATTACAAGGATAAAGTTCTCAAAACATTTCGAGATTATACTAATGGAACTTTATTAACTCTGTTCTATGCCTGGTATTATTCAGAGACAAAGAGAAAAGATAACGTATTACACAAGTTGGCTCCAAGGAGTCCTGGGTTCATCAAACTAATGAGCGAAATACATAATAATCGAGGGCATGATGGAAAGATGGATTTTAATGATAAACGCCTTGATTATACGAAAAAGAATATCGATCAATCCATAAATAGCATGTTGGATCTTATGTTTGAAAACGGACTTTTGTAGGTTTTCTAGAATAGCATAAACAGAGGCAGTACTATTATTTGACCATAAGGAGGAACGCTAGATGGCGAAGAAGAAAAATAACCCGAATGTTAGTACAAAAAAGGATAACATCGAGAAGCTGAAAGAAAGAATGAAGGCTGCAAAGGTAAAATCAGCAGAGGTACAGTGGCAGGATCTTTTATCTACTATGTCGGAAGATGAAGCTAAACTTTTTGTAAGCCAGCTGGATATTATTGCAAAAGAAAACGAACTTGCAGAAAGAGAACGAACAGTAAAAGAAATTCAAGAAGGATTTACAGGAATTGAAAATGAACTTGATCGACGTGACGATGAGCAGAATGAAATTCAGGTCGGTCTTGACGATAGAGAATCTGCTGTACAATCCAGAGAATCTGCAGTAAGTGGTCGTGAAGGTGAGGCTGATAAGCGCGATACCGACTTAATGAATCGTGAAAGAGACATTATTAGTAGAGAAACCAATGCAGAAAATGAATTCGCTACACAAAATCGTGCGGCGTTGGATGCACTTCGTAAACGTAAGGAAGAACTCAACAAGGAGATTGCAGAATTAGAACAGAAAAAAATCGCAAGGGAAGATGACATTGATTCTCAGATTGAGACATTGAGAGCTGCAAGAATGTCAACCCTAGATGAAGAGATTGCACGTTTTGATAAGGAGCGTCGCGTTGCGGCTCAGGCTGAAGCTGATCAGATTGTTGCAACGGCAAAAGAGGTAGTGAAAACACAGAAAGCTAGCATTGATGCTGAAATGAAAGCGCTAAATGAAAAGGCATCAAAACTGGATTCACAGAAGCTTGAGCAGGAAAAGACTGCTACAGAGTTAGCTACTCGCGAAATGAATTTGCAATTTGGAGAAGATGAGTTAAAGACTGAAAAGGAGGGTATTCAGGATCAGATTACTGCAGAGGTTGATCGTAGATCCGGGGCTATTCAGTTCGAATTAACGCGCCTTAAAAAGGATAAAGAGCATCTCAAAAAAAGATTGGATGAGTGCGAGAAGCGCTTAGAAGCTTATCAGGATCAAGAACGCGAAGCTGATGGCATGACAATGTCAGAACTCCTCGAAAAACTTAGTTTTGCAAACGGGGAAATTGAACGTTTGGAAAGCGAATTAAACGCAAGACCGGACGAAGTACTTCATGCTGAATATAAGATTAAAGCTGAGAAGTATGATGAACTTGATACCAAATATATTAGGCTTTTAGAGGAACACTCGGATTTAGAAAGACAGCAGATGCAGTGGATGCTAACAACTAGCCAGCTGGAAACAGTACGAGAAAAGTGTCTTATTGCTGAAAAGAGACGTGAGGCATTGCAGGCTTCTATTGAGAAGTATGAACAGGAAGTTAATAGATTTAGAAGCCTCTATGAGCAGCCAAAGGAACTTAGTGGCCGCTTAGAGTCTATTGAAGCACCTTATTTCAAGAAAAGGGATATGGCAACTATCAGCATGTCCGAAACGGAATGGCTTGATAAAATCTGTAAAAACTGCGAAGAGGCAGGAATTAAGTTTAATCAGAGGTTGTTATATTCTTTCCATACAGCACTAAAGACGGCTGACTGGTCTCCTGTAACAGTGCTTGCAGGTGTAAGTGGAACTGGAAAATCGTTACTACCAGAATACTATTGCCGATTTGGAGGTATTTACTTTATGTCAATGGCTGTTCAGCCAGACTGGGATAGTCCACAGTCCTTGTTTGGATATTTTAACTCCGTTGACAACAGATTTAATCCGACAAACCTTTTAAAAGCAATGGTTCAGTTTTCAGAGATGGGAAGCATTAAGCACCTGGCTGAAAAATATGCTGCTGATCCAGCCATTGTAACAAGTCTTAGTAATCATATGTCTAAACTTGAAGGAGGAAAGTTAACTGATTCTCTTTACATTGTACTTCTTGATGAAATGAATCTTGCGCATGTTGAATTGTATTTCAGTGATATGCTGAGTAAGTTGGAGAGAAGAAGGAATAGTGATGATGAAATTGATGTTGAGATTGATTTAGGTGCCGGTATGCCAAAGTATCCGCTTGAATTGAACGATAACATTATGTGGGTTGGAACCATGAACGAGGATGAGACTACAAAATCACTTTCTGACAAGGTACTTGATCGTGGTAATCTTTTGAGCTTCCCTAGACCAAAAGAGTTCATTAGTCGTACAAAAACAACAACTATTGAGGCTGCATCCATGCTTCCAAAGTCAACTTGGCAGAGCTGGTTGGATGATAATGTGATTGAAGAAGAAAGATTTACCTCTAGGATTGAAAAGTACAAAAAGGGTCTTGAGACAGTTAACGAAGCGATGGAATTTGCAGGCAGAGCATTAGGCCATCGTGTATGGCAGTCAATAGAAAGTTATACGGCTAATCATCCGAAGGTTATCGCTGCTATCAAGGTGGATGACGGTAATTTTGATGCGGTTGTATGTGATATTGCGATGCAAGAGGCGTTCGAAGAGGCTCTAGTGCATAAAGTAATGCCTAAGCTTCGGGGAATTGAAACTGATGGAGAAACAAAGATCCAGTGCATTGACAAGATTGAGAATGTACTGTTTGGTCCTAATGGAAATGATGGGCTTGCACCAGGCCTTCAGGCAGATTTCGAACACGCTATCAAGAATGCATATGAAACTTTCATTTGGAGTAGTGCGAAGTATCTCGAAGTTGAGGAGTGATAATTTATGGCGCCAAAACTTGTTGATTTACGAAAAATAGAACAGCTTGCGGCAGATGAAGCGCCGTCAAGAGAGGGCACTTGGTGGATCATGCTTCAGACGGCAGAAAGTATTTGTAATTGTGCAAGTTTAAGGGATCCGGTGAATAATGCCTTCTTACAAGAATTTTGGTCAGATGCTATTACCGGTGTACAGGCGGTGCTGGATACAAACGCATCCAGACCGCTTCCTTATGATGACTTAATGCAAATCGTCTCTTATTGTGGAGATCAATTGCAATCCGTAATAAAGAACCCTAGGCATAATATTGTGAAAGTTGACAAAATGGTGATGCCATATAGGGTGAAAAATGCGGGACCAAAAACCATGAACTGGTTGGGTAAGCAGCCTGGGAAAACAATTAAGGAGAAACTGTCAGGAAAGAACAAAATGCTCAACCAGGTAAATGAATATAGTTACAATATTCGTGAAAATCAGATCGCTATGGTGCTTTATCGTCAGATAATGCGCCGGGTGGCAGATAGAGTTAACTATGGAATTAAAACTGGAGCATATGATGATACTCATAGCAACAGAATGCAGCAATTACAGTATATAAAGAAAAGCCTGAGAGAATCACCTTTAGCGGAGGTTTCTCCACAAAATCACAACCAGCCGAATAATGCTTTGTTATCTGATAAAAATTATTCTGTGATTTGGCGCGCATATCTTAATATGGCTAAGTATGATGCACGTCTAGAAGCAAAATGGAATGATGCACTTGCTTTATATGTGAGAGCGGTTTTCTTTTCAATAAATGCTGAATTGCTGTCCTATCAAGATGTTTATGTCGTTGAGAATCGAAATAGAATAAATGGCATGGGTGATTTGCAAGCATCTTATGTCATAGGATACCATTGGCAGATTCCATTCGTAGTAGAGGTGTCATATAGCGGAAATGGTATTGATATTACCATGTATGATGCTCCACTAAATGGTTCTGAAGCATATGATTCGGAACTAAGAATAACTCTGAATGCGAAGGGAAATCACGATTCTCAAGAGTTAGAATCCAAACGCGGTTTGCCGATAATTTGGACAGTTATAGAAGATTCAAAAATTGAAATATCTGAATTTGCGGATTTAGCTGGAATAAGAACTATAACAAGCTTTTTAATGAACAGATTATTTCCTTTTGCACAGGTTGATTCAGATAAGAGGGAACCTCTTTTTGATCATATTGAAGGCTCAATTGCATTTGATGTTGTAGCAAATGGTGATTATATCGGAGTTGAGGATGAAGAGAAACCTACGGTACCAATATGGGGATCGAGGTATGCTGTTTCATATCCTGATTCAGTAGGTGGATGTACCTTTTATCCAGGTGGTGACCGTGGAATACATTACAATTCTGAAGATTTAGTAACTATAAGCGACGCAGTAACTGATCAGAATAATGAAGGGTTGAAGATTGCCCTTGAAGAAATTCGAAATAAGGTAATTCTTGATAGAGATGATTATTTCTTTTATCTTGTGCCAGATGCTCTTGAAGAAATCCTTCAGAAGAGTCTTAAACAATGCGTGAAATCTCATTTTACAAGGACTTTCCCTGTTTGGAGAAGTGTGGCTGCATTAACATATTGGTTGGCTAATCCGGATTACTCCTTCGAAGAGGATAGTGTATTTGCATATGTGGATTTAGTCGGCGATACGGCAACAGCGGGAATGCTTACTATTCACTCAGAGAAGTTCGTAAAGGGATATGTATGTAATCATTTTCCTCCATTCCCCCAGGTTGATGAAGGAGACAGTATAACTGAGAATGCCTTTTGTCAGAGTTATGTAACGGCATATGCTGAAAAATATGGTTTTGATATACCTGAGACGGTGGTTTCTAGTCTTGTAAGATCTGGAAGCATTAAGTCGTTGATGTTACGAGACAGTTATGCTAATCAGTTTATAAATATTGCCGGAAGAACGTCTGTGTATCAAATTACCTATGATGAAGAACTCACCAGTGAATGCATGGATAAGTGGCTAATTGATATTCGTAGATTTTGGAAAAGAAATCATCAGCGATTTGATTCTACGAGAAAACCTAATCATGCCATTTTTTTGTCGGATATAATGATAAATCTTCTTTTTCAGCTTAAAAAAGAAGATGATCTAAGCTCAGTGTTTGATGAGGATGAGCAGGAAGGGTTGTTCATTTATCAAAGCTCTAGCGATTTGATACTAAAAGGAGCTTTGCTATACAAAGATCGACTCAATAAACATCTTTCTACATGGACAGAGTATTTGCCTCATCTAAGTCTTGAAGTAATAAGGGATGGTGACTATGCAGAACTGGAACTAATTGGGGATGATGTCTCATTTGATGTTATGGGAGACGACAATGAACACGTAGTAGAAGAGAAACTTGTTTTAAAAGCTAATGAGAAAGAATTTAGTTTCCCACTAATTAAGCAAGATATAAGCCGGAAATCGACCATGATTGATGCGTACATTTCAGACAAAAGTTTTCCGCTGGATCATGATGTAGTTGTTTCCTTAGCTGTAAAGTATAGGTATGGATTTGATAATAGTTATGAACTGACGTTGAGACCGGAAGACGAAAAAGAAGTAGCATTTAAGGAATTTATTGTCGAATGGTCAAATACAAATCGGAAGTCCAACGTTGTTAATATATGGCCTGCCGCAACAAATAAGCTGGAAGATAAAATAGTCTTGAAAGCAATAGTTGAAGCTAGAGATAGTTTTATTAGAATCCAAAGCAGCATCGAAAAGCATATGGTTAATTATGTTAGCTACAATGACAAGTCGTATCCGATTAAGAAAACGGATCAGTTTTTAAGCCGTAATACCTTTAAATTACGAAATGTTGTGCTAAGTGATTTGCTAGAAGCGCATGAGTTTATCGAGTGGTTTATTTCAACTCCGTTGTACCGATACGTTGGTCAGATTGCTGGTCTGTTTAAGCATCAAGATATTCCAGATAGCTTTTTTGACGATAATTATGGCAAACAAATGAGTTATTTCCAAGGGGATTGCCTTCAGGTAATGTTTTCTCTTGGAAAGTACACGCCAGAATCGATTCAGAAATATTTTGTTAATCAGTACGATTCTATTAATGAAAAATCTCGTATGAAGGCGATGATTGACATGCTTCTTCGTAACGGAAGTAATAAAGCGGCAATCTCAAAGGTAATTGATGAGATTAAGGAGGCACCAGATCAGGATACATATAGTGTAAGAATGTATGCGCTTGTACGTGAACTCGGTAGAATGTGCTGTTTTGATTCAGAACTGATCTATGACTTTTATGACACAGATCCAGCATTTATGCATTCCATGACTTACTACGTCATTAATGGAATTGAACGAATGCTGAATAAATGTGAGAGGTTCGGTGAAGAGTATAATCCGGATCGTAAAACCAAAAAGATGTATATTTCATACATGGTTGCTCTGTTGAGTTTGTTAAGGTTAAGAGATCCAGATAAGGCTAGTGGATTTCAACTGCTTGTTGTTGCAAGTGATGAGTCAAAGAAATTAGCAAGAGTAATACGTACATTGGATGACTATATGAGTAAAGAAAGGGCAATCAATCCGACACTTAGATTCAAATTGAATAAGCCTGAGTCTCTTTCAAAGATGAGTGATTTGTGTTATGCAATTGATTTGTATTTGAATGGAGATAAGCAGGCTGCATCAATTGAAGTGGTTGGAGTTGATGAGGATGATTAAGTAGATGTCAAGAGTTCTAAATGAAGCTATGACCCACAACGGAAGGTTTCATACAGATGATGTTTTTTCAGCTGCTTTACTGAAAATCTTAAATCCACAAATTAAAATTGAAAGGAAGAATGCAGTTCCGGAAGGTTATTCGGGATTGGTTTTTGACCTTGGAGAGGGGATTTTTGATCATCATGGTGAGAGAAGTAGCTTTCGGGATAATGGTGTTCAATATGCTTCATTTGGACTTCTTTGGAAAGAATATGGTCATACTCTCGTAAGTGAAAAAGAGGCCCTAATTTTTGACGAATCGTTCGTTCAGCCCTTGGATATTCAAGATAACAATGGCGGGAATAATCTTTTATGTAGGGCAATAACTCAAATGAATCCGAAGTGGGATGAAGAGATTGACTTTGATCAGTGTTTTTTCAAGGCTGTAGATATGGCAGCTATTATCTTAACAAACGAGATAAAGAGTATGAGAAGCACCGAACATGCGGAGGCTACGGTTTTATCCTGCCTAGAGAATCAGAAGAATGGCATTGTAGTAATACCTAAGGGCATGCCATGGAAATCAATACTTATTCCGTCTGATGCGCTGTATGTTGTTTTTCCATCTCCAAGAGGCGGATACAACGCTCAAGCGGTTCCAAAAGACGTATCAACGCAAGAGTGTAAACTATCATTCCCTCAAGAATGGAGAGGAAAAAGAGAAGAATTATCTGAAGTGACAGGAATTAATGGAATTACCTTTTGTCATTTGCACGGATATTTACTTGGTGCCGAGACTGAAGAAGCAGCGATTGAGGCTTGCAAATTATCGATTCAAAAAGGAGGCGATTAGAGTTGGATTTTGAGCACATGTTAAATGATGATATGATGGTTGCTGTAGAAAAAATAGAAACTGGACAAACAAAACATATTGAAATGACAGCTGAAGAACTCGAAACCATTATTCGACAGGCTGTAAGAGAAGAAATAAATCAAACTGTTAATGATGCAATAGGAAGGTTAGAAAAGAAGCTTACAAGTGCTGTTAAGAATCATGCCAATCAACAAGAAACATCTTCAACTGTTAGCGTTCAAAGAAAGCAAGAGAAAATATCTGTTGATGCTCGTCGCCTAGCAAATAGCTATGATAGCATGCAGTGTGGTGGCTGGGTATACTATCCAAATGAACAGGAAGGTAAGCATCTTTTGGAAAGTTAAAAATGACGGATCGGAGAACTAGGAATTGTATCCCAAAACCATTTCGTCCGTAAAGAAGGTTGAGGATGGATTTGTATTCTTTGATGATGCTCAGTTTAATGAATGTAAGATTTCAGTGAATGGTGGAGAGGTATCGATATAATCAAGATTTTAGGATGGTGATAACAAGTGATTACGTATTCAACACAGTTTCCAGTTAATGACAAGCTAGACAAAAAGACATTTGTAGAATATGTCATTAGGTGGAATCAAGGAAGTAAATATGACAAGTTAGATAACTTGGAGTGGGATGAAGAATCATTCTCTGTCACGTGGGAGGATTCGGTTAAAAAGCTGATCATTGAAGAACTTGAGCAGAAAGGGATAATTGCATCGCGCTTTCAAAAGGAAGATAATCATGGTCTTTGGAAGACGGATTTTATCCTTAATTATGGTGAGTACATTACGATTCGAGTGGAATTGGAGACAACTGAATCCACCACGGATTTTTATCCTTCATATTACCCACCGTTTTTTGTGAAACAAATCATTTATTGGGGATTTGCAGCAGAGGATGGCTCCTTGCCGGTTGGAAGTCAAGGACTATCCTTGGATACATATGATAAATATATTAGAGATATTTTGGAAGGCAAGGAAAATCTTTGGCTTCCTATTGTCTTTGTATCAAAGAAGTCAGATGGCGATTATCCAGTTAATATTTCTGATCTTGCATTCAAACTGCAAGGAGTAGCACATACCATATATGAGGATAAGAATGTTGGTATTACTCAATATGCGGAGAGATTGGACTGCAACGGTGCAAGAGGATCCGTTATCATCGTATACCCTAATAAATATATGAAGAGAAAGGTGATAAATCCATTTGGGGCAAATAGTGAAAACCCGGATAAAGTTTTGAGCCTTATAACGAATGCCGTATATGAATACTCAAACCAAGTGATGCGGCTTGACACTGATACTTGGGATGGCATGATGAATGCAAAACTGCACTTTCAAAACAGTGACCTGCTATCAGGCAGATCAATTCTTGAGGAGGAAAATACTGAGCTGTACGAAGTATTTGAAGAGCAGTTACATAAAACAGAAGAAGCCAATAAGAATTTAAATTTGGAGATTCAGAGACTCACTGTTGAAAACCAGGCACTACGTATGAGGCTGGCATCCAAAGATCAAAAACCATTGCTTTATATGGGCGAAGAGATCGATTTCTATGAGGGCGAAATTCGTGAGATCATTTTGGAAATCCTTGAAACATGCCTAAGGAATACACCTAAGGGGACGAGGAGAGATCATATTGTTACGGATCTGCTTGAGAACAATATATATGATCATATTCCAGCAAAGCGTAGAGAACAGATAAAGGTAGCTTTAAAAGGATATAAAACTCTTGGTGGATCGCTCAAGAGTTTATTGGGGAGCATGGGGTTCATCATTACTGATGATGGAAAGCACTATAAGTGGACCTATTTTGGAGATCATCGATATTCGGCAACCGTAGCAAAAACAAGCAGCGACCATAGGGCGGGCATGAATATGGCATCGCTGATTGATAATCTAATGCTATAACGAAATAGATGTGAAAAACACTGAGAAGACGAGCATTTACGGCATGTTTTCTTTTTTTTGTAGGTTTTTTGAAAAAACGTGATTTGGAAAAAAGATATAGTTACATCATCAGATGAAACAACGCCGGATTGAAAGGAGCCGACAAAGAAAAAGCATTTAAGACAATCAAAAAGATAACAATAACAAATCACATTCTTTTATGGAGGAATTTTAAGATGGATCAGATTATTAAGAAGGTTGCAGCATTAGGAGTACCTGGACTTGTATTTATGGTTGCTATTGACCTTACTGGATTAGCTGGTGCAGCAGCACTTACTACTGCTCTTGCAGCATTAGGTCCAGGTGGAATTGTTGGCGGTGTCATGACACTTTGTGTTTTAGGCGTTATTGCCGATGGCATTGCAGAATATGAATTTGACGAAATTGCAAAGGACGTCATTAGGGAGCTCTATTGCAAGGGTGAGTCAAAGGAATCCATTAAGGTAAAGGTAAGCAAATACCCGATTTCATCAAAGATGAAGAACAATCTTTATGAAGTGGCTGACAAGTTTGCCTAACTGACATGGTTGACGGGGGGGCCACTCAACTTGAGTGTGTTTTTGACCAACTAAATTGACCTAAAAATGATTGACTTGAATGTCTGGGAGTTGCTCTGTATAATGACATTAACCTAGAGAAAGAGAAAGGCCCCAGAGAACCCCTCCTGCAAGATCGTGTCCTC
>NZ_WJBC01000049.1 GCF_014284475.1 Acetobacterium fimetarium | reverse complement strand
CAAGATAAGATATCTCACCAGAAATGGTTAAGGTCCCTGGTAGACGACCAGGTAGATAGGCTGGATGTGGAAGTATGGCAACATATGGAGCTGACCAGTACTAATCGACCGAGGTCTTGATCCAAGATTTTATACACTGTGCTGTTTCCTGTGATCGATGATCATCAGAATACAATTGAATAAAAATAGCAAGTAGGGATAAGGATCATCAATTGCTGTAAAAATCTTTCAAGAAGAATCGGATGATTTTTACAACAATTGATGGACAGTTTAGCCGGTTTAACCGCTAACGCTCCATTAAACCTATTCGTTTCAGACGATTTTCAATCGCCCGAAACAAAGCTAAACTAATCTCGCGACGATGGCGGAAGGGCCACACCTGTTCCCATACCGAACACAGAAGTAAAGTCTTCCAGCGCCGAAAGTACTTGGTGGGTAACTGCCTGGGAGGATAGGACGTTGCGGGGCTTTTTATTTTGCGCGAAACAACGAGCCATGCGGCAAAAAAATAAAGAGGATATAAAAAATCAAGGATACTTGTTTTTTTATATCTTTTTTATTTTTTAGGAAGGAGCCGTCTGGCGACTGACGCGACTGAGGCGTAGCGCAGCGGAGACGAAGTGCCGCATGAGCGAGTTAAACGGCAGTATATTTGAGAGATGTTGATTCAAGTGAGCTTGGAAGTAATCATTATGAATCTATTTTTTTATGGGGCGAAGCCCCTAACGGAGGCGCAGCGTTAGCTGCGACGGAGTTGCACGTCTTCATTGGACGTTGGTCGGCAGTGGTTTTAAGTGTTGTTTTGTTTCACTGCTGCATCGTTTGACGGATTCAGTTTTGATTGTTATACTGCTTTATAAGAATAAGCCGTAATGAAAAATACTGATAACTACAGACGCGTCTAACTGGAATGGCCAGGAAGAAACACAATCGCTAGGTGGGATTACTGCATAAGAAACATTAAATTATTAACCGTTCCATCGATTAACAGGAGGTCGGGATTGACACTAGAAAAAAAATTAAGCCAATACTTTGGATACGACGAATTCAAAGAAGGTCAGGAAAAAATCATCGAAGCTGTTTTAAATGGTAAAGATGTGCTGGGGATTATGCCAACAGGGGGTGGTAAATCATTATGCTACCAGCTGCCAGCTATACAAATGGAGGGCTTAACCCTAGTCATTTCACCGCTGATTTCACTGATGAAAGATCAGGTTGATTCTTTAAGTGAAATGGGAATTGCCAGCACATATTTAAATAGTAGCTTAGATGATGCAACCTATGAGCATCGTCTAGAAAAGATTCGAAACAATCAATACAAGCTTCTTTACATAGCGCCAGAAAGACTGAACAGTTATTCTTTCCTGGAAATGGCAAAACAACTCAATATTTCCATGATCGCTGTAGACGAAGCGCATTGTATCAGTCAGTGGGGACATGATTTTCGGCTGCATTATAAAGAAATTCCTGCTTTTATTGAGTCGCTTTCTTCCCGGCCGGTAGTCGCTGCATACACTGCGACAGCGACAGTACGAGTTACTCAGGAGATAAAGCATTTACTGAAGTTGAAAAATCCGGTGGAATCAATCATCGGCTTCGATCGTCCCAATTTATTCTACCAGGTTGTCAAGACTGGGGATAAATTCAAATATGTGACAGATTCTATTAAAGCGAATAATCAAGATAAATCCGGAATTATCTACTGTGCGACCAGAAAAACAGTGGAAGGATTAACACAAAAACTGACGGCTCAGGGATTCTTGGCAGCCGCCTATCATGGCGGGATGAGTTCCGAGCTTCGCCAGAAAAACCAGAACGACTTTATTCACGATCGTATTCGCATTATGGTGGCGACCAATGCTTTTGGAATGGGGATCAATAAGCCCGATGTACGTTTTATCATTCATTACAATATGCCTCAGAATATGGAGGCATATTATCAGGAGGCAGGACGTGGTGGTCGGGATGGAGACATCAGTCACTGTACCATTTTATACTCACCTGCTGATATTGTGAAGCAGAAAAGACTGATTCAGCTCAATCAGACATCGGCTGAACGGGAAAAGCTGCTGTTTGAAAACCTGCAGTATCTCGTTGATTATTGCCATACTAATGAATGCCTGAGAAAGAAAATACTTGAATATTTTGGAGAAACACCATCATATGAGCGCTGTGAGAATTGCGGAAATTGTCTGGACCAATCAGAAATGGTTGATGTCACAATTGATGCACAAAAGATTCTATCGTGCATTTATCGTCTCAAAAACCGATTCGGACTCAATATGGTGATATCGGTGTTGAGGGGTTCAAAAAATAAAAAGATTCTCGAACTTCAGCTTAATGAAATTTCTACCTATGGCATCATGAGAGAGCATACGGTGGAAAACCTCCGGGAGATCATCATGATGCTGGTGGCAAAGGGATATATTTGGATAACGGCAGACGAATACCCCGTGTTAAAATTAACGTCCTCGGCTTCTAATATTTTAAGAGGAGAGGAGAAAGTCTTTCATAAAAAGCATTTGGTTGAGATGAAGGTGAGTAAGAGCAAGGACAAAAGCACAACAAAAGATGCCGTTGACTATGATGAGGCATTGTTTTTACAGTTAAAAGCGTTAAGAACCAGTATTTCTCAGGAAAAAGGATTGCCACCATTCATTATTTTTCATGATGCCGCTTTAAAAGAAATGGCAGCTTATTTCCCGATGAACCGGGAAAATTTCATGATGATTAATGGAGTCGGACAAACGAAATATGATAATTATGGAGAGTGCTTTATCCAAGAAATTCAAACTTTTGTCGAAGAAAACAAAATCGAGATCAGAGAACGGCCCCAAAGTGATAATATTGATATTCATGAATCAGTAGTTGAAGAAGAAAAAGGCCCGAAAATCGACTCGTACGAAAAAACATATGACTTGTACGTGCAGGGGCATTCTCTTGAAGAAATAGTTCAGGCCAGAGAACTGACATCAAATACCGTGATTGCCCATTTAATCCGGAATGATCAGGAAGGTAAGCTGGTTGACTGGACAAAGTTTATTGATGATGACACGGAAATAAAAATACTGGCAGCCATAGAAAAAGCTGGCTTAGAGCGGCTGAAGTCAATCAAGGATCATCTTCCGGAAACTTGCAGCTATGAAGATATTAAAATTGTCATTCATAAATACGATCTGAGATAACCGGATGATGCAATACTAGAAGATATCAGAATCAAGCGAGGAATTTAGGCAGGAAAATGTGAATCACAAAAAATATTAAAAAACCAATTGACAAGGAGTAAAAAACTGAGTATACTATAAAAGTTGTCTCAAGCAGAGGCGACGGACACACAGCTGAATAACTGAAATGAACTTAAAAGAATTTCAAAAAACAGCTTGACAATCAAGAGAAACGACGATATAATATAAAAGCTTCGTAAGACGGAGCGGCGGTCATAGAAAAGAGAATAGTACCATAAAACCTGTAAATAGCCTTGAAATCCTTCGGGATTTCGGCAAAATAGAAACAGAGAGATGCACTCTATAAAACATCAGCTCGGCAGAGGATAAAGTGCACTCGGTAGAGTATAAAACTTAAGTATTCATGAGACAGCATTTAAAGGCCGAAAGGCTTTAAATACAAACTTTTATTGAGAGTTTGATCCTGGCTCAGGACGAACGC
>NZ_WJBC01000048.1 GCF_014284475.1 Acetobacterium fimetarium | reverse complement strand
AGCTTAAACTGTTTGTCATAGTGTTTTGCCATAATGAGATCCTCCGTTTACTGATAGATTTATTTTATCATGTTTTTCTATTTTGGACTTTCTCATTTTGACTTGTACTATTTATATTCTAACAGCAAAAATGTACAAAAATAGGGTTGACGTATTCCCACGAACGAATATATGTAAAAATTCTACCCAAGACATCAATACGAGGACTTGGGGCCATTAAGTACAAGTAAATAGATCAATACTAGACTTTTTAATTTTTCGATATGTTTTAATTATTCTATTTGTCAAACTAAAAGGTATTCAATTTTAGACAGATTTTCTAAACATTCTTAAACGATAATTTAAAATTGAATCAATAAAAGTGTCTTTCAAGGTTGTAGTGAACTACGAAAGCCGTTATTTTAAGTATTTAAAGATTTTTTTGAGAGAGTATAGCTTGTGGTATTTGTATCAAAATCGGTATGAAGATTGATCCGCCCTATAATACCGGCAATGACTTTGTCTATGTGCGCAAGGGGACGGAGGTTTTGTGTCCCTGAGTAGTTTCTACTTGTCACATTTTGCGCTGTCAGAATTTAGTATATGACGGACAAAACGTTTCTATGTCATATGTTTGGAGCAGCTACCGCTGGCAAACAGCCCGACGAATACGCAATAATCAAGTAATTACGTAATCGATAATGATAATTACATGTTTGACCTGCTTCCCATAATGGCCGTTAAGCCCAGCCGGTACGTGGCTTCGTTTGGCATCTTAATGCGGTTTTTAGTCGCCAATAAGATGGTGTGAACGGTCAGGTTTAAAAAATCCCGAATTTATCAATCCCTGGAATCACGTAAATCTGGTAATCCATTAAGTCAATTACGTGATCAATTACGTAATTGACTTGATAAGAAATTAAAGTACGATGCCAATGTAAATCGTAGAATAAGCGGATTAAACCCCTATCAAAAACGGAAGTTTACTTATGTGAACTGATGAAACGTGATCAACATATATTAAAAAATAATTCGTTGCTCAAACGCCTGATTCGAATGTACGATCTGGTTAAATACAAAAATACCCCTGACTAAATCATTCAATAGTGCGAACACCTGAAATCAGTAGGAGGGGTATTTTGACTCGTTTTACATAATTGTATAGTGCGAACACCACAATTTAGTATTTTGATTATTATAACAAATTGCCAGCAAAACTGGAAGCGCTCTTTTAAAAAGTCGTTGTTAGATTTAAGAATGATGGATTACGCCGCTGGGTTTGGCAAGTCGAACATTATCAGCAGAGGATATGGTGATTATCTATTGGAGAAGTCGTTTGAAATTGAATGGTTTGGGGAAGAGTAGTCGGTCAACCGGACTGGATGATATGTCGAACGAAACGTCCCCGCATCATTAATGATGAGCGGATATGAGTGGATAATGAGCGGATATGAGTGGATAATGAGCGGATATGAGCGGATAATGAGCGAATTAAACCCGAATGAAAAATTAATCGTCGAATATTTGATGAAAAATGAAAAAATAGTCAATCAAGAGGCAAGTTCATTAACCGGGTTATCTCCGGCCCAGATAAGGCGGGTGTTTGTCTCATTGCAGAAAAAACAGATTATCGAAGGGATCGGAAAAAGCAGAGGTAGGTTTTATCGATTGGCTAAGACGGAGACAGCGACAGAGATTAATGATTAATGACGTTGTGATTGTACCAATAACTTAAGATATGGGGGATGGATCACATGTCTGAACAATTAACGAGTTGCTTTCTGATTAAGCAAATGATCACGTTAAAGGGACTATGGAGTTAACCCGGGTTGCGATATTTATCGCAGATAGTTTCGTTAGTGGTATCCGTTAGAAGCAAATGGATGATCTGGATGCTCAGGTAAAAGAGGAACAAGAGCTGAATATCCTAACCGACCAAACTTGACATTGTTCCGATATCGGTATAACATGGCGATGAGGTATGCGCCAGTTCGGGGTCAGATATTTAGCTGGTGGGAATCCAGTCTGGTAAGGTGTAGCAAACCGCCAGTACCGACTCCTTGGAGCCTTAAAGACCAACAAAGAAAAACAACCTTTGATACGAAGATACGCAATCAAAATTAAAGTGAAAGAAGGTGTAGCGATGCCAGAAACGCATCTAAAACAAAGCCGACAGACTTGCAAGCTGGGCTTGATCATTGTGATTCGGCAGCTTTTCCCGCAAGAATCCCTTAAAACCGCTTATTCAATATTGGAGGGCGTGTTTTGCCGGTTTGCCGGTTCCGCCATTTCAATCAGAGAAGTCGCGCAGATTGAAAAGAAACTAAACGAATGGATTTCGGGAAATCCGGAGATTGACTTTTTGAAGCATCAGGGCGGCTACTACTATTATCAGGTCGATAGCGATGTTGTTAAAATGATTTATCCCTGCGAAACAAATGTTAAACAGATCGATCCGTTCCGGGTGATTCCGTATGCCGACGGTTTTATTGTCGACTTTGGCGACATTGGCCGCGAACTCAATACGCCGTTGATTCCGCCGGATAAGCTATCGGCCATGTATGATAAGACACAGCAATGGCTGAAGAATATCAATATCGAGTTGCTTCATGATGTGAACGATTTTGTTGCCGGCTGCGCCAGCCTGAAGCTGCTGGGGATGGCGGAAGCCCTGCATGAAAAGGAGATCTCCGATATTGCCGTGATGATTCTGCAGCAGAAGCGGGCCCTGCGGGTACTGCTGATTTCAGGGCCATCCTCTTCGGGGAAGACGACGTTTGCGCAACGGTTATCGACCCAGTTGAGTGTGAACGGCTTAAAGCCGGTGACGCTTTCGATGGATGATTACTTTGTGAACCGGCAGGAGACGCCGCTGACTGCGGACGGCAAGTCCGATTTCGACTGCCTGGAAGCGTTGGATCTGCCCTATTTGCAGCAGCAGCTGGCCGAGCTGATCGATGGCAAAGCGATTGAAACGCCGATCTATGATTTTAAAACCGGCTTTCGTTCCGCCCAAACCAGGCGGCTGCAAGTTGGACCCGATGAAATCCTGGTTGTCGAAGGGATCCATGCCTTGAATCCGGTATTGTTTATGGGGATCAACCGGAACATGCTGTTTAAGGTCTACCTCAGCTCGCTGTTTCAATTAAATTTCGATTTGCAAAACAGAGTGCCGAGTTCTGAAGTGCGGCTGATCAGACGCATTGTCAGAGGCGACCAATTCCGCGGTACCCATCCCGAGGATACGCTGGACCAGTGGGAAAATGTCCGGCGCGGGGAGTATCAAAACGTGTTTAAATTCCAGGAGGAAGCGGACGTGATGTTTAATTCGAGCCTGCTTTACGAATTAAATGCACTGCGGCCTTTTGCCGACGCCTCCCTTCATAAAATAGCGGATGACAGCCCCTATGCACCGACCCGGGACCGCCTGCTTAATATTCTATCCTTCTGTGCGCCAATGGATACGGAGAAAGTCCCTTTTAATTCAATCTTGCGTGAATTCATCGGCGGCAGCATCTATTTTGAGTGAATTTGTTCACTGTTGTAACGAAGTCGTTTTGTTTGCTGTTAAACTACGAGACCAGCTAATAAAAGTCAATAGTTAATTCAATATTTTTTCAGAAATGAGGATTGATAAAAAAAGCATAACTAAACAAGCCATTAAAAAATCCGAACAATGGCTGAAAATCAAGTAATCGAATTTT
>NZ_WJBC01000047.1 GCF_014284475.1 Acetobacterium fimetarium | reverse complement strand
ATTTTATACAATATAGAAAGGAGTAAAACCCCATGAGTGTTTTTATTATAGCAGAAGCAGGAGATAATCATAATGGAAGGTTAGTGCTAGCTTTAAAATTGGTTGATGTGGCCGTTGAGTCAGGTGCTGACTGTGTAAAATTTCAAACATTTATCACAGAGGAGGTTATCTCCAAAAAGGCAGAAAAAGCTGACTACCAAAAAGAATCAACTGGCGAAAATGAAAGTCAATTTGAAATGGTCAAAAAGCTTGAACTGAGTTTCAAAGAATTTAGTGAAATTAATGAATATTGCAAAGAAAAGGGAATTGTGTTTTTATCAACAGCTTTTGATCTTAAGAGCATCGATTTTTTGAATACATTGGATATGCCATTTTGGAAAATTCCATCAGGAGAAATAACTAATTTACCCTATTTAATAAAAATAGCACAAACTAATAAAGAGGTTGTATTATCTACCGGAATGGCAACGTTAGATGAGATTCGAGAGGCTACAGATGTTTTAAAAGCCAATGGTGCTGGTAAAATAACGTTACTGCATTGTAATACTGAATATCCGACTCCTATGGAGGATGTAAATCTTAAAGCAATGGATTCAATTAAAAAATTATTCAAGGTTGATGTTGGATACTCGGATCATACATTAGGTATCGAAGTTCCAATTGCTGCTGTTGCATTAGGAGCTAAGATAATTGAGAAGCATTTTACTCTTGATAGAACGATGGAAGGCCCTGATCATCAAGCCAGTTTAGAACCGAATGAACTTAATATGATGGTGAAAAGCATAAGAAATATTGAGAAAGCATTAGGTAATGGTGTAAAAATTCCTAGTAAATCGGAAATTAAGAATATAAATATCGCGAGAAAGAGTATCGTAGCCAGACGAAAAATATTTAAAGGTGAAGTATTTACAGAAGAAAATCTTGCAGCTAAACGTCCTGGAAATGGTATCAGCCCCATGAAATGGTTTGAAGTGTTAGGCCAAAAGGCAAAGAGGGATTTTGATGAGGATGATTTGGTAGAAATATGAAAAAAATATGTATATTGACAGCTACCAGAGCTGAATATGGTCTTCTAAAACAGATTATTTTAAAATTAAGAAACGTGTCAGAATTTGATGTGCGTGTTGTAGTCACAGGAACGCATCTCTCACCTGAATTTGGGTTGACTTATAGAGAAATACTGAAGGATGGAATTTTGATTGATGAAAAAATAGAAATTCTTTTGAGTTCTGATACGCCTACAGCCATTTCAAAAGCAATGGGATTGGCAATGATTGGTTTTGCTGAATATTTTGCTCGGATAGATCCTGATATGTTATTGGTATTAGGTGATCGTTATGAAACTTTGGCTGTATGCTGTGCGGCAATGAATCAAAGAATACCAATCACTCATCTCTATGGTGGGGATACGACTGAAGGATCGATGGATGAGTCGATTAGACATGCGATAACAAAACTAAGCTATTTACACTTTACTAACACTGAAAGTAGTCGAAACAGGGTTATTCAACTTGGAGAGGAACCAAACAGGGTCTTTTCTGTCGGAGAAATCGGGATAGAGAATGTAAGTAAAGAAAAACTAATGAGTAAGACTGAGCTTGAAACGGCGATTAGTTTTAAATTAGATAAACCCTATGCTATGATAACTTTTCATCCTGCAACTCTTGAAAACGCTGATTCTGCGAAGCAGTTTCAAAATTTATTAGATGCTTGTGAAAAATATAAAAATATGAAATTTGTTTTTACAAAAGCAAATGCTGACACAAACGGTCGAGTGATTAATCAATTACTTGAACAATATGCAAATCAGCATGACAACGCAATAGCTTTTGATTCCCTGGGAATGACACGTTATTTGAGTGCTATAAAGTACTGTGAAATGGTTATCGGCAATTCATCGAGTGGTTTAGTGGAGGCTCCGTGTTTTGGTGTACCAACAATTAATATTGGTGATCGTCAAAAAGGCAGACTGCAAGGAGACAATGTTATTAACTGTAAACCTCTCGTTAATGAAATTGAAGGTGCAATTGCTCTGGCCTTAACTGAAGAATTTAAGAGAAAAGCAAGAGATACAAGTAACCCATATGGAGATGGTAATACATCAGATAAAATTATTAATAAGTTAAAAGAATTCCTATTAGAAGGTAAAATTGACTTGAAGAAAAAATTTTTTGATTGTGAAGTGATATAATATGAAAGTTATTGTGATTGGACTTGGTTCCATGGGAAAGAGGCGAATACGTTTAATAAGCAAATTTGATGATAAGATTCAAATTATTGGAGTGGATACCAATGAAGAACGTAGAAAAAAATGCAGTATAGAATATAAAATAGAAACGTTTGATAATTTGAATGATGTAGCAGATATCACTGGTTTTGACAGTGCTTTTGTGTGCACATCACCATTAACTCATCATATTATTATTACAGAGTGTTTAAACTTGGGATTGAATATATTTTCAGAATTGAATTTAGTTGATGATGGTTATGAAAAAAACATTAGACTTGCTGAACAGAATGAACTTGTATTATTTATGTCTTCAACATTTTTGTATCGAGAAGAAATACAAAAAATTAAGGCTTTAATCGAACAAGCTAATTGTAAGCTGAATTATAGCTATCATGTTGGCCAATATCTACCTGATTGGCATCCTTGGGAGAATTATCAAGATTTTTTTGTGAGTGATAAGCTTTCCAATGGTTGCAGAGAAATATTTGCGATTGAAATTCCCTGGTTAATTGATGTATTTGGCGATATTGATAAAGTTGATGTGGTTAAAAGCAAAATGAGTGATTTAAATATTGATTATAATGATAACTATTTGATACTTGTTCAACATAGCAGTGGACATAAAGGTGCTTTAGAAGTTGATGTTGTTTCGCGCAAGGCCGTACGAAATTTAGAAGTGTTTGGTGAGAAACTGTATATTCATTGGGACGGATCTCCAACCGGTTTATATGAATATAATTACGAAGAAAAAGTGGATGTTAATCTTCAATTATATAAAGAAATTGATCAGCTTGAAAATTACAGTAGTTTTGTGGTCGAAAATGACTATTTCAATGAAATCACCTCTTTTTTTGAAGCTGTATTAAAGGGAAAAGCACCATTATACAGCTTTGAAAAGGATAAAGAAATTCTAAAAATTATTGATAGAATTGAGAGCTAATAGATGAAATCATATAAAATAGGCATAATTGGTCTTGGCTCAATTGGTACAAGGCATGTAAAAAACATCGTTGCTGTTTTAAAGGAACAAGGCAAGTCCTATTCAATTGATTTGGTCAGAAGTGGAAGAGGCAAAGAGCCAGATAGTGAAGTAGCAAAACATGTAAATCAGATATATTATTCTTATGATACGGTTCCAAATGACTATGATGTATTATTTATTACAAACCCTACCAATTTGCATTTTGAGACAATACAGCAGTATGTTTCGAAAACGAAACATATGTTTATTGAAAAGCCAATATTTGATAACATAGATGTGACTCTAAAAGAATTAGGCTTAAAAAGAGACAGTACATATTATGTAGCTTGTCCATTGCGATATACAGATGTGATCCAATACCTAAAAGAGCAATTAAGAGAAATGAATGTGTTTAGTGTCAGAGCGATTTGTTCAAGTTATCTGCCAGAATGGAGACCGAATCAAGATTATCGTAATTCCTACAGTGCTCATAAAGATCAAGGCGGCGGAGTTTCCATTGATTTGATCCATGAGTGGGATTATCTATGCTATTTATTTGGTGAGCCTGACGAAGTATTAAATTTGAGAGGCACGTTTTCTAACTTAGAAATTGATAGTGATGATATATCCTTGTACATTGCAAAATATGATAGCATGTTAGTGGAAGTTCACTTGGATTACTTTGGGCGTCAAACGATTAGAGAAGTTCAAATATTTACAGATGAAGATACAATAGTAGGAGACTTGACAAACAGTGAAATACGGTGTTTAAAAAGTGGGGAGATCATTTCCTTTAAGGAACAAAGAAATGATTATCAGTATAAAGAAATATCAAATTTTTTTAATATCATAGAAGGTCGAGTACCTAATGATAATGATATTTCAAAAGCACTTAGAATTTTGCAAATTGCGAAAGAAGGGAAATAATATGGATATCTTATTTACAATATGTGGAAGAGCTGGATCGAAAGGAATTAGAAACAAAAACATAAAAGAATTTTTGGACTATCCTTTGCCATTTTATACAGTTTCAGCAATTGAACTATATAAAAGAGCGCATCCAGATATCCATTGTGACATTGTATTAAACACTGATAGTATAGATCTTATTGAAATGTTTAAGGAACAATTAAATTTTGAAGTTGAAATAATTATAAGGGATCCACTGCTGGCTTTGGATAATACTTCAAAAGTTACAGTAGTTTTAAATTGTTTAGAGGTAATGAAAGTTAGAAAATCAATCAACTATGATATGGTTGTTGATTTGGATATTACGTCTCCATTAAGAACCGTAAAGGATATTAATAGTCTAATACAAAAGAAGTTAAATTCCGACGCTGATGTGATATTCTCAGTAACGGAAGCAAGAAGAAATCCTTATTTCAATATGGTTAAGAAAACAGAAAACGGCTATGAACGTGTTATAAAATCTTCTTATAATGCACGGCAGGAAGCACCAGAAATATTTGATATGAATGCATCCTTGTATGCTTATTCCCCAGAATTTCTTGAAAGTGGCAAGGAAATATTTGAAGGGAAATGTGATGTAATAAAAATGTTGGATACAGCAGTTTTAGATTTGGATCAGGAAAATGATTTTGAATTGATGCAGGTGATAGCAAAGTATTTATTTGAAGAATTTGATAAATACAAAGAAGTTCAGGCTAATGTTAATAAAATATTAAAACGAAAAGAGGGTGCTAATGAATAGTAAACTTACAATTATTATGTACTCAACTTTCCCAGCTTAATTGACCGAATAAAGCCTTTATAAAAAAGGCCTGAGAGTCAATCCATTGCCGGAGTTGATTTTTTAACAGTGTAGACTTTCTAGATCCTACCGAATTCAATTGTTCAAC
>NZ_WJBC01000046.1 GCF_014284475.1 Acetobacterium fimetarium | reverse complement strand
TCGCCATTAAATCGGTAAATACATCGAGACGGTCTTTGGCGGTTTTGGGAATTCCCTTGTCGCTGTTGAGCAGCGCTACGCACTCCCATTTGGTATCGGCAATGACTTTAAATGCCGCATCAACCTTATCGCCTTCCAGCGATACGGAGTTGAACAGGCCCGGTTTGTTACAGTATTTCATCGATTCGATGCAGGTATAGACATTGGGGCTGTCCACTGCAATCGGCACATCGGTAGCGTCTTGAACAATATCGATCAGCCATTTCATGGTTTCCAGCTCAATATCATCGTCCACTGATGCACAGACATCAATATAGTCGGCGCCAGCTTCGGCCTGTTTGATGGCCAGATTTTTTATAAATTCTGCATCCTTAGCTGCAATCGCCTTTGCGGTGGAAGGAATAGCACCGTTAATTTTTTCTCCAATAATAATCAATTTTAGTCTCTCCTCTGGATATTAATTTTTACCGCTCTTTCAAAGCATGAATTTTTAAATTATTTGATGTCCTAGAATAGTTCCTTGGTCATTTTTTCAACTTCGACATCGGTAGCTTCGTAAACGCCCGGGAATGAACTTCCTGGCAATCCCTGACATGAACTTGGAATGAAATAAAGCTTTCCGTTTTCTTCACATGTTCGTTTGACTTCAGCGGCGATCTGTTCTTGTGACCATTCTGGATGATCGATGATACCACTGTGGATTCCGCCCATAAAGGTGATCTTTCCGCCGTATTGTTTGATCATTTCAGGAATATTGTTCGTATTCATAACGCCCTGCCAAATATCGACTCCCATTTCGATCATGTTGGGTACCAATGTTGCAGCATAACTGTCGCTGTGATGAACAATCAGTTCAACGCCGTTAGCTTTGTAAAAACCGTAGATTTTTTTGTAGGATTCTAAAAAGAATTCTTCAAACATTGCTGGAGAAAGGAAGGTTGAAATCTGGCTGCCCCAGTCATCATGATGTAAAATTGCGTCAGGATGCAGATTTTCAACTAACGCTTTGGCATAATCCAGTTCATACTGGGTTAAATAGTCGATCAGTTCATGCATCGCTTCTGGTTCTTCATAAAAACTCATCAGTGCGTTCTCCATGCCCATCAGATAATGAGTCATTTCAAATAAACCGGGAGCGATGAAGGCAGCGACATATTTATTATCCCGATCAACAGCGTTTGCGTCAGCAATGGCCTGATCCCATGCGCCTTCAGGTCGTTCTAAACTTGGAGCCTTAACGTATTTTTTCCATTCAGTCACATCATCGAGTAGAATATGCTGTGCATCATGTACTGGGAACGCGGCAATTTGTCCTTCTGGCCAACGGATGGTAACACCCCATTCATTGATTACTTCTCCACCTAATTGTGGTTTTATACGACCAGATGGAACACTCATGATCATTTGCATAAATTCATATTGTTTGACAAAACGATCCGGTTTGCCACCAGTCATGACTTCTTTTAAATTCTCTTTTATGGTTAACATATAATGTTACCTCCTTGTATCAGATATAATTTTTTAGTGTGAGATTTATGGTGTGATGTGTTTTAATCCAGCATTTTCCTTAATCTTCACTACATCATAAGACGCGATCAACTCAGGCATCTTATGATGTAGTAAAGATACAGAAATGCAGATTAACAGCCAAAGAAAAACACATCGTGTCTCTCTTTGGCTTTCGGGTGCAGTTATTAAATAAGTACAAGCACTCGTTCAATGACGTTCACCCGCAAATAATAAGTTTGTTATTATTCTGCTATTTTTTTTCTTGCATCTATTTCAGTCTGGTATTGTTTCACTTTTTCTGTAGTTAAACGGTATCCAAATGTTAACAGAACCGCACCAGCAAGAACTGTGCACCCTGGTATTGTACAGAATAAATTCGTAATACCAGCTTTCAATTCTGGTGTTGCAGCAGCTGGATCCATTTTTGCAACGAATCCGCAGGCAGCCAGCATTGCCGGAATGATTAAACCTTTGATGAAGATAGCAAGTTTTAATGGTAAATTCGATAATCCCATAACCCAGCTTGATGCAGCTTTTCCTGTTTTCCATTCACTGTAAATCGATGCATCACCGTATAGAGCAACCATCAAAGCGTAAAGGAATCCTAAGAAGAACTGAGCACATGAAAGCACAATTAGAACAAGCATTATGTTAGAAGCAACGAATTGACAGCCGATTAAGAATACGCCTAGACCGTAGCAACCAATCAGTGCAGCGGTTCTTGTTGACAATTTTGCTGCAACATACTTGCTTAAATATGAGCCAATTACGGCCATAATATTTGCAACCAACAAGTAAACACTAAACATTGCGACATTGTTTGCTACATAGGTAAAGAAGTATACTGCCGAACCTGCACAAACAAAGTTAACTGTCCAACGCGCAACATCTGCTAAAAGTAACACTAACAAATGTGGGTTCTGAACCAATGATCTGGCCATATCGCCAATGGTAATTTTTTCTTTCTTGGCAGTAGTAGTGCTGACAGCACCTTCTTCATATGTTGCTTCATATCCATCCGTCAGTTTGAAGTGAATGAAATAGCCAATCAGGTAAATTACAGCCATTGCGAATGCCGAAATAGTGAATCCAAGCACTGGATTTCCAACTATATTACCAACCCATAAAATAGTAGCCAATCCCATTGCTGAGAAGATAATTTTTCCAACATTTGCATAAGCGCCTCGTGTTGCGGATAATTGTGTTCGATCTTCAGGTGACGTTGAAATGGTAGGAATTAATGCTATATTTGCAACGTATGAGAAGTTCCATGCAATGTGTGAAGTAATGAATGCTACACAGATGATGATCATTGGTACTATTCCAGTGCCGATAACCGTAAACATCAATGTATAGAGAACTACGACAATTGGTGGTATTACCAACAAATATGATCTGTATTTTCCCCATTTCATTGGTTTAAGAGCATCAATAAATCCACCATAGAAAGGTGATAATACCATATCTACTGTACTTGTTAAGGTCATAATAATTGCCGTTGTTGCCAAGTCAAATTTTGCAATGTTTGTTAAAAAATATGCAAAATAAAAAACTTCAACATTTGACATCAGAGTAAAGCCAAGATCCCCGATACCAAAGAATGTCTTAAGCCCTGTACTTAAGGGTTTCTTTTCCATAAAAGAGCCTCCTTGAATTTTCGTTTTTACTAATAATAAAATTTCCGGCTATTTCATTTTAGTAATTTTGTTAATTCTTCTGTACATCTTAGTAATATTACAATGATCTTCTAAATAGTAACCCTTTACACCATGATTGTCAAGCTTTTTTTATTAAATCGTTGTTTTTTTACTGTTTTTTTAGTAATTGCTGGCATTATTTTTTTTCTTGTATCTTCCGTGAAATAATGTTACACTTGATATACATCACTGTTTTAAGGAGATTTCATATGCGAAAAATGACAAAAGGCGAAATGACTAAGGAACGCATATTCAAAAGTGCCAAAGAGCTCTTTTACCAACAGGGCTACAATGCCACCACAATTCAGCAGATTGCTGATCATTCTGGTACAACATTAGGTTCAATGACTTATCATTTTACCACCAAAGATACATTTGTAGCTAAGATATTCGCAGATTATTTCGCCTCAATCAGTGCTGCTGTCAAAAATAATCTTTTTGGTTACAAGCCGATCAATTCGTTTGAACAACATTTTTATCTGACAATGGTCTGGTATAATGCGCTTCTCACTGATCCGAAAGTTAAGAATTTCTACTATGAAATAACCATCAGCGATTCTCTGTACTCATATATTTTTGAAGATATCAATCAAGTCTATCACGAATTTTTAAAAGATTACCATCTCCGAATTCGTCCGATTGAGTTTGATGCCCTGCTGATCGCAGATTTTGGGGCGCGCCGGACCCTGGCGCGATACTTTTGCGAAGGTAAAATAAAAATGCCTGTGGAAGATTTTTCTATTCTGACTATCACCAATACGGCTCGCTGTTTTGGTATCCCCGAAAAAGTAATTTTCAAGGTTAGCTACGAAGCTTTGGTTTTCTTCCGCAACCATGATTTTTCACAGATAAAACTACTCATATAAAAAAAGATCTTTCAGGAAAGCATCCCTGAAAGATCTTTTTGTTTTCAAAGCAATATCATACTCGAAGTCAACAGCCAACTATTCTATTTTTATATTTGGAGCGGTTTGTCTGCTCTTACTTCGCTTTAAACGTGATGATAACACCCTCTGTGGTACTATTTGACCAAACGCCGTCATTGGAAACGAACATATGCTGCCCCTGTACGATCGGTACAATCGAAACCACATCGTAGCCTTTTTCGTCATAGTCGTTACAGACATCTTCTATTTCTTTTGACAGTTCTTCCTTATTGCATTTTCTGAATCCCTTATTAAAATCATTTCCTTCAGCTTTTACCTTATCTCCTATCGAGACACAAATATATTTTTTCATCAACTTTTCTCCTCATCAGAACATTTCTTGATGCATTATACCACACCATCAAGAAGCAATCGACCGATATTTCTATCTGACTGCAAATCCGACCATGTTTCAAATAAAAAAAACCGTCTCAGAGAGAGACGGTTAAAATTGATTTGTTAAAAATTGATTTTTCTACCTTATGTTGAAGAACTGATCGAACAACATAGTTCAATTCTATTCAAATTTCTTTGTTTTTTATTTTGACTCAGCGTTGCCGATTTTTCAGAAATTTTATATCCTTATGGTTATTTCTTTCAAAATCTGCATTAGCTTCGTTATCGCTCACTCGCTAACGCTCCTGTTCGCTACCAATTTTTTATCAAAAATTGGACTCAGCGTCAATCAGCAATGATTTTTGCAACAACTCCGGAACCGACTGTTCTGCCACCTTCACGGATCGCGAAACGTAAGCCTTCTTCGATCGCGATTGGTGTGATCAAGGTGATTTCCATCTGCACGTTATCGCCAGGCATTACCATTTCTACGCCTTCTGGTAATTTGATGACACCTGTTACGTCAGTTGTTCTGAAGTAGAATTGTGGTCTGTAGCCATCGAAGAATGGAGTATGACGTCCGCCTTCTTCTTTGGTTA
>NZ_WJBC01000045.1 GCF_014284475.1 Acetobacterium fimetarium | reverse complement strand
CATGGTAAAGCCTTTGATGAAGCGATGGTCGGCGTGGTCATAGAGATTAGCCAGCAATTCAACATGCTTGCTCCGGTTCCGGCTGATAACCGAATCATCAAGAACAAAAACCTTAATCCGATCCGGATGAGTCAATCGACTGAATGACGAAATGACTTTAGCAGACAGCAATGTCAGAAACCGTCGCCAGTTGTAAGTTGAGGTATTCAAAAACCGATAGTAAATATTTTTGGATGCCGCTGTTTCCTGATATTTTGAATCCAGGTAACGATATAAATTTTTTCCCTGAAACGCGAGGAGTAACAGCAATTCGAAAACTTGGGTAACTTTTATGCCCTGTGCTTTGCGGATGCCGGAATCCCGGAGTAATCCTGCCAGTTTCAATGCTTTAAAAGCTTTTAAAATGCAATATTTGTCTGTTCAGATGGGTTGTTTTGGTTTATCATAGTGGTATGCACCTTTCCTGTCTGATTTTTGTTACTTTGCATTTTCATTATATCAGACGTTGGGTGCATTTTTCTGTCAACTTCTGTTTTTTAGAAGCTGTAGAGTGTGTTGTTGTAAAGTCTCAGCTGATTTTTAGAGCTGGGAAAGTTGAGTTATTAAATTAGTGAAAAATAAAAAAAACTAGTGAAATATATCGTGATTTAATGAAAAAAATAGTAAAATGTGCCTGTCTTTATTTTTATAAATGAGAGCAGTGCCTGACACTAACTTATAGAGCACAAGGTCCCGAAACGTCCCTCTGATCCTTAAATTTTAACTGAGAAAGAGCTGAATGGCTGCTCCTTCTCAGTTTTTTTGATGGAATAAACTTAAATCAGCATCACCTTGGTAATGTGATGAAAAAAAGGGTAATTACAAAACATGAATGTGTGAATTTTCATCGATATAGTCTGAATGAATTGAGGTAATAACCGGATGAAAATATTAATCACTGGCGCAGCCGGCTTTATCGGGTTTCATTTGTCCCAGCTGCTGGCCGATCAAAACCATCAGCTGATTGGAATCGATAACATGAATGATTATTACGATCCCGTTTTAAAGGAGGATCGCCTCGCCATTTTAAAAAAATACCGCAATTTTATCTTTCACAGGGTCGATATCAAAGACAAACCAGCACTCGATGCTATTTTTGAAAACCAGCGACCAGATTATGTGATCAATCTGGCGGCCCAGGCCGGCGTTCGCTATTCGATCACCAACCCCTATGCTTATATCGATGCCAATATCATCGGCTTCATGAATATTCTGGAAGCGTGCCGGAACTATCCGGTGAAGCATCTGCTTTATGCTTCGTCAAGCTCGGTGTATGGTGGCAATCAGACCGTGCCGTTTTCCACCAGTCATAATGTCGATCATCCGGTATCGCTATACGCGGCGACGAAGAAGTCGAATGAACTGATGGCGCACACTTACAGCCATCTCTACGGGATTCCAACGACCGGATTACGGTTTTTTACCGTGTACGGCCCCTTCGGCCGACCGGATATGGCGTACTATTCGTTCACCAGAGATATCCTGGTGGGAAAGCCGATCAAAGTATTCAATCACGGCAAGCTGGAGCGTGACTTTACCTATGTGGATGACATCGTAAAGGGCATTGATAAACTGATCGATAAAGTGCCGGTTGCCGATCCGGACTGGGATGAAGCGGTGGATCCGATCAGCACAAGCTTTGCACCTTACCGGATTTACAACATTGGCAACAATAATCCGGTCAAGCTGATGACGTTTATCGCGGCTTTGGAGAAGGCTATCGGCAAAGAAGCACAGAAAGTCTACCTGGATATGCAGCCGGGTGATGTGTTAAGAACTTACGCGGATGTCAGTGATCTTGAAAGGGAGATCAACTTCCGGCCGGATACCGGAATTGAGGAAGGTTTGTGCCGATTTGTGAAGTGGTACCGGCAATACTATCAAATTTAAAGACTGATTTAATCATGAACGATGGTTTACGTACGTTATATATCGGGGGGAGGGATTAAAAATGAGAATAACAGTTGCAGGAGCCGGTTATGTGGGATTGTCAAACGCCATCCTGCTGGCCCAGCATAACGAAGTGACGATATTGGATGTGATCAAAGAAAAAGTGGCGATGATTAACAACAAAAAATCCACCATTATTGACCCTGAAATTGAAGAATACCTGGCGACGAAAGAACTGAATCTAACGGCGACGAAAGATTACTACGATGCCTTTAAGGATGCCGAGTATGTCATCATTTCGACACCGACAAACTATGATTCGGAGAAAAACTATTTTAACACCCGGTCGGTGGAGGCGGTCATTGCCAATGTGCTGGATATCAATCCGGAGGCGGTAATGATTATTAAATCGACGGTACCGGTGGGGTATACGGAAGCGACGAAAGAAAAGTTTGAGACCGAAAATATTATCTTTTCTCCTGAATTTCTGAGGGAAGGCAAAGCGCTTTATGACAATCTTTACCCGTCAAGAATTGTGGTGGGAGAGGAGTCGGAAAGAGCAAAAGTCTTCGGTGAATTGCTGGCTCAGGGGGCGATTAAGGAAAATATCGACATCCTTTATACCAAATCAACGGAAGCGGAAGCGATTAAATTGTTTGCCAATACCTATCTGGCCTTGCGAATTGCCTATTTCAACGAGCTTGATTCCTATGCGGAAGTAAGAGGCCTTGACACTCAGAGTATCATTGCCGGCGTCAGTCTGGATCCAAGAATCGGCAATCATTATAACAACCCATCTTTTGGCTACGGCGGCTACTGTCTGCCGAAAGATACCAAACAGCTGCTGGCCAACTACGCGGATGTCCCGCAAAACATTATCTCCGCAATCGTCAATGCAAATAGAACGCGAAAAGACCACATTGCCGATATGATCATCAGGAGGCAGCCAAAGACGGTCGGCATTTATCGGCTGACCATGAAGATGGATTCGGATAATTTCCGTGAATCGGCGGTTCAGGGGGTGATGAAACGCATTAAAGGGAAGGGCATCGAAATTGTGATCTATGAACCGGCGCTTCAGGAGGATACTTTTTTCAATTCCCGAGTGGTCAAAGACCTGGCAGAATTCAAAGCGGTTTCTGATGTTATCGTGGCCAACCGACTGTCCGATGAAATCAGAGATGTGCCGGACAAAGTCTATACACGGGATTTATTCAGTAAGGATTAATTATTTGAATTGAGCGGGTGGAAACCAGTGTGATGGGGATGAAAACCGAAAAAGAGGCGTTGTGATGATTGATACACATATACATTTAATACCGGGCGTCGATGATGGTGCGAAAGATCTGGCTGAGGCCGCACGGATGCTGGCATTCGCCAGCAATGAAGGGGTGAATGAAATGATCTTGACCCCGCATTTCAATAGCACGCTCTATCGCGATAAAAATGTTGAAAAAGCATTCCGGCTGATCAAAGATTATATTGCGAGCCGAAAACTGGAGATGAAAATACATTTGGGCAATGAGATCTATTTAAATGAAGAGGATTATGCATGCATCAAGAACGGGCAGGCTCATACAATGGGCGACAGCCGCTATCTACTGCTGGAATTGCCGTTTTTTCATTTCTATCCTTTTCATGAGATGATGATTCAGGAGCTTCAGTGCAGTGAATATAAAATAGTGCTGGCACATGCGGAGCGGTACGCGGTTTTTGAAAAGAAACCTGAAAAACTCAGAGAACTGGTCAAAAATGGCGTTTATATGCAGATGACATCGGGTTATATCATGGATAAAAAAACCAGAAAAAAAGCCCTGAAATGGGTAGAGGACGGTCTGGTTCACATGGTGGCATCGGATGGCCATGATGTCGAGGGGCGGCCGCCGGTCATGAAAATGGCTTTTGAGATTGTTGCCGGGACTTTCGGCAATCCCTGTGCGGAGCGGCTGTTTAACGATAATCCGGGACTGCTGATTGAAGATCGGGAATTAATGGCCGCGCCGATAAAAAAAGCGAAAAGATTTGCCTGGCCGAAAAGATATTAGCAGATTCGTTTGGCCAGCTCAAAAGAAATCTGTCACTGGAAACGATGATAAATCGGCTTATCAGTTTCTATAAAAAAAGCGAGGTGACCTTTGATGAATATAAAGAGTAGACAAGTATCCTTAATCATAGCCGATATAGTGGCAGTGAACAGCGCCTTTGTGCTGGCTCTTTTGTTACATTATGAAGGCAATATTCCGGCAGCGACAATGGATATCTTTTTTAGAAGTGCATTTATTTATACGATCGGTAAACTGCTGATCTACAAGTATTTTGATTTGTACAACAGCTTATGGGCTTACGCTTCGGTGGAAGAGCTGATGAAAATTGTGTTTGCCGGCGTTTTTTCCAGCATTTTCGGGAGTCTCTTTCTGATCTATATGGGCGAGAGCCTGTACCCGGGTATTTATATCAGCAGCATGTTTTTCGAGATTACCATGGCCGGAACGGTTCGCTTCAGTTATCGCTTTTTCAGAGGCTTCAGGAATAACTATCCGAAGGATCAGCCCGTTACGATCACGGGTGTGATCCAGTTTGGTTTTCATTTTTTCAGAAGACTCAAGAACAACTATCCGATCAAAAAACAGGAACATGAGAAGCGGATTCTGATTATTGGGAGTGGCTCAACCGCTTCGCTGATCGCCAGTGAGATTAAGAATCACGCCTCGGCCTATGGCCAGGTGATCGGCTATATTGACGATGACGAAAATAAACTCAATAAGAACATTGCGGGAGTCAAAGTGCTTGGCAACTCTTTTGATATCGTCAGCATTTCGCATCGCTTCAAAATCAATGAAATCATCATTGCCATGCCGACTGCGGACTCCACCACGATGCGAATGATCATTGGCGAATGTAATCGGACCGAGGCGAAAGTTCGGATCACGCCGGGTATTCGCGAGATGATCGATGGCCAGGTCTCTTTAAGCAAAATCAGAGACGTCGAGATCGAGGACCTGCTTGGCAGAGATACGGTGAACCTCAATATTAAAGAAGTGGCTAGTTACATTGAAGGCAAGATCATTATGGTGACCGGTGGCGGCGGTTCGATCGGTTCTGAATTATGCCGACAGATTGCCAGATTCAGTCCCGGAAAACTGATCATTCTTGATAACTACGAGAACAACGCTTATGATATCCAGAATGAGCTGATCAGGGATTATGGCAAAAAGCTGAATCTGGATGTCATCATTGCATCAGTCAGAGACCGGGATACGATCTTTTCGATCGTTGAGACCAATCATCCGGATGTGATCTTCCATGCGGCAGCGCATAAACATGTGCCGCTGATGGAACGGACCCCGAGTGAAGCCATTAAAAATAATGTTTTTGGCACTAAAAATGTGGCGGAAGCCGCCCATGAATATTGCGTCGAACGCTTCGTGATGATCTCAACCGATAAGGCGGTCAATCCGACCAATATCATGGGAGCCAGTAAGCGTATCTGCGAGATGCTGATTCAGGGTTTGGCAAAACAGAGCAAGACCAAGTTTACGGCGGTCCGATTCGGCAATGTGCTTGGCAGTAACGGTTCAGTGGTGCCTTTGTTCAAGAAACAGATTAAAGAGGGCGGTCCCGTTACCGTCACCCATAAGGATATTATTCGTTATTTTATGACCATCCAGGAAGCGGCCCAACTGGTAATCCAATCCGGTGCCATTGCCAAGGGCGGGGAAATTTTTGTTCTTGATATGGGCCATCCGGTAAAAATATATGATCTGGCAGTCGATTTGATCAAGCTCTCCGGTCTCAAATTAAATGAAGATATCGAGATCGAGATCACCGGACTGAGACCGGGAGAAAAGTTGTACGAAGAACTGCTGATGGATGAAGAAGGGTTGAGCGAAACCCGCTACCAGAAAATCCGGGTCGGCCAACCGAATGAAATTGATTATGTGATGCTCAAGAAATCGCTTGATGAAGTGATGCTGATTCTGAAATCGTCGGATAAAAACGCGCTCATCAACTTTATCAAAAATATCGTGCCCACTTACCGTAACAGCGATGAAGTGAATACTGAAAATGAATACAAGAACAAACTCGTCAGAATACAATAATCAAGCTGCGATCGTTTGACTGCGGGTATTCTGTTTATTCGATTATTTTCGTTTGATGATGTAGATCCCAAAACTTCTTGTTAATGATGAGAAAGCTTCCTGTATAATTTAAATAGGTCAAGGGATTGACAATAAAAAATACCTCAAGTAAATTTAGATTATTACTGACCAGCCAGTTGGTAAAAATCCAAAGAATACAAGAGGTATCTAAAATGA
>NZ_WJBC01000044.1 GCF_014284475.1 Acetobacterium fimetarium | reverse complement strand
CAAGTAAGACGTGTTCAAGCTGTGGATGCATTAAAAGCGATCTTAAACTTTCAGACCGAGTTTACATTTGCCCGGATTGTGGTTTTGAAATAGACAGAGATTTAAACGCAGCAATTAATTTGAAAAACGCAATAGAATATACAATCGCTTCTTAACTGCATTGTATATGTGTACCGATGGCTAGTCGGGATTTTAAGACTGCGGAGTGTTATATCAAATGTTAGTAGTGTGACAAGTCACACGAGGACAGACACCGTGAAACAGTAAATTTCTGGATTTAGACACATTTGTCTATATTTACAGTAGCAGCATCACCATGCACATACGACCAAAACCGTGGGCTCGACCTGAACTGGAAGCCTGTGGCTTTTTCCAGGCCAATCCGCCCGAACATCGGGGCCAATGGCAGCATCTTTTCAAAAGAAAACAGCCCCTTCATATCGAACTGGGCTGTGGCAAAGGAACTTTTATAGCAAAGCTTGGCAGTCAAAACCCGCAGATCAACTATCTGGCCATCGATTTGATTGATGCGGTGCTCGGCGTCTCAAAACGAAGTATCGAAGCCGCCTATGAAAATAAAAAACAACCGGTTGACAATATCCGGCTGATGTCCTGGGATGTGGAACGCATCGACGCCATCCTCTCTCCAAAAGACGACGTCGAGCGGATTTACATCAATTTCTGTAATCCCTGGCCTAAAAGACGCCATCACAAAAAACGTCTCACCCATTCCAAGCAGCTGAAAAAATATACCGAAATTTTGTCCAATAATGGTGAGATTTATTTTAAAACCGATAACGATGCGCTGTTTCAGGATTCCATAAAATATTTCGAAGCATCTGATTTCACGATCAAAACCCTGATCTGGGATTTGCACGCTGCGGATTATCTCGCCAATATCGAAACTGAACACGAAAAAATGTATGCCGAACAAGGGATCAAAATCAAGTTTCTGATTGCCGGGCATTAATTGATATATTTCCGGACAGAAAAAATGAGGCGATTGCAAAATCTGATATTTTGCAATCGCCCCATTTTATTTTAAAACACCATTTGAACCAGCACCATATAAACCAGCGTCCCGCCGCCAATGCTCAAAAGGTTGTTCCGCTTCCAGATATGAAGGATCGCCACGATTCCAACCGCAATAAATTCGGGCAGACCATGAGGCGCGGTTACTAGGCTGACGCTTTTCAAACAGTAAACAACCAGAATCGCAATGACCGCCGGGGGCAGCATTTCTCCTAAAGCCGTTATGATCGGCGGCACCTCTTTTCCGCCGCCAAAAAGCGCAAAGGGCATGTATCGAATTGCAAATGTACATCCGGCCACCAGCATGGTGACTAAAAATGGGGTAATAAAACCTGAACTCATTGGCAAACCTCCTGACTGTCCTCTTCCTTGATGATGGTATTTTTCAACAGTAAAAGCAGACATACTGAGCCAATCAGCGCCGGCAGAATGAATCCACCCGCGCCAAATATGATCAAAGACACGGTGCCGCAGCATATCCCCACAATCGCCGGAATACGAGAATGAAAACCATACCACTGCTCGATGAAAATGACAACAAAAAGAGCCGTCATGGCAAAATCAATTCCGGTGGTATCAAATCCGATAAAACTTCCCATGATACCGCCAAGCGTGCAGCCGATCACCCAGTAGCTCTGATCCAGAACCGCGACGGTGAAAAACACTTTTTTCTTGTCCAGCTCTTCAGGGATCTTCATGCCGCAAAGCAGTGAATAGGTTTCATCGGTTAACGAGAAGATCATGTACCAGCCCCGTTTACCCATCGCTTTGAACTTTTCGATGAAAGATAGTCCATAAAAAATATGCCGGCATTGAACGGAGAAAGTCAAAACAATCATCGCGATGATTCCCATCCCGCCGCCCAGCATGCCAATCAGCACAAACTGCATCGAACCGGAATACACCGTCAGACTGATGAACAAGGCCCAGAAAAAATTATATCCCGCTTCCTCAAGCAGAATTCCGAAGGCAATTCCCATGAACAGGTAGCCAAACAGAACCGGAAGGGTCTGGATAAATGCGTATTTTAGTATTTCCTTTTTTGTTGTCATTTCTGCAAGCTCTACTCCTCTTTCTTAATTTTCCTTAAACTATCTGGTTATTATAGCATATTTTTTTTACGTAAAGCTTTTCAATTTGATTTTTCTCTTGCACTCGTCGTTATTTGGACTATAATAATTTATGTTAATCCGCTTAACTATTATTTAGGTTAACTGTTAAGCTTTGAAAGGAGTTATTTTTGATCACTAACGGACAACTATTACTTAAGTCTTTCCATCGGGTAAAAAAATCCAGCATGGGCAGATTCGGCAATCAACGCTTTGGCGGTCTCAAGCCCCATGAATTTTTCATGCTCGTCACCATCCAAAATCGTTATGCCGCCCTGAAATCTGAATGCGAAGCCAGCGGTCAGCCTATTCCCCCGGGCATGAAAATCTCTGAACTCAGCCGTTGTTCAGCCATTTCCATGCCCGGAGTATCTCAAACCATCACCAACCTGGTTAAACATGATTATGTCAGACGAATCACTACCGAGGCAGACCGCCGCCTGGTATATGTGAATCTCACAGAAAAGGGCGCAGCGCTGGAAAAAGAGAATTCCGAGGCCTCCTTTCGGATTTTTGATGAAGCCGCCGCACTTCTGGGAGAGGATGATACCAAAACTCTGATCTCTCTGCTGGACAAGTTATCAGCGGCACTGGAAATACTCGAAGGCAACCAGAAAGATAAAGACCACAATGAAAACGCAGAAAGGAAAAAACCATGATAAAACTCGCACGCTATTTAAAACCTTATCTTGTTATGCTGCTGCTCGCTTTGACGTTGCTTTTTGTTCAAGCCATATCGGAACTTAATCTTCCCAATTTCATGTCCGATATTGTCAATGTTGGCATCCAGCAAAACGGTATCGAACATGCTACCCCGGAAGCAATCAGCGAAGACGGCTATACCCTGATGACCACCTTTATGACGGATGATCAAAAATCAACCGTTGAAAATAACTATACGCTGATGTCTCCGGAGGATCATTCAAACCCGGACTATGATTCCACCTTAAACAAATTTCCGCTGCTGGAAACAGCAAGCCTTTACGTGTTGAATGATTCGACTTCCGATACATTTGAGACTCTGGATCCAATTTTCGGTCAGGCCACCTGGACGTTTATTTATTACATGCGCTCCCTGAGCACCGATACCGCAACCGCGACACAGAGCATGTCGGACGTTGACTTCGCGAAAATTTATGAAGCCCTGCCGATGCTTACCCGTTTGCCGTCATCAACCTTTGATGATGTCAGAGATCAGGCTTCCCAAACCCCTGAATCGATGCAGCTTCAAACTGCCATTCAATTCACCAATCAATTCTACTCGGAACTCGGCGTGAATTTGTCATCCGTGCAGAATCAGTATATTTTGAAAATCGGCGGATTAATGCTGCTGCTTTCTTTGGTGAGTATTTCAGCCGCAATCGCCGTCGGTTTTTTTTCCGCCAAAATTGCCGCCGGGGTTGCCCAAAACCTGCGCCGGGATATTTTCAGAAAAGTACAGCTCTTTTCCAATACCGAGTTTGACAAATTCTCAACTGCCTCTTTGATTACAAGGAGTACCAACGATATCACGCAAATTCAAACCATCCTGATTATGGGCATCCGGATCCTCTGCTATTCACCCATCCTTGCCATCGGCGGCATTATCATGGCCTTGAGACGAACCACCTCGATGGGCTGGATCATCCTTGTCGCGGTCATCGCGATTGTGCTGATCATCGGTATTGTTTTTATCGTTGCAATGCCCCGGTTTAAAATCATTCAGGCGCTGGTTGATAAGCTCAACCTGGTCACCCGTGAAAACCTCACCGGCCTGATGGTCATCCGAGCTTTCGGCAATCAGAAATTTGAGGAAGACCGTTTTGATGAAGTCAACAAAGACAGCACCCGCAATAACCTTTTCGTCAATCGGGTGATGGTCTTTATGATGCCAACGATGATGTTTATCATGAATGCGGTCAGTGTCATGGTCGTCTGGGTTGGGGCCCACCAAATTGCCCAATCAACCATGCAGGTCGGCGATATGATGGCATTTATGCAATATGCGATGCAGATCATCTTCTCCTTCCTGATGATGTCGATGATGTTCATCATGATCCCGCGAGCTTCGGTTTCCGGTGATCGTATCCAGGAAGTATTGGCCATCGAACCCAGCATTAACGATCCCGAAACGCCGCAGAAACTGCCGCTTGAGAATCGCAGTACGCTTGTTTTCGACCATGTCTCTTTTCGTTATGAAGGGGCGGATGAAGATGTCCTCCACGATATCAGCTTTGTTGCCAACCCCGGCGAAACCACGGCCTTTATCGGTTCGACCGGTTCGGGAAAATCGACGTTGATTAATCTGATTCCACGATTTTTTGATGTCACTTCCGGCGCCATTCGCATCGATGACATTGACATCCGCAATGTCACCCAACACGATCTGCGCGAAAAAATCGGATATATCCCGCAGAAAGGCGTTCTCTTTTCAGGAACGATTGCTTCAAATCTTCGTTATGGGGACAATAAAGCCACTGCAGAAGATTTAGCCATCGCCGCTCAGGTTGCCCAGGCCACAAGCTTGATCGATTCCAGTACTGAAGGTTTTGAACGGGAGATTTCACAGGGCGGAAGCAACGTCTCCGGAGGTCAGAAGCAACGGCTTTCGATCGCGAGAGCCCTGGTCCGAAAACCGGATATCTATATTTTTGACGACAGTTTCTCAGCACTGGATTACAAAACTGATGTCACATTGAGACGGGCGCTCAAAGAATACACCGGCAACAGTACCGTGCTGATCGTCGCCCAACGGATCAATACCATTATGCAGGCCGAACAGATCATCGTTTTGGAACACGGCCGCGTGGTCGGTCAAGGAACTCACAGTGAATTATTGAAAAGCTGTGAAACTTACCGGGAAATTGCATCCTCACAACTTACCGAGGAGGAACTGACACTATGAAAAATCAAGAACAGCCAAAACCAAGACGTGGCGGCATGGGCCACGGTCCGGCCGGGATGATGCCCGGAGAAAAACCCAAGGATTTCAAGGGAAGCCTTAAAAAGCTGATGCATTATTTAGGCGCCTACAAAATAGGACTGATTTTTGTTCTGGTCTTTGCCGTCGCATCAACCATTTTTAATATTCTGGGGCCAAAAATACTGGGTAAAGCCACAACCGCAGTTTTTGAAGGCATCATGAATATCATTGCCGACAACGGCAACGGGATTGATTTTAACTATATCGGCCAAATCATCCTTATCCTGCTGGGACTGTATATCATTTCCGTCATTTTTTCCTGCATTCAGGGATATATTATGACCGGCATTTCCATGAAGGTAACCTATAATCTAAGGCAGAATATCTTTTCAAAAATCAATCGTCTGCCGTTCAAATATTTCGATAAAACAAGTTATGGCGAAGTGCTTTCATTTCTGACCAATGACATCGAAACCGTCAACCAGACGCTCAATCAAAGCGTTACTCAAATTATCACCTCGATTGCAACAATTGTCGGTATTCTGATTATGATGTTTTCGATCAGCTGGCAGATGACTCTGGTCGCGATCTGCATCGTCCCACTATCATTTATTATGGTCGTTCTCGTGGTTAAAAAATCTCAGAAACATTTCAGCGAGCAGCAGACTTATCTGGGCCACATCAATGGCCACGTCGAAGAAATGTATAGCGGCCATAATGTTGTCAAGGCTTTTAATGGTGAACAGGCATCTTTTAAAACGTTTGATCACTATAATGACACACTTTACAGTTCTGCCTGGAAATCCCAGTTTTTATCCGGGCTGATGATGCCGATGATGAACTTTATCGGAAATCTGGGTTATGTGGCCGTATGTATTCTGGGCGGCTATCTGGCCGCAAATGGCAGATTATCGGTCGGTGATATTCAGGCGTTTATTCAGTACGTCAGACAGTTTAACCATCCCATCACGCAGATTGCCAATATCTCCAATATTTTACAGCAGACCACCGCTGCGGCTGAACGGGTTTTCACCTTCCTTGATGAACCAGAAGAAATTGAAGAAAATAAAACCAATTTTGATCTGAAAAATGTCCATGGCGGTGTTGACTTTGATCATGTCCATTTTGGTTACAATCCCGAAAAAATTGTCATCAACGATTTCTCCGCTCATATCACAGAGGGCCAGAAAGTCGCGATTGTCGGGCCAACCGGCGCCGGTAAAACGACAATGGTCAAGCTGCTGATGCGTTTTTATGACGTCAATTCGGGAGCAATTTTAGTGGATGGACATAATATCCAGGATTTCAGCCGCGGAGATCTCCGCAGTCTTTTTGGCATGGTTCTCCAGGACACCTGGCTGTATAATGCCAGTATCCGTGATAACATCAAGTACGGACGGCTGGACGCCACCGATGCCGAAGTTGAAGCCGCCGCTACAGCTTCTCAGGTAAATTATTTTGTCCATACCCTGCCGGATGGTTACGATATGGTTTTAAATGAAGAAGCCAGCAATGTTTCCCAGGGGCAGAAGCAGCTTCTTACGATTGCCCGCGCCATTCTGGCCGATCCAAAAATTTTAATTCTGGATGAAGCCACCAGTTCGGTTGATACCCGTACTGAAGTGCTGATTCAAAAAGCGATGGATAACCTGATGCACGGCCGAACCAGTTTTGTCATTGCTCATCGCTTGTCGACCATTAAGAATGCCGATCTGATTCTCGTCATGAAAGATGGCGATATCGTCGAACAGGGAACCCATGATGAGCTTCTCAACAGAAGCGGTTTTTATGCGGATCTCTACAATTCTCAATTTGAGAATGCCGGATCTCCCGAAGCGGATTTTGAACCGGTATTCAGTTAAAAACGATAACGCGCTCTAAACTAAAGCCAACATTTTCATCGGGTACCGCCGTTAACCAGACCATTTCTCTTTAACGGCGGTATCCATAAAAAATGTTGGCTTTTTGTATGCGCACAATTCTGTAAAATTAAGTCAAATCCAAAACAGGCTGCTCAAATTTTTTCATAATTTGTTGGTTATTCCCGATTAGTGGGTATAATATTAAAAATAATATTAACTAGATATGATGCGATTCTAAAACAAGGGGGAAATAAAAATGCTGGCAGAAGAAGAAAAAGCAGTTGCTGATGAATCCATAAATCAGGCTGATCGCAATAAAGAAAAATCACAGAAAAAGCCGTTTTATTCCA
>NZ_WJBC01000043.1 GCF_014284475.1 Acetobacterium fimetarium | reverse complement strand
CTTTATCCTCTGCCGAGTTGATGTTTTATAGAGTGCATCTCTCTGTTTCTATTTTGCCGAAATCCCGGAGGATTTCAAGGCTATTTACAGGTTTTATGGTACTATTCTCTTTTCTATGACCGCCGCTCCGACTTACGAAGCTTTTATATTATATCGTCGTTTCTCTTGATTGTCAAGCTGTTTTTTGAAATTCTTTTAAGTTCATTTCAGTGTTTCAGCTGTGTGTCTGTCGCCTCTGCTCGAGACAACTTTTATAGTATACGTCGTTCTGCCCGCTTTGTCAACATCTTTTTGGAATTTATTTTATGTTTTGCAAAGAGGCCCGGAACCATAAGATTCCGGGCCTCTTTAATCAGCTTCCAGCTTTAATCCTTATTTACTTTTCGGCCATTTTCACTTCTTTTATTTCCATCCCCAGTACTTTGCTGACGGATTTATAAATTATGAAAGTAACAAGTGAATTGACACCTGTTTTAATCAGATTAAACGGAACAATCATCGGCAAAATCATCGGTATGACTGCATCAATGGGTATTCCCATAAATATTGGTGTGAAAATAAGGTTCCATATAACCATTGTAATGGTCATCGTCACTGCCCCAAGCCCTAAACCAATGACAGCTCCTTTTCGCGTGCGATTTTTTTTGTAAATATTTCCCGCTACCAGAACGAAGGAACCGGTCGCAAAGAAATGCATTAATACCCCGATAATACCACTTGCTGAACTAACGGTTATTCCCTGCAGAACGCAAACAACGCCCGTTAGAATCAAACCGCCCAATGGTCCAAACATAAACGTACCAATCAAAATCGGAATATCCGCCGGATCATATTCCAGAAACGGTGCCGCCGGAATAATTGGAAGATGAATCAGGTAAACCAATAGAATTGACATTGCTGCCAATACCGCCATTTGTGTCAGTTGTTTTGTCTTGATTTTCATAAACCCTCCTTGTTGTCTGCTCAGAAAACAAAAAAGCCCCTGGATTTTATTCCCGGGGCTTTACGCGTGCTAAAATATGTACGCCATTTCTTTCATCCGGACTATACCGTCGGTTCTGGATTCCAACCAGATCGGCCTTTCGGCTCGTGGACTTAATGCCAAAGCATAACACCACCGGTGAGGACTCACACCTCGCCCTGAAACAGACTGTTTATTAATTTATTTAATTATACATCCATACAAATTTCTTTGTCAATGATATTTATTTGCCACTTCTAACTGAACATCTTCTTTCTGAACAAAACAAATGCAGCTACCCCGGTTCCGCCGAGAGCGATTAAAACTACCGCGCCAAAATTTTGCAACGGAATTCCAGAAACATTCATTCCGAAAAAGCTTGCTATCATTGTTGGAATCGCCATAAGTATGGTAAGTGATGTTAATATTTTCATGACGATATTAAGATTATTGGAGATAATCGATGCAAAGGCATCCATCGTTCCACTTAAAATATTACTATAAATATTACACATCTCAATAGCCTGTTGAACTTCAATCAGTACATCTTCCAAAAGATCTTTGTCTTCCTCGTAAAGCATAATGACACGACCACGTTGAAGTTTTTCCAGCACCGATTGATTGGCTTTCAGGGACGTCGAAAAGAATACGAGACTCTTTTCCAAATCAAGCAGCTGAAACAGCTCTTTGTTTTTCATCGAGATATGCAGTTCTTTCTCAATATCATTGCTCATGCGATTGATGTGTCTCAGATAAATAAGAAAACGGCTGGCAACACGATAAAGGATCTGAAAGATGAATCGCGTTTTTAAATTTGTGAATACATTTTTAACCCGCCCCTTGGCGAAATCATCGATCAGGGTATTTCCATGAAGACAAACGGTAATAATGTTGTCTTCTGTTTGAATAATACCTACTGGAATCGTCGTATAAAGCACCATTTTTGTGTCTTTTTCGACAATCGGCACGTCAATGGTGATCAATGCCTGGTTATTGTCTTCAAGTTCCACACGGGAAATTTCTTCTTCATCCAATGCCGCTCTAAGAAAATCCGGTTCCACTCCCAATTCCTGAGTAATGAACTGAAGTTCTTCTTCATTAGGATTAACCATGTTAATCCAACTGTTTTTTTCGATGGATTCAATTTCTTTCATTTTTCCATCGATTGTTTTATAGATTTTAATCATTGTTTTCCTCCTTTTTCAAGAGCAACCAATGATCATTGAGATTGTCTGGCCGCTCTTGCTATTCAATTGTTCAATGCGCTTCTCTCCAGGATCTGCGTCCATCCCATCTCATCTCCTTTTTTTAATTCTATAAACGATAAGAACCATATTTTAGGTATTCTTCTGACTTTCGCCGGCACTTTCCGGGTTTTTTCGACCCGCAAATAAAAAAAGCTCCACTGTTTGTGGAGGTTTTTGCGCAGCAAAAATAATGATTCCCCCATTCGTTGAGTTTTGGCACTATACAGCATAGGGCATTGCCCAACTGCATTAAGTAAAACCTTAATTCGATAGTACCTGTTGACCCATTGGCATCTTTCGATGTTTCCGGGCAGCAGCCATATCTGTATAGGAGCCTCACCTAACAAAAGAAACACTTTGTTCTCATACTATTATCAGGTTAACTATATCTTTTTCTATCTTTTTTGTCAATGTTTTTAAGTTAAGCCACTGTAAAAAATACAGTGCAACGATTAAAATCACCACATAAAAAAGGGATCCATTTAATTATACATTAAACAGATCCTAGCTATTTATTCTTTATAAATTCACATCTTAGTCAAGCGGTTTTTCCCAAAAAAGATCCCGCCTACAATCAGAAGCAACAATAATAAGGCAATGCCAAAATAAGCAACCGGTGGTTCTTCTTCCTCTTCGTCTATTCCTGTTGACGGGTTGTAATAACCACTGGAATCAATCGATGCTGCGGCTTTATCCTTCTCGATGATTTCAAACTTATCTTCTCCCTGCACAAAAGAAATGTAGTAATTCGAATTGCTCAGGCTGCCAAGGTAGACATCGTATTTTCCAACAGCTTCTCCCGCTTCCCGTTCCAGAGAGCCATATAGCGCATCACCTTCAAAAAGTCCCTCTGCCAGTTCATCTCCTGACTGATCTCGCCAAACTGTATAGGTCAAAGCCGGATCCTCAGCCCCTTCAACTTTGAACCGATAGGAAGGCACCACCGTTACTGGCGCAGGTGTAATGCAGTATTTTTCTTTTGAGAAGATGGGATCATTTTTTGTCGTATAATTATCTCCGCTTGCGCCATTAATCCCGTAAAAATAAAATCCTTCTGATGCCCAGACGTTGTATTCCCCGACATCCTTTATTGGCGTCTCCGCTTCTCCATACCAGGGATTGAAATCATCGGTTGTGAAGATGCCGATTTCCTCCCCAGCAATAACGTCTTCACTATTGATGTTGAAATCATACTCATTTAACTTTGAATTGCCATCATAAACCTTGTCCTGTCCCAATAGAAAAACTTCCACCGGCTTTGGCAGAATATTGGCGGTCATTACCACATCGAATGTATTTTGCCCGTCATTTTCCGCAACTTTTTTTTCCGGATTGCTGTCTTTATTCTCATCTTCATCTTTAACTAAAGCATAGTTGAAGGCCCTGTTGCCAGCAATGGTCACGTTTTTTAAAGTGACTGTATTCGGCTCAGCAGGTTTCACATCTTTTGAAAGAAAACTTGCTGACTTGAAATTAAAAACAACGTCAGCGACATCATCTTTTACAACCTTGGTGTTTCCCAGACCCGTAATTGTATTTTCCGAAACATCAGTGGTTCCGTCATATATCTTTACAATTGGCGTTTCTGTGAAAAAATCGGTTATTTTGAGTTCAGCTGGCTTTATTTTTATCTCTTTTGTTTCAGAACAGCTTTGATAACTATCATCGCCTTCATATTCTGCCACCACTGTATAGATTCCTGCATCCGTGGGAGGAATGGTTGATTCCAGATACAGCTCTTTGTTAGCCTTCGTACCGGTATAGGTGATTTTCACAAGCTCCGGTTCAATATCCGGTCCGCCGATGGACGGCTTGATTTCGGCCAGACTCTGGGGACTTCCATTATAAAACAGATCATTTGAAAAGGATATAATCGGCGTCAATGCCGCTTGTGTCATCATGCTCTGAGCGGTTGTCGCTTCACTTGTGACTGCATCATCCTGAGCAAACCAGAAATTACTTTCGTTTGACTCTTCGGCAAAAATTCCCATCGGTAAGCATGTCGCAATTAGAACGATCACTAAAACAAGGCTTAGAAACAGCCAACAGCCTTTTGTCTTTTTCATTGCTACATCCTTCCTTTTATCATCTCATCGCCCACAAATTCAGATACCGTCGTTCATCCGCTGCCGGAGAACCAAGTTCTTGTATTTCATTTATTCTTCAATACCATATGAGCCTAATTATACTGGTTAAAACCCAGGTATTCAATGCAACCAGGCCATTGTTCGTTTATAATTTGCTTTCTACTTATTTTGTTTACAATCATTACATAAAAAGAACATAAAAAGCCTCTTATAAAAGAGGCTTTTTGTTCGATAATATAGCCCTAGTCGACACTTCGTTGGTCACTAAGCTTCAGACTTTCTGATTGGTTTCTGTGTTTTTGGGTTTTTTCAAAATTGCCAGCAGGATCATCGTCACAACCGATCCTGCAATCAATGCGATGCCATAGCTAATCGGATTTCCGACCACCGGGAAAACAAAAATCCCGCCGTGTGGAGCCATTAAAGTACAACCGAAAAACATCGACAAACCTCCTGCCGTCGCCGATCCGACGATGCATGAAGGTATGACGCGCACCGGATCTTCCGAAGCGAAGGGAATCGCGCCTTCGGTAATGAAAGAAAGCCCCATAATATAGTTTGCTCCGCCAGCTTCTCTTTCTTTTTTCGTGAAACGATTTCTGAAAAAAGTGGTGCACAGGGCAATTCCAAGCGGCGGAACCATCCCGCCAACCATGACTGCCGCCATGATATCAAACTGGCCGGATGCCAGTGATGCGGTTCCAAAAACATAAGCCGCTTTATTAACCGGCCCGCCCATATCAACCGCCATCATGCCGCCCAGCACGATCCCCAGAACAACCTTGCTGGATGATCCCATGCTGTTCAGCATGGCGGTCATCCAATCATTGATGGCTGCCACCGGCGGATTGATCACAAAAATAATCAGCGCTCCAATCAGTAGGATGCCAAAGAACGGATATAACAGGATTGGCTTTATCCCTTCCAGACTATTCGGCAACTTTGAAAACACTTTTTTTAAACCCAACACCAAATAACCTGCCGCAAAGCCAGCCAACAACGCGCCTAAAAAACCTGATCCTCCGGTATTGGCAAGCATGCCGCCGACAAATCCAACGGCCAGCGCCGGACGATCGCCAATGCTCACGGCAATATAACCGGCCAGCACCGGTAGCATGAATGCAAATGCAGTACCGCCGACCGTTTTCAGGAAAGCTGCAAACGGCGTATTGCTTCCAAAATTGGCTGGATCGATGCTGTAATCATCAAAAAGAAAGGCCAAGGCAATTAAAATTCCGCCGCCAATGACAAAGGGCAGCATGTGCGAAACGCCATTCATCAGATCCTTGTAAATTTTGCGGCCGATGCTTTGCTTTTCCCCTGCCTGCTGTTGTTCTTCCCCTTGATCATGCTCACTGTGATAAAGCGGAACTTTCCCGGATAGTGCCTCCTCGATCAGTTCTTTTGGCTTGTGAATTCCTTTGGCAACCTTCGTTTGGATAACCGGTTTGCCATTGAAGCGATCCATTTCAACATTGGTATCCGCAGCGATGATAATGCAGTCAGCCGCCGCAATCTCTGCTGCGGTCAATTGATTCTTGACGCCGCCGGACCCGTTCGTTTCGACTTTAATGGTGATGCCCATTTCATTTGCTTTATTTTCAAGGCTTTCCGCTGCCATATAGGTGTGTGCTATTCCGGTCGGACACGCCGTTACAGCCAAGATCTGATAGTCGCCTTTCTTTTTGACATCGCTGTCAGGCTGGGCAACGCCAAACTTCTCCTGCTCTTTTTCATCAATCAGTTTTAAAAATGTTTTAACATCTGATGTCTGAATCAACTTTGTCCGAAATGCTTCATCCATTAAAATTGTTGAAAGTTTGCTCAACACTTCCAAATGCAGATCATTGGCAACCTCCGGCACGGCGATCAGAAAAAACAGAAATGCCGGCTCCCCGTCCAACGACGCGAAATCCGATCCTTCTTTTATAACCATCGCAGCAAGTCCGGCGTCTTTTACAACTGAAGATTTACCGTGAGGTATTGCCACACCTTCTCCAATCCCAGTGGTACCTTCTTCTTCGCGAGCCATGACCGCTTTTCTGAAGACCTCTTTGTCTGTGATTTTTCCGCTCTCAGCCATCAAATCCACTAATTGCTTAATGGTTTCTTCCTTGGCTGCCGCTTTTCCTGTCAGGTCAATGCCCTTTTCGTTTAACAAATCAATAATCCGCATTATTTCTTCCCCCTTATCTTTCGTTTTTTTCTATTTTATCCAACAATTTCAGAACCTCTTCCCGTGTCGCGAGGGTTTCCGAAAAAGCTGATGCGCTTCCCGTTGCAACACCCATCCGAAACGCTTCTTCAAAATCATGATTCAATAAATATCCGGCGATAAAACCTGCAACCATCGAGTCGCCTGCCCCTACCGAGTTTTTAACCACACCTTTTGGTGCCTGCATTTCATGGATATGATTGTTTTCGTCGATTAGAATAGCGCCTTCTCCGGCCATAGATACCAGAACATTTTTAGCGCCTATTTCCTGAAGTCGCTTTGCATATGAGATAATATCCTCGCGATTTTCCACCATTACTCCAAAAATTTCGCTCAATTCCTTTTTATTCGGTTTGATTAAAAACGGTTTATACTTAACGACTTTAAGCAGCAGCTCGCCGGTGGCGTCCACGACAATTTTCACCCCTCGGTTTTCCAGAAATTTCATGATTTTTTCGTAGCTATCCTCCGGCAGCGCCGCCGGAATACTTCCTGCTAAAACCAGCATATCCCCTTTTTCAATAAATCCCAGCTTTTCAAACAGTTCGCCAAGCTCCTTTTCACTGATATCAGGTCCCTGTCCATTGATTTCGCTTTCTTTATCGGCTTTTATTTTGACATTAATTCTGGAATTCCCCGCTTTGAGCTTCACAAAATCGGTATAACAGCCAAATTCTTTGACGCTGCGTTGAATTTCTTTGCCGGTAAAGCCCCCAACAAAACCGAGAGCAATATTTCTGATGTCCAGATTTTTTAGAACCATGGACACGTTGATGCCTTTTCCGCCAGGATAAATATGCTCCCATTCACTCCGGTTAACCTCGCCTTCCCGAAAAGAGTCCAACCCGACAACATAGTCCAACGACGGATTAAAAGTCACAGTAAAAATCACGTTTCATCCACCTCCCAAATTTTTGTATATTTTTATAACTCAACTTTCCCAGCCTAATTGACCAAACAAAGCCTTAATAAAAGAGGCCTGAGAGTCAATCCATAGCTGGAGTTGATTTTTTAACAGTGTAGACTTTCTAGAGCCTACCGAATTTAATTGTTCGA
>NZ_WJBC01000042.1 GCF_014284475.1 Acetobacterium fimetarium | reverse complement strand
TTTTGTTACTTTGCATTTTCATTATATCAGACATTGGGTGCATTTTTCTGTCAACTTCTGTTTTTCAGAAGCTGCAGATGGTGTTGTTGTAAAGTCTCAGCTGAATTTTCAAGCTGGGAAAGTTGAGTAATTTATTATATTTTATCACTTTTTATACAAAATAACTATAACTATATGTTTGTTGATCAATAATAATTTTTATTTGTTTGGCTTAAATGAAAGGAAAGTAAGGATGAAAAATTTGTTGTTTGTGAATGCGTGTGTGCGCGGAAGTGAATCCAGAACAAAGAAGCTGTGTGATGAACTGATAAAATCGTTGAATAGCGAGGAAGAATATCAGATGGATGAGTGCAATCTGGAATGTGAAGAAATAAAACCAATGAATCTGGCATCATTGAACAGACGCAATCAATTATTGGAAGCCGAAAAATATACGGATGAAATGTTTGACTATGCAAAAAAGTTTGCAAATGCAGATAGCATTGTTGTCGGTGCACCCTACTGGGATTTGTCTTTTCCGGCATTGATAAAGGTATATTTCGAGGCAGTGAGTGTATGCGGCATAACATTTCAATATGGCTCAGATGGAATTCCGATGGGAATGTGCAATGCAGAGAAACTGTATTATGTGACTTCTTGCGGTGGGTTCATTGGAAATTATAATTTTGGCTTTGATTATATCAGAGGGTTATGCCTGCTTTATGGAATCAAGGATGCAGAAATGATTGCTGCAGAAGGCCTGGATATCGTTGGTATGGATGTGGACGCGCAAATGAAAAAAGCACTGGAGCAAAAAAAGAAGCGGGAAGCCGCACCGGAAATTAGTATTTCTTAGAAATATATACAGCGGATCAACAATCGGATATTATATAGAAAACAAGAATAAAAAATAAGAAGCATTTTTGCAGCAGTATCGTGCTGGAAAGTATTGAGCGTACAAAAGTCTTGAAGAAAGATATTTTTGGCAAATATGAAACACCAATGGCCGGATTTCTCAAATCCGGTCATTGGTGTTTTTATTATTTCGCTGTTGCCTTTTTAATCTGCACCGAGCTGATTCTCTTTTTACTGCAGCTCAGTATCGTGAATTCATAATTCTCATAGAGAATTTTATCGTTAACTTTGGGATAGGGTTTTAGCTGGGAATACAGCCATCCGCCGATGGTATCGATGTTTTCAACTTCAATTTCGGTACCCAGCAGGTCGGTCACATCCTCAAGCAGCACTTTGCCATTGACAAGATAGCTGCCGTCGTCGTTTTTGACAATTTCATTAACGCCGATATCAAATTCATCCTGCATTTCGCCAACGATTTCTTCCAGAATATCTTCAACTGTCACGAGACCAAAGGTTCCGCCGTATTCATCGATAATAATCGCGATCTGAGCTTTCTGCTTTTTGAATAACTTCAGTAATTCACTGATGGACATGGATTCCGGAATAAAGTTGATGTCCCGGATGACCTCATCGATGTTGTCTTTGCCCTCGACCTTCTGTTTGTATAAATCCTTGATGTGAACAAAACCAATGATGTTATCCTTGTTTTCGCGGCAGATGGGATAGCGGGTGAAGGGGTTGTTCAAGGTATAAGAGACGATTTCCTCAAACGTGTCATCAATAAAAAGACACGCCATATCGGTTCGCGGAATCATGATATCCTTGACGGTGGTTTCAGTAAAATCGAAGATATTATCTACCAGTGCCATCTCGGTTTTATCGATCAGCCCATGTTTGTAACTATCTTCAACCAGCAGTTTAATCTCCTCATCGGTATGCGCTTCTTCGGCTTCATCAACCTGTGAAACACCAAATACCTTCAAGATCAGATTGGTGCTATGATTAAAAGCCCACATGATTGGATAGGTTAATTTGTAGAAAAAGATCAGCGGCATGGCTGTGAACATGGCAATTTTTTCGGCAAAAAGAATCGCCAGCGATTTGGGACATAATTCCCCCAGAACAATATGAAAGGTGGTGATCAGTGAAAATCCGATGACAAAGGAAACGGAATGGACCATCGATTCCGGCAGATGCATCAATTCAAACAGCGGTTCCAGCATTCTGGCAACAGCCGGTTCGCCGACCCAGCCTAAACCAAGAGAAGCCAGGGTGATTCCCAACTGGCATGCCGACAGGTATGAGTTCAGGTCACGGACAACTTTCAACGTGTATTTTGCGCGATTATTTCCCTCAGCGACCAGCGTTTCAATGCGGGATTTTCTGACTTTAACCATCGAAAACTCCGTGGCGACAAAAAAGGCGTTCATAAATACAAGTAAAAGCACGACGATAATATTGATTAAATTATCCATACGATATTAGTTTCCTCCTAGAATTATAACAGCTGATAATCAGCATAGTTCCCGATAATAGCAATCATTATAACATATTTTGGTTCTGATTCACAAAAAAGAGTGAAGATTATCAGGATTATCAGCGAATCGATGCATGATGAATTTCAAAAGGGGTAAAAGTGAAGTAGCTGTATAAAAATTGCGAAAAACGATCATCAGAATGGGAGAGAGATAGCATGATTGTCGGTGCCGTACAAATTACGATCTATGCGCCCTGGGTGCATTCGCTCAAAGAGAAGCGCATGGTAGTTAAAAGCCTCAGTGCAAAGACGAAAAATAAATTCAATGTATCCGTGGCAGAGGTGGAAGATCAGGATTTGCACCAGCGCATCGTACTGGGAATCGCCTGTGTGGTCAGTGAAGCCAGCGTTGCAAACAGCATGATTGACAATGTGTTGAATTTTGTTGAAAGTAATACCGAGGGAGAAATAATCGATATCGAAAGGGAATTGAGATGAGGAATGATTATGTTTATCGTTTTTAATCCGAAGGAACAAAAATGGCCGATCAAAGTCTGGCTGGAAGATGTCAGTCAGATTGAAAAGGAATGTTTCGAACAGGCGAAAAACCTTTCCAACCTGCCGTTTATTCATCAGTGGTTCCGCTCCAATGGGATCTGGCCTATCTGTCGACGGACAGTGAAACCGGAAAGGATTATCTGCGGTGGATGAACCTCGCCATGGCGTTTGCCAATGAGAACCGCTGGCACATGATGCGGGTGGTGATCGGGATTGTCAAACGGCTGGCCGAAAAATATGCCGGCATCACGGAGCTTGAATGCTCAAAACCGATCAGCTGTCATCACAATTATGCCGCTTATGAAGAACATTATGGCAAAAAAGTATGGATTCACCGCAAAGGGGCCATTCGGGCCGGCGATGGGGAGCTGGGAATCATACCGGGAGCCATGGGGACTTATTCCTATCTTGTCAAGGGCAAAGGGAATCCGGAGAGCTTTTTATCCTGTTCCCACGGGGCGGGGCGCATCATGAGCCGGCATGCGGCAAAGGCACAATTTTCTGTGGACAGAACCATCAACGATCTGAAATCGCGGGGTGTCTTTCTGGGAAAGCAGAAAAAACTGGATGTCAGTGAAGAAACGCGTTTTGCCTACAAGGAAATTGAGTTTGTTATTGCCAACGAACTGGATTTGATCGAACCGGTGAAACGTTTAAAAACGATGGCTGTTGTCAAAGGATAGCTAGGTTTAGGCCTGATTTGAGTGAGAAGAGGAAAGGTTGGTGAAATAGCATGAAAAGATGGCTGTTTACTTCAGAATCGGTTATGGAGGGCCATCCGGATAAGCTCTGCGATCAGATCGCAGATGGCATTCTGGATGCCATCCTGGAAAAAGATCCCCTCAGCCGGGTGGCCTGCGATGTTTCCGTCAGCACGGGTCTGGTGACGATCTACGGGCAGATCACCACGTCGGCAATTGTGGACATTCCGGCTATTGCAAGAAGGATTATTCAGGATGTCGGCTATACCGATACCGATTTCGGCATGGACGGAAGATGCTGTTCAATTCTGACCGGCATTGACCGGCAGTCCCCGGATATCGCGGTCGGTGTCAATGCCTCGCTGGAATATAAAGCGGGCTCGGAAGATGAGCTGGATCTGATCGGAGCCGGCGATCAGGGTCTGATGTTCGGTTTTGCCTGCAATGAGACCCCCGAATTGATGCCGCTGCCGATTACGCTGGCGCACAAATTGGCAAAGAAGGTGACAGCGCTGCGCAAATCCGGGGAGATACCCTATCTGCGGCCGGATGGAAAAACCCAGGTGACCGTGGAGTATCAAGGCGATCAGGTCAGGCGCATTGAGGCGGTGGTCATCGCCTGCCAGCACAATGAAATGGCAACGCATGAACAGATCCGAAGGGACATGATTGAAAGAGTCATCAGAGCAGTGATTCCGGAGGAATTTCTTGATGCAGAGACGAAATATTATGTGAACTCAACGGGAAGATTCGTGATTGGCGGCCCGGAAGGGGATTCGGGCTGGGTCGGCAAAAAACTCAGCGTTGATACCTACGGCGGCTACAGCCGGCATGGCGGTGGTTCTTTTTCGGGAAAGGACCCGACCAAGGTGGATCGTTCGGGAACCTATGCTGCCAGATACGTCGCCAAAAACATCGTCGCTGCCGGACTGGCAAACAAGTGCGAAGTGCAGATCGCCTACGCGATCGGGGTGGCCAATCCGGTATCGATCATGGTTGACACTTTTGGAACAGCAAAAATTGCTGAGGAGAGCATTGAAGAACTGATCAGGACGCACTTTGATTTGCGGCCGGCCGCCATTATCAGAAATTTCGGCTTGCGAAGACCGCTTTATTTTCAGGTCGCCTGTTACGGACATTTTGGCAGACCGGATCTTGATCTGCCGTGGGAACGGACGGATAAAGCGGAAACATTAAGAAGTCTGGCTTGTGAGATAAACCAAGGGACTTAGAAAACCGGATTCCGGATAGAAAAAAGTCCCGATGCATGAAGCATTTCCGTTGTCTGAACAGCAGACAGGGAACGGCTTTTGTCACCGGGACTTGGTTAGGAGCTATTTTAGTGTTGAAAATTCCGGACAGAATTTTAGTATTTGATAAATTCAGTACCGGGAACGCCGCAGATAGTGCATTTTTCTGGCACTGCTTTTTCGATATTGCCGCAAACAGGGCAGAGATAGTAAAAAACTTCTTCGGTCTGGCTGAGGTTATCCAGCGCTTCTTTATATAGTTTGGCATGAACTTCTTCTGCTTTCATGGCAAAAGTGAAGGTTCTGATGGCATCGTTACGGCCTTCGGCTTTGGCATCGGTGATAAAGGCAGGATACATTTCCGTATATTCATGCGTTTCACCGCCCACTGCGTCTTTCAGGTTTTCTGCAGTCGATTTGATTTTACCGGCAATTTCGAATTCTTTTAAGGCATGGAGTGTTTCAGCATCAGCAGCGGCTCTGAAAAGCTTGGCAGCATTCAAGTTGCCATCGGCTTGCGCTTTTTTTGCATAAGCGGTATATTTTCGGTTTGCCTGAGATTCACCGGCAAAGGCGGCCATAAGGTTGGTGAGTGTTTTTGATTCTTCCATTTGTTATCCTCCGTTATCAGATATAATTTTATAATAATTATTAATCAGTAATTATTATAAATAAGGATAACATTTGAAATAGCGATTGTCAACAGCGTTTCGATTTATTTTTTCCCGAAATAAAAAAAGCCCGGGAATTTCCCAGGCAAAATTATAAAAAAGAGGATGGTTTTGTTTTATTCATCGAGACAAATTCCAGAGTTGATTTCTTTGTAAATCAGCTGCATTTCCTCATCCAGATTGGTAATGGAATCGGCGCAGGATTTAAGACGGTTGCGCAATCCTTCAGATATGTCACTGTGTGATTTATACTTGAGCTGATGTTCAAGACTGGCCCAGAAATCCATGGCAATGGTGCGAATCTGAATTTCCACCGGGACGGATTCGGTCCGTTCGGCTAAGAATATCGGCACCAGCACAATCAGGTGCAGACTGCGGTAACCATTTGCTTTGGGGTTTGAGATATAGTCGTTTTTGCGGATCAGACTGATATCATCCTGCCGCAGCAGCAGGGTGGCAATACGATTGATATCGGTTAAATAGTTGCAGATCACGCGAACACCGGCAATATCGGTCAGGTTTTTTCGGATCGAGTCGGCGCTGAGTTCCAGGCCTTTTCGTTCCATTTTTTCAGCAATACTTTTGGGAGATTTTAACCGGTACTCCATGTGATGGATGGGGTTATGATCGTATTTAACTTGAAATTCTTCATCGAGTATTTCAAGTTTTGTTTTTATTTCTTTGATTGCGGCCCGATAGAGCTGTTGCTGGAGAACAAAATCCTTCAGATTTTCATTGATTTCCAGACTGTCTGGAAGTGATATATCGATTGAATTGATATTCATAGTGCCATATCATTTTTCATTAGCATAAATGAAAAATGCCTTTCGCTGATTATTATTTATGACAAGGGTATAAAAACAAGAGTTGATTCAATTTTAACGGAGATTCAGGTAATCGTTTAAGATCGATGACTAAAAAGGAACCTCTTTTTTTGAAATTCACTCTACAATCTATTATTTTAGTCCCTTAACCTTAGATAAAATTTAAAATCAAAAATACGAATGTGAATTTTAGGATAAAAACCGGCCGCGGAGCAAACGGTATTTACATAATTTGCCAATTTATCACGGGTCCGTCATTTTATTTGATTTTGTGTTATTTAGATGATACCATATCAAACAACGAAAAAAACACGTAATGATATAAATTATCAGAAAGGATGTGTACTAATGGGATTTTTTTCATGGATCATACTTGGGGGGCTAGCCGGATGGCTTGCCAGCATCATCACAAAAAACAGCCGCGACATGGGGCTGATCAAAAACATTGTTGTTGGAATCATCGGCGCGATGTTGGGTGGTTATGTCTTCAGCTTTTTTGGCAGCGTCGGCGTGACGGGATTCAATTTATGGAGCATCTTTGTTTCATTCGTGGGAGCAGTGATCCTGCTGGTTATTCTCAATCTTTTTAAAAGATAAACCAAAAAAGAGTTTCAATATACAGAAACTCTTTTTTTATTGGCTTTAAAAACTTTCATTTTTCAGTCACAAAACTATCACATTAGAGCGCTATGATACAGATAGAAAAAGTTAGGAGGCTAAAAAATGAAATCTGTCGTGATCATACCCGCCCTTAATCCAGATGAAAAATTGATTGAATTGGTTGAAGAATTAAAGCAAACTGATATTCGGGTTGTTATTATTAATGATGGCAGCGAAGAGAAATATGACAACGTCTTTAAAATATTAAAATATAAATTTCGCTCTCAAATCTGCACCCATACTAAGAACATGGGCAAGGGTGTGGCGCTGAAAACGGGAATCCGGTACGCATCATTAAAATACCCGGACTGCAATGGCTATATCACGGCAGATGCTGATGGTCAGCATTCTGTAGCAGATATCCTGAAAGTGTCCGATGCCCTGGAAAAAAATCCGGACAGTCTGGTTCTGGGGACCAGAAATTTCAACGAAACAAACATCCCCTTTAAAAGCCGATGGGGAAACCGAATCACATCATTTGTATTTCATTTAAGTACAAGCCAGCGGTGTCCGGATACACAGACTGGCCTTCGGGGAATTCCTCAAAAACTCACAGAAACATGCCTTTCAATACCAGGAAACCGGTATGAATATGAGATGAACATGCTGTTGGAAATGGCCAGAAATCAGATACCGTTTGTCTATGTGCCGATTGAGACAATCTATCTGGAAGACAATCAATCATCCCATTTTCATGCCGTCAAAGATTCCCTCTGTATTTATTTGAATATATTAAAATTCAGCCTTTCTTCTCTGGCTTCTGCGCTCATCGATCTTTCATTATTTACGGTCTTTATCAATTATTTGTTTGGCGCCGGCTCGGTCGGAATATTAGCGGCAACCGTCATGGCCCGAGTGATGTCCGGCTGCGTGAACTATATGATCAACAAACATTGGGTTTTTCAGAGCAAAAGCAATAACACCAGCGAAGCGTTGCAGTATCTGACCTTATTCTGTTCCCAGATGATGCTCAGCTGGGTATTGGTTACAAGTCTGAGCAATTTATCGGTTCATCTTACGGTGATCAAAGTATTGGTCGACAGCACATTATTCCTGATCAGCTATCAGATTCAAAAGAATTTCATTTTTCATAAGCTCAACTTTCCCAGCTTAATTGACCGAATAAAGCCTTTATAAAAAAGGCCTGAGAGTCAATCCATTGCCGGAGTTGATTTTTTAACAGTGTAGACTTTCTAGATCCTACCGAATTCAATTGTTCAACAAATAAGCTCATCAAACTTTGAAGAGCGGTTGAGAGTGCCATATCCTGGATGTCATCACAAAGCCTGAAGAATAATTCGCACAAGGTTTTATCATCATTTTCGTTTCTGCGAAGCCATTCCAGCAGGATGTATCGGGTAAAAACAATGGTGGTGTGGCTGATCATCATGTCATAGCTTCGCCCCTGAAATTCGGTGCCAAGCTTCATCAGGGACTTGGTGGATTTGAAGAAAACTTCAATGCTCCATCGATTCCCATAAATGCGGATGATTTCTTCATCCGACAAGGATAAATCGGTACTGAGCACCGTCAGCCAATCCCTTTTATTATTGCGGTTTCTGACAAAAACCAGTTTAACCGGGATCCCGGTTTTCGTTTTTACAATGATGGAACCAAACTGGTTTCCGGGTGTATGTTCAGGTAGGAGTTTGCGCAACTCTGGAAGGGTATAAA
>NZ_WJBC01000041.1 GCF_014284475.1 Acetobacterium fimetarium | reverse complement strand
TAATTAGTAAGTGTACGATTAAAGTATTGATATTTATTAGCTGATAATTTTATAAAAATAAATAAAGACATAATCGCAGTTTTCTTTAAGTAAGAAATCAAATACTGCAATTATGTCTTTTTTGATTGGTCTAAATTGGATCGTTTGGGGAATTTTTGAAGCTGGAAAAATTTTTCGCACCTGAAAACAGAGAAACCCTAAAATAGCCCGTTCCCTATTCAAAATCAGGAGTCTATAATAAAAAAGAATTCATAGCAAGAAACAAAAATCCTGTTATGTGATTCTGTTTTTGACCAATAATTATTATCAGAAACATGAAATGAAAAAAGAAATGAACTATAGTTTAGGATTCGGGTTGATGTCAAACGAGTGATCACCGTTTGATATTAACAGAAAGGGAAATTGTGATTGATGAAAACACATTGATGGAAAAGCTGCAGCAAGATGGCATTATGTTCGATCGGCAACGGTATAGAGATGAGATTATAAGCGAAAAGCAAGATGAATTGGTGGTCATTGAAAATAAAATAAAAAAAATACTGGGTATTCCAGAGCCGTTTTCCTTATACTGCGAACTGATTTCCAGGCAGGCATTAAAAAATGGGATCTGCATAAAATCATTCAGTCTGGCATGGCTAATGGATCATGAGAAAAGTGACCCAATCTTTTGTAGCATTGTGAAATGGAAAGAACTCAAGCTGTTTTTAAAAACGTATGGCAATAACTTAATGGCCCAACTGGATGAGAACAGTCGTATTCACCCTAAGTGGTTATGGAACGGAACAGTAACGAACCGCATTATTTCCAAAGAACCATGCGTCCAGAATTTTCCCCGTAAGATAAGAGATTATTTCACAGCGCCACCAGGTCATTGTCTGATTTCAGCTGATTATTCACAAATCGAGCTGAGAATTATGGCTGAAATGTCGGGTGATGAACGGTTGACACAATTGTTTCTTCACGGTGGAGACTTGTATAAATCGGTAGCAGCAACGCTTCTTAATCGGGAGATTCAGGATATCAGCGATGATGATCGTCAGAAAATCAAAGCGATAACACTTGGTATGCTGTACGGGATAACGTCTTATGGAATGGTCCAAAATCTCGAAAAAAAGGGCCTGAGTATGACAATTCAGGAGGCAAATCAGCTGCAAATCGCATTCTTTGAGCAGTTTCCAGGGATTGCGGCGTTTCAACGGCAACAGTTAAACAGTGACACAATCAAAACACTTGGTGGATTCGAGTTTCATAACATAAAAAAACCAAACAGTAAGTTAGCCCTCGGCATTCAGGGCAGTTCATCAGAAATTCTAAAGAAATCCATTGAATTGGTAACTGAACGACTGGGGTCTCATATCAAAATTGTGATGCTTCTCCATGATGAAATTATTTTAGAGACAGAGCATCAAAAAGTTGCAATGGTAAAAGAAGTTCTGGAGTCATCCATGATTGATGGTGCGAAAGAATATTTAAAGAAAACTCCAATTAAAATTGAATTAAAAGAAAGCAAAGAGGACGAATATGGCAAATGAAGATATGAATTATTTAGGGATCAATGAAAACAATGGCATTTACAGAAATCAGGAGTTTGAAGAGATACTGAAATCAGCTAAAAAAGTGACAATCGATGAGCAGCTTTCAGATGACGCTGAAGTAACAAATAAAGAAAACATCTGGACAAAGAGTTTACAGGAAAATTCGGTAACTAATGATAGTCGCTTTAATTTATCTAAAACAGTAAATTCGGGGGTAAGTCCTTTTACCTTTGCGATCAAAGCGATCATGCCGCCTGATGGCGATTATCATTTTGTGCTTAAAAACTTTAATGAAGAATTAAACTCGGTGAAAGCAGGTGGCTATGTCACCTCATATTGCAGTTTTGATTTTTTACTATTAAGTGTTGACGGTATTGAGTATGACCTAAAGCAGGTTTTTTCATCAAAAGAATTATCGCTGAAGAAATTTCAGATGTTTGTGAATTCGCTGCTTCTTTCGATTGGCGTGAATGAGATTACAAACCCCCAAGAGCTTATCGGGTGTACGGGTGAGTGCAGAGTTGTTAACTCGGTGAATGATGATCGACGATACGTCAATATCAGCACAATTATTCAAGCAACATTACCACAAAAGAAATGATTTAGGTAACAGATGAGGGGTGTAGCGGTCACAAGCACCCCTCAGAATTTAAGAATGATGGAGGAAAAATGCCAATCGAAAATAGTTTAAAAGATAATATTGAAGAAGTGGAAGAAATCATAGAAAACTCAACCGTTTTTCTATTACGAGAAGAACCTGAAACCACTGTTTTTAATGAAATGGTCTATCTGGATGAGTCAAAACTGATTCCAAAAGGATTAGAACGGGAACAGACAATCGAATGCTTGCAGCAGGTTGGATTCACCCGGAAGATAAACAAAAAAACAGGGTTGGAGTCCTTCATTTTAACAGATATCAATCTATGGGTGGAGTATGTAGCCTCTGTTTTGAAAGCTGGGTATAAAACGGTGAGCAATGAGATTGCACTTTTTAATGATGAGCTTGGCAAATACGATCTGTTCTCAGCGGAAAAAGGTGGTATTGGGTACAATGATTTAGCCCAAATCATCAGGGGTATCTTCAATTACTCCGATATACAACTGTGGAATGGTGCAAATGGAGCAAAAACCATTAACGCTTTAGTGCTGGAGATCAAAGAAAAAGTCGTTCGTTTTAATCAGGGCAATTATATTAATTGCAAAAATGGCGTCCTGCTTTTGGATTCACAGGAGTTAGTGCCGTTCAGCACCAAGTTTCTCACAACCCATAGCAGCAAAATTGAATATGATCCCGACGCGGGGTGTTCCTTATTTCTGGAAACACTGGAGAATATTGTTGATGGAGATCAGGAGATGGTCACATTGATTCAACAAATATTTGGTTATTCGATTAGTAATTCCATGGCAGCGAATGTTGCATTCTGGTTGTTCGGTACTGGTCGAAATGGAAAGAGTTTATTAATGTCCATATTAGCTGAGATTGCCGGTTCAGAAAATGTGTCACACTTGCCATTGAAAGATTTTAACGAAAAATTTGCACTAGAAATTTGCCTGAATAAGCGCTTGAATATCTGTGATGAAAACAAGCAGGTCAAAGACTTCGATACAGCTATTTTTAAATCGATCACATCCAATGACAAGGTACATATTACCAGAAAACACATAAGTGCAGTGGATGCTCAGTTGGACATTAAACTGTTGATGTTATTCAATAAATTGCCTGAAATCAGTGAGTGTACACCAGCTCTGACAGAACGACTAATCATATTGCCGTTTAATAAAACATTCTATTTGGATGAAGCCGATCCTTTTCTAAAGCAGAAACTGATCGGTGAGTTGCAGGGGATACTTAATTGGAGCATTCAGGGTTATCAACAATTACGGGATAACGGGTTTAAATTTCCAAAATGCGAAGTCTGTGAACAAGCAAAAACCGATTATTTCAAGGAAAATGTACCGGTACTAAAATTCTTCCTGGATCGTTATGAACCGGCAATGCCCAGTGAAAACAGATCAATTAATCGAACCCATCTCTACACCACATATAACAATTGGGCTTGCATGGAATATCATATCATCTATACAAAAGAAGAATATTTTTATAAAGCCCTTCATGAAGGGCTTACTGCTCAGGGTTTACGATGTGATTTCCGAAAAAGCGGATTATGGGTGTTAGCAAATTATAAACCGATTCAAAAAAAAGCAGAAATTGAGGAGGCTGTTGTTTGACAGTTGAATTACTGAGGATGTGTTTTATTAAGAAGATCAAAATGAATAGCGGATTTTACGAACGGCTAGATACGATGTTGACTTTAATGATTTAGAGCTACTAATAAAAATAGCTTCTAAACACTGCTTTTTTGTCTTGAGGGATCTCAGGGAAGTCAAAAATCAGATCAGATAAAAATGATCTGAAGTAACGAATCCGAAAGGAGGTGGTGTGACATTAGGATTCATGAAATTATTTACACGTTAGAACGCAAGTCAATTAAGGAAGGCAATCCTATAATATTTGAATTAGTCTCGGAAGAGAAAACTCATTCAGAACCAGATGAACATTATCTTGAGCTGCTCAAGTTAATTGACTATATGATAACAACAGAAATTTAGAATAGACGGAAAAAATAATTGTTTCAGCCGTAATAATGCGGCAATGAGAGGAAGAAATAAATGCATAATTATACTAAAATTGAACCAAAAGATTTCAAGGCTTATGACTGCTTTCTAAAACCTAAAAGTGGTAATTTCAAAAGCATCTTAAGACGTGGAGAAGCCAGAAAATATACTGGTATCAGCTTTGAAAATGTCGAAGTAGTGCTTGGATTTGAAATTGAAGATAAGTATGGCCGTGATTATTACGTAGAGAAAGCCTTTTTATACTCTGATCAATACGGTTCAGAATATGATACCTTCATGCGGGAAATTGAAGAATTTCTGCTATTCGATCAAGTGTTTCTATGTGACATTATTGGACTTAAAGGGACTGCGCAGGTTGAGGTTGAAGAATTTGGCAGTAAATCGAAATTCAAAATCATAAAATTCACGCCAAATGGTTATGATAAATAGTTACAGAAGTTAAAATAAAGTGTTAAGACTGAATTATTTGGGAAGGTCAATCGGTTAAGTTCGAAGATCTTCCCAATTTTCGAACAAAATCAGACCAATCGATAAACGCATATTATATATTTGAAATAAATATTTGAGATAGAGAAATAGGAGGAATGAACATGGCAAAAAAGGGAACAATTAAACGAGCAGTTGGTTACGCCAGGGTATCAACAGATATGCAGAATGAATCATCCATTGATGCTCAGATTTATGGGGTTAAAGAATACTGTGAAAAGCATGGGTACTGTCTGGTGAATACCTATATCGATTTTGGGATCTCAGGAACAACGGATCAACGGCCTCAATTTCAACAAATGATTGAAGATGGTAAAAAAGGACAATTTGATGCGGTAATTGTGCATAAGGGAGACCGATTTGCCCGATCACGAAACTTGTCGTCAACCTATAAAGAGATCCTGGCCAAAAATAATATTGAATACATTTCTGTAACCGAATGCTTTGGAAATGAACCGGAAAGTGTCCTACTAGAAGGCTTAACCGAAGCCATGGCAGAATATTATTCAAGAAATCTGGCCAGAGAAGTGCGTAAAGGCTTGTTGCAAAAAGCCAGAGACTGTTTGTACACCGGGGGAAACCTGCCACTCGGATATGATATTGATCCTGAGACACAGAAATTTATTTTAGCCAAGAATGAAGATGAAATCAAAACAGTGCAAACCATATTCAAAATGAAAGCGGAAGGTTATGGCTACGGAGAGCTCATACAAGAACTGAATCGACAGGGACTCAATCAGTCGAAGAAAGGTGGAACCCTGTCAAAATCCGCGATTAACTGGATGTTACATAATGAACGCTATACAGGAATGTATGTTTATGATCGGTCAGCAGCAAAAGGGCCTCGGGGTAGAAATGGTCATAAGTATAAAAATGAAGAAGATACCATTCGAATAGACGGTGGAGTGCCACAAATCATTGACAAGGAAACATTCAGAAATGTCCAGGAAATACTCACGAAAAACAAAAAGAAATCAGGGACATTTAAAACCAAACATCCCAATTTATTAGGCGGGATCATTGAATGTGAGTGCGGTCATTCATATGTCAGTAATTACCGTAAAGAACGACCGGGTCATAGGGCGTATGCTTCTTATCAGTGTAACTACCAAAGCAGTCACAAAGATAAAAGCTGTAAAAATAAAGGAATTGAACAAACAACCCTTGATTCAGCTATTCTGGATTTGCTGTATACACATATTTATGATGATGTAGAAACGATTACGGCAGAATTTAACCGTTACCGAAGAAAAAAATTGGAAAATATTGATTTGGATACGGATACCATTCAAAGACAGATTACGGCCATTGAGATCAAAATCAATAATATCACCGATGCCATTGCGCAGGGGATGAATCAAAAGGTCATGTTTGATAAAATGGAAACCTTGCATTTAGAAAAACAGCAGTTGGAAAATGATCTGATCGATGTGAACACGATTGAAGAAACGGTAGAAGTTACTGAAGATGAAATTAGAGAGCTGCTTGAAAAAACAAAAGTTATGGTACGAACGAAGAGCATTCCTGAAGTGAGACGATTTATTAATCGATTTATACAGAAAGTCGTTGTTCATACAGATAACGTTGAGGTCACCTTTAAGGTGGCCTTTTTAATTGGCGAAAAATGGACACCAGCCTGTTGTTTTACTAAATGGCTCAGTCGAGAAGCGATTAAGTTTAATGAAAGATTACGTAAAACAAGTATCGCATGAAGAACGTGGCTTAAATTTAGTCGGATGAAGAGTTTAGATCGAGCTTCAATAGTTATAATAACTATAATCGAGTTCTGAATAATTATATTGATATACACAATATATAGTGTTATCATATATAAAGCAACCATATATAGAAAATGATTTGAAGAAGGAGAAAACTATGTCAGAATTGATTAAGCCTGGGACAGACAACAAAACACCAGGGAAATATATTGAAGTTGGTCCACAAGGTGGAAAAGTTAACAAACCAAGAGTTGTAAATATTGGTACAGGTGATCGTTTACCACCAACTCAGAAACCTGCTCATAAATGGGTCAAAAAATAATGCACTGGCCACTGCTCATACCAGTGGCCTTAAACTTCAAAATTTACGATAACAACGTCGTTAGGAGCTGATTTACTGCCAATCATTGAAGTGAACATCTTTTCATAATGTTGAATCCAATCGTTATTAGATGTTGATTTATGAGTAGGGTCGTTGACGATATTTAATAGAACTAATTTGACATTAATCGATTGATTTTTTAGAAAAGCTAAGAATGCTAAGCGATTTCCCATTTGATAATATGTATCGCACCAAATTTTTGTAAAATCAATTAGATTTATACCAAGGGGATCTTTAAATAAAGCGTAAGTACTTTTCAAGGATCTTTCAATAAGGGTTCTGCTGGCAGCAGCTTTGGCAGTACATTTTGATAATGTTTCCTCAATGTGTCCTTTTGCTTCCAGAAGAATAACGGTATTAGTTAGCGAATCCCAACCGATTGCATCCCACCAAGCACCGCGACTAGGCCAAAAATTATTTAAGTCTTTTATAGAGATAGATTGCAACGGATTTTTTTTGTTGATGAGTTCTACAACATCCTTATTTCTAAATTCTATGTAATCATTGGGTAATGGGGAGAGCCATTCAATGGTTTTAATTGAAGGTTCAATTGTTGTTATTTTTTTTGTTAAGGCGAGACCGTTGTCTAAATTCACCAAAGTTTGTATCCAAAATTTGCTGCCTTTTACCCCACGACCATTTGAAGTATTGCCTTTTTTTGAATCTGCCATATTAAAACCTCCTATTTTGATTTATTGTATCATAACGAAAGAAGTAAAATAGTTATTTTGTTCATTAAACAGGAGTGAAAAATCGATTAATATAATTTGGGTGATCAATATGACCGGTAAAAAAAGCAATTTGGGGGGGAGAGGGCAATAGTTTGAGAAAATTTATTGATAACTTCATCTAGAGATATTGAAAAAATCTGGCAAATATACTTTTCATGCATGGAAAAAATGTCATAAATAGAATAATAAAATTCTAAAAAAGGGAGAGATGCTATTGGAGATGAACAAAACACAAATAGAAATGCGCGCAATTATCGCTTTGGAAAACGTTTTAACTAGAAGTCAGTATATTAATCCAGAAGTTGCAAAAAACGATAAAACGCCTTCATGGGATGGCAATATTTTTGTTTATGATCAACCGGGTACAAAGAAAAAAGATCTACTTGGTAAAATTGATATCCAAGTAAAGGGTCATTACAATACTGATGATTTCAGTGAAAAGATTACATACCCAGTAAATATATGTGATCTAAAAAATTATCTCAATGATTCGGGAGCAATCTACTTCGTTGTTTATTTGCAAGATTTTGATAATCATAAAATATATTACCGTCCGTTATTACGATATGATTTAACTTGTTTATTAAAAGAGATAAAAGATCAAAAGAGCAAATCAATTGAGCTATTGGAGTTTCCGACTGACGAACTGGAAATACGAGATATTTTTACAAACTTTATCAGAAATAGGAGTCTTCAAGGTACGGTTGATCACAAATTTCTTTCAATGGAAGATGTTGAGAAAGCTAATCTTTCAATTGAGAGTTTTAATTTTTTTTATAGTGGACCTGGACTCAAGCAGTGTTCGCCAATTGAATATACTTTAAATCATCCAACTTATATTTATATAAAACCATTCGATTTTGAAGTGTACCTACCTGTGGATAAAGCAACCTTTACTAGAGCTATACAAACATTTTCTAAAGATATAAAAGTAAATGGAGAACTTATATATACTGAATACGATGTTTTACATACAAAGGTGAAAAGCATATTAAGGTTCGGAAAAAATGTGGAAATCGATTTTTCGTTGAATAAAATACATTTTAAAGATACGGGCTTTTTATCAGACAGAATAAAAGATCTCGGATTTTTTATAGCAATATTAGAAAATCAAGATGTTTCAATTGGTGAATTAAGTTTTCTCAAAAATGAAGTGAATGTTAG
>NZ_WJBC01000040.1 GCF_014284475.1 Acetobacterium fimetarium | reverse complement strand
ATGATGCGATTCTAAAACAAGGGGGAAATAAAAATGCTGGCAGAAGAAGAAAAAGCAGTTGCTGATGAATCCATAAATCAGGCTGATCGCAATAAAGAAAAATCACAGAAAAAGCCGTTTTATTCCAGTGCTGCGTGGGTTTTAATTTGGAGTCTTTTGGCTTGGCCCATTGGTTTTGTCATTCTGTGGAAATATGCGGATGACATACAAAACAGTAAAATGTCACGAACTAAACTCATCGACAAGAAACCGGAAGATTTATAAAAGTTGCAATTGCAATGTAACCTTTAAATTACCTTAAAATTTATGGTGCATTGTTTCTGGAACTACTCCATCTTATTGATAATAATGCTCTTCCGTGATAGAATGTACGAAACCAAAGGCATTGTAGGATGACAACCGCAACCACCACCGATTTAATCATTAGTGGTGGTTGTGTCATGCTGAAATGACATTTCACAACTTAATATAGAAGGAGAAAATAAATAGAAATGGCTTCAGAAATTTTTACCCTATTATTTATTTTAGGTATCCCGTTTTTTATTTATGGTATCTATTTTTTGGTCGTCGGATTGTTTGGCTATACCAAACATAATAAATATACCGCATCACTTCCCAAAAACCGCATCGCCGCTGTAATCGCAGCGCGAAATGAAGCCGGTGTCATCGGCAATCTCATTGAAAGCCTGCACGCGCAGGATTATCCGGAAGAGTTGATGGATATTTATGTTATTCCCAATAATTGCACCGATAATACCAGAGCGGTTGCGCAAGAACACGGAGCAAAGATTATGATGTGTACCGCCGAAGTTAAATCAAAAGGCGCCGCACTTTCACAGTTCTTTGATTACATCTTCAGTAAAAATGATGTTTACGATGCCTTCTGCATCTTCGATGCTGATAACGTGGTTGACAAGCATTTTTTCTCATCAATGAACAACGTCATCGAATCCGGTGAAAAAATCGCCCAGGGCTATCGCGACAGCAAAAATCCCAATGATTCCTGGATTTCCGGTTGCCAGTCGGTATTCTATTGGACGCTGAATCGCTTTTTAAACCTGTCACGTTATAAGCTCGGATTATCCGCCGCTTTAAACGGAACCGGTTTTATGATGCATACCGATGTCATCAAAAAAGAAGGCTTTAAAACGTTCAGCCTAACCGAAGATATTGAATTCACCACCCAATGTATCATCAAGGGCTACCGCGTCGCATGGGTGCCGGAAGCCATTACCTTCGATGAGCACCCCCTCACCTTTGAACAGTCCTGGTCTCAGCGCAAGCGCTGGTCAACCGGTACCATTCAATGTTTTGAACGATATCATCGCCAGCTATTTGATTGTGTTCGTCAAACTAAAAACATTTGTGCCCTTGATATGATCATGTATTTGGTTGCCCCGTTCACACAGGTTCTAACCTTTATTTACACGATCTGTTCCTTTATTATTTTGGGCATGCTGTTCATCACCACCAGTGTCTGGTCTAATGCGCTGACCTTCGCCATTATTTTTTCTGTTGGCGGGGTTGTGTTCAGCATTATCTTCACCGTCATGGTGTTGTGGCTGGAAGGCAAGAAAGTTCGTGAAATTAATCATCTGTCCGTCTTTTCCTTCTGGTTTTACCTGGCATCCTGGATTCCGATCAACGTATTGTGTTTCCTCAAACCGATTGAAATTTGGGAACCGATCGAACATACGCAGAATATAAAAATTTCGCAATTAGTTAAATAATGAATCTAAAAGATGACCGTTAAGGCATCTCAGATTATCGACCTCCCGTACCGACAATTTTTAATCGATTGTATGCTGCAGATTCGGACAGGCTATCGCCGTGTCCGCTCTGATGCATACAACATGATGTAACAATTGTCGGTACTACGTTATTAATTTGCCGATAATTTCAGATATCCCTCGTGATCATCTTTTTTTAGTATTCGCTATTATCCTAAATCTTTGCGATTATTTTTTTACATCCTGCAGCTCGGCAATTTCAAGCAGCTCCACGACAGTGTCTTCTGTTGCCTGTTTTGTAATCCTTACCATCGCCGGGAATAAAAAAACTGCTGCAAACGCGCAACAGTATCACACGCTTACAACAGCTTAATTGAAAAATTATAAAACCATATTCAGGAAATTGATTGTTCTCTGATTTTTAGGATTCCCGAATACTTCCTGCGGTGGTCCCTCTTCGACAATGAAACCCTCATCAATAAAAATAACCCGATCTGCAACTTCCCTTGCAAATCCCATTTCATGTGTCACCACAATCATCGTCATTCCTTCTTTTGCGAGTTTCTTCATGACATTTAAAACTTCACCAACCATTTCAGGATCCAGTGCCGAGGTCGGCTCATCAAATAACATCACGTCTGGATTCATGGCCAAAGCTCTGGCAATTGCAACCCGCTGCTGTTGTCCACCAGAAAGCTGCTCTGGATAAATATTTGCTTTTTCTTCAAGATCAACCCGTCGCAAAAGTTTAAGCGACATCTCGTCAGCTTCCTTTTTTGTTTTTAATTTAAGTGCTACCGGAGCAAAAGAAATATTCTCTAAAACCGTCATATGCGGGAAAAGATTAAACTGCTGAAATACCATGCCGATGTTTTGTCGATATTTATTGAGCTCATTATCGGCAGCGTTGGTGATATCATTGCCATCAACCTCAATGGTTCCACTGCTAGACACCTCCAACGCATTAATGCAGCGCAAAAGCGTACTCTTCCCGGATCCGGATGGACCGATGATACAGATCACTTCTCTTTCATGAACTTCAAGGTTAATGTCCTTCAGAACTTCTAAATCGCCAAAACTCTTTTTGAGGTTTTTAATTTTTACTTTTCCCATAAGACATCTTCCTTTCGATGCGTTTTGATATTTTTGTCAGGATCATAATGATGATAAAGTACATAACCGCAACAATTGTCCACATTTCGAAGGCCTGGTAATTGTTGGCAATGATCAGCCGTCCTGTTTGCGTCAATTCCTGAATACCAATAATTGAAAGGATGGAAGTATCCTTTAACGTAATAATGCATTGGTTAATCAGTGCCGGCGTCATGGTTCGAATTGCCTGCGGCAAAATAACCTTGGTCATGGCCAAACTATACGGCAAACCCAAACTACGAGCCGCTTCCATTTGGCCTTTATTGACGGATTCAATTCCACCTCTGAAAATCTCTGCCAGATACCCACCGGCATTCATACTGAGCGTGATAATTCCGGCCATGTTCGGATCCAATCGCAAGCCAAGTGCCGCCGGAATCCCGAAGTAAATAAAAAATGCCTGTACCAGCAAAGGTGTTCCTCGAACAATATCAACATAAACAAGTGCGATTGCACGCAGTGTTTTTTTCTTTGAAACCGATAGCAGACCAAATGTCAGCCCTAATACGGCTGCAATAATAAGTGAAATAATGGTCAGTTCAACGGTCATGGCAAGTCCCCCCAATAGGCGGGACCAATTCTGTACAATTAATTCTGGTATACTCACGTTAACCTCCTTCAATGGGTCCAGTTGTCCAATAGTCTTTACTCACACGCGAGTAAACACTTTTAGATAACTTAGAGAAATCATCTGACAGCAGAACTTCTGCTGACAGATGATTTCTAAAATAAATAACGTGTTAAATTATATTTGACAAATTATTTTTTAATATAGGTATCTAGGATTTTCTGATATTCGCCGTTAGCTTTCAAGTTTGCCAATCCCGTGTTGAACATTTCGAGCAATTCAGCATTTTGGCCTTTTTTAACAGCAAATCCATATGAATTTCCGGCTTGCATGTCGCCAACCATTTTCAATGGCACGCCACTTGCAATGGCATCACCGATAACCGGATAATCTTCAAATAATGCAACGGAATTTCCAGCTTTAACATCTTCATACATGTTTGCTGAATCTGGGAAAGAAACAGTTTCAAAACCATATTGTGCTTTGACGGATTCTGCAAATGTGGCTCCTTCTGTGCCATTTTTAACGGCAACTTTCTGTCCGCTCAGATCTGCATAAGATTTGACGGTCGTGTTTGATGCTGATACAGCCATAACCACGCCTGAATCAAAGTATGGATCAGAAAAATCGAAAGTAGCTTTTCTGGCATCTGTGATACTCATGCCAGCAATCATAGCATCAGATTGACCGGATGTTACTTCTCCCAAAGCAGCATCGAAACCAACTGCTTTTAGTTCATACTCAAAACCTTGATCTTTTGCAATGGCTGCTAACAGATCAATGTCGATACCCACTCGTTCACCCTTGTCGTTTTCATACTCGAATGGTTTGAAGGTTGTATCAGTAGCAATAACATATTTTTTTGTGTCACTCTTACTTGTTGTGGTTGATCCACTAGAACAAGCGGCCAGAGAGAAAATCATGGCAACTGCCATCATCAAAACACCGAGCTTTGCGATTCTTTTCATTCCTTTTCCTCCTAATAAAAATAAGTTTTGATGCATTTTTAACCAATACACCAACTTTTTATACAGCTAGCAGTATACCATTTTTTTTGAAAATCCGCAATAAAAAAAATCATTATTCCGCAACTGGATGACTGCCGGTATTATCTCTTTTTTCGGCTTTTTCGACGGCTTTCAGACGCTTTTGCTGCGATTTTAAATTGCCAGCTACAAAGTAGAAAAAGAAATAGTTAGAGCCGGTTCTTTCATTCTGAAAGAACCGGCTCTCAATCTTTTATTATTACTTGTTCTGAGTCAGATATTTCCGGATGGTGTCATAATCTCCTTCAGCAACAATAAATTCTGAATCGAGATCCTCCATCACAAGTTCCTCTGGCATTATTTCTATTTCTGCATCTTCTGCACTTCTGCTGCGCTCTTCTACAAAGAGAAGATCTTTTTGATCCAAAGCAATTTTCCGTTGATTTAGACCCGCTTCGATAATGTCCAGGTCATTAATCCGATTGTTGATCAATTTAGATAAACGAATCAGATCATCCAATACTTCATCAACGACAAATTGTTTATCAATAATTGTCTTCAGTTTTTCCCGAATCAAGTTACCGGCCGCGATGATTTTTTCGTCACTGGTAATCGGCGTGTAGGTTTCCACTTCTTTCTGAAAATCACCCACCGCATTCTGAAGATACTGCGTTTCCTTCATCGATTTTTCAATCTCACCCAGCAGAAATCCCAAACGTCTCTCAATCATCAGAAAATCTTCTTCACTTTCTGCACCGGATTCGTTCGTTTTCAAATCATGATCTGAGCGATCCCCACTTTTAACCGCAACCGTTTTTTCTTCTCCCTGAATACCTGGCAAATCGGCAAACAAATTATTCCCATCCATTTTTGACAAGGGAACCGTTGCATCAATCATTCGGTTTGTTGATTTATTCTTAAGTTGTTCATCCTCTTTGTTCATTTTATTGAGGGACAGTTCACTATTAATTACTTCTTTTTTTTTACCCGGTATTTCGGATGAAGTCCTATTTTCACCAAGCTTTTGCCGCTGTTCCGGACTTTGTGAAATAGGAATTGCTCTGGTTTCAGATCGCTGTGCCGGCATACTCTGATCTTTTTTCAAATTTTCTTTGATTTCGTTTAAAAAGTCGCTGGTCTGATAGCGTTTTTCCTCAAAAACATTTATCTTTTCCGGCTCACGGTAACTTTTCTGACCTTTTTTCTCGTTTTCCAATAGACTCGTAAAAATGCTGTCATACTCCGAACCTTCATCATCATCCTGGTTAAGCCATGTTTTTTTTTCTTTGGCTCCCCTCTTTTTCTTGCTGACTTCATCTTTTTTCTTGCCGGATTTTTTATCTATTTTGACCAGGTCGTCTTTCGCATCAATTGCATCGGTAATCCTGGTCCCTTCATCATCTTTCCCAATCAGTACCCACCACAGTAAATGACATAGCGTGACCATTAAAAAATCAACAATCGACAAGCCAATGAAAAAGATTACTGGAACTTCCGGTATCAGAAACCAACATAAGGCAAAAATGATTCCGTTTCCAACAATGGAAATCAGTGCCCCCAGAAAAGGTATGTTCTTATGCAGCATATTCCGGTTCAGATCATATAATGATAATACCACCACTTTGATACCAACGAAGAATCCCATCAGTATGATAAAGGCATTTGCATTCGATAGGGTTGTTATAATCTGATAACCCAGTAAATAAGCATAACCTGAAATAGCTAAACCAATGATATCAAAAATCAATAAACCCCAACATTTTCCAAGACTTAATTTCATCAAATCACTCCTCGCTGTCTTTCTTTACGGGTGTTCTTTTTTGATTATTAGAACTTCCTTTACCAATCGGAAACTGCCCAAAGGCTGAACCCAAAGAATCGAGCCCTTCAGACTTTCTATACAACTCTTCAATTTTTAGAAGTTTTTGATACTCACTGTTCAGCGTTTCTTCCTTACGATTCACCTCTTCATGGCGTTGCTTGAGGATTGTTAGTGCAGTGCCGAGAGAGTCCAACATCTCCTGAACCATTTTTTCTCTTTTCTCAATATTGACAAGTTGATTATTCAGTTCCTCAGTTTCATATTTAGGTGTGCCACCTTCATTTTTTAAAAAGCGTGCTTCTTCGTCTTTAATATCCTGAAATACGCGGTCAAAGCTACCGTCCCTTTTTATATTAACCAGATCTTCACTTGAGTCATTTCCCTTTTGAGCCGGTTTGCTTTGGCTTGTTTTAAGAATTAGCGCTTTTAGCTCGTCATCCTTTTGTAAAATCAGCTTTTCCAAATTCTCAATTCGTGATTCAACATATTCAAAGTACTCATTCTTTCCATTGAGTTCCTGTTCGTTTGCCATATTAACCCCACTCCTATATTCAGTCTGAATCTATAACCCATATTATAACAAAGTTTTAGCGAAATGTATAACAAGATTTACGTTCCCGGCTATATTTCTATTCAAATATATTTTTTTACATTATTTTACAAATATGATATAATACTTCACTAGAAGTTCTAAAACTAAATAACTCGGATGCATTTTCAAATTTAAGTAACCCTGCCTTCCTTAAAGAAACGCTAAAAATGCACTTTTTTGCACTAACTTGCTGATAACATATCTGCAGGAGAACGATTTCCAAATGAGGTATTAGTATTGAGTAAACGAAAAAAAAATGTAATCGAAAATCGGCGAACGCCTGCTTCAAAGCATAAAACAAGCGAAAATTCAAAGCAAGATAAACAGCAACGGGAGCTAACAACCCGTCAAGTCAAGTCTCCCCCCGCAAAATCAAGACACCCGTCCATTGCATCCTCGGCCCCCCAACAGACTAAAAAGAAAAAAGGCAAAAATGGATTTAAAAAGTTTTTCAGAACATTTTTTATCCTGATTCTACTCCTTGTCGTTGCAGCTTTTGCTGTGAATACTTTCTTCCTGGAAAATGTAACCAGTGATCTGCAGGGAAATTTAAGCCGTTACGGCATCAGTAATGAGGCGGCCGCTTTTGCCAAACAGCATAAAATTGTTAATGTTGCCGTTTTTGGTGTGGATGGCCGCGATGGAGTCGAGGGCGATCGTACCGATACCATCATGATTGCCTCTGCCGACTATGAGCATCGTAAAGTAAAAGTATCGTCACTCATGAGAGATACCTATGTGTATATCAACACAAAATATGGTTATGATAAAATAAACGCCGCCTACGCCTACGGTGGACCCGATTTGGCAATTCAAACCATCAATGAAAATTTTGACACCCCGATTACCGACTATGTGACCATTGATTTCAGTGCGATGGTCACAATGGTTAATGCAGTCGGAGGCGTCAGTATTGATATTAAAAGTGAAGATGAACTCGAATGGGTTAACGAATATCTGATGGATGTCAATGACAAGGTCAATACCGGATCATTGCCGCTGGAAGACATCGGCCCCCAGGTTGTTGATGGCTCGCAGGCATTGGCCTATTGCCGAGTGCGCTATGTTGGCGACGGCGATTTCGATCGGACCCTGCGGCAACGGGTTGTTTTCGAGCAAGTCCTATCCAAAGCACTGGATCTTAAACCCATGGATCAATTTAAGCTCGTCAAGGCAACCCTGCCTTACGTGGAGACTTCTCTCACTACTCTGGAGCTCATAAAATACGGTATAAACCTTGCCCTGATGCCTTCAAAAGATATTGAACAGAGTCGCTTCCCAACCGATGAGTATATTTCATTAGACACACTCGATGGGGTATCTTACGTTGTCCCCAGTACGTTGGTTGATAACATCAAAGCTCTTTATAAATTTGTCTATGAAACGACCTATGCCCCCTCAGATGAAGCAACTGAGATCAGCAAAGAGATTAAAAGCAAAACCGTATCCAGTTCATCTAGTTCTGATTAACCAGCCAAAAAGGCTCCTAATGGCAACATAAATCGCCATTAGGAGCCTTTTCTTAACGTTTTTTATGTGCGATCATCGCTAGTTCTAGATTAGCTTAAGGAATGATTCTACATAACCGCAAATTCCTAAAATAGTCATAACAACAAATAATCTTTTCTGATTTTGAACTGTTAATTTCTGATTAAACTCTTGAAATAAGAGGAGACCGAAAATCACCATCGCAATGTATTGAAATAGAAATGTCCGGGCTCCAGACTCATACACGGTTGGCGAAAAGCCCATAACAACACGCGACATGATACCCGCCCCCATCACCAACACAGCAATCCAAAGTTTTTTTGAATCCTTAAACAGTGTAACCGTCATAGCCATTAACGAAACTGCAAATAGCGCCATTGCCACAAAGGCGAGATAGTGATAGCTTCCGGGGACGCCACTGATGATACTCTTAAGTGAAACC